>NZ_JADPKD010000004.1:0-88447 GCF_023073735.1 Bradyrhizobium sp. 160
GCGGATCTTTGAACCGCAGAGGACCTGAACTGAGTCGCTGCATAAAACCCCCGTTCTGACCGTGTCGCGAGGGGGTCAATTCCTCGTGTCGTCAGGGGGGCAATTTTCCACGTCGCCCGACACCCGGAAGAGATGGTGCAGCTCAATCACCACTTTCTTAGGATCGATCGCAAACACCATGCGCGCATCTACGTGCGCTGAAGTCTCGTGGGATCGCTCGATGGGTGCGCCAAGCAAAGCTGCCGCACCGGAGTGACGTCGGCGCGCGGGAAGAATTTAGCCATCTCGCTGGCGGAGAGCGCAAGTGATTGTTTTGTTTCAGACAGGGCTTTAGCGGGTAAGCCTGTCGGTGCCACGCAGGGTCAGTTTTATAACAATCCGCATCCTAGCAGCTATCTAGCTCTACAGACGTGGGTTTTTGTATTCAACCACCGCTGGCACACTCGTTGCAGACCCTCGCGCAACAGGCGGCTGTTAGCCCTTTGCATCGACATGAAGAGGGGCAGGCCGCCCCCCTGATGGCACGCGAGCGAGTAAAGAAGACGATATGACCAATCGCTGGAGGGCAGGCATGACATCACCGAGACGCGTCTTGGTCAGCGATTCCGTCGACAAATCAACAGCGTCACGCATGGTGCTCGCAAGCGCTTAGCCGAGATGAGCTGCAACATCCTGATCGGCCGCTGGATCCGGAAGCCCGCGAAGTTGCGTTCGGTAGGACCGGCCATGGAGATTTGCACGCTTTACACCTCAACGCCGGATCGGAAATCCGTCGATCTACCGGAAAAGCGTCGCTTCTTCATTTGAGACGACAATGGAAAGGAAATTCGTATGAGCCGAGCAACTACCGAAAGCGTCGCAGAGATCAAGGCGCGCAACAAGCAGCTAATTGATGAGGTGTTGAAGGTCTACCCAGAGAAGACCGCCAAAAGGCGCGCCAAGCATCTGAGTGTTCACGAGGCGGGAAAGTCGGATTGTGGCGTCAAGTCCAATATTAAGTCCATTCCGGGCGTAATGACCATCCGCGGCTGCGCCTACGCGGGCTCCAAGGGCGTGGTCTGGGGGCCGATCAAGGACATGATCCACATTAGTCACGGTCCGGTCGGCTGTGGTCAGTACTCATGGGGCTCGCGGCGCAACTACTACGTCGGCACGACCGGCATCGACACGTTCGTGACACTGCAGTTCACTTCCGATTTCCAGGAAAAGGATATCGTGTTCGGCGGAGATAAAAAGGTCACAAAACTCATCGACGAGCTGCAGGAGCTGTTTCCTCTCAACAGGGGCATTACCATTCAGTCCGAATGTCCAATTGGTTTGATCGGTGACGATATCGAGGCAGTCTCCAGAGAAAAGTCAAAGCAATATGGCGGCAAAACCATCGTGCCTGTGCGGTGCGAGGGTTTTCGTGGAGTGTCACAATCGCTCGGCCATCACATCGCGAACGACGCCGTTCGAGATTGGATCTTCGACAAGAGCGCCCCAGAAGCCAGCTCTAAATTTGAGCCGACCCCATATGACGTCGCCATCATCGGTGACTACAACATCGGCGGCGACGCCTGGTCGTCACGGATCCTGCTCGAAGAAATGGGCCTGCGCGTCATCGCCCAGTGGTCCGGGGATGGATCTCTCGCTGAATTGGAGGCGACGCCGAAAGCGAAGCTCAACATATTGCATTGCTATCGCTCGATGAACTACATCTCACGGCACATGGAGGAAAAATTTGGGATTCCCTGGTGCGAGTACAACTTCTTCGGGCCTTCCAAAATCGCGGAGTCGCTGCGCAAAATTGCAAGCTTCTTCGATGATAAGATCGAGGAGGGCGCCGAGCGCGTCATCGCGAAATATCAGCCGCTGGTCGATGCGGTGACCGCGAAATACCGGCCGCGGCTCGATGGCAAGACCGTAATGCTGTTCGTAGGCGGCCTACGTCCTCGCCACGTCATCGGCGCGTATGAGGACCTCGGCATGGATGTTGTCGGCACAGGCTATGAGTTCGGTCACAACGACGACTATCAGCGCACCGCCCAGCACTACGTCAAGGACGGCACGCTGATCTACGACGATGTCACCGGCTACGAATTCGAGCGCTTCGTAGAAAAGATCCGGCCCGATCTCGTCGGCTCCGGTATCAAGGAAAAATACGTCTTCCAAAAAATGGGCGTGCCGTTCCGCCAAATGCATTCCTGGGACTACTCGGGTCCTTACCACGGTTATGACGGCTTCGCGATCTTCGCCCGAGACATGGATATGGCAATCAACTCCCCGATCTGGGGGAAGACCAGCGCACCTTGGAAGGACGCTCCGCGGCCGAGCCTCATGGCGGCGGAATAGGAAAGCCGACGCTCGGGCCCTTTCTTCCGCAGAGGAGGGAAGGGCAGGAGAACGAACACAAGAACCTGAAGAGTGCCATGATGACACAGAACGCCGAACACATCCTCGACCACTCTGAGCTTTTCCGGGGAGACGAATACCAGCAGATGCTGGCCAATAAGAAGGCGCTATTTGAGAATCCGCACGATCCCGCCGAAGTCGACCGTATTAGAGAATGGTCCAAGACCCCCGAATACCGCGAGAAGAACTTCGCCCGCGAGGCGCTAACTGTTAATCCGGCGAAGGCCTGCCAGCCGCTAGGTGCGGTGTTCGCCGCGCTCGGGTTCGAGCGCACACTGCCGTTCGTCCACGGCTCCCAGGGTTGCGTCGCGTATTATCGCAGCCATTTGTCGCGGCACTTCAAGGAGCCGACCTCGTGCGTCTCCTCGTCCATGACGGAAGACGCGGCTGTGTTCGGAGGGCTCAACAACCTGACCGACGGGCTTGCCAACAGCTACAACATGTACAAGCCGAAGATGATCGCGGTCGCCACGACCTGCATGGCGGAAGTCATTGGCGACGACCTCAACGCCTTCATCAAAACATCAAAGGAAAAAGGCTCAGTCCCCGCGGACTACGACGTACCATTCGCTCACACTCCTGCATTCGTCGGTAGCCACATTACGGGCTACGACAACACGCTCAAGGGCATCCTCGAGCATTTCTGGGATGGCAAAGCCGGCACGGCGCCTAAACTCCAGCGCAAAGCGAACAACTGGATCAACTTCATCGGTGGCTTCGATGGCTACACTGTCGGAAACATCCGTGAGATCAAGCGCATCTTCGAGCTGATGGGGATCGGCTACACGATCCTCGCGGATAACAGCGATGTGTTCGATACCCCCACCGACGGCGAGTTCCGCATGTATGATGGCGGCACCACACTAAAGGATGCCGCGAACGCAGTCCATGCGAAGGCAACCATTTCCATGCAGCAATATTGTACGGAGAAGACGTTGCCCTTCATCAAGGGGCACGACCAGGAGGTCGTCGCCTTCAATCACCCGCTGGGTGTCAGCGCCACGGACGATTTCCTGATGACGCTGTCGCGTATCACCAACAGGGCAATTCCCAATGCGCTGGAGCGGGAGCGCGGGCGTCTGGTAGACGCAATGGCTGACTCTAGCGCGCATGTTCACGGCAAGAAGTTCGCGATCTACGGCGATCCCGACCTCTGCTATGGCCTGGCCGCATTCTTGCTGGAGCTTGGCGCTGAGCCGACGCACGTGCTCTCGACCAACGGAAGTAAGGCCTGGGAGCAGAAGATGCAGGCGCTGTTCGCGAGCTCGCCGTTCGGTAAAAACTGCCGCGCCTTCCCGGGCAAGGATCTCTGGCACATGCGTTCGCTCCTGTTCACAGAACCAGTCGATTTCCTGATCGGTAACACCTATGGCAAGTATCTCGAGCGTGACACTGGAACGCCGCTAATCCGCATCGGGTTCCCCATCTTCGATCGCCATCATCACCATCGTTATCCAGTGTGGGGCTATCAGGGTAGCATGAATGTGCTGGTCAAGATTCTCGACAAGATCTTTGATGAGATCGATCGAAAAACCAGCTCAGTTGGCAAGACAGACTACAGCTTCGACATCATACGTTGAGGCGAGCGCCCCGCCTCATCGTCCGCAGGAACAGCGGCGCTGTGGCGGGGATCCCGGGTTATCCGCCGGACCATCCTCTTGGTCTGTGCGAATGTCTTGACATCCCCGAAAGAGACACCATGACTTCGCTTCCCGCGACCATACAGGACGTCTTTAACGAACCGGGCTGCGCTAGGAATGCGAGCAAGTCGAACGTCGAGCGCAAGAATGGATGCACCAAGCAGCTGAAGCCGGGCGGCGTCGCCGGTGGGTGTGCCTTTGATGGCGCCAAAGTCGCACTGCAGCCCTTCACCGACGTCGCCCATCTTGTGCATGGTCCAATCGCCTGTGAGGGCAATTCTTGGGACAATCGCGGTTCCGCCTCCTCCGGCTCCGAGCTGTGGCGCAGAAGCTTCACCACGGACATGAGCGAGACCGACATCGTGTTCGGCGGCGAGAAGCGGCTGTACAGGGCAGTCAAGGAGATCACAGAGAAATACGACCCGCAGGCCATCTTCGTCTACCAGACATGCGTGCCCGCAATGATCGGTGACGATATCGATGCGGTCTGCAAGGCAGCCTCCGCCAAACTTTGCAAACCGGTCATTCCCATCAATGCACCGGGATTTGTGGGGTCGAAGAACCTTGGCAACAAGCTCGCGGGCGAAGCACTGCTGGAGCACGTCATCGGTACCGGAGAGCCCGATTACACCACTGCGTATGACATCAACATCATCGGCGAATACAACCTGTCCGGCGAACTCTGGCAGGTCAAGCCGCTGCTCGATGAGCTCGGAATCCGGGTCCTGTCGTGCATCTCGGGGGACGGCAAGTATCGCGAGGTCGCTTATTCGCACCGAGCCAAAGCCGCGATGATGGTCTGCTCAAAGGCAATGATCAACGTCGCACGCAAGATGAGGCAGCGCTACGGCATCCCGTTTTTTGAAGGCTCATTCTACGGTATTGAGGATTCCAGCGATTCACTGCGCCAGATCGCGCGCATGCTGATCGAACGCGGCGCGCCGGCTGAGCTGATGGAGCGCACGCAAGCCCTGATCGCACGCGAAGAGACCAAAGCCTGGGCTGCCATTGAACGTTTCAAACCACGCTTTGCCGCCAAGAGGGTTGTTCTCATCACCGGTGGCGTGAAATCCTGGTCGATGGTGGCCGCTTTGCAAGAGGCCGGGCTCGAGATCGTCGGCACGTCCGTGAAGAAATCGACCAAGAAGGACAAGGAACGTATCAAGGAATTAATGGGCCAGGACGCCCACATGATCGAGGACATGTCGCCTCGCGAGATCTACAAGATGCTGAAGGACGCAAAAGCCGACATCATGCTCTCCGGCGGCAAGTCGCAATTCGTCGCACTAAAGGCGGCGATGCCGTGGCTCGATATCAACCAGGAGCGCTGCCACGCCTACATGGGGTATATCGGGATTGTCAATCTCATGGAGGAGATCGAGAAAGCGCTCTACAATCCGATATGGGATCAGCTCCGCCAACCCGCGCCATGGGATGAGTTCGACCGGAAGCGTCAGGCAAGGACGGTTGCGCAGATGTATGCGCAAGCCGCTGATCCAGTTCGGGACGCGAGCAAGAACGGCGTCAATACGATAAGTTCCTCCAATGAAAGTGAGGCCAGCGGTGGTGAGAGCGCGATTGAGGCGCATGGCCCGAATCTCGCCAAGCCCGCCAGGCCGTGCACCAATTCCACCGCACGGTGCGTTGCTTGTAAGGACATTCGTTCCGATCTGCAGCCCCCGGCACTGCAGGCGGCGGAGTAGGGGGACGACATGGCGATCGTCACTACCTCGAAGAAAGCCTGTTCGGTCAATCCGCTCAAAATGAGCCAGCCGATCGGCGGCTCATTTGCCTTCCTGGGCCTGCGCGGCGCGATGCCGCTTTTGCACGGCCCGCAAGGTTGCACCTCCTTCGGGCTGACGCTGTTCGTGCGCCATTTCAATGAAGCCGTGCCGATGCAGACGACCGCCATGAGCGAGGTTGCCACCGTGCTCGGTGGCCACGAGAATCTCGAACAGGCGATCCTCAACATCTACAATCGCGTCAAGCCCGAGATCATTGGCATCAATTCGACTGGCGTCACTGAGACCAACGGCGATGACGTCGAAGCCTTCATCCGGTTGATCCGACAGAAGCATCCGAAGCTCGAAAAGCTCCCCCTTGTCTACGTCTCGACCCCGGATTTCAAGGATGCCTTTCAGGATGGCTGGGGCAAGACAGTGGCGCGGATGATCGAGGTGCTTGTGGCTCCGGTCGACACAGCGAGATCGCGCGATATCTCCCGCGTCAACGTACTACCTGGTTGTCACCTCACGCCCGGCGATCTCGACGAGCTTCGCACGATTTTTGAGGATTTTGGGCTCAAGCCCTCGTTCCTGCCGGACGTTGCCGGTTCGCTGGACGGTCACATCCCCGACGAATTCACGCCCACCACGATCGGGGGCATTGGAGTGGACGAGATTGCGACCATGGGGCAGGTGGCCTGGACGATCGCGATCGGCGCGCAAATGCGCCGTGCGGCCGAGGCCATGCAGGTGCGGACAGGCACGCCGTTCCGCCTGTTCGAGCGGCTCTGTGGCCTTATCCCAAATGACGAATTCATCGCCTTCCTGAGCCAGATCAGCGGCCGGTCGGTGCCCTGGAAATATCGCCGGCAGCGTGGACAGCTGGCAGACGCCATGCTGGATGCACATTTCCATATCGGCGGCCGCAAGCTCGCGATCGGCGCCGAGCCGGACTTGTTATTCGATCTCTCCAGCTTGCTCCATGAGATGGGCGCACAGGTAAGGGCTGCGGTGACGACGACGAACTCACCGGTGCTCCAGCGGGTCAGGACCGAGGACGTCCTGATCGGCGATCTGGAGGATCTTGAAGAGCTTGCCAAGTCGCGTGACTGCGACCTCTTGATGTCGCATTCACATGGTCGCCAGGCCGCTTCGCGACTCAATGTCCCGTTCTTCCGGGTAGGCTTTCCGATGTTCGATCGCGTTGGCGCTGCGCACCTCACGATCGCTGGCTATCGCGGCACGCGCGATCTGATCTTTGACATCGCCAATTTGATCATCACCGACCGCGAAGCCAACCATGGGCCGACGCCCGACACCTGGCGACCAACCCGCGGCGGCCCGCAGGCCCATCCGCCCCAGTTACATTGAGCAGGGAGAGAAAACAACTCGGATGAAAGTTGCATTCGCCACTCAGGACTTGAAGCACGTCGATGCCCACTTCGGCTGGGCCAAGAACATCGCGATCTACGAGATCGGCCCGGACGGGCATCGATTTATTGAGGCGATCCAGTTCGACGGTGACCTCACCGAAGACGGCAATGAGGATAAGCTCGCGCCGAAGATCGAGGCGATCAGGGAGTGCGCAATCCTCTATGTTGCGGCGATTGGCGGCTCGGGTGCTGCGCGAGTCGTCGCCAGGAACATCCATCCGATGAAGGTGCTGCAGCCAGAGCCCATCCACGATCTTTGCGTCAAACTCGAGACCGTGCTGAAGGGGTCGCCGCCGCCCTGGCTACGGAAGCTGCTCACCAAAAGCCGGGAACGTACGGTGGATTTCGAAGCCTGAAGGAACAAAGATGGCCGATCCGTCTGAAGTCACTCCAGCCGCCGCCGCGGCGGAGGCGCCGTTTCTGAAAGAGCTCATCAAGATCTGGCGCGCCCAGGACACCCACGGCGCCTGGGAGGGCAAAAAGGATCTCGAGCTGCTCGAACCCTACGTTCTCGACAAGCGCAAGCGCCGTGCGTTGCCGATCGTCGGCAATCCCGACCCGGACACGACATGGCGGCTGGAGCTGTTCTTCGACGCCGTTGCGCTCTCGATCGAGAAGGCGACGGGTGTGATGATCTCGCCAATGCTGAAGATGCATCACGAAGGCTTCGGTCGGATCGTGCTGATCGGCGGCCGGCTCGTTGTCGTGAGCAAGCAGCTGCGCGACGTGCATCGCTTTGGTTTCGACGATCTCTCTGATCTCGCCAATCAAGGCGACAAATTCGTCAACAGTGGCGTTGAGATGATCCGTAAGTTCCCGGAAGTGGCGAGTTGTTGAGGCAAGTGTGAGCGATATCGAAACTCTGAAAGCGGAAATAAAGAAGCTGTCGGCCAAGGCGACCCAGGCCAAGATGGACCTCCACGACCTCTCCGAGGAGCTGCCGATCAACTGGTCGTCAATCCTGAGCGTGGCCCAGAAGGCCCACGCTGCCTTCAGCGAGCTCGAAAGCAAGCGCCAATATCTCCAGGCGCTGGACAAAACATAATGGACGGTTAGCCATGTCATTCAGGACCCGCGACGGTCGCAATTGGAGGCCGGACTACCTGGTTTCTATCGATCCCAAGAAGTGCATCGGCTGCGGCCGCTGCTACAAGATCTGCGGCCGTGAAGTCATGACGCTGAAGGGGCTAAGCGAGGGTGGCGAGATCATCGATCTCGACGAGGACGACGATGAGCTCGAAAAGAAGATCATGGTGCTGAAGGACGAAGGCGCTTGCATCGGCTGCAGCGCCTGCGCCCGGGTTTGCCCAACAAACTGTCAGACCCACACACCACCTGGTTGATTTAGCTTTCTCCGACGAGATCGACGAGTCAGTTGTCAGAAACAAGCTGGTAGGGAACGCCCAGATCCGACCTGTTCTGGCGTGAAGCCGGCAGTTGCCGAATCGGCCGCGACCTCGCATGGGCCCCGGCGGCGAAGGCCAGCAGGATCGTGAAAACGACAATGCCGACACCGTCGTTGAAGAGTGACTCGCCCTGCATCTCGACCTCGAGACTTTCAGCTGCCTTTACATTTTGAGCGTACGCATGACCGCCGATCGGATCGGTCAGGCTGATGAGCGCGCCAAACACCAGCGCCCAGGACAGCGGCAGCGACTGACCAAGGAGACCAGCGGCCTGCCAGAATAGAAAGCCAAGGATAAACGTCGACATGATCGTTGCGGAAGGTGGCAAGCACGATTACAGGGACGGCGCGGCTTACGAATGTTGCGAGATCGTCGTGGAGCGCTCCCGCGAAGAGCAAGAATGCTAGCATCCCATTCATGACGACCGACGTGAAGTCGATCTGGAGCACTGTCTTTGTTAGCGCTCCGAACAGATGCTGTTCTGGCGACGAACGCAGAGTTTCCGCGTTTACCTGACGCTTCTGGCTCGATTGCAAGGCTCGGGAATAGTGATGACGAAACAGTGGATCAGCATACCGTAGTCCTGTGCAAAAAAGCGGGCTTCGTGCCCCAACCATTTATTGGGTACGGTGTGCGCGGATCTCATCATGGCCTGGCTGCAACAGCAGTCCACTTGCGAGAGGCCGGATATATTTAAGCAATTGGAAGCATCATTCAGGAGAACTGATAACGAAGGTGTCGCCGGTCTGGCGTCTGACGACTATCCGACACTGTTCTGTCGCCTTTGTTGGTCCGCGACACCGGCCTATTTCGCCGACCTCTTGTCTGGCCTCAGGCTAATCCGCTGAAAAGCAATTACAATCTTTTTCTTCCGCTGGGTCGGCCAAATTGGCATGTGTATTGAAACCCTTCGTTGCGAGCTGGGAGCCGCCGACCGACCTTCATTTCATGGATGACACTGGCGATCGATGGAAAGAAGAAAGAAAAGCAAAATGTCAAATCCGCATCAGATAGCATTCTATGGGAAGTGGCCTCGGCGAAATCGCCCCGATGTTCTCCGCAATTTGCCGGCGCGCCTGGCGCGCGCCGGTCAGATCAGCCAGCCAACAGGTAACCAAGATGGACGTGCAAGAAACGACGGCAGCATGCCGGGACGCCTTCGCCGAACTGGCGTCGCCAAGGCGCATCCACGACCCGTATCCGTTTATGCACTGGTTGCGCGAGCACGATCCGGTGCATCGCGCGGCGTCGGGCCTCTTTCTGTTGAGCCGCCACTCCGACATCTACTGGGCGCTCACGGCCACGGGCGATGCGTTTCGGGCACCGGCGCCGGGCGAACTGGCGCGCTATTTCCCGCGTGCGGCGACCAGCCTGTCACTCAATCTGCTGGCGTCTACACTAGCGATGAAGGACCCGCCGACGCATACGCGTCTGCGCCGGCTGATCTCGCCCGATTTCACCATGCGCCAGATCGACAATCTGCGGCCGAGCATCGCGCGCATCGTCGCAGCGCGCCTGGACGGCATGGCGCCCGCGCTGGAGCGCGGGGAGGCGGTGGACCTGCATCGGGAATTCGCGCTGGCCTTGCCCATGCTGGTCTTGGCCGAACTGTTCGGCATGCCCCAGGATGAAATGTTCGGCCTGGCCGCCGTCATTGACCCCATTCTGAAAGGCCTGGGCCCGCACGCCAGCGAACTCCAGCTCGCCACGGCGGACGCGGCCAGCGCCAGGGTGCAGGCCTACTTCGGCGACCTCATACAGCGCAAGCGCACCGATCCCCGCCACGACATCGTTTCGATGCTGGTCGGCGCACGTGACGACGATGCCGACACGCTGTCGGATGCGGAGTTGATCAGCATGCTTTGGGGCATGCTGCTGGGCGGCTTCGCAACCACTGCTGCGACCATCGACCATGCGGTCCTGGCGATGCTGGCGTATCCCGAACAGCGGCACTGGCTTCAGGGAGACGCCGTGGGGGTGAAGGCATTCGTCGAAGAAGTCCTGCGCCGCGACTCGCCCGTCATGTTCAGCGCCACTCTGCGTATCGCCCAGCGCGACATCGAATTGGGCGGCGTGGTGATCCCGAAGAACGCGGACGTGCGCGTGCTGATCGCGGCCGGCAATCGCGACGCGGACGCCTTCGCCGATCCCGACCGCTTCGATCCCGCGCGGTTCTACGGCACCAGTCCTGGCATGTCGACCGACGGGAAGATCATGCTGAGCTTCGGCCACGGCATCCGCTTTTGCCTCGGTGCGCAACTGGCCAGGGTGCAGTTGGCCGAGAGCCTGCCGCGGATCCAGGCGCGCTTCCCCACGCTGGCATTGGCCGAGCCGCCGACGCGGGAGACCTCCGAGTTCCTTAGGACGTTCCGCGCGCTGCCGGTGCGGCTGCATGCGTAGGGGGGCTGAGATGCGCATCTTGGTCGACCAGGATCTGTGCGCAACCAGCGGGCAGTGCGTGCTGACGCTGCCGGGCACCTTTCGCCAACGCGAACCCGACGGCGTGGCCGAAGTGTGCGTGGCGACGGTCCCGCAGGCGCTGCACGCCGCCGTGCGACTCGCGGCCAGCCAGTGCCCGGTCGCCGCCATTCGGGTCATCGAAAGCGACGATGGTGATGACGAGTGCGCCAGCGTCGACCCTGCGCCTTCTCCTGCGGAGGCCGAGCGACATGCCGCGAAAGACCAACGCAATCCAGGAGGACACGGTGGCACGGTTTGAAGGCAAGGTGGCCGTAGTGACCGGCGCCGGCGCCGGCATTGGCAAGGCATGCGCCCTCGCCATCGCACGCGAGAGCACCAGAGTGGTGGTGGCCGACATTGATGGCTCGGCGGCCATCGCCTGCACCGCGCAGATCGCGGCCGAAGCGGGCCACGCGCTGGCCCTGGCCATGGACATCGCCGATGCGCAGGCGGTTTCAGCGCTGCTCGAGACGGCGGAGCGGCACTTCGCTGGGGTCGACCTGCTGGTGGAGTGACATGCATCTGACCCCGCGCCACCGTGCGATCCTCTACCTGGACCTGGCGGCCTGGGATCAGACCATGGCGACCAATCTGCGCGGCATGCTGCTCTGCTGCCGGCAGGCCATATCGCCCGCGGCGGTGGCGATCGTCAACATGTCGTCGTGCCAAGGGCTCAGCGGTGACACCGCGCAGACGTCCTACGCCGCGTCGAAGGCGGCGATGAAAATGCTGTCGGCCTCGCTCGCCACCCAGTACTGTCATGTGCAGATCCGCTGCAACGCATTGCGCCGGGTCTCGTCGTGACCGAGCGTCTCCTCGCCAAGCTGGACGAGTGCATGCAACGGCATCAGGGCCGGCTCCTGCCGCGCGTCGGCTGCACCGAGGGACGTGGCGGCGCTGGCGGCGCTGGCCGCGTTCCTGCTCTACGACGATGCTGCGTTCATCACCGGCCAGGTCGTGTGCATCGACGGCGGCATGCTGGCGCATGTGCCGACGTACGCCGACGATGGCAACAGCCGCGCCGCGCGGCCTGCCGGCACACCGCCGAAGCGGCCGCGGCGCCGCGCTGCTGATGGACATGCTGCTCAACCCGCTGGACCGTCGGCACCGGCTGCGGCACGACATCCCGGTCGTGCCCGGCGCGTTCCCCCTGGTCGGGCATCTTCCCGCCATCGTCTGCGACCTGCCGCGCCTGCTGCGGCGCGCGGAACGGACGCTGGGCAGCCACTTCTGGCTGGATTTCGGCCCTGCCGGACACCTGATGACCTGCGTGGATCCGGATGCGTTCGCACTGCTCCGGCACAAGGACGTGTCCTCGGCGCTGATCGAAGAGATCGCGCCCGAATTGCTTGGCGGAACGTTGGTTACCCAGGACGGCGGCGCGCACCGGCAGGCGCGCGATGCGATCAAGGCGGCGTTCCTGCCCAAGGGGCTGACCCAGGCCGGCATCGGCGACCTGTTCGTGCCCGTCATCCGGGCACGGGTGCAGGCGTGGCGCGATCGCGGCGACGCAACCATCCTGCGCGAAACCGGCGACCTGATGCTCAAGCTCATATTCAGCCTCATGGGAATCCCCGCGCAGGACCTGCCGGGATGGCATCGCAAGTACCGGCAAGTGGTGCAGTTGATCGTCGCGCCGCCGGTCGACCTGCCCGGACTGCCCTTGCGGCGCGGCCGCGCCGCCCGCGACTGGATCGACGCGCAGTTGCGCCAGTTCGTCCGCGACGTGCGCGCGCATCCCGCGCGCACGGGGTTGATCAACGAGATGGTGAGCGCTTTCGATCGCAGCGAAGATGCGCTCTCCGATGACGTCCTGGTCGCCAATATCCGCTTGCTGCTGCTTGCGGGTCACGACACCACTGCCTCAACGATGGCCTGGATGGTGATCGAGCTGGCGCGGCAGCCTGTGCTGTGGGACGCCCTGGTCGAGGAGGCGCAACGCGTGGGCGCGGTGCCGACCCGGCACGCGGACCTGGCGCAGTGTCCGGTCGCCGAGGCGCTGTTCCGCGAGACGCTGCGCGTGCATCCGACGGCCACGCTGCTGCCGCGTCGCGCGCTGCAGGAATTGCAACTCGGCCAACGGCGCATTCCCGCGGGCACCCATCTGTGCATCCCGCTGCTACATTTCTCGACCTCGGCGCTGCTGCACGAGGCGCCTGATCAGTTCCGCCTGGCGCGGTGGCTGCAACGCACGGAGCCGATCCAGCCGGTGGACATGCTGCAGTTCGGTACCGGCCCACACGTCTGCATCGGCTACCACTTGGTATGGCTGGAACTGGTGCAGTTCTGCATCGCCTTGGCGCTGACCATGCACAAGGCCGGGGTGCGGCCGCGGTTGCTGAGCGGCGTCGAAAAAGGCCGGCGCTATTACCCGACCGCACATCCGTCCATGACAATCCGCATCGAATTCTCATGAGCTGGCATCGCATCCCCGTGTGGCGAGGCAGCGGCGCCGGCGACGCGCGGCATTGCTGCACTCGGCGCGTGCGCTCGGTGCGACGCCGGCAACACCGCGGCGGCTCGGCGCTCGCCGTGGCCGTGTCAGGTACAAGGACATGAACAACATGCAGATCGGTTCTACGCTACAGGACGACCGAACTGGCGTTTCCGCGCTCGGCGGATTGGGCGCGCAGGTGCGCGGCGCGTCCGGCAGGCTGCTGCCGGAGATCTGGATGCAAGACGGCGCAAAGCGGGTCGAACAGACGCTGGCGCGTCTTCTCTGCGCCGAAGACAACGGTGAGACCGAGCTGATGGCGGCGATGCGCTACGCCACCTTGAATGGCGGCAAGCGCAGCCGCGCCTTGCTCTGTCTGGCTGCCGGCGCACTGGCTGACACGCCGGCGCACATGCTCGACAACGTCGGCGCCGCCATCGAGATGATGCATGCCTGTACCCTGGTCCACGACGACCTGCCCGCGATGGACGACGACGTGCTTCGCCGCGGCCTCCCGACCGTGCACGTCAAGTTCGGCGAAGCCACTGCGATCCTGGTCGGCGATGCGCTGCAGGCGCACGCCTTCCTGACCCTGGCGAGCCTGGATGCGCCGGGCGACAACCGTATCGCGCTCGTGCGCGAACTGGCGCAGGCGGTGTCCGCCGAGGGTGCCGCAGGCGGGCAGGCCATGGATCTGTCGCTGGTCGGAAAGCACGTCGAGCTGGACAGGATCGTGGCGATGCACCGGATGAAGAGCGGAGCGCTAGTGCGCGCGTCCGTTCGCATGGGCGCGCTATGCGCCATCGCGGAGGATGCCGCGCACGCTGCGCTGTACTGTGCGCTCGATCGCTACACCGCCTGTTTCGGCCTGGCGTTGCAGGTGGCCGACGACATTCTCGACGCGACAGCTGATACCGCGACGCTGGGCAAGACCCCCGGCAAGGACGCGGCGGCGCAGAAGCCGACCTGCGCGTCGATCATGGGGCTGCAGGCAGCGCGCCAGTTCGCGCTGGATTTGTTGCGCGACGCCGGGGAGGCCATCGCCCCGCTGGGCCCTCGTGCGGAACGGTTGGCGCAGATGCTGCAGCGGGCCAACGCGTATCTGTTCAAGCACGCGCCATGCGCATGAGCGCGCCCGTCCGCATGGAGTCGCCCCTGTGCCGCTGCGATCGCCCGGCGGCAGCGGTACATGCTGCATTGTGTCCGAATCCGCGGCGCCGATCGCAGCCGTTGCCCAGCACGGCCGCGGCGCGCTGCGCGCAAGCCTATGCGGCGGACCGGCGCCAGCATCGGCGCGTCGCCGCGCCGGAGCAGGGCGACCGTCCGGCGCTGCCCATGCGCCGGGCCGCGACGGGCCTGCGGCGACGTGCGCGGCGTCTGCCCGAACCGTCTGCAGAAGGAACATCCCGAGTGAACGCGCTGTCTGAACAGATCCTTTCCGAATTGCGCCACCTGCTGAGCGAGATGAGCGACGGCGGCAGCGTCGGCCCGTCCGTCTATGACACGGCGCGAGCTCTACAGTTCCGCGGCAACGTCACCGGTCGGCAGGACGCATACGCGTGGCTCATCGCGCAGCAACAGGCCGATGGAGGATGGGGAAGCGCGGACTTCCCGCTGTTCCGCCATGCGCCCACTTGGGCGGCGTTGCTGGCATTGCAGCGTGCCGATCCTCTTCCCGGCGCTGCCGACGCAGTCCAGGCTGCAACCCGGTTCCTCGAGCGCGAGCCCGATCCCTACGCGCAGACGGTGCCGGAAGACGCGCCGATCGGCGCGGAGCTGATCCTGCCGCAGTTGTGCGGCGAGGCCGCATCCTTGCTGGGCGGCGTGGCGTTTCCGCGCCACCCGGCGCTGTTGCCGTTGCGGCAAGCGTGCCTGGTCAAGCTGGGGGCGATGACGACGTTGCCGAGCGGCCATCCGTTGCTGCACTCCTGGGAAGCCTGGGGGACGTCGCCGACCACCGCATGCCCGGATGACGACGGCAGCATCGGCATCAGTCCGGCGGCCACCGCCGCGTGTCGTGCGCACGCCGTGACACAGGGGAGCACGCCGCAGGTCGCGCGCGCCGACGCGTATCTGCAGGCGGCATCGCGGGCGACGCGCAGCGGCATCGAAGGTGTCGTTCCCAACGTCTGGCCGATCAATGTGTTCGAGCCATGCTGGTCGCTCTACACCCTGCATCTGGCGGGGCTGTTCGCGCATCCCGCGCTCGCCGAGGCGGTGCGTGTGATCATCGCGCAGCTCGACGCCCGCCTGGGCATGCGCGGTCTGGGCCCGGCCTTGCACTTCGCGGCCGATGCGGACGACACCGCCGTTGCGTTGTGCGTCCTCCGCCTTGCAGGCCGCGACCCGGCGGTCGATCCGTTGCGCCATTTCGAAATTGGCGAGCTGTTCGTCACCTTCCCCGGCGAGCGCAATGCCTCGGTGTCGACCAACATCCATGCCCTGCATGCGTTGCGACTGTTGGGAAAGCCCGCCGCCGGCGCCAGCGCCTACGTCGAGGCCAATCGCAACACGCACGGTCTATGGGACAACGAAAAATGGCACGTTTCGTGGCTGTATCCCACCGCGCATGCGATCGCTGCGCTGGCGCAAGGCAAGCCCCAGTGGCGCGACGAGCGCGCGCTGGCGGCGCTGCTGCAGGCGCAGCGCGACGACGGCGGCTGGGGCGCCGGTCGCGCGTCCACATTCGAGGAAACCGCCTATGCGCTGTTCGCGTTGTACGTGATGGACGGGAGCGAAGAGCCGACGGGGCGCCGGCGCATCGCGCAGGCGGTGGCGCGTGCACTGGAGTGGATGCTCGCCCGCCATGCGGCGCATGCATTGCCGCAGACGTCGCTGTGGATCGGCAAGGAACTGTATTGCCCCACCCGGGTCGTGCGCGTGGCCGAACTCGCCGGGTTGTGGCTGGCGCTTCGTTGGGGGCGGCGCGTCCCGGCCGAGGGAGCAGGAGCGGCGCCATGAATCAGACCGAACGCGCGCTGCAGCAGGTGCTGGAGTGGGGGCGTTCCCTGACCGGGTTCGCCGACGAGCATGCCGTGGAAGCGGTCAGGGGCGGCCAGTACATCCTGCAGCGCATCCACCCGAGCCTGCGCGACACCAGCGCCCGCACCGGCCGCGATCCGCAGGACGAAACGCTGATCGTGGCGTTCTATCGCGAACTGGCGCTGCTGTTCTGGCTCGACGATTGCAACGACCTTGGCCTGATCGCGCCGGAGCAGCTCGCTGCGGTGGAGCAGGCGCTGGGGCAGGGCGCGCCGTGCGCGCTCCCCGGATTCGAGGGCTGCGCTGTGCTGCGTGCTTCGCTGGCCGCGCTCGCCTACGATCGTCGCGACTATGCTCAGCTTCTCGACGATACCCGGTGCTACTGCGCGGCGCTGCGCGCCGGACACGCGCAGGCGGCAGGGTCGGAACGCTGGTCCTACGCCGAGTACCTGCACAACGGCATCGATTCGATCGCCTACACGAACGTGTTCTGTTGCCTGTCGTTGCTGTGGGGGCTGAACATGGCGACCTTACGCGCGCGTCCGGCGTTTCGCCAGGTCCTGCGGCTCATCTCCGCGATAGGGCGCCTGCAGAACGATCTGCATGGACGCGACAAGGACAGGTCGGCCGGCGAGGCCGATAACGCGGCGATCCTGCTGCTGCAGCGCTATCCGGCTATGCCTGTGGTGGAGTTCCTCAACGACGAGCTGGCCGGCCATACGCGCATGCTGCACCGGGTGATGGCTTCAGAACGCTTTCCCGCGCCGTGGGGACCGTTGATCGAGGCCATGGCGGCCATCCGCGTGCACTACTACCAGACCTCGACCAGCCGCTACCGCAGCGACGCTGCGGGGGGAGGCCAGCGTGCGCCAGCCTGAACGCGCGGGAGGCGGCGGCGTTCGCGCGCTGCCGTCGGTCCGATCCGACGCAACGCCGTCGCCCGATGTGACGGATGGAGCGAGCATGAGCGACACCGCCCTGAGCCGGCGCAAGGACGACCATCTGGACATCGTGCTGGATCGGCGAACGGCGCCGGCCACGATCGCCGCCGGCTGGGAGTACATCCGTTTCGAACACAGCGCATTGCCCGAGTTGGACCTGACGCAGATCGACCTGCTCGCCTCGCTGCTGGGCAAGACCATGCGCGCGCCGCTGCTGATCAGCTCCATGACCGGCGGCATGTCACGCGCCGAGGCCATCAACCGGCATCTGAGCGAGGCAGCGCAAGCCTTGGGGATCGCCATGTGCGTCGGTTCGCAGCGCGTGAGCCTGCAATCCCGCAACTCCCAGGGGCTGACGCGGGCGCTGCGCCGCCTGGCCCCAGACATTCCCTTGCTGGCCAATATCGGCGCCGCGCAACTGCGCGAGACCGACGGCCTGGACCTGGCGCGCCGGGCGGTGGATGCGCTGGAGGCCGATGGACTCATCGTCCATCTCAATCCGCTGCAGGAAGCGGTACAGCCGGAGGGCGACCGCGACTGGCGCGGCGTCCTGGCGCAGATCGCTCGCGCCGCGCGTCGCCTCGCACACGCGGGGCGGAAAAAAAGAATCAACGGGCCTCCGCCTCAGCCAACCATGCCCGCAGTACGTCACGCCATCGTCGATCTCATCCTACGGCAGCGATCGCAGCGATGCCCCTACTGCAGAAGACGTATCCGTAAAAAACTGCAGCGCAAACCATTTCTGCCAAAGTAGTGCTAGGGTCCAGACTCAATTGAGCCAATATGCGACGAGAGCGGCGAGATGAACAGCGGCCAAGAAATTCCGGACGAGCTTGTCATATCGTGTGGCGATGCGCCGGAAGTCCTTGAGCCGGCAAAAGCAGCGTTCGATGACATTGCGGCCTTTGTAGGCGCGTTTGTTGAAGCGATGGATGACGACACGGTTGGATTTATTGGGAATGACGGGCTTGGCGCCGTGTCTAGCGATTTCGGCGCGAAGGTTGTCACCGTCGTACCCTTTGTCTGCGAGAAGCGCGCTCATGGGTGGTGCGAGCGCCAGAACATCGGGCGCAGCAGCGATGTCGGCATCCTGACCTGGGGTCAGATGCAGGACAACCGGTCGGCAGAGCGGATCGCTCAGCGCATGGATCTTTGTCGTACGGCCTCCCCGCGAGCGGCCGATTGGCTGATTGTGCTCCCCCCCCTTTTCCGCCGGAGCCACACCGATGAGCTTTGATCGAAGTCGAGTCGAGCGAGAGCACGACACCGTCCTTGCCAGGCTTAGCCAGCGCTTCGAAGATTGTGAACCATCGCCCGCGCTTGGCACCGCGGTTGAAGCGATTGTAGACGGTCTTGTAAGGGCCGTATTCACGCGGACAATCACGCCATCGCGCACCCGATTGCAGCATGTGAATGATGCCGCTGATGATGCGCCGGTCGTCGTCCCGATCGGGCCCCGTCAGTCCCGTCGGCAGACGAGGCTCGATACGTCCCCATGCTGATCATTCAGCCAAAACAACCCGCGCGCATTCTCTCGCCCAAAAATCAAAAATTCGCAGGAGAGGGAATCACGTGGCGCTATTTAGGTACAGTCCCTGGAACAGCTTCGGTTGGGCATTCTGTATAGCTTCGCTTCGTTCTCACAACATTGAGGACGTGCGGCCAAGTCTGCTCAGCTATCGCTTGGCCTGGCTCGATCAACCGGCACCCCGCCGTCGCATTTGAAGGCTCTGCGGAATTACATGTACGAGGCAAACCGCTTGACACTGGCTCGCTGGGTTCTCTCGAACGATGCAGCCTGCGCGTTATCCAATCTACGGGTCAGTTTCCATTATCCATGGGCGCAGCTCGTCGACAACTATCGGCTGGCGAGCATACGCGCGACATCTCTGCGCCACGCAGGCTGGCAAAGGCCTGGCGCACAGCCCCAAAGCCGATCCATACATCGTCGATCTGCCCTCTCAAATGTGACCGCGATCATGAACCGATGAGCATTGGAATGTCCGAATCCCCGTGGATGCAGTCAGCCAGACCGGCGCGGCCAGCCGCCCCTCGGCGCAATTGACGACGGTCGTCTTGGCCAACACACGACTAGCAGAGTGGCCGTGTGATCTCCCGAAAGCTAGGCCGATAAGTCCATCACCAGGTTGTCGGAGCCGGTTCCGGCGAAGCGGGTGCAGTGACTCTCTCCGCGGCATACTCGTCGAGCTGGCGAGAGAGAGGGTCTGAGGCGATGCTTCAGACGGGGCGATTTTCGCTTCTGTTCTTCACCGGCTCCATTTTGGCCAGGCCGTCCTCGTATGAAATTTCCGTGTATGATCCACCGATGTCCTTGGCCGCGTCGAGCAAGTAGTCGAGCCTACCGGCCGTACCAAGCTTCTTGATGTCATTCTTGTCGACGCCGGCGAGGTCCATCATCTCCTTCCACACAGTTGATTCGTCACAAGGCAGAATGCGGAAGGTGATGTCGCCTATCTTGGTGCGGTACTTCGCGAGCAGATCAATGTTGTTGCAGAACATGAAATAGCTGCCTTTGGGGCTCAGCCTGCCATCCAGAACCTTTGCGGCCTGAGGTAGATAGGCGAAGGAATGCAGATATCCGGCAAGGACTGGGATGGTCGGTTCGCCTTCCTGCGCGATCGCAAGAACTTGTTCGATGGAATAGTCCGGCGGTCGTTTTTCGTCAGCGAGCTGGGCTTGGAACTTCAGCGCGATGTCGCCCCGAAATCCAAATCGCCCCGACTTCGTTGTCTCGGTCTTAAGCACCGCATTCAGCAACCGCCCCTCCTTGTCCAGCTGGCCAAGAGCGGTGTTGTCGATCGACGTCATGGAAGGCTCCTCATCAATGTGTCGTGTACATGCATCGCCCAATGCGGCGTGTCCGCTAACCTTATGCAAGTTGTTTGCCGTGCGCCTATGTCTGCAGCGACCCACAGCGTAAGCGGCGGCTTGCCGCGATGTGCATGAATACGTGCTGGCACCATCACGAGGTCTCGGCCGGATGAGGTCGGGACGCCGGAAAACCGCCTGTCGCAAAGCCGACAGGTCGCAAAATCGTATGGTCGCCGCCTGCAAAAACCAGTTGATTTCAGCTGCATCTCGACTGGCATGGGATTTGCGAATTGTGCCTCGCGACAGAAACTGAGAGCGAGCCAGAAATGATCAACCTAACGGATAGCGCCATCAACGCACTGAAGGCCGCAATCTCCTCGACAGCCCAGCCGGCAAGCGGTTTGCGGGTCATGGTCGAAGGCGGCGGTTGCCAAGGGTTCACATACAAAATGGGTCTTGCTCATGAGCCGGTCTCCGATGAGCCCGTGTTCGAGCAAGACGGGATCAAAGTCTTCGTCGACAAGGCGAGCCGGGCGCATCTCAACGGCACCACGATCGATTTCGTGGTGTCGCTCGAAGGATCAGGGTTCCGCTTCGATAACCCAAATGCCAAATCGAGCTGCTCCTGCGGCAAATCGTTCAGCTGAGCCGCCTTCGGACCATTCGCAATGGAAGGAGCATCGAACATGGGCCTGAAGGCTGAACGAACGAAGCACATCTTCGACTGCAGAGCCTTCCGATCGCGAGCGGATTGTCCGCGCCGTGCTCGATGAGAGTCGGCCAAGCCTCAGGCGTGATCGTGGGGATTGTGAGCTCGTCGAAATCGAAGGCATCAAGATCATGGTCAGGCTCACCGGCGCCTGCATGTTATGCAAGCTTGCGGGAACGACGCTCGCAGCCATTCAAGCGCGCCTGATCGAGCGGCTCGGCGAGTTCGTCCGCCTGATCCCGCTCCCCGGAGCTGCCAAAGTGGGGCCTTAAGTGCAGAGCGGACAGTCCGTGCGGCCGATCTACCTGGATAACAACGCGACGACCCGTGCCCATCCTTTGGTGGTCGCGGCAATGCTGCCGTTCTTCTCTGGGCAATTCGGCAATGCGTCGTCCGCGCATGCATTCGGCATTGAGGTTGCGCCGGCATTGAAGCAAGCGCGCCAGAAGCTGCAGGCCCTCGTTGGCGCGGCATTCGATCACGAGATCGTCTTCACGTCGGGCGCGACTGAATCCGACAACACAGCGATCCTGTCCGCGCTCGCGGTGCAGGAGGGGCGCGACGAGATCGTCACAACGGCCGTTGAGCATCCAGCCGTGCTGTCCCTTGCCGAGGAGCTGGGCCGACGAGGAATCAAGACCCATGTCATTCCGGTCGATGCAAGCGGCCGATTGAACATCGAGGCTTATCGCAACGCATTGTCGAGGCGCACGTCAATCGCCTCGGTCATGTGGGCCAATAATGAGACCGGTACGATCTTTCCGGTGAAATCCCTCGCCAGGATGGCGCGCTCAGTCGGCGCGCTCTTTCACACGGACGCGGTCCAGGCGGTCGGGCGGATTCCGATTGACCTGAAGACTACGGACATCGACATGCTGTCGCTCTCCGGCCATAAGCTTCATGGTCCGAAGGGGATCGGCGCACTGTATGTGCGCAAGGACATCAAGTTCCGACCGCTGATCTTCGGCGGCGCACAGGAGCGGCATCGCCGCGGTGGCACCCAAAACGTTCCGGGCATTGTTGGGCTCGGCAAGGCGGCGGAACTCGCTGCGGCACACCTCATACAAGAGCAGATGCAGATTGGCGTCCTTCGCGACCGGCTGGAGCAAGGCATTCTCGCTCTCGGCTGTTGCATCGTGCTTGGTCATGTCAAGAGCCGCTTGCCAAATACGTCTAACATTGCATTCGAGCATCTCGAAGCAGAGGCCATCGTCGACCACCTGAGCCGCAACGGAATTGCCGTCTCACTCGGTTCAGCCTGCGCGTCCGGCTCGATGGAGCCGTCCCATGTCCTGCGCGCGATGAGAGTACCACCGGCCTTTTTGCGGGGTGCGGTTCGCTTCTCGCTGTCGCGCGAGACGGCGGCGGATGAGATCGATCGTGTCCTGCAAGTCCTGGCCGACATCAATGCCAAACAGAGAGCCTTGTGGCGTGCGCGTCAGGAGCGCGCGGGCGAGAGATCACAACTTGCGGAGCTCCTATGAAGGTCATGATTCGCCGTTCGCCCGAGACGGGGCTTTCGATTTACGTGCCCAAGAAGGATCTTGAGGAGTCGATTGTCGAATGTGAGCACGAGACGCTGTGGGGTGGTTGGATTCGAATCGCGAATGGCTGGGTGCTCGACCTACCCGCGATGGCGAGTGACACCATCCTTCCAATCACTATCAACGCCAAGAAGCGCGGCGGCGAAGCAACCGAATGATGAATGCTGCGACTCCACAGAACCTCGCCAAACCGGCGGATGCGGAAGCTCTTCTTGGCGAAGCGGTTTGGCCCCTGCGAGGAAGGCCACATCATTCTCTGGCTTTGGCTTGGCGTGACCGAAGGTTCCAGCCGAGCGTGCCGATGACTCCGGAAGCGCTCGAAGCATTCTTGGGAACCAAGAAGGCGCCGACGCGCGGTGCCACACGCAATATCTCGGCCTAGGCCAGCACTGAGGCGTTGGGCCAGCGAGATGGCGTTGATGGGAAGGCCCTCGCGAGGGACCTTTGTGCTGACATCGCCAGCCCGGTCGTTGCATTCCGCACATCTTCACAGCGTCAGGCCAATTGCTGCAACTCCGCAAGATTCAGTTTCGAGAGGATTGAATCTCGGGCCAGCTTGTAGGGCAAATTGTGATGCGACCTTTGCGATGCAAATCCATGAAGCAGTCGAACTACGCGTCAAGACTACGGTTGTAAATGAAGCATGGTCAGACAAGGAGCGTCGATGGCGCGCGAATTGGAAGGCCAACGCCCTCCGCTCCCGACGATGATCCCTATCTGTGGTTGGAACAGATCGAAGGCGCGCGGGCGCTGAACTTCGTCGAGCGGCAGAATAGCAGAACCCTGGAGGTGTTTGGCGGACCCGCAGCCGAACGAGACGGAGATGCGCTGACAGCGATTTACGACCGACCTGACAATATCCCCTATGTCAGCCGGCGCGGCCGGTATCTCTACAATCTGTGGAGGGACGCCAATAATCCACGCGGCCTCTGGCGGCGAACCACTCTGAAAGAGTATCGCACGCTGAAGCCGTCTTGGGACATCCTGCTCGACCTCGATCAACTTGCCGTCAGCGAAGGCAAAGACTGGCTTCTGAATGCCACGGCCGCACCGCCTGGAAATCACTCGCGATGGATCTTGAGTCTATCGCGCGGCGGAAGCGATGCCGTCACTTTGCGTGAATTCGATTCAGACACGAAGCTCTTCATCCACGATGGCTTTATCTTGCCGGAAGCCAAAGGCAGCGGCGTATGGCTCGATTCCGATACGCTGGTGTTGTTAAGCTCCCATGGCGACGGCATGGCCGCGACCACCGGCTATGCGCGCACGGTGAGGCTGTGGCGGCGTGGTACGCATGTTGACGAAGCGGCAGTGATCTTTGAGGCCAAGGCCGCTCATGTGTCTGTCGGTTGCAGTGTTGACGACACTGTCGTGCCGCCCAGGATCTGGTTCCTCGATGCGACAGACGTCTCCAACTGCGTGGTCTGGCTGGGCGATGAAACGGGCGCCAAGACGAGGCTCGACTTGCCAAGTAACATCTGGATGCGGTCGCATCGCAACTGGCTTGCCCTGAAGCCGCGCGAATCCTGGTCTGTGGCAGGGCAGACCTATGCCGCGGATACGGTGCTCGTCATCCCGCTGCCGGCATTCCTGGCGGGCAGCCGCCAGTTCGAGATTCTCTTCGAGCCGGGGCCGCGCCGTGCGCTGCAGAGCTTCTTTTGGAGTGCGGGCAAAGTTGTGCTTTGTATTCTCGACGAACTCCGGCCAGTCTTCGAGATCTGCACGCCATCCGAGCATGGCTGGAACTGCGAGCAATTGGGCGGGCTTCCTGATCTTGGCGTGGTCGACATCTGGTCTCTCGACCGCAATCCATCCGAGAGCAATGGCGACTTGCTGGCTCACGTCGAGGATCCGCTCACCCCGCCGTCCCTCATCCTGATGGAGCGGGGCGTTGGCAGTCCCGCCGTGCTGAAGCAGGCGCCGAAGACGTTTGCCGCGGAGCACTGCGTGGTCACGCGGCACGAGGCCATCTCGATCGACGGTGAGCGAATTCCCTACCTACAGACCGGCCCGGTCAGACAGACCGGCAACGCGCCGGTCCATCTGAGCGGATATGGCGGGTTTGGGATCTCCGTTAAACCGTATCACAATTCCGCGCTCGGTAAGCTTTGGCTTGAATGCGGCGGCACCACGGTTCAGGCAAATTTGCGCGGCGGCGGTGAGTTCGGCACGCGCTGGCACGACGCCGGCCGGCTGGCCGGCAAGAGATTGTCGCATGACGATTTCGCAGCCGTCGCCGTCGATCTCGTTAAGCGCGGCGTGACACAGGCCAAGCGGATCGGGGCCGAGAGTGGATCGAACGGCGGCATCCTCATTACCAACATGCTAACGCGATATCCCGGGCTCTTTGGCGCACTGTTCTGCACCGTCCCGCTGATCGACATGCGCCGCTACACCAAACTGCTCGTCGGGGCGAACTGGCTCGCCGAATATGGCGATCCCGACAACGCTGAGGAGTGGGAGTGGCTGAAGACCTATTCTGCCTATCATGCCGCAAGACCCGGACAGTCCTATCCGCCGATCCTGATGGCCACCAGGCGGCGGGACGATCGCGTCCATCCCGGACATGCGCGCAAAATGGCAGCGAAGCTGCAGGCGATGGGCTATGAGGCTTATTTCTACGAGCATGCCGCCGGCGGCCACGGAAATGGCAAGGACAACAGGGAGCACGCCAGCTTGTTGGCGCTGGGCCTGCGTTTCCTGAAGAGCAGGATAGGCTGGCTGGATACCGAGACGTCAGCGACGTAGTGTAGTTGTTGGACGGCAGTTCGTGCGATGTCGACCGAGGCGGCTGCAGCCTTACGAATCTGATCGGCGTCCAAACCCGCACGACCTATTCGAGATGCCAACCAACATTTGGACGCACGGTCCAATTCGTGGCCGTCGGCACCCTGGCCACCCGGCGTTTCTCTTCACCCCGACAATGCCTTCCGGAGTGTCAGGGCAGGGGCCCGCGTGATCTTCACGACATAGGTCGGTAACAGGGGCTGCTTCTTGTCTGCATCTACGTAGGATCGCCCGTTCAAGTTGTCCTTCAAAGCGTCCGGAAACGTCTTTTGCGGATTGTGCTTTGCATACGCGTCACATTTCGGCGACAAGATCAACTCACCAGCCGCCATGCTCTTGGCCCAAGGGCATAGATGAAGCAGCGTACCCGCCGTCATCATAGCGCGGCCAGCGCTCTTGTGATCGCAATTTTTGTCAGCTTTCCAACATGAGTTGATAAAACGGACATTCGAGCAGGCGTTATCTAACTGCTTGAAGCGAACCAAAAAATTCGTTTGTGGCAGGTATGGCACGCCAGTTGCTCTTGGCTTTTCAGAAACGATTCTGGGGATGCTTGCCTGGAAGGATTCGACTTGCGAAGAGAATTGGAAAAATGAGTACTTCAGCGCAACACCAGGTATCCTGCGGCGGCGGCGAGATCAGCGAGACCATGCAAGTCATGGCTAAGCACAAGAGCTGCGGTACGGTCGGTGGAAGCGGCAAGGCGAGCTGCGGATCTCAGGCCGGCATCGGCAATGTGCCAAATGAGGTCTGGGAAAAGGTGAAGGACCATCCCTGCTACAGCGAGGAGGCGCACCACCATTATGCCCGCATGCATGTCGCGGTCGCGCCCGCCTGCAATATCCAGTGCAATTACTGCAATCGTAAATACGATTGCGCCAACGAATCGCGCCCCGGCATTGTCAGCGAGAAGTTGACGCCGGAGCAGGCCGCCAAGAAGGTGCTGGCGGTCGCTTCCGCGATCCCTCAGATGAGCGTGGTCGGCGTTGCTGGCCCTGGCGACCCCCTGGCGAATCCGGACAAGACATTCAAGACGTTCGAGCTCGTCAATAAACTCGCGCCAGATCTCAAGCTGTGCCTCTCGACGAACGGTCTGGCGCTAGCTGATCATGTCGACACGATCGCAAGACTCAAGGTCGATCACGTGACGATCACGATCAACATGATCGATCCCGATATTGGCGCAAAGATCTATCCCTGGATCTTTTACCGCCACAAGCGCTACACAGGCATTGAAGCTGCAAGCATCCTCAGCAATCGGCAGCTCCAGGGCCTGGAGATGCTCACCGCGCGCGGCATCCTTTGCAAAGTCAACTCGGTGATGATTCCCGGGATTAACGATCAGCATTTGGTTGAGGTTAACAAGGCCGTGAAGTCGCGCGGCGCCTTCCTGCATAACGTGATGCCGCTGATATCGTCGCCCGAGCATGGCACCGTGTTCGGTCTCAGCGGGCAACGCGGCCCGACCGCACAGGAAGTGACAGCATTGCAGGATAGCTGCGAAAGCGAGATGAACATGATGCGTCACTGTCGCCAGTGCCGCGCCGACGCCGTCGGACTGCTTGGGGAGGACCGCGGCGCGGAGTTCACCATGGAAAAGATTATGGCCATGGACATCAAATATGATGAGCAGGCGCGAAAGGAGTATCAGGCCAAAGTCGAGAAGGCGCGCGTTGCAAAGCTTGCGGCCAAGCAGGAGCAGCTTGCGGGGCTCGCCAGCGCGTCCAGCCAAATCAAGGTGTTGGTGGCGGTTGCAACCAAGGGCTCGGGATTGATCAACCAGCACTTCGGTCATGCCAAGGAGTTCCAGATCTACGAGCTCTCGACTTCAGGCGCAAAATTCGTTGGCCGTCGTCCTATTCATCCCTATTGCCAGGGCGGCCATGGCGAGGACAGCAAGCTCGAAATCGCCATCGGCGCCATCAACGATTGTCATGCCGTGTTCGTGTCAAAGATCGGCGGCTGCCCGAAGGCCGAATTGATCAAGGCCGGAATCGAACCGGTCGATCAGTACGCCTACGAGTTCATTGATGGCTCGGCGATCGCCTGGTTCAAATTCTATCTCGATAAAGTCAATGAGGGGAAGATCAAGCACGTTGAGCGGGTCGATCCGGCGGCCTGCCGCAATGCGCTGATTTCCGCCGCCTGAGGATGGGTTCAGACAATGCCGTTCAAGATCATCGCCTCGCAATGCACGGGCTGTTCGGCGTGCGAAACGCAGTGCCCGAACTTTGCTATTTCCGAGCGAGCCGGCGTTTTCCTGATCGATCCTGAGAAATGCACCGAGTGCGCCGCCTACTTTGATGAGCCGCAATGCGTGGCGGTTTGCCCGGTTGACAATACATGCGTGCTAGACACGGCACTGCCGCGTCACCAGGAGCCTGCTTGAGAGCTACGATGGATGTCAACCTAAAGATTCAGAAACTCGGGCGGATGATGCTCCGCCTTGACGAGGCGCCGGCCGCGGCTTTCGCCTTCTCTGACCAGGTGGACGGCTCGCCCTGGTCCCAAATGTTTTTCGCAAGTTGCCAAGTCATATTCTGGCGACGAGCACGTCGGCGGGAGCGCGTCGAGCTATTCCTGTCGGCCCGAAAGCCGCCGTCTTGAGCGTGGAGGATCGATTTCGCAGATGGGCCCACGAAGAGCCGACGCGTCTTCCGCGACATCAATCCAGGCACCTGCGGCCATTGTTGATCAGGCGACATTCATGCCCGAGGCCTTCTTCAGTTGGTCATCCGAAAGAGGGCGTCCTCGCCGAGTCCTGTCTTGGTCGCACGGTGTCGAGTCGGCCGAGCATCATCCCAGGGCGACAGGGCTATCCTATCACCTCGATGAAAGTGCAGAAAGTACACCTGCGCCACGCCAAGGCGTTCGCACCGGATCACGTGATGCGGAAACGAATTTCTTGCCACTGGTGCGCTGGGCGCCACCAAGCCGGAATTCGGCTGCTATGAGAGCACCTCGTGTGGGTCTTCCGTTCTCGCTCGACGCATATTGTCGACTTGCAGATGCGTCTCGGGCAACTGGGGAAGAACGGCAGCTGTCGGGAGACTGCTGGGGCTTTGCCCCGCGGACGAGGCTGGCGCCAAGGTGTTGTTGGGCACGCTCGAGCGTATGGGCGGGACCGTGAGTGATGACGTCCACAATGCCATCGGTTGCCGGGGTAATCAGGTCAACTCTGTCGGCTGTGCGCATCCCGCGCCGAAGCACGCGCCTCGCCGCCGGCTCAAGCACGCCTCCCTCGATGGCAGACGCGCGTGCCGCGTCGATGGCTTCTTCAACATCAACTCATGGGCTCACGACAGTCTCGAGCATCTGGAGTTTAGGTTGCGGGCGTTGATGTTGCTGCACCGGGATCCCGACAGGCTCATGCAATCCGTGATCGCAAGCGCCGCCGTGCGGGAATGGAGGGGGTTGATCGAGCATCATGATAGGGCCGTCCGTAAGGCCGGGCGCCTGCAAGGCGCGGTGCAGTTGAACTATGGAACAGGGACGGCAGCATGAGCAACATCGCCCGTGACAGTGACATCGTCGAGCTGACGGACGCCCCCTTCTTTGATTATGGTGACAACGTGCGGGCCAACCGCACCATCCGTAACGACGGCACCTATGTGGGCAAGGACATCGGTGAGGTTCTGGTCAAGAAAGGCGAGCTTGGCTATGTCATCTCGATCGGCACGTTCCTGCAACAATTTTATATCTATGGAGTCGAATTCCTCGGCTCCGGCAATCGCGTCGGCATGAAATGCAAGGAGCTCGATCTAGTCACGCCAAGCCACGAAGGCGAGGAGCCGTTCTTGCCAGGAGCGGCACCCCGATGATCGAACCAAGATCGCCAAAATACCGGTCAGGCCAACGTGTCAAGGCGGCAATCGATCTGCTCAACGACGGTTCCTTTCCCGGCGCGTCGGCGGAAGAGTGTCTGGTCAGCGTCGGGTACATTGGTGAGATCGTCCAGGTCGGTCGCCATACGGAAGCGAACCTACCCATTTATATGGTCGACTTCGGCAAGCACTTGGTGGTTGGCTGCCTCGAGGCAGAAATCTCTGCAGTCTAGGATATCGCGCAATGAACGCTGCAATCATCAGACGACATCATTCCGGATTGCCTGCGCATCCCAACGAGCTCGACCGGTGGCGGATCGTGCGCGCGCTGACGAAGCGCCAGCACTACCGATATGTCTCGCCAAAGGTGACAGCGGTTGCTGGCGGCTATCTGGTCGAGAGCCCGTGCTGCTCAGGCAATATCAATGCGGAGGGCGGCCTCGTCGACGTCGCGCTGCTGCACCACGATAGGACTGGGTCGGCATGGCAGCTGCTCCGCAAAGATCACCGCAAGGGCGTCTGGGAGTGGCATTCGACCCATCAACGGCTTGGCTTGGCGACAGCGGTTCTGAACGCCGACCCTGAACGTTTGTTCTGGCAATAAGGATTGTGGAGATGGTGCTCGAAGGCGACCTGACGGAGATCGAGCAGACGCTCGCCGCTATAGATACAGCCTCTGAGCCCTGCCTGACGCTCCGGCAGAAAGTTCCACATCTTGCCTTCTTGCGAGGCGTCCGACATGACGCAGAGTCCGTTCCGCCGGCTTGGAGTTCCACCTGCATCTGCTCGACAGTGGAGATCACTGTGTAAAGATCACGAATGATCCACACCGCGCCGCCGGCATTGTGCTGGCCAAGCGCTCTGGCAAGTCATGATCAAGCAATCGCCTTCCGGTGCCAAGCTCACACAGGACGGCTAGGCCCGCGGGTTGCTTGCCATGCCGTAGTGCCCGGCCCGGGAAATATCACGATCAGGTCGCTCGCTCGTTCATCGGGTCCATGTGACGCGGGCAGGCGATGGTCTCGCAGAAGTGTTCGCTGAGGGCGGAATTGCCTGGGTATCTCAACGTGGCTTAACCAAGGATACTGCGGTAGATCAAATGGGGATGAGCGAACCGTGCTCGATCAGCTGACGAGGAGTAACGGTCAGGCATTCCAAGATTTGCCTTTGTGAGTACTCGCCCTTAAGTCCGCAGGACTTGAGAAAATAGGAGAAGACGTTTGCTCTTCGCGCGGTAACGCCGTGCAGTCGCCGTGAAGGCCCGTTGATGCGCGCGTAAGTGAGGCAGTGCGACCGTCCCGGCCGATCCGCGCTACTCCATCAATAGTATTGGCGCCTGGAAATATCATACTACAAAATTGGTGAGTGAAGTCGGCGCATTCAAGCAAGAAGCGCTTTTCGAATTGTTTTTCGAAGACGCATCGAGCTTCCCTTCTCTATGGCTTGCTTCCATGTTGAAGGGGCTGACGTGCACGTCGAAAATCGGGTTTGTCACGCGGATAAAGATCCAGAGGACAGAGGACAAATTCGCGTGTAGTTCCAGTTCTTATCTCGAAGAGAAAAATCCGCTTGAATAGTTCTCGATGACCATTGATATGGTAATGGGAAGCAGTTGCGTCTTCGCCAAGAACAAGACGCTGCAGGCAAATGTGCAAAGCGAAATCGGAGAACACGTGGCAAAAAGCACCAAGCGCAAAGAGTATAGTAAGGATGACGTCAAGCTGCTCAAAGCGCACTCAAAGGCCCGCACCCCTGTAGCTAGGGTTTCAAAGCTTATGAAGCGATCCGAGGGCTCTCTAAGACAGAAAGCACGTACCTTGGGGATTGGCTTGGGTCACCAGCGCTGAGATACGCGTGAATGTTCGGAAATTGACCGGCGTGATGATCGAGGCGGGCCAGGCGGCTTACGACCGCCGGGCCACCTGATCTTTTCAGGTCCCTGCGCCCGAGGGGCAGTTCGCGCGATGAACGAGCTGACCGGTTTGCTGAGCGGCTTACACCGTGAATATAGATTTACTGAGCTGGGAAAATACGGTCCGCGAGCGTGCCGGCGGATCATCATCTCGGCCGGTAGACGTCATTCGGCGCTGAGCCATCTCCCTCTGCCTCTCGAGGCGCGGCGACTGGAACCTAAAATGGTTGCCCTAAGAGGGAGCTTGGCACCATTTTTCCCAGCGCGGGGGCCGACTCGTCGGCAGAAAGAAGGGAATAGCCGCGATCCGGCCTACGGCGACAACATAGGTAGTCCGGCAGGAGATGTGCAGACAGCAGGCGCAGAAGCGTACAAGCATTTTGTATGTTCATGCGGAACCGCGCCGGCATCCTCTTGTATGCGGGATTTGTTGTGAGGTGAGAAAAGCAATGGTGAACATTGTTCATCGTTATCATCGAGACCGTCGATTTCGCCGCCGCGAGTGCCGCGCGCGGACAGCGCGGCGGCCGCGGCAGACTCCATGTCGGTAATGAGAATTGAATTGCGGGCCGCACTCGCTAGCAGCAGGCCGCCGCATTTGCGGTAAGATCGTCTCATCTGGTATCCGACAAACGATTGAATCTGACGTCCTTCGAATGCGGGAGCTGTTCCTTGCTGCACTTTCGATATGTTGCCTCAGGCAATTTTAAGCGTGTCGCCGCCGATTTCGCGGTTGCAAGGGCAGAGCTCATCAGTCTGTATCGCATCCAGGACGCGTAACGTGTCAGTCGGGCTGCGGCCGACATTGAGGCTTGTCGCATAGACATGCTGGATCGTGTTCTCAGGATCGACGATGAAGGTGTAGCGATGCGCGATGCCATCACGCGATCGCACTCCAAGGCCATCGACCAGTGCGCCCTTGGTGTCGGCAAACTGCCAGATCGATAGACGGTGCAGATCCTTGTGCTCACGCCGCCAGGCGAGCTTGCAGAACTCGTTATCGGTCGAGCCACCAAGCACGATTGCATTGCGATCGGCGAACTGCTTGGACAGGCGAGCAAACTCAGCAATTTCGGTTGGGCAGACGAATGTGAAATCCTTCGGGTAAAAGAAGATGACTTTCCATTTTCCGGGGAAACTCCTCTCAGTCAGCGCCTCGAAGGCGCTCAGCCCGTTCTCCTCTTGCAGGTGAAAGCCGGGCTTCACGCCTGTGATGTCGAACGGCGGCAACTTACTTCCAATTCCAGGCATATTGTCCTCACAACATCGCGTCACACGGAAACAGCGTTCCGCGATTGGCAAAGCAAGCGATATGCCACCCATCTGACGGCAAGTACCCATCATGCCGATCGTGGAACATTCGCCTTTTATGATGCCGGTGTCCTTGAACCTCATCTGCACCGTGTGGTCTCCTGAATTGACTCGGCCCAGCATTTCCTGTCCGCGCTCTTTCGCCCGGCACTCGTAGTGGAATCCACGCGCCGGGCTTTGTCGGGTTTGTCTCAGAGCTCCTGCCGCTGTCGGGTCCGCCACAGCATCCAGTCTCGGACATTGCGCTATTAGCCGAGCCTAGTCAGATGCTTAACGCGCGTGCGAACGAATGGCACGCCAGTTGCTAACTGGATGCAGCAACGAGTGAGGGCTGAGGGCACGCCGACGCCGAGGGCGAGCGGTGGCCTCCTTCCCGAAACCCGTGTGCCCACGTTTCTGAGAGAGAAACAGCCTCGCGCGTTCCGCGCCAAAAATTGGCAATCGGTTGATGGAGAGCAACATGTCTTCGCTGAGACAAATCGCATTTTATGGCAAGGGTGGCATCGGTAAATCGACAACGTCGCAAAATACGCTGGCGGCTCTTGCTGAGCTGGGCCAAAGGATTCTCATCGTCGGCTGCGATCCGAAAGCGGACTCGACTCGCCTCATCCTGCACGCCAAAGCGCAGGACACCATTCTGAGTCTGGCGGCGAATGCCGGCAGCGTTGAGGACCTCGAAATCGAGGACGTCATCAAGCTCGGCTACAAGGACATTCGATGCGTCGAGTCCGGCGGTCCAGAGCCGGGGGTGGGGTGCGCCGGAAGAGGCGTGATCACTTCGATCAACTTTCTGGAGGAGAATGGCGCCTATGAGGACATCGACTATGTCTCTTACGACGTGCTCGGCGACGTTGTCTGCGGTGGCTTCGCGATGCCTATCCGCGAGAACAAGGCACAGGAAATCTACATCGTGATGTCCGGAGAGATGATGGCGATGTATGCCGCCAACAACATCTCCAAGGGTATTCTGAAGTATGCGAATTCCGGCGGCGTGCGCCTCGGCGGCCTGATCTGCAACGAGCGGCAGACTGACAAGGAGCTGGAGCTGGCAGATGCTCTTGCCAAGAAGCTCGGCAGCCGGCTGATCTACTTCGTGCCACGAGACAATGTCGTGCAGCACGCGGAGCTGCGCCGCATGACTGTGCTGGAATACGCGCCAGAGTCCAAACAGGCGGATCACTATCGCAATCTCGCGACCAAGATCCACAATAATGCGGGACAAGGCGCCATCCCGACGCCAATCAGCATGGACGAGCTCGAGGATATGCTCATGGAGCACGGCATCATCAAGCCTGTCGACGAGAGCCTGGTCGGCAAGACCGCCGCCGAGCTCGCCGCTGTTTCGGCATAGTTGATGTCGTCGGCCTTCTCGACCGGGGAAGGCCGACATCGTCCACTCAGAAGCTGGGGGACCTTCATGATTGGCACACAAAGCAAATTGGCCGATACGACGTCATCTCCTGTATCAGCAGCTCACATCGCCGAGCAGCGCGATGCAAGTGAGCTCTACGGGCTTCTGACCGGGCGCCGTCCAACAGAAGTCGACATCAGCGACGATGCCGATTTCGATCGCCATGTGCTCGCTTGCGTTCTCGCCGCATCCGCTATGGATGGCGGCCAACTTCCCGAACGGGCTGGCTTGACTACCCAGGAGCTCGATGCGCTCTTGGTGCAATACTTCCCATCCACCCCAGTCAGGAGTTGTACCTGGCGCGAACAGTCCGCGTTACCGGCTCCTGACGAGACGATTATGGTGCGCGACCTCCTGCTTGCGCAACGTTCCACTCATGGCGAGGTCGGCGGTTGGCTCGCGACGATGATCGCGCGGCGCGCCATGGAGCCTAATCACCTGTGGGAAGATCTCGGTCTGCGGGAGCGGCACGAATTGTCCCGCCTCCTGATGCGCCATTTCGGGCCGCTGGCGGCTCGCAACACCAAGAACATGCGCTGGAAGCGCTTCTTCTATCGCACGCTATGCGAAGATGACGGTCTGGTGATCTGTACCACGCCGGTCTGCACGGAATGCAATGATTTTGATCTTTGCTTCGGCGAGGAGAGCGGGGAGAGCCGGATGGCCGGACGCCGGCGGGATCATCTGCGTCGTCTCGATGACTCAGTCCAACCCATCCCAAGTTCGCAAGACTGAGCTCATAATGGATGCCCCCTCCTGCTCGAGTCCCGGTGTGCTGGGCGAGCGAGCCGGCAATGCGCCGCTGGAGGAAGCTGCCGTCGCAGTTAGGCAGCTCTACGGCCGTGATACCGGCGTGCTGGTATCTGAACTGGAAAAGCTCGCGGCCGCCGTTGTAGCCGCAGCGTGCCGCACGATTGCGCTCAACAAGGCGATTGTCGGCGAGCATGTCGTTACCCATAAACCCGGCATCCACAGTGGGCTCTCAAAAAGACCGGCCCACCTACCAAGCGCTGGACCCGGGGTTACTCGGCCGCTCCCACCGCATTGTGATGGGCAAGCATTCAGGCCTTGCCGCTATCACTTCGCTCTTGTCCGAGTTGCAGCTTTCGGTCACCGCCGAGCAAACCGAAACCATTCTCGCGCGCGTCAGCAAGCATGCCATCGAGCACAAAGGTCCGGTTTCGCAGAAAACGGTGGTGGCGATCTGGCGCGACATTCACGAGAGATCGCTCGTCAACCGAGGGCGATCGGGTGGTCAGCCATGCGCATCGCGCGATCAGGTTGGAACATTCGAGCCAGGATGGCTTCTCGGCGCGGATCTAATGGAGGTTGAAAATGACGACGGACGGGATCCTTTCGCAATTGAACAAGGCCTCGGCGGCAGAGGAGTTTTTTGCACTGCTCGGCGTCGAGTACGATGCGAAAATCATCGACGTGGCGCGGCTTCATATCCTGCGTCGCATGGGTCAATATCTCGCCGGCGAGGAGTTTACCGGTGCATCAGATCCTGACATCGCCTCGCGTTGCAAGGCCACGCTTGAGCGCGCCTATGCCGACTTCGTCACGTCCTCCCCGATCGAACAGCGCGTGTTCAAGGTCCTGAAGGATGCGGCCGCACCACAACCGAACAAGCATCCAGCATTGGTGCAGCTCGGTTCTTTGGAGTGAATTGAGTTTATATCTCGTGCTCTGGAGCGTGAAGGTTCAGAGAACCTGCCAACGACCAAAGTTGCAGTTACGGCCTCGCGGATCCGCAGCTTGGACACTCGGCTCCTTAAGGTAATCACGGCTCAGCCCGGATATTTCCGTCGTTTCAAGCTGGTCTCATGGTGCAGCTATCTCCTGCAATGGTACGCCGGCAGCCGGGAGCGCATATTTGGCGAGGAAAGCGCAGCAAGGTTAGGATGAATGTCTTCTGTCGCATTCCGGACACGGGTCAGCACGGTTTCGAATGTTCCGATCCTCGTGAGAGGCTGCCAATCCGATTTCCTTCAGTATGATGCTGTATTGGCGGTCAATTTTCATCGTCTGCGCAATTGGTACGACAATTGCTGACATATGCTCAGCTAGTCTGGAGAAGCGAATGCACATCTTGGTCCGCATCGAGTTTGTTTTGGACGCCACGCAGTTTCGCGCGCGCTGCCTGTCGGCATCATGATGCGTCACGACGCCAAAGCGATGGTTGCATATTCCGGCCTGGCTGAGCTGAAAGCTGCGCTTGATCCGCGCCAAAGATTCGTCGACGAAATCACTCGCGTTGGCCGATCTATGGCCGAGACTTCCCGGGGGGGCCCCTCGCTCTCCAGCGCCGGCCGCGCGGCGTCGTTGACGGGCGGCTTCACCGCCGGCCCTGGTGCACTCGCCAAGAGTTGCGGGCGTGTCGCTGCAATCGGCAAGATTGCGAGGGCATTCAGAGTAACGGATCGCGTTTTCACCGGCAACCTCGCGGCCGACAATGGCACCAGCCGAGCCTCACGTAGGTCCTCGATCTGTTCCAGCTCGGTTGCATCTCCAAGATGAGGGGGAGCAATCGATCGGCTCGCGTGACCGCGCGGTTGCGCGCCTCACCAGTTGCCAAATGGTGGCCCCAGAATGCCGAACCCGGAAAGAACCCGAAGCGCGTGCTCCCGGGCTCGTCGACAAAAGTCCAGCAATGGGTGTCTCGGCCCCGCGCTGCTGCCAGGCGGTGTTGACAAAATGAGGGCGTGCACGCGGCCGAACGTTAACTGAAGCAATCTTCACCCGCGAAGTCAAAGCTGGAGGCGGAGCACGCTTCGCTGGCGAGCCGCTACTGAACTGGCGAGCCGCTACTGAACACGGATGGGAGTACAGATGATGAGCACCGCACCCAAAAGCGCAGCTCCGGCCGCGGGTGGTGGTCGCGCGGCGACCAAGAGGGAGCTGCCCGAACGATTCAAAGCGTATAAGCACGTCTGGGTCTTCATCGAGCAGGAACGCGGGATAGTACACCCCGTCTCCTGGGAGCTGATGGGTGCCGGCCGACGGCTTGCCGACAAGCTCAACGTTGACCTCGCCGCGGTTGTCATCGGCCCAGTCGGGGAGACAACGCAGCAGGCGGTCGCCGAATCCTTCTGCTACGGCGCCGATCTCGCCTATATCGTGGCGGATGATCTATTGGCCGATTATCGCAATGAATCCTACACCAAGGCCCTGTCAGAGCTGGTCAATACGTACAAGCCGGAAATCCTACTCCTAGGGGCAACTACACTCGGCCGCGATCTCGCCGGTTCAGTGGCCACCACACTGCTCACCGGCCTAACTGCCGACTGCACCGAACTCGATGTCGATGCCGACGGCTCGCTTGCAGCGACCCGGCCGACGTTTGGCGGCTCACTATTGTGCACGATCTACACACTGAACTACCGACCACAGATGGCAACCGTCCGTCCGCGCGTGATGCCGATGCCCGAGCGCGTGACCGGCGTGGTCTGGCGCGTCATCTCGCATCCGCTCGGGCTTGTAGAAGAAGATATCGTCACAAAGGTGCTGTCGTTCCTGCCAGACCGCGATTCTAAAAAGTCCAACCTTGCATATGCCGACGTGGTCGTCGCTGGAGGGCTCGGTCTGGGGTCGCCTGAGAACTTCCAACTGGTACAGCAGCTCGCGGACGTGCTTTGCGCCGAATATGGCTGCTCGCGGCCGCTGGTCCAGAAGGGCTGGGTCACCTCGGACCGACAAATCGGCCAGACCGGGAAAACCATTCGGCCAAAGCTCTATATCGCGGCCGGTATTTCCGGCGCGATCCAGCATCGCGTTGGCGTGGAGGGGGGCGACCTCATCGTTGCCATCAACACCGACAAGAACGCTCCGATCTTCGACTTCGCCCACATCGGCATCGTCACCGACGCCATTCGACTGTTGCCCGCATTGACCTCTGCATTCCGCGCGCAGCTGTCGCCGCACTCGCACGACCGCATCGCTGGATAGGGGGAGCTTGTATGATCGAGGAAAGATTCGACGCGATCGTCGTCGGTGCTGGCATGGGCGGGAATGCGGCAGCGCTGATCATGGCCGAACGGGGCCTAAAAGTGCTGCAGCTGGAGCGCGGCGAGTATTCAGGGTCGAAGAACGTGCAAGGCGCCATCCTCTATGCCGATATGCTGGAGAAGCTGATCCCGAATTTCCGAGAAGATGCACCGCTTGAGCGGCATCTCGTCGAGCAACGCTTCTGGATCGTGGACGAGCGTTCGCACACCGGGATTCACTATCGCTCCGATGACTTCAACGAGGAAAAGCCGAACCGCTACACCATCATCCGCGCCCAGTTCGATAAATGGTTCTCGCAGAAGGTCCGCGAGGCCGGCGCCACGGTGCTGTGCGAGACGACGGTGACCGAGCTCCTCCAGGATTCCGATGGGAGGGTCGTCGGGGTGCGCACAGATCGAGATGGGGGTGAAATCCATGCAGATGTCGTCGTGCTGGCCGAGGGGGTGAACGGAGTGCTGGGAACGGGTGCGGGCTTAAGAACGCGGCCGAAACCGGACAAGGTCGCACTCGCGGTCAAGGAGATGCATTTCCTATCGCGCGAGACAATCGATGCTCGCTTCAATCTAAAAGGCGACGAGGGGCTCGTCATCGAAGCCGCCGGAAGCATCTCCCGCGGTATGACCGGTATGGGCTTCATCTATTCCAACAAGGAATGCATATCGCTCGGTATCGGCTGTCTTGTTGCCGACTTCCAGCGTACCGGCGAGACGCCTTACGGCCTGCTCGAGGGGTTCAAGCGTCACCCGTCCGTCGCGCCGTTGATCGAGGGTTCGGAAGTAAAGGAATATTCCGCGCATTTGATCCCCGAAGGTGGATACAAGGCGATCCCGCAGCTTTGTGGTGAGGGCTGGGTCGTTGTCGGAGACGCCGCCCAGCTCAACAACGCCATCCATCGCGAGGGGTCCAATCTGGCGATGACGTCGGGCCGTATCGCCGCGGAAGCGATCTGCCTTATCAAATCGCGAAATGATCCGATGACGGCCAAAAATCTTTCGCTTTACAAAAAGCTGCTGAATGATTCGTTCGTGATCAAGGACCTGAAGAAGTACAAGGATATGCCGGCCCTGATGCATACCCACTCGCAGAACTTCTTTCTCACATATCCGCAGCTCTTCTCCAAGGCGATGCAGGATTACGTGCGCGTCGACGGCACACCAAAGCTTGAGAAGGAGAAGCTGATGCTGAGCTCGTTCATCAAGGCGCGGTCGTGGAGTGGACTGTTCAGCGATGCCCTGCGCATTGCCCGGGCCTGGCGCTGATCACAAACCAAAGACAACGACGAACGACGGAGCCAGAAACAATGCCGAGCGAGCCATCCCGACGTGTCGAGGACAAACTATTCTACAACCGCTATCTCGTTGATTCCGGCCGCGCCCATATCAAGGTGCGGCCGCACACCAGACCATCCTCGCGGCTCTTATCGATGCTGAAGGCCTGCCCTGCACGGTGCTACGAGCTCAGCGATAAAGGTCATGTTGAGGTGACAGTCGACGGATGTATCGAGTGCGGTACCTGCCGGGTGATCTGCGAAGAAAGTGGCGATATCGAGTGGAGCTACCCACGTGGCGGTTACGGTGTGCTATTCAAATTTGGTTAAAGCTTCGGGGCAGGGCTGATTGGCAGGCTGCGGCGTTCTCGCCATACAACGAAATCACGCGCGAAGTTGAGATTTCACCTGATTCAATCGAGTCCCAATGTTTCCATCTACCGGGCGGGCCCTTGCCAGGTTCCGCTATAATATGGCCCGGAGATAGGCAAAGCGAGCGGATCCGAAACAGGGCGCAGCGCATTGGCGGATTAGGTCGTCCATGTCGGATCTGTCGACGGATCCTGCTTCTCTTCCCCAATATCTGGCCGGTTCGTCCTCCTTGGAGTTCGCGGCGATCCGCCTGCCGCCACTGCCTCGCGACGCTGCCTATCACCTACAAACGGAACGCTCGAAGCAGGACTTCGCTTCGCGCCGCCGGCCGAGCGGATCACAGAATTAGCGCTTTGTGACTCCTTCGCGCGACCGCCGGTTGCGCGTTCGTCAGGCGGGCTGCGCGCATGCAGCACACAAGTTTGCACTTTCATTCGCCTGTATCGCTGGGATATATGATCGGCCGGAGAGCATGACGATGGTTCGATTACAAAAGAGCAGGGAAGCCGCTAACGCGCGGCGAGCAGAGGCACGCCGTGAGAGTTCGGTCGGCGACGTTCGGGCCTGCATGGCCGAACTGAGAAGCTTGCCGCGCGAGAACCTCGCGGATGCGGTGTTCATGCTCTCGATGAATGCAAGACGGCAGGGCGAGCTGATACGACATGCGATCGAGAAGCGCGCCGAGGTCGACTTGGACTTTGATCCGCCGCCGAATGCTGATTTGGCGACCTATCTCGCGAATGATGTGGTCTCGACCCTACGCCACCACGTTGCTGACCTTCCGACCCTGCTGGACCTGTTGGTTGAGCGAGCGCCTGACATCTGCTTCACCGTCGATCGGGAGGAGGCCGTTTCGCTGCTGGCCGCAATCATTCGCGAACAGCGGCTCGAAGGAGTCCTTGAGGGCCTCAGGCTCGCCGGGCTCCTGAACGAGCCAGCGAAGGATCGCCATGCCGGGATCGGTTCAGAAGCGGATTTGAGAGGAGCTGCCGAGGGCGCGTGAGTGTCCAGGCGCTTTGAGGGACAGTCCTGCAGATGGAATGTCCAGAGCGGATGGGGACGTCAGAAAATCTCGGCGCCTGCTTGCGAGCTCAAAACCGCGTCGAAATTCGCGGCGTAGTTCCTTTGTCATCCGTTTAGTATTTATCGCTGACGCGGAGCCGCTATGCACGCCCGGTCGCAGTCCCCGGCCGCGTCAAGCTCGGCGACCTTCGCGTTAGCCGCAGTTCTGAGCTTTCATGTCCAGTTGCAGCGCGCGTTTTCGCGCTGGCGGATCATGACCGTTCGCTAACAGCCACGCAAGGGAAATCACGGCAGGACACGTCGACCGAGCCGCGGCGATGTGGCAAAACGGCGAAAGGCAGTCGCTCAACATAGTGAGGCGTCCTGGTGAAATCGACCGACCTTGTTTCGGTAGTCGCTGGCTGCGCCTGGGCGGCGGAGGCCTGGCAAGTATTCCGCGACCAAGTCGAGAACAGCAGAGAAGCTGAGTGGCGGCCGCTGCAAATTGGGCAAAAGGGGGCACGGCGAAGACATAGCCGAAATCCGCAGCTGAGTGCGGCCGAACGGCGCGTCCCACGTCAACGCTTGGTCAGGTCGGTCAGTAGGCCCGCTCTAACCCCACGAAGGCGCCTTCACGCGCTACGGCCAGCCGCACTCAGTGAGCTGCTGTAATAATCTGAAAGCATCCGATCGCAACTTCCATCACGATCAGCACGACTATAACGCATTCAAGACGCAGCGAGCGCCGTGTGTCGATGATGTCCGTCAGTGCGTTAGCCGTTCCGGATATGGCCGACAGCTAGCGCTCAAGCATCTCAAGACGCTCCTTCAGTTCGTATTCGTCTTACAGACGCGAATAGAGCCGCTCGAGTTCCGACTTCTCCCAGAGTGCGTCGGGCTTTTTCGGCAATGGCGACGCGGCCCGCGACGTGCTGCTGGACCAGGAGCGCATTGCCGATCAGTTGGAGAATGCCCTTGCGGCCCGCGGCGTCCGGCCGCGCTCGGCTAGTTCGCGTGCAAAGGGTACGATCACGTCGAACACCGCGGCGACACGGCGCTTATCTCGCTCCAGCGCCGTGCTCTTGGCTAGCTATCGGCGTTCAGCAGCCGATCGTCGCTAAATTCTCTGAGACAAAATCCGCCCGCCCGGCAGGATGACCTCGGCGCTCTGGTCGTTGCAGAGCTGCGCCTGCGCGCTCTCCTCCTCATAGGAGCTGAGTTCACCGATGACCCGCGATATCAGGGTTTCGATCGGAGCGGTTCCTTCCGAGGGCGACAATCCGATGAGCACTACAACGCCATAGCGGAAGATCACGACAAGGCCCGCATGAATGCGGAAAGCGATCGGCGTCGAGGACACTAGCCCGCATTTCTCACACGGCCGATAGCTGTGCGACGGAGGATAGAAGGTCTAGCGAAGGTGATGAGGAGCCGTTGCGCTGGAGGCGCGGGTGGCGATTTGGCTTTGAGTGTCTCCTTTGGACCTGTTGGTGATGCCGCCGATTGAGCGCGTCGCAGCTTCGCGTGTCAGGTGGGTGCGGCGCGGGCCTTGGCGGTTTCGGCCAGGCGGCGGGCCACGTGTCCCCATTCCTGGGCGGCTGGGCAGGCCGAAGCCATGGCGATTTTGATGCGGCGGACGCTGATGCGCACCAGTGCGCCGATCTTGAGGAGCTTGAGGCGGATGGTGCCACAGGTGGCGTCGGCAAAAGTGGTTTCGGCAAGGCCGATGCGCCGCAGAGCACAGATCAGCACATAGGCCATTACGGCGAACCACAGCCGCAGTTGGTTGGCGCGCATGGTCGCCGCCGACGTCCGGTCGGCATAGAGGTCGAGCTGGCACTCCTTGATGCGGTTTTCCATGTCGCCGCGGGCGCAGTAAATGTCTTCGTAGAGCTGTCGCGCGCCCGCCTCGGCCCGCTTGAGCGAGGTCACGACGAAGCGCGGATTGGCTTCGCCTTTTGTCCACTCCGCCTTGGCGACGACGCGGCGCCTTCGGCTCCAGGTGCCGAGCGTGCTCCATTGGAAGTCCTTGAAGCGGCGCGCCGGTCGGTCGGTCTTCTCGGCCGCAGCGCGAGCCGTGGCAAGCTCCTCTTCGATCATGGCGACCAGGCGCGTGTTGCGGGCGAGCCCGAACAGGTAGTCCACGCGGTTCTGCTCGCACCACGCCATCAGCGCCTCGCGCGCAAAGCCTGAGTCCGCCCGCAGCAGGATGCGCACGAACGGCCAGCGGGCGCGGATCTGCCGGACAATCCGCTCGACCTCCGCGACGCTGCCCGCGCTGGCGTCGATATCGGAGGGTCGCAGCTTGGCTGCCAACAGATGCCGGCCACAGAACACGTACAGCGGCAGATAGCAGTAGCAGTCGTAGTAGCCGTGGAAGAAGCGTCCCTCCTGATGGCCGTGTAGCGGGTCGTCGGTGGCGTCAAGATCGAGGATGATCTGCGCCGGCGGTCGCTCGTGGGCCTCCAGGAACAGCATCACCGGCAGCGCCTCGATCGCCGCCGCGTCATAGGCAATCTTGTGATAGCGCGAAGGCTCGCTGCGGCTCAGCTCCAGCCGGTTCAGCGTCGACTTGCCGGCCACCGGTGCGCAGTCCTGCCGCCGGGCCGCAAGCTTGCCCGCCAGCACCGCCATCAGCGGATCGTGCCGCAGTTCATCATGGTCGTTGAGATCTTCGTAGCCGAGCGCAATGCCAAAGACCCGCTGTCCGATCAACGTCTCGATCGCATGCTCGATCAGGTCCGCGCGGCGATGATCGCGAAAGCAAGCTGCAAAGCGCCCCACCAGATCGATCGCTCGATCGGTGGCGCCCAGAAGCAGCGCTCCAGCATCCGACGTCACCAGCCCAGCATCAAAGGCCGCTTCCACAGCCCGGCCTTCCACCACTCCAAAATCAAAACGTTCTGCGCTACACTCTGTCGGCATCGGGGCATTCCTTGAATCATCGCAAAGTCCTTCTCGCAAAAGAACTTTCGCTGATTCGCGCCCCGATGCGCCTCAATACTGTGAGAAATGCGGGCTAGCGTTCCGATTTCGAGAGCCGACGGGCTGATGCGATCGCCCAGCATGACTGCGCGAATGCTCAGCATCGAGGCAGCCGCCGTCTGCTCGGAGACGGCAGGCTTACCGGGCGTAAGTTGATCCATGTCCGGTTTGACTGCGACACGATAGCGTCTCCCGGGACCTTCAAACACGTCCAGAACTTCGTCGCAGATGGTGCAGCGGAATTTGCCGGGCGCGTCGCTGAGAGATGATGCTGCGATCCAGAAAATTCCGACTCCAAGTTTGGATGGGTGCGTCGCCATTTCCATGTTCGTGCATGCTTGGCCGCAAGGTCAATCGAACGACCCAGCAAGCTCTTGGAGGATTTCGACGACCCGGCCCGCCAAACATTTGGCTGCGCCATAGGCGTCGTCCTCGAAACAAGGTCGAGCAAGATTGATGCCGAACCGGTGTCTTCGCGCGAACGGCGTCAGGAGTTTCCGCTTCAGTGGGCGAGCGAAAATGATTGTCTGAAACGGCACAGGTTGACCAAAGACTGGCCGCGATGTGTGTCCAATTTCCTCCAGAGCATGTCGGCTACAGAACACGGCGAATCCTGCGCGCCGCCCGATGCTTCAAGGCAATCAGAGCCTTAACCGCCGCAGCGGCGCTGGCATAGCTGTTGCTATGAAATGTCGCAATGACCGAGCGAAGGCGGAGTGCACACCCGGTCCGATCTGGCGAAAACAGGACGTTACAAATGGACCGAGGGTGGCGAAGGTGAAGTGCCATTTCCAACCGTCAGAGACAACGCTCCCGGCAAATTCTTGAGGGAAGGCCCGAGTACAACGGCAGAAAGGACTCAAGACCGTGCATATCGAACCCGGAATAGTAACAGACGCCAAGCTCGTGTTGAGGTACGCGACAGGCATTGCGATGGGCTGCGTCATCGCCAAGCTTGTGGTCGAGACCATACGCGAGCGGGGCGCAATGTCATTTGCTGTGCAAGCCATCGCCGCGACGGGCCTTGTGTTCACGTTTTTCGAAATCCTGCTGCACTTTGCGGTTGGGGTCTCCGAAGTGCAATTCGTCCCGCGCTCGACGCTGTCACTGTTGTTCGGCGCGGCGCCGGCTGCCCTTGGTCTTGCGCTCGGCCTTTTGCTGCAAGGCGTGCTCTTTGTTCCGACCGACCTGCCGCAATATGGTATGAATGCCACGACGCGTCTAGTGCCGCTGTTTGCGATCCGGGCGCTCGCCAAGCGGCTCATTCCATCCAAGGCTGCCTATCGCGATCTGCAGTACAGTAATGCGATTGCGCTCTCGACTGCGTATCAATCTGCTATCGTTGTCTCGGTCGCGTTTTGGGCGCTTTATGGCGCGGGCTTCGGTACCGCCAACCTCGGTGACGTCGCATCGTTCGCGGTTTCCTATGCAGTTGTGGTCTTGGTCGAGCCGCTGGCTGATCTGGTTGTGCTGGCGCTCGCGAAACCAATTGGGCGGCGTGAGTGCGAGGGCATCTGTCGCCCACCGCTCTTAAAAGGCATGTTGCTGTTGATAGCAACGATGGCCGTCATGTCGCCCGTTTTGCTCAAGCGATGCGTACGCTTTCCCCGATAGCAGCCGGCTGCCACGATCCCGCGCGACGCGCGCTCGCTGCTATCCGTGGCAGCGAGGGGGCTGAGCTTATGCTCATTCCGCACAAGGCGACCAGGAAATCATATCTCGACGACCTGCGGCCGGCCGTCCGCGTCGGTCCGGTCGCTAGTGAGCGGACGCGCACTACCGAGTTCGACCGGCTGGTGCGTGATGCGGCCAAAGCGAACTACCGCAACGACCTGGAGGAATGGCGGGATGCGGTCAGCGCAGCAGCCTGGTCGCAGAGCATCCGGGGCGAGGTTGGACGCGAGGGGAGTCTTGCACTGCTGATACACGGGGATTCATCCGTCGAACGAGCTTACCCATGCAACATTAGCAGCCTCCTCAGCACAGCCGCGATGGCAGCCGTTCGGCGGCTTCCCATGCTCTGCAGCACTCGGCCGGAATGTTCGTAGTTCGACAAAGAAGATCGCCATGTATGGATTGATCGTGGTGTTGACCATGCTCGCACTGTGCAGCATCGTGTTTGCCGGCGAATTGGCGGGGCCGGCAAAGGTCATCAGCACCGACACCCTTGAAATTCACGGGACACGCGTTCGGCTCTGGGGCATCGACGCGCCGGACAAAACTCAAATGTGCCGAGATATCAACGTCAATCAATATCGATGTGGCCTCAGGGCCGCGAGCGATCTTGAAAGCTTCGTTGCAGAGCGCGAAGTCAGTTGTCTGTCAGTCCTGGAGGATGAGTGTGGACGGACGATGGCGATCTGTTCAGCTGATGGCATCGATCTCGCAGAATGGTTAGTGCGTAACGGTCTCGTGCTCGATTGGGCGCGATACTCCAGGGGACGATACCACGCTGCGCAACGCGCGGCCGATCGTGCCGGACGGGGCTTGTGGGCGGGCAGCTTTGCCGTACCTTGGCTATATCGAGCGTGCATTCGGTTAGGTGGTCGACCAGCCAGCTGTTCTGACGACGCGAATGCACATCCTTGACTCGTATTCCCCACACCAGAATATATGCCAGAGTCGGTTCCGCACAGAGTGGCAGTCACGGGCGAGCTGGCCTCGACCGGCAGTGAAGCTTACCACTGCCGCCCAACCATGCTCAAAGGAGTAGGATGGTCTCAATCGTAAGCGCGAAAGTCGCAAGACAGAAAATCGCAAGCTCCGCAGGAACGCCATCGTTCTCGGCGTAATTCTTCGGAACCATGGACTCGCGGTCATGCCAAGGCGGCGCCTTTTCGAGTTCGAGAGAGAGCCGCATTTACTCGGAAGAATGGTGGGCTCTCCGGAGCCTAAACAAGACAAAGGCGTGGCACGGAACAACAATCAGATTCCGCTGGGTACAGGTTGAGCGGAAGAAAGAAGGCTACTGGCGTTCAAGGCACCACTGGGCGAGGTAGGCAACACGAATGAGGCTTGGGATGCAGCCTACCTCCACGCCATTCGCCTCAAACTTTTAGGTTTTGACATGCCCAGAGCGCGCAGCTTGATTCCCAAAGGTCGCCAGATTGCTGTCCGGCAAAACTCATACACTCGCGCTCAAATCTTATGGACCAAGCAGGTGCGACGCTTGCTCAACGCTGCCTCCCAGGGGCCATCGAAACGACGGTAGTCGAATTGCGCCCTTTGCCGCGGGAACGCCGCATAGGTACCTTTCCGGACTTCGCTGCTGTTGGCGATATCGGCCGCGATTGCCTTTTCAAGCCACGGCTGCTCCGACATAGGCCAGCATTTGGCCAGGCGGGTAAGAAGCCTAACACCACATGAGCGGTTTCGGTGACAAAGACGTGTGGACCTGCCTTGCACGCGCCGATCACAACAATGCCACAGAAGACAATGCAGCTGTTCGTTCGGTTGGAAACAGCATGGCTCGCTGACAACTGGCTGGAGATCCGCTGAATGAGCAACACCGCATGCGACGAGCGCAACTGCTGCGGCAGCCCGAACAAAAACGTCAGATCGCATATCACCTCCCGAACACGAAGTGCGCGCCTTCCAGAACGAAGCGTGGGCCACTGAACTCGCAGCGTCGCTCCCATGCCCTCGTTGTGTGGAGACTCTGTGGCGACGGGCACGATGCAAGCTCCCGGCGCTTTTCAATCGGGATGTCGTCCACCCGACAATAGCGGTCGTTGTTTAAACAAGCCGCGGGTCTGAGGTCGAACACGAATCGAATGCCGTGCGCCGGTGATTTCATGAACGCTCCTGCGAAAGAGATTGGGTGATGGAGCTTCTTTGGAACCACACAATGAAGTCGCATCAGTAATTCGAGGAGCGGAGCTGAGCTCACTCAGAGATCGCAAGCTCACCTGACTGCGATCAGCTGGGTTCATTGCCGTTCTATTCGCACGGCGATCTCGGCAGCGAATTCTTCGTGCCGTTCTGGGTGGTGCTATTGTGCCAGACCGATGCCGGTGGGACCCTGATGGGCGGCTGGCGTATCGTGCGCTAGGGCTTTCGCGTCACGACCAGGTCGCGGCCAGATGGTCTCGGCCCACAGGCCTTGCATCAGCATCTTGTGCTTGGCCACTTTCCTCGCCATTATCGGCGCCGCGCCCCTCAGCGGTGCGCTGGAACGTGGCCAGCTCGATCGTCTATGCCTGCAGAATGACGTGCCGGCCTCGGCGATCGTTGCGGCGCTGACCTGGTGGGGTCAATGCTTTCGATGTTTTCGTCAGGACACGAGCTTCAGCCCGACAATGCCAGCGACGATCAGCCCGATGCTGGCAAGGCGAAACGCGGCGGCCGGTTCTCCGAACAGGATGATCCCGAGCGCTGCGGTGCCGACCGCACCGATGCCGGTCCAAACCGCATAAGCAGTTCCAATGGGCAGCGTCTTTAGCGCAAGGCCGAGCAGGATCACGCTGCCGGCCATGGCCGCGAGCGTGAGCACGGACGGAACGGGCTTGGTAAAGCCCTCAGTGTATTTGAGGCCGATTGCCCAGGCGACCTCCAGCAGGCCGGCGACCAACAAAATGCTCCAGGCCATGGCGGCCCTCCGTTCATGGCAGGGTCGTCCCGCGGCTGATGTGGTGATGAGCTGGAAGGCCACCCTTGCCAGGGCTCGCGATTCGCTTCGAGGGGTCAACTTCTCTCAAAAATCAGCATTCCGACGTTATTGGTTCGGCGAATTCACACGATCGACAAAGTAGAAAGCCGTCCGTTCCGTTCATGCGATCGGCAATCTTGCAAAAAGCTGCCCCTTCGAAGAGATCCTTGTACCTGTCGCGGAGAAGGTTGCCCAGAACGTGTCGTCGCTCAAAATCCATGCAGCAGAAAGTAACGTCGCCATTTGGGAGAAGAACATTACGATATTGCCGTTCGTCAGGGCATGTCAGTGCTCCAACGATTGGCTGCCGCGCTCCAACCATCTTCTCGCTGTTGCCAGCCCTGCTGCCCGGCGGACGCGAGCGAACCAGCGCTTCGTCAGGAATTATGCCGACAAGTTCGGGATGCACCTCGCCCATGACTATGAAGAGCAACGATGAAATGTCGGCATCGACAAGTTGGCGCATCAAATCGACATAGTTGCGCCTAACGAGACCACTATCCATGTGCGTGCCGTCATCAAAAACATGCACCAGGAAAACGCGGAACTGCAGCGCACGCAAGCGTCTTAGATCCCGCCCGTTCATCCCTACCAGGGTTGTGAAAATTCGGATTCCATGGCCACAAGCATAGGCATGCTCAACCATTTCGGTGCAAGCCGGATTGAGCCAAGGCTCCGAATACCCGGAAAAGCTGATGTCGACAGCTGCTGGTACGCGCGCCAGACATCGCTTGAAATCTTGGAGAGAAAGATGCTTCACGTCGGATATCGCTCTTTGCCGTTCGGCAAACTTGTCCTGCGGGCAATAAGAACATCCGACGACACAGCCCGTTGTCGTAGTTATCTCCAAGACCCTGCCGCCACTGATTGCGGATCGCAGCTCCTGTAGAGTCATCGATTCTATATTGTCCACTTTCGCGCTCCGCGTTTGGAACAAAGAGACCTTGGGGGACCGTCGATTTGCATCTCATGCCGGTTCGCCCATGCATCATTCTCGATTCGTCGTCCATCAGCGCGAAACGGCACGGTCGCAAGCGCGATCGCGACAGATGAAGAAAGCGGCACGGCTCTCTCTCCTTAGCGCCCCAGTCCAGCAGGATTGGACGGCTGTCGAGTGCACATGCGTCGATGGGGTTGGTCTAACGTCTCGCTTATTCCAACAAGCATCAGTCATGCCATTGACGGTACTGTCCATAACTCGATACGTCCGCGATAAATGTCGGTCCAAATGCCGCAACCGAGGCGCAACTCTACGCAATCGATAGCGTACAATATGACGCTACGTGCGATTCAAGCTCTCTCGAGAATGAGTTGAATGGCAGCTTTCTTATGAAAAGTGACGGTGTAGCCGCCGCCCCGAGCGCCACGTCATCATGATCAACGTGGCCGGCATCGACCCGCGAAGTTCCGATTGCGAGTGCCATTGGTCCCGTCGAGAATGCAAAGTCTTGCCTTGATCCAGCAAATCGCGAATTTTAACAGTTGAAAACGCTACTCACCATAGGAGTGAGCGGGCGATTTGCGCGAATCGGGACACCGATTAGCCTATCTGCCGACGAGTGCCGATACGGCCGGGAAGTCCTCTCTTCAGCAAGCTAACACAGATTGTGAGCTCCGCATGTCGCGAGCCACCCGTCGAGTTTTGCGATCGAGAGCTTTCACGAGCCGGGAACCACTCATCCTTTCATCATGGACGCCCTGTTTGGGGCCTCAGGCCGCGGTAATATCATGATCGCGATGACAATCTCGTCATCGAGCCTGACCTACAGGCCATTCACAAATTCCAGGAAAAGCAGAGTGCCTCGGGGCGTCTCTTTCCAGCCTGCTGCGTGGCGCATCTCCGCGGCATTGTTCAGCAATAGCGGCCCCGAACCTAAATCGCATGGGAGGAGGGGCATTCGCAATGGTGCTCGGATGATCCACGAGACAACATGCCATCGCCACGACGGCCATCACTGTGGCTGCACTTTTTTGGCTCGCGCTGCTGGGTATACGGTTCTGATTCCTGGTGGAGCGAGTAGCACCCGAATCTGCAACCAGACCGTTATGAGCGGCAGACTATCGATCAGGTTGGTTGAGTTTGCTGCAGTTTTGTTCGAGTTCGATGGCGTTCGTAGCGGTTTGTTCACGCCGTTTCTGGTGCGAAACTGGTGCGGTTGCCGGCTAGTCCTTCTATAAGATGGACCGCCGCATTGACCGGTGCTGACACCAAAACGTCCCGTCAGTAGTGTGAACCCATCCAACCGCACCAGCAAAATCAAAAATGCGCCTCGCCGTTCGCGATCGCTAGGTGCAGCAAGACCAGCAACAGCCATCAGGAGGTGAGTGCGACATGTCCGGGAACACCATGTCGGATAAACATGTATGCGGCGGCTTCCAGGAGAATGAGGCATCGCAGCCTGGCGCTCGTCCTGAGCGTCGCGCGCGGGACCACCCAGGTGGAAAGACGTCCGGCATCCGCCAGATGTCAGACATACTGCACCAGTCTAAGGTAATCGTCTGTGAGGACAGGTGAGCGAATGGAACAAGCCGCGTCTTGAAGGAAGGTGGTCAGAGTCCGACTAGCCCGATTGCGGGCTTCGACAGATTGCCGTGCCGGCGCGCGAGTACGAAGACTTGCTAGTTCGGAACTGACCAGGTCAGCGGCTGCTGCGGCGCAATCTGAGGCAGAGAAGCAACCCGCAGACATGACAGCCCTTGCCAATCCCAATGTGGTGAGCCAACCCGCATAGATCAGCACGGCACCGTCTGTCTCATTGAGCCCAGAGAGCTCCTCAATTGCAGCAGCATGGACTGACGCCGCTCCAACCGACCGAAAGAGATCGGCTATTTCGTCCCGCGTGGCTTTAGAGAGGAGGCAGCGGCCGAGATGTGATAGGAGCGCCTCAGTCGGACCTTCGAAGATGCGAAGGATGCGAGCGTCTCGATAGATTTTGGCTAAAGGCGCTCCCTCATCGTAACCACGGCCACCTAACAGCTGGACGCATTGATCAGCGACAAGGCCGCACCACTCCGAGGACAAAACCTTCGTTGCCGACGCAAGGTGGACGTTTGGCGCGCCCTGCGCCGAAACAAGTCGGCAGGATGCGACCAGCATCGCCTTCACGACTTCCCGCCGCAGCACCATCTGCCCAAATAACTGCTCGATGTAGCTGTTCTCGATCATACGCAGTTTACCGAGCCGACGATGGCTTGCATAAGAGGCTGCGACCTGGATAGCGCGCTCAAGGGCTCCCAGGCCCATAGCAGCCACACCGACACGACCGCGGTTCATACTAGATGCCGCCGCGCCCCAGCCGTCTTGATCGCGAGAGAGCACGTAAGAACGCGGCACCTCGACATCCTGGAACTCCAGGGTATTCTGAATGATGCCACGTAGACCGAGTGTGCGATGCTCGTGCGTGATCTTGAGGCCTGGAGCTTGCCTGTCCACGAGTACACCAACGAGCCGACCTTTCGCATCCGGTCCAGACGTGCGCGCAAAGCAAACGATCCAGCGAGCCCAGTCAGCGAGGCCGATCCAGATCTTGCGGCCAGAGATACGAACTTTATCTTCGCGCATGAGAGCCGTAGCCTCTATATGCCTCGGGGCCGAGCCTGCTCCAGGCTCTGTCAAAGCGAAAGCACAGAGATCGCCGCGTGTTGCACCCCAAATGATGTGCTTTTGTTCGGGAATGTGCGGTGCCGCTTGGATGCAGGGCAAGGCGAGGAAGTTATGGATGACGAGGGTAGAGGCAGCGGAGACATCGAAGGATGCAGTGGCGGAGATGAGGTTGATGGCTTCTTGCAAGGGAAGAGCTAATCCGCCGTGCTCTCCTGGCGTGGTGAGCCCGAACAGTCCGTGCCTTGCCAATATGCTATGTAGGGTCGGAGGGAATGCTCGGCGGTCATCCGCGTCTGCGAAATTCAGCTGACTGAGGGCAGCGATCAAACTCGAGTGTAATGCAGCTGCACGGCCTTCGGCTGTGCGTTCCTGCGCCGCCGTGAATTGGGCGTAAACCTGAGTATGCATGGCCATAAGGCGACAATGACCCCGGTCGCGCTTCGTGCCAATTCATCCCCGTGGTTAGCTCGGTTACACATTGGTATAGTGTGGATGCAAGCTCAGTGTTAGCACGTTCTCGGGGACTTGGATGTATTGCGGCCGCTGCGCGGGCTCTTGAGCTGAGCGCAATGCCGCGTGAGCAAGAGCGAATCAGGGCGAGCGAAGCGGGCGCACGAGAGTCATCTGGCACGAGCCAGATGGATGGCTGACAAGCGCTATCGACCACGTGCTGCATGGTGATGTCCAAAGTCTAGACTGACGAAGGGCGTATGCGGCTTGCTCCGCGCTTGACCAAGCAGACCCGAAAAGCATCCTGGTGGTCGATCGTGCTCGATTTCATCCCGTTCATGCCGCATTCGCAACTTCCGCAGGCGCTGCATCACGCATGAAGGCAACAGCCAGCCCGACGCCGATGAGACCAATCAGGATGGACGCCACGGCCAGCGATGTGACTCCGCTGATCTCGACGAGGATGCCGCCGAGAAAAGCGCCGATGGCGATCCCTGCGAAGGTAGTCGAGCTGTTCATTGCCAGAACCAGCTTCGACCTATCCCCGGCTAGGCCGAGGAGCCGGTGCTGGATCGGCACCAGATACATGTAGCTGACGTTGCCCCAAAGGAAGGCGATGAGCACGGTGAGGGCACCATGGTGTCCAAATGCAACCAAACCTACGAGCAGGATTAGCTGTGCGCCTATGGCTGCGATGAGGACTTTATAGGGGCCGAAACGGTCAGTCAGAACGCCACACGCTGCGTTTCCCGTCACGGCTCCGAAACCGTAGGCAAAGAGCGCGGCCGAGAGCAGCGGAACCCCGGTGAGCAGAAAACCGGTGATGAAGACGCTCACATAGGAATAAACGATGAACTCGGAAACAACGACGAATAGTGTCACGGAAAGGATACCGTAGATGATTTTGGAGAATTCTTTGGAGGTCGGTCCGTTTCCGCGCTCCGGCATCTTGGCAGGGATTCCAGACATCATCGGGGCGAAGATCATCAATGCGAGAAGCCCGGCAATGACGACGAAACCGAATGCGAAGCGCCAGCCGATAGCACCTGCGATCCAGCTGGTGGCCGGGACGCCAGCAACCTGTGAAACGGTCATACCGCTGAAGATGAGGGACAACGCGAAACCTTTGCGGGTAGGCGGCAGGAGCTCGGCGGTTAGTGCGGTAGCCGCCGGGGTGAACATCGCCGCGCCGTGGGCCGAAATGACGCGACCAGCAGCAAGAATTAGGAAGTTCGGCGCGACCGCGCAGATCAGGTTACCGATGATGAAGATCGAAACGGACAGGATTTGGACATTGCGACGGCTCATGGCCTTGAACATCCAGGCATTCAGCGGCGCGAAGACAGCGTAGCAGAGCGCGTAGATCGAAATGATCCAGCCCGCCGCGCCGGTTGAAATCCCGAGGTCACGAGAGATCACATCGAGCGCCCCAATGATGACAAATGTGTCCAGGCCGATAGCGAAGGCGGCGATGGTCAGAGCGGCAATGACGAGTTTCGTTCGCGCGTCAGGAGGGGAGGAGGTCATGACGGTGCTCGTTCAGGTTCGTGTGTTCAAGGCAGCACGTCATGCAACTCAGGATAGGGGCTGGCGATGATCGTGTCGGAGTAGCGAGGGCGGGGACCGTACAATAGCCAGGTCGTCACCACCTCGCCAATCTCCTGCATGATCTCGAGCTTTTCGGGATGTTCGAGCGCCGATCTGCTGTAAGCAACGCCCGCATCATACACGCCTTCGAGGAGTTGTTTCTCTACAACCGGCTTTGTCGTTTCGAAAATCAGCTCATTCCAAGCATTCTTGTCGTTATACCCCATCGTTGGCTCGGGGAGACTCAGCGACCGAGGCTCCTTTACGTCCTTGCGTTTGACGACCGCGATGCTCTGGGTGGGCAATATGAAGGTGTCGACGACCTGCAGACGGTCGCGGAATTTCTCGGTCACGAGATGGACATTCAGGTGCGCGCTGCATTGGAGGACATAGCTGTCGCCGCGATCTGCGGCCTCGGCCGCGGCAGCCACGAGATCGTCGACGAGTATGATGTCTTGCGGCTCGATCCCTTGGAACTCGAGATATTTCCAGGTCGCATGATGGTGACAGCTTTTCGCTGGGCCGAGCGTGTAGATGCGGACCATCAGGAGACGTCCATCTGCTCGTCTATGATCATGGCTTCGAGCTCGCAGGCTTCTCCTATGATCAGCGAATAAAGATCTTCAGTGAATTCCCTGCGCAGGCCGCGTTCCGCCCCAATCTCGGCGCAACGCGTCTTTACCTCTGTAACGCGATCGGGTTGCGTCATTGCGATCCGCGTTCCTTCTTGTAGCGTGCAACCTCAGCGCAGAGGGAAAGCCTCCGGCTGAGGATGTCCACCAGTTGTTTGTCCAGCTTGTTGATGATCTCCCGAAATGGAAGAAGGCCCGCGTCGGGGTGAAGGTATCAGTCATGCATGGCTCCTGCCCATTTCCTGCATTCCAAGTCGCAGGCCGGCGGCTAGATGCTTGGCGCAGGCCGACAACGTGTCCAGCCGGTAGCCGCCCTCCTGTACGAAGCAGATCGGCTTGCCGATCGAGGCCAATGCCAGGCCGATCTCTCGGTAGATTTCTGGCGGAAGTGTCCAACCACCATGCGGATCTCCGACGACGATGTCGAACCCCAAGCTGACAACCAGAACGTCCAGCGTGGCGGCCCAGTCGGATTCTAAGAGCCCGCGAAGCGCCGATGTGTATGCTGCCGGGCTCGGATCGGTCGGAATTCAAGATACCTGTGGCTGCCGAGTGCTGGTTGAAGTTGCGGGATCCAGGGGAAATCCCCGATCGAACATTGATTGATAGTAAAGTGCCTCGATGAAGGTGTTGGAGCTAACTGATCGGGCTATCTCGCAAGCCAGCATTGCTGCAAAGCGGTGTTTTGCTTGCGGCGGAGCATCCACTAGCGGCAGTGGCGAGCACGTAATTCCGAAGTGGCTTCAGAATGAATGCTGCCTCTTCGATGAACGGCTGACTCTCCAAAATGGAACGTACATTCCGTATCGAAATCTGACAGTCCCTTGCTGCATCGACTGCAATACCGGGTTTTTGTCGAGTGTTGAAAGTGCCGTTCAGCCGCTCTTCCATCGCGGCGATCTGATGCTCCCCAGCGACAGGCTCGTCCTGGCGCGTTGGCTTTCCAAGATATTGATCGGGGTGCTCGTCAAAGAAACAGCCTCTTGTTCGACCGTACGCAGCCGGGTCGCGGGTCAATCGTCGATCCAGGTTTTATCGATGACCTTCGCCAGTGTCACTTCGTGTTGCAAAGCGCGAGAAAGCCTACCTCATTCACCTGCCTTCATGGTGATTTTCCTTTCTCGTTCTATTCTTACAAGATACCAGAGTACAGAGAGGATCATGAGTTCGATCTCTCGACAAACGTTGCCGGACAATCAATTGCGATAAGGGTTGGCCAACTGGGCGTCATATTTGTCAACGATGGCGGCTTCCAGATGCATGTCGGTTCGACAGGGCCTTTCGAATTGGCAGGCAGGGAGCTGTCGGAGATCCAGTTCAGGGAAGTTGCGGCGCGGGTGCACTACAAGGCGGCTCTCAGAGACGCAACTCATTTCTATCTGACGGTTGAGAATGAAGAACGAATCCAGGTGGACCAACTCCATGTAAAGTCCTTTTCCGGATACCTGCCGGCGAGTGATGAGCTCCGGATATTCCGCGATTGGGACGAAGCCGAGCTTAGCTATGCCATGTCGGCGTATATGCGCGTAGATCGATCTATGATCTTCGACGAAGAGACGCACGCGTGTCGGACAACTCTCCTGCGGCCACCGAACAATTCAGCCTAAATTTTACCGTCAGAGCCGACCACCGATCGTTCGGCTCGCAGCCTGCGCGCGCTTCGGCTTAGGCAAGAAGAGAAAACCGAGTCGTCGAAGCATTTCCTCGACGATCCGAACATCCGCCAGGTCGTCAAAGGCTGTGCGTTTGAGCTTCGTGCCGTTTGTGACCGCGTCGATGACCGCGACTTCTCGATCAGAAGGTAGAAATTTCGCGACCGCCACGACTAGCCCAATGCTCTGTTTACACGCGCCGATTAGCAACGGCACAATGAGGGCTCGTCGTTTTGGCAGGACGCTGAGTGCCCGCGCGGTTTCAATCACGTGATCATGCCGAGTACACGCTCCGATATGCTTCAGCAGTCCCCAAATAGCGGCGGCCCAAGCCCATGCTTGCTTGCCATCGACTTGCTGGAGAATTGTCTGCTCAATCGCATCCCTGTGAGCTTCGGATAGGCAGCGCTCGATGTATTGACGATCGTTCTCGTCCTCGGTGCGGCCGGTTGCCAAGTTGTCGAAAAATTTCTGCATCTCCAAGCGGCTGCGGAGGCGATGAAGCGCATCGGCTCGGGATCGCGCAGCAGCCGCTTGAAGTGGACGCGGAAGTGCTGGCAGGCGGTTCTCGAATAGTGTCGCGCGCTCCTTAGGGCCGTAATTCTCGGCCTCCAATGTTATGTTCCATTTCTTCGGGAGCTTCTTTGTATGGCTTTCCGCGAGTACATCGGAGCGGCTTGTGATGATGAAACGGCGGTCGCCGTTGGCGGTCCCAAGCAGCTTTTCGATCTCATCGTTCCAAGGCGCAGACCGCGGTTTAAGACGATATTTTCCCCATCGATCCTCAATGACGAAAACCACGGCGCCAGCCTTATTGGCGGCTCGTACTTCTTCCGGTCCGTGGAGGATGTGGATGGGTGTGATCCCCAGAACCTCGGCCCGCAGCTCTCCGAGTAGCACGTTGGCGGCCGTCGTCTTCCCGGTGCCGGACGAGCCGGTGATGATAACCGCGTTGTTTTCAGTCAACGCGCGCTTGAGATCGCTCCAGTTCGTCGGTTTCACGAACGTCTCGGCCTCGAGCGATGTGGCCAAGTACCCGTCATGATCCTTGATGATTTGCGCGAGTTGCTCGCGCGTCCAGACACCGCCACCGATCCCGCGCATCCGTTCCAGGGCTGCCTTCCTCAGCGCACTCTTGCACGCTTCAAGTCGCGAGTGGGGGACCCGGAATGCTTCCTCAAGCAACTCACGCAGTTTCCACTGCACCCGTTCGAAGTCGGCGTTTGACAGAATTCCGATGCGACCGACAGCATCCTTCGGGACAGCTTTCGCGATCGTTGCAGGTAGCTTGAGTGCCTTGGACCTCTCCGCGAAGCTGCTCAACCGCAGTGCCCGGGCGACGCCGTCCACGTCCGCACTCGTAACGAGGAGGTAATGGACTTTGGGATCCTTCAGCCTCTCGGCGGCTGACAGACGGTCGGTCCCGTGCTGGAGGAGGGAGGCCAGCTCTCCGACCTTCCAGGGCCCGGTGTTCCGAAGCTTGGCCTGTACGACGAGAAGCTTCGATGTGCCGACATCTACGACTGTGGCAAGGCGCCCCGGCTGTTCATCCGAAAGTGGAGCTTCGAGATCTTCCTTGCTTGCGGTTCAAGAACCACCTGCTGGCCAAGTTTCTTGGCGAGCAGTAAGTCGAGTGCTGCCCAGATCGAGATATCGACCTGGTACAAATAGCCATCCAGCGAGGCTCCGCCGCCTGATGCGTTTTGTGTGATGTCTTCGTCGTCTGCCATGTGCTTGGTGAGTTGCCACTAATCAAACGGAAAACTGAGTAATAAGGCCTTCAAACCAAGGCTCAACCCCGAAAGCATATCGAGACTGACTTGGACGCTCCACCTGATGCGTTTCCGGAGCGCGCAATCGTCGAGCCAGATCCTGCGGCAGGTTATCGGCCAGGCTCTCTTCGGCGATCGCGAGACGGAGAGTTCGCATCGCTATTGTTAGAGCTTCGTCCCATGAGGCGTGGACCTCGGGGCCAGTTCAATGCAAACGCGGGACGTGGAACGTGATGCTTCACGAAGGAATACTAGTCCGGATTGTTGATCGCCACCTCACCGCGCGCCAACTATCCCCGTGGGGGTCCGAAAGCGTCCACGCGTGTAGGCGTGTGAGACGGCCTTCTTTAACTCCGAGATCTCGGATTCCAGGAAATTGTTCGCAATGATCAACGCGCGGATGGCCGCCCGCATATCGCCGTCACAAACGGCGATCGCCTGCTCGACGGCTGCGCCAGGCCTTCGCCGTGATCGTTCGGCTTCGAAACCGAAGACATGGCGCTGTTCCTGACCGTCGATATTGTATGTTCTTATTTTGTTCTCATGAAGTCAAGCCGCCGTTTCAAGCCACCTTGGATCTTGGTCCGGGAAAATTCCGAGTGCTACGTCGTGAGGGATGCCAACGGCGTAACCTTGGCGTGGCTTTATTGCCGCGACGATGCGCAGCGCTACAGCTTCCGCGTTAGCAAGCTCTCTTCGGATGAGGCACGCCGGATCGGCAAGGCGATTGCGCGCATTCCCGAATTCCTGATGCCACGCCAAGGTTTCTATCTGCGTGGAGGCGGCCCGCGCTGGCGCGCCGACCGCCCGTATCATGTCGCTCTGGAAGATCGCTATATCCGCGAGCACTGGGACGAAATTTACGCGCTTTGCCGCCTGAACAGTCTGCGGCATTCAACGCGACCGGCGAAATCATAAAGAGCGACGGTGTCTGGAGGGTTTATGAGTTTACTTGGCAGATGACGCGATGCTGTTCTGGGCTCGCTTCCAGGGCCGCTGGCTGCCCGGCACGGAGTTTTACTATCCCGAGCGGCCTGAAGAACCTGCCGTCGCTGAAGCCGCTACAGAACTGGCCGAAAACCAAGCCGCGGGATCTGCGGTAGCTACAAGGTAATAGGATGAGTCGAACCGCAGTCGGTTTGCTTCTCGCCATTATGTCGAGCGGGGCGTTGGCCGACGGTTTTGTTGGACAGGCCAGCGTGATCGACGGTGACACGCTCGAAATGCATGGGGTGCGAATCCGGCTTTGGGGCATTGATGCACCGGAGAGCAGTCAGCTGTGCCGCGGCGAAGACAGCTTGCAATATCGTTGCGGTGCGCAGGCCGCGAACGACCTTGACGCCTTCATTGCCCGCCGTCCGGTCAATTGTGTTCCAGTCAGCCTCGACCCGCATGGACGCACGGTTGCGATCTGCTCGGTCGCAGGCAGGGATCTCGCTGAATGGCTTGTACGGAACGGCCTTGCGTTGGATTGGCCTCAATATTCGAAGAGAAGATATCACAAAGCTCAGCGCGAGGCTGAGCGTACCGGCCAGGGACTCTGGAAGGGCAGCTACGTCGAGCCGTGGCTCTATCGTGCATGCATCCGGGCAAGTGGAAAGCCGGCCACCTGCTCGGATCACGCAAATGCCCATCCTTGATGCGGTTCCGGAGAGATGCCGATCCACAACGTGTATTGGCCTATCATCCCAGTTGGGCGGGTGGCTCTGGCGCGGTTTGGGCGACTCACGCTACTCATCATTCCCATCACCTCACTGCACAATGGGAATGAAATGGTTGCAGCAACCCGTGAATTGCCGACCTCTGGTTACGCGATTGAAGTGGACGGCCGGTTCAAAGCCGAATTTACAACCAGAGACGGCGCCAAGGCGGCTGGCGAAGAACTAAAGAAGCGTTTTCCGTTGCTTCAGATCAGGATCTACGACGCGCAGACGCATGCTCGCGAGGAAATCTAGATCGCCGGTTCGAGTCTGAGCGGAGTTCTTCCGCTTGCGCGCGTGCGGCTTTCGCCGCATCGGGCTCTCGTGAAACCGAGCCGCTTTGCGTCTCGGCGCCCGGCTTCGATCCCTCGCGCCAAGAGCTTCGGAGCTCCTCGCCGGGGGCACTCGGGAAAGGGGCTCGCCTTCGACGATCGCTATCACTGCCCCGTTCCCGGGTGCCGCTATTAACCGGTCTCGTCGCTGCACTCGGACCAGCGTGCCCCTTCGGGTCGCTATGCTCACGCTCTCCGGGTGCCATTTTCCGCTGAGGTGATGCGCCGTTGGCGCACGCCTGATCAGGGCCTGCGGCCCTGGGCGGTCAAGGCCAAAGCCCTATGACGAAATGGACGGAAGGCGGGCCGCCTCGTAGATTTCGCACTCTCTCGCGGAGAGGCTGAGAGTAAGAGTGTCGCGCGGATTTGCCGTGACGGGTTACAGGCTGCGAGAGAGGCTCGCACCGCCCGTCGCGGAGATCCGCGATGTCCAGATATTATCCTCGGGCGTGCACCGGTGAGGACCGGGCGAGCCTTTATGACGAAATCACCAACAAGATCATCGCCGAGCTGGAAGCCGGCGGAGTGCCGTGGGTGCAGCCATGGGGCTCCGCGGCGGCGAAGGCGCAATTGGCCTTGCCGAAAAGCGCCGCGACCGGTCGCCACTATAGCGGCATTAACATCTTAATCCTCTGGGGGGCCGCCACCGAACACGCATTCACAGGTCAGAGCTGGCTTACATTTCGCCAGGCGCTGTTGCTCGGCGGTCACGTCCGCAAGTGCGAGCGCGGCACGACCGTCGTCTACGCCGATCGTTTTGTGCCGGCCGACGAAAAGCGGCGCGCGAGCGAGAGCGGTGAGGAAGCGCAGGCCATTGCATTCCTCAAGCGTTTCACGGTGTTCAACAGTGATCAATGCGAGGGCTTGCCTTCCGAGATCACAACGACGGCACCGCCTCCGCCGCCAGGCCTGATCGAGCCCCGGGTCGAAAAGCTTATCAAGGCGACTAGCATCGACTTCCGGATCGGCGGCAATCGCGCCTTCTATGTGCCGGCAGAAGATTATGTGCAGGTGCCGCCACCGCAAGCCTATTTCGAGCCGATCAATTGGCATCGAACGGCCCTGCATGAGCTGGCGCATGCCAGCGGCCATCCGTCACGTCTCAACCGCGACTTGTCAGGCGGCTACGGGACCAGGAAGTACGCGTTTGAGGAACTGGTTGCGGAGATCTCGTCTGCGTTCAGTTGCGCTTCGCTCGGTATCGTGCCGACGGTGCGGCACGCCGACTATATTGGCTCCTGGCTTGAAGTGCTGCGAGAAGACAATCGCGCGATTGTGCGAGCTGCTTCACAAGCCAGCAAGGTTGCGAACTATCTCCTTGGATTCTTGCCGGAAGTTGTTGTCGACATGACGACCGAGAGAGCGGAGCAGGAGGCAGCGTAAAGATCTTGCCAGTCACTTCGGAAACGAGAGTGAGAGGGGAGATGCGGTTTTCGCGACGGGTTGGAGGCCGAGAGAGAGGCTCCCGGCCGCCCGTGGAGAATCCACATGACCAAGGCTGTCCAAAAGATCACGCTGTCGCCCTCGCGCGACATTCCGTTCAACAAGCTGGTGCTCAGCCAGTCGAACGTGCGGCGCGTGAAAGCGGGCGTTTCGATCGAGCAGCTCGCGGAAAGCATTGCGAGGCGCACTCTCTTGCAGAGCCTGAATGTCCGGGCTGTACTCGATGGAGGGTAACGAAACCGGCATGTTCGAGGTGCCAGCGGGCGGTCGGCGTTATCGCGCACTGGAACTTCTCGTCAAGCAGAAGCGCATGGCTAAGACGCGGGTCGTTCCGGGTGTCGTGCCCGAGCCGAGGAGGATGATGAAGACCCGGCAAGGCCGTTGCCAGATCGGCTCATCATTGAACTGACGGCGCACCGTGCGCTGGCATTGCGGGATGCGCTGGCCGAAAATCCTGCGATCGCGTTCCAGGCAGTGCTGCACAACTTCGTGCTGACGGCCTTTTACCGGTTTGCTTCGTCCGGGAGCTGCCTTGAGATTTGGCTGCGCACGCCAACCTTTCCTGCTCAAGCTCCGGGCTTGAGGGAAAGCGTCTCGGCTAAGGCTGTCGAGGTGCGGCATGAGGGCTGGAACGCACGGTTGCCGAAGAGCGAGAACGATCTCTGGTATGCGCTGACGGCTCTCGATGGTAGTGCACAGGCGTCGCTGTTCGCCCACTGCGCATCTTTGCGGTCAACGCCGTCTATGAGCCGGCCAATCGTTACAATCAGGGTCGCGTCTCAGCCCACGGCGTCCGCACGCGTCTCGACCAGGCCAACGTGCTAGCGCGCGCTGCCGGAGTTGACATGGTGCAGGCTGGCTGGAAGTCAACAACTACATCGGCCGCGTCACTAAGCCTCGCATTCTGGAGGCGTTGCGGGAAGCCAAGGGCGAGTCGTCGGCGCAACTGATCGACCATCTGAAGAAGGCCGACATGGCCAAAGAGGCCGAGCGTCTCCTGGATGGCTCGGGCCGGTTGCCGGAGCCGCTGCGCCTCGACGATTCCAGCCCGTCTTCGGCGGAGCCGGAAGGTGAAGCGGGCCCGCTGCCAGAATTCCTCGCTGGCGAGGAGGATCCGGAGAACGGCAGCGACGAGCATCCGCAACAGCTCGACGCGGCTGAGTGACAGCATAAGGGCTGGCTCCGGCTGGCCTGCGCTTGCTCGGGGACCGATGCTCAGCGTCGGTCCCCATTCTTATGACCGAGGCTGAGAGGGAGAGTGGGGCCGGGATGAGTTTGAATCGCCGTGGTCTTGAGGAGAGCGCCGGGCGATTCGACCCGTTCCTGCTCTCCGAAAGAAATCCCATGACCGACTCTCTCGCAAGCGGCGCTGCCGCCGCGCCGCTCCCGATGCGTGCCGCTGCCACTATCACCTCCGCTGCAGTCAGGGCTGCGCGACAGCTCTTGACCGATCTCGAACGCGGCCGGCGCATCGATGCCGCCGTCCTGCGTGGCGCCATGGAGGCTGCCTTCGGCGCCTCGGATGCGGCAGGTAGCTGGAATTGGACGACCGCCTATGACACCTGCGAGGCGGCCACCGTTCTATTTCTTCGCAAGTTCGGTCCGGCGATGGGGACCAAGGCTGGTTCGACGGCGGCGATGTTGCCGATGCTGGCGAGAGTAGCCAGTCTCCTGCCGACGCACACGCGGCGTTCCGAGGACAGCCAGGCGCTTCAACAATTCTCGACGCCGATGCCACTGAGGCTGGCTGCATGTACCGCGGCCTGCGTCACGCCTTCCGACTGGGTTTTGGAGCCGTCTGCGGGGACGGGCTTGCTCGCCATCTTTGCCGAGCTCGCCGGCGGCGCATTGGTATTGAACGAGTTGTCCGAACCCCGTGCGGAGTTGCTGGATCACCTGTTCGCCGGCCTTGAGGTCACCCGGTTCGACGCCGCCCAGATCGATGATCACCTCGAAGCCGATTTCGTACCTAGCGTCGTCTTGATGAATCCGCCGTTCTCGGCGCTGGCGAATGTCGATCGGCGAATGGCGGACGCGGCGCTCCGGCACATCGCTTCGGCCTTGGCGCGCCTTTGCGACGGTGGGCGTCTGGTCGCCATCACGGGTGCAAGCTTCGGGCCGGACAATCCGGCGTGGCGAGATGCCTTCGTTCGCCTTCAGGGACGCGCGCGAGTTGTGTTCTCTGCCGCCATCGATGGCGCTGTCTACGCGAAGGACGGAACTCAGATCGATACAAGGCTGCTTGTGATCGACAAGCAGCCCGCGGCGGACCCGAATGTCTTTCCTGCCTCGCTCGGCATGGCGGCCGATGTCGCTACCTTGCTCGACTGGGTGACCCAACATTTGCCTCCGAGGCTAGCTGTTGCCGCCCCAGTCGTGATCAGGGTCGCTAGACGCCCCGTGACGTCACGGTCCCTCGGCGCCTCTGCACCATGTCCTCCCTCTACTTCCAGCGGCGCCGCGCAAGAAGGCGTCGAACTTTCGTACGAGACGATCGAGTGGTTGCCGCCGGAAGGCGCCAGGCTTATCGATGCGCTTTATGAGGAATACGCATTGCGATCGATCCGTATTCCGGGCGCGCATGCACACCGGACCAAGCTCGTGCAATCCGCCGCGATGGCCTCGATCGCGCCGCCGAAGCCGTCTTACCGACCACATCTGCCGGCCAATCTCGTCGCGGATGGTATCCTGTCGGACGCCCAGCTTGAGAGCGTCATTTACGCCGGCGAGGCGCATTCCGAATTCCTCGCGGGCTCCTGGACGGTCGATGCAACCTTTGACGTTGTCGCGGCCGCGCGCGACGACGCAGAAAATGCCGTCCGCTTTCGCCGCGGCTGGTTTTTGGGTGACGGCACCGCTGCGGGTAAGGGGCGGCAGGTCGCCGGCATCCTGCTCGACAACGGGCTCAAGGGCCGGCGCCGCGCAGTCTGGATCAGCAAGTCGGACAAGCTGATCGAGGATGCACAGCGCGACTGGTCCGCCCTCGGCATGGAGCGATTGCTCGTGACGCCGCTGTCTCGGTTCCGGCAGGGCACAACGATCCGGCTTTCGGAAGGCGTCCTATTTACCACCTACGCTACGCTGCGAACCGACGAGCGCGGTGAAAAGCTGTCGCGCGTTCGGCAGATCGTCGAATGGTTGGGCTCCGATTTCGACGGAGTGATCGTCTTCGACGAGAGCCACGCGATGCAGAACGCGGCAGGCCAGAAGGGCGAGCGCGGCGACCTCGAGGCGATTGCTTGCAATCGTCCGGGGGCAGCCTCTCAGCAGGGGCGTGCCGGCCTGAGGCTCCAGCATGCGTTGTCGAATGCCCGCGTGGTCTATGTGTCGGCAACCGGCGCCACGACGGTCCACAATCTCGCATATGCTCAGCGGTTGGGATTGTGCGGCGGCACCGACTTCCCGTTCGCCACCCGCGCCGAGTTCGTCGAGGCGATCGAGGAGGGTGGCGTTGCGGCCATGGAAGTGCTGGCGCGCGACCTTAAGGCGCTCGGTCTCTACGCGGCCCGCTCGCTATCTTACGAGGGCGTCGCGTACGAACTCATCGAGCACCAGCTCACGCCGGAGCAGGTTCGCATCTACGACGCCTATGCCGGCGCGTTCAGCGTCATCCATAACAATCTCGATGCGGCCATGCGGGCCGCGAACATCACCGGCGAGACCGGCACGTTGAACGGCCAGGCCAAATCGGCCGCGCGATCGGCCTTCGAGAGCGCCAGGCAGCGTTTCGTTAGTCACCTCCTGACCTCGATGAAGACGCCGTTGCTGCTCCGCTCTATCGAACGCGATCTCGAGGCCGGCCATGCCGCCGTCATCCAGATCGTCTCGACCGGCGAGGCGTTGATGGAGCGCCGGCTCGCCGAGATTCCGACCGAAAAGTGCGGCGACGTCCAGGTCGATATCACCCCGCGCGAGTATGTCCTCGATTATCTCGCCCATTCCTTTCCGGTCCAGCTTTACGAGCTCTTCACCGACCAGGACGGCAACCTCTGCTCCCGGCCTGTCTATCGTGACGGTCAGCCGGTTGAGAGCCGGGAAGCTGTCGCTCGCCGGGACCGTCTCATCGAAAAGCTCGCCTCGTTGCCGCCGGTCCCGGGTGCGCTGGATCAGGTGATCCAGCGCTTCGGCACCGACGTGGTCGCCGAAGTCACCGGCCGCCCACGCCGCATCGTTCGCAAGGGCGAGCGGCTGGTCGTCGAAAACCGGGCCGGTTCGGCCAAGCTCGCCGAGACCGCGGCGTTTATGGACGACGTCAAGCGGATCCTCGTGTTCTCCGACGCGGGTGGCACGGCCAGCAGCTACCATGCAGAACTGTCGGCGCGGAATCGCCGCCTGCGGGTCCACTATTTGCTCGAGCCCGGCTGGAAGGCGGACGCCGCGATTCAGGGGCTCGGCCGCACCAACCGGACCAACCAGGCGCAGCCGCCGCTGTTTCGCCCGATCGCGACCGATGTGAAGGCGGAAAAGCGCTTCCTCAGTACCATTGCGCGCCGGCTCGACACGTTGGGAGCCATCACGCGCGGCCAACGCCAGACCGGAGGGCAGGGCCTGTTCCCGCCCGAGGACAATCTCGAAAGCCAGTACGGCCGTGACGCGTTGCGCCAACTCTACACGCTGCTGGCGCGCGGCAAGGTCCAGGGGTGCTCGCTCGAGAGATTCGAGGATGCGACCGGCCTGAAGCTCACGGACACCAATGGGATCAGGGATGACCTGCCGCCGATCACGACCTTCCTGAACAGGTTGCTGGCGCTCACGATCGAGCTTCAGAACATCCTATTCACCGTCTTCGAGCAGCTGTTGACCGTCCGGATCGAGGGTGCAGCTGCATCCGGCACCTACGACGTCGGGCTGGAAACGCTCCGCGCCGAGAGCTTTGTCGTCACTGACCGGCGGACGATTTATAGGCATCCGGGCAGTGGCGCCGAAACACGGCTTCTCACAATCACCCAGCGCCAGCTTAATCATCCTGTGAGCCTTGATGATGCTCTTGCTCGTCGTTCCGACGATCGTGCCGTCCTCTTGATCAATGAGCGCTCGGGCCGTGCCGCCGTACAGCTTCCGGCTCCGAGTTTCATGCTTGATGACGGCGAGATCGAGCGCCGCGTCCGGCTGATCCGGCCAATGGAGCAGCATAGCTTTCCTCTGAAGATAATGGCGGAAAGCCATTGGATCGAAGCGGATCGTGAGCGTTTTGCCGCAGCCTGGCTGGCGGAGCTCGCGGAGGTCCCCCGGTTCACCGAAAGCACGATCCACGTCGTCGCCGGCTTGTTGCTGCCTATCTGGAAGCGGCTGCCGAACGAATCGACGCGGGTCTATCGGCTCCAGACCGATGCGGGCGAGCGCGTCATCGGCCGCAAGGTCTCGGCGAGCTGGGTCGCGAACGTCCTCGCGGCTGACGCGCCGGCGCTAACGCCGGATGTGGCCATTGCAGCGCTGATGGCGGGGAGAACCGTCTTCGAGCTTGCGGAAGGGCTCCAGCTTCGCCGTGCGCGGGTGATGGGCGCATACCGCCTCGAACTGTCTGGGTTCAACGACACGATGCGCGACCGCTTGCGCGCCTACGGCCTCTTCGGAGAGATCATCTCCTGGAAGCTGCGCATGTTCGTGCCCACCGACGCGAGTGGTGTCGAGATCCTGGCAAAGGTGCTCGGGCAGTATCCGGTCGCGCGCGTCAGTGAGCGGGAGGCCGCCTGATGCCGCGCGATGCCTCCGACCTGGTACATCGCCTCGCGCGCGATGCCGAAGCGGTGTGCCGACACTATCTTTCCAATGGCAGACGGGCGGGGCGGTACTGGGTGGTCGGCGACGTCCACAACACGCCCGGCCGCTCGATGTTCGTGCGGCTCCAGGAATCGCCGAAGGGGCCTGCCGGCAAATGGACGGACGCGGCGACCGGCGAGCATGGTGATCTCCTCGACGTGATCCGCGAAAGCTTGGGATTGCGCGACTTCCGCGAGGTCGCCGAGGAGGCAAGACGCTTCTTGAAATTGGCTCCCGCTGAACCGGAACTCGCCTCAAAGCCCGTCGGTCCGGCAGCACCGGCCGGATCGCAAGAGGCCGCCCGCCGGCTCTTTGCAATATCCAGCTCGATCGAGGGGACCGTGGTCGAGACTTATTTGCAGGGGCGCGGAATAGCCGACGTCCACCATGGCGGCAGTCTGCGTTTCCACCCACGCTGCTACTATCGGCCGGACGAGCAGCAGCCGACCGAGACCTGGCCGGCGATGATCGCTTCTGTCACTGATCTCGATGACAGGATCACCGGGGTACACCGTACCTGGCTCGACCCGGTCGGCTTTGATCGCGTTCGGTTGGGCAAGGCTCCGATCGATACGCCACGACGCGCGATGGGCGACCTCCTCGGCAATGCCGTTCGTTTCGGCGTGGCGGACGACGTGCTCGCCGCCGGCGAGGGCATCGAGACCATGCTGTCGCTGCGCTACGTGTTGCCGACAATGCCGATGGCCGCTGCGCTTTCGGCCAACCACCTCGCGGCCATGTTGCTGCCGTCTGGCTTGCGTCGGCTCTATATCGCTCGCGATGCCGATGCCGCCGGTGATACGGTGCTCGCGCTTCTGACCCAGCGCGCAGCAGACGCCGGCATTGAAGCGATCGCGTTGTCACCACGGCTGGGCGATTTCAACGAAGATCTTCACGTCTTCGGTCTTGACGGTCTCCGAGCGGCCTTGCGGATTCAGCTCGTACCTGAGGATGTCGTCCGCTTCCTGCATTCGTCGACGGTGCCCGCGGAATAGGTCACGACGGTTCGATCGACCGTGACAGGTCGGTCATGGGCGAGGCCAATACCGGAAGGGGACGCGACCTTGCGCCTTCTGGAGGGCGATCGGACGGCAAGCGGCCCGGGCCGGCAATGGCTGCGCCCGGCTATTTTCCGCCGCGCGCCGGCGATTGAAACGCACGTCATATGTCTAGTCAGCGCGCTTTGCATCGCGAAGCAAAATAGCCGGCCTTCGCCATCCTCCGCTGCCGCTTCGGCCCTTCGGGTTCTGGCCTGTTCCGCCCGCCGTCTGAGTGATCGCCACGAAGGCCGCGAAGGGCGCGGCCAAACCCGGCAAAGGACCTCCTTCCATGACCGACCATGACGACGTCGAACCGCCGCACGCCTCTTCTCCGACCGACCACGTCCTCACCGAACTACAGCTCTTCGGCTACCGTCCCTTCGACGACCAGCCTGACCCGAGACCGCTTCCCGAAGGCAAGATGATCTCCGGGGCCGTGGCCGATATCTTCGACGCCCTGGTTGCGACCCTGAACGACACGCGGCTCGAGCCGGACCTTGACGATCTGCTCTGGTCGACCGTCAACTTGTTCCATCGTGCCGTCGATCGCATCGAACGCCAGCTCGACGACAACGAGCAGGCGCAGCACAAGAGCCAGCGCGAGCAGAACGGCTCCGAAGTAAGATCGGTAGAACTCGAGCGCCTCACGGCTGAAGGCATCACGCTGATCGAGCGTCGCAACTGCCTGGAGCTCTTCCGCGACCAGGCCATCGAGCGCTTTGAGACTCACACCGGCTCATTCTGGCGTCCCCGGTCGGGATCACTGGTGAACCACCGCACACTCACCGCGGCAATGATCGACTCCCGCGACTTCATCGCGGCCAGGCGTCGCGCCGAAACCGAGGTCCTGGTGCCGCCAGGACCCAAGATCGCACTCACCGGCGGGCTCGACTTCAACGACCACCACCTCATCTGGGATCGCCTCGACAAGGTTCACGGGAAGCATCCCGACATGGTCCTGCTCCATGGCGGCTCCCCGAGAGGCGCCGAACTCATCGCCTCCAAATGGGCGATCAATCGCAAGGTACCGCAAATCGCCTTCAAGCCCGACTGGACCAGGCACGCCAAGGCGGCACCGTTCAAGCGCAACGACGCCATGCTCGGGCTCCTGCCGATCGGCGTCATGTACTTCCCCGGCACTGGAATCCAGGACAATCTCGCCGACAAGGCGAAGCGGCTCGGCATTCCCGTCTGGAAGTTCGGCGGCGCGTGAGCGCCGTCTTGCTCGCATCTAAGATGGCAGGGTGGAGTTGCACGCCGCAACTCCGCCTCGTTTCGATATCAGGTCCGAAGCCGCGCCGCGGTGGTGGTGGGAGGCGCGACCAGTACATCTATGCACTGGAGCCACCGCCATGCTTGCCCTTGGACTTGTCCTCAACACATTCGGCATCGGCTTGTTCTGCTGGCTGATCTTTGCGCTGGCGGTCTATGCCTTGTCGTTTTTTCGTCGCACTCAGTGTCTGGATGATGGCGCGGGCGTTTTCGGTGCACTGCTCATCGGAATTGCTTCCGGCGCGCTGACGCTTGCCGCTGGTCAGGTCGCCATCGCCCTCAGTCGGATCCGGACGTTGCGCATCACGATCGCAGCCGCATTCGCCGTCCCTGCGGCTATCGCTGGCTATCATGTGATGTTCGCCCTGTCGCAGATCGGGGTGCCTTCGCTAGCTTGGCGCGAGGCCTTCGCTTGCCTGCGTGCGGTTTGCATCGGCGGCGCGGCATGGACGCGCTTGAGAGTTTTGGCGAAGACCCGCCCACTCGAGTCAGGTCGGGCGGTGGAGCGGTTCCAGCTAGTTCTTACCGCCACTCTCCGCAAGGGATGACCCTTGCGCCTTCATCATCGAACAGGTTCGCGTAGATCGGTACGTTGAATGAGGGATCATCGGGACGCGAGCAGGGAGCCAGTCCTTCTCGGAGTGCCTTGACCAATCCGCGTCCATTTCGGCCCAACCCACGTAGCTGCAGCGGTGCGGCGTGCCCCTTGATCATTCCTTCGAAGAGGACACCGCCCTTTGCAGCAGATTGTTTCTCTTTCTACGCCGGATCGTTCGCCGCTCTTGTTCAGAGGAACCGAGATATGCCACGTCTTCTCCTTATTGCGGTAGCACGCGACGCACGTGGCCTCTTTGATGGCTTGATCTGGCCTAAGACCGGCTGCGCCTCGATCGTCTGAGCCGCAACGCCATTGATGCGACTTTCTTCCCCTGGGCTTCGCCCATTCCTCGCGAGACAAGAAAGTCGCCACAACGGCGTCCTCCGCTGCGCTCCGGCCCTTCAAGCGGGTGCGTCGCCGATCGTCTTCGGCTTCAGATCGCCATCGAGGCCGCGGTGGTCGCGGGCTCGAAACACAAACAGGAGAAGTAACATGGCTAATATCGGTTCGTTCAAGAAAGTCGGTAACGAGTTTCACGGTGAGATCGTCACCCTGAGCCTTCAGACCAAGGGCGTCCGCATCGTCGCCGAAACCAACCGCTCCAGCGACAATGCGCCCAGCCACCGCATCTACGTGGGCCGGGCGGAGATCGGGGCAGCCTGGTCGAAGCGCTCCGAGGAGGGCCGCGACTACCTCTCGCTCAAGCTCGACGATCCCTCCTTCAACGTACCGATCTACGCGAACCTGTTCGATGACGAAGGCGGCGAGGGGTACACCCTGCTCTGGTCGCGGCCGCGCAAGAACGGCGAGTGAGACTCGCTCTAAAGCCCGCCCGAGTTGATCGGGCGGGTTCCTTTTGGAGCCTAAAGTCGAAAACATCAACGCTGCGCCGCTGCATCGCCGCCGTCGATTTTCGTGATTTCGCCTTCTAGAGCTCGCAGTGCCACTACCGATCTGGGTGGTCATAATGTCGCTCTTACGCAGCAGTGCTATTTCTTCTTGGAACTGGCTCGCCGGCTTGCGACCTTAGGCGAGTCCTTCGGTGTTGTCGCTCCTCTGGGTGGCTGAACCGAGCCTTCAGCATAAGTGAACACCCAGCGTGTCGGCCAGCCAGTCGAGAAACATCAATTCTCCGGTTCTCAGATTGCCTTCCGAGGCCACCATATATGAGTGGTCACTGCCGGCACTGTAGGCACGTGGCTCTTGGGGAACCGAGGCCTTGCCGATGCTGGTCCCAGTTGTGCGGAGCGCGTCTGCCTCCACGATCCAAACTTCATGGCCAAAGTGCGCGACGCTGTGGGCCTTTACGTCCGGCCGCCGGAGCTCGGTGTCGTTCTATGCGTGGATGAGAAGTCCCAATCCGGGCGCTGGACCGCAGCCACCATGCTGCCGACGCGTCCCGGCCAGCCGGTCCGAAGGAAGGATGACTAAAGAAGATATGGCACCACATCGCTGTTCGCCGCTCTCGACATTGCGACAGCACGAGCCAACGGCGAAGTGCTAGCGAAGTCGCCGTGCTGCCAAATTCCGTCAGTTCCACGACGAGATCGAGGCCGCTGTGCCGCGCGAACTCGAGGTCCATCTCGTCATGGACAATTACGCCACGCATAAGTCAAGTCCGCACTGATCCAACGATGGATGGCTAAAAGACAGCGCTGGCACGTGCACCTGACCCCGACCAGTTCGTCATGGCTCAACTAGGTCAGGCCTTTCTTCATTCTCCTCCCGGATAAAAAGATCAGGCGGGCGCAGCGTCGCCGCCCTCCGGGCAGACATCACTTCGTTTATTGATCGACACAACGCCCATCCCAAACCGTCCCGATGGAGGAAGTCCGCCGATCACATCCTTCCATTCATCGAACGCTTCTGCCGGTACAATGCCCCGACAAACACAATGTGATGTTGCGATCTTGTTCAGGACAGAACCTTCTATTCCGCCGAACTGCCGCTCGATGCAGACCTTGAAGTCCGTGCCCATGTCTCTTGTGCTTCGGCTTTAGTCCTTGCTTGAGGGGAGGCTGAAAGCACGCGGCTGTCTGCATCGGACCGAGCATGTGCCGTCATGACAAGGCCGCTGTCCGGGAAAGTTCGGGATCAGTGCGGCGTGAAATCCATCGAAGAAGGTGGCCAAGATGCAGGATTTAGCCGTGAACACGCGCCTCATTGCATTAAGCAGAATCGCAGAGTTGTTACAGTCTGCTTCAGCAATCAAACGGTCGTAGGAAGCATGTTCAGGGGATTGATATCTCGGCGAATGTCGGAGCGTCGATCCTCGTTGGGCTTCTCGTTTCAGTAGCGTGGGAACCGAGCGCAAGGTCCAGGCGAGATGGAACAGGTGTTTTGTACGAAGCGCTCCACTGAAGCCGAGACACCACACTCACGTGCGGAACGAGATTGTTTGTTCGCAATGTACTATGTTTGTCGGAGCAAATGCGCCCAAACCTGCCATTGCGGCGGCTCGAGAAGGGGCACGGCCACTCGGCCGGGAGTGAGCTGGCAAAGCTAGCCTACCGGCCCGCGTGAACTGGGCAAAAAGTTTATCTGGGGAGGCCGGCGGGCGGAAGAGTAAAGAGATTGGATAATCTACGTGAATGGGCAGCGCCTGGGATTGATCGCCACAGGAGGGACACAGGCCGATCTTCACATGAAAGACAAAGCGGTTGTGGGCGCGAAGCTATCGGTCCGAGTCTACTTCATCGAGAGCCTCATCTGGTGCTTGTAGTATGATCATTCGGAAAACTGATGCAAACTTTGCGCGGACGCGGCCCGTGGATTCGGATCATGCCTCAGTTTCGCCGGGACGGTGAGATGAGCAAGTTCAGCCAGGAAAAAGTACTGAGCGTCCATCACTGGACGGACAATCTCTTCAGCTTCACCACGACCCGGAATCCGTCGTTCTGCTTCCGTAGCGGTGAATTCACGATGATCGGGCGCAAGGTCGACGAGAAGCCGCTGCTGCGGGCCTACAGCCTCGCCAGCGCTCATTACGAGAACCGGTTGGAATTCCTCTCGATCAAGGCACCGGATGGTCCCTTAACCTCGCGTCTGCAGCATCTGAAGGAGGGTGACGAGATCATCGTCAGCCGCACGGCGACGGGGACGCTGGTCATCGATAATCTCGGGGACGGGCGCAAACTGTATCTTATCGGGACCGGCACCGGGCTTGCGCCGTTCCTGAGCGTTATCAAAGATCATGAAACCTATTTGCGATTCGAGAATGTCGTGCTGCTGCATGGCTGCCGCCGCGTCGCCGAGCTCGCCTATGGCGAGATGATCACGGAAAAACTGCCGTGCGGCGAACTGGTCGGCGACTTCGTGCGCTACCAGCTGATCTACTATCCGACCGTGACGCGCGATTCCTTCTGTAACCGCGGCCGGGCCACCGATCTGATCATTTCAGGCAAGCTGTTCGCGGAGATCGAACTGCCGGAACTGGAGCCGCAGCATGACCGCATCATGATCTGTGGCAGCCCCGGCTTGGTGCGCGATGGCCCGCGAGCTATTGGTGGCGAAGGGGTTTGTCGATCGGGGTCAAGGCAAGCCGGCGCAATTCGTGTTCGAAAAAAAGTTCGCAGAACGAAATAGATTCGTCTCGCAGAAGGAGGGCATATGAACCATGACGACAAGTACAAATCGCCATGAAGCATCGACGATGACAGACGAAGAGGGCGAGCTAGAGCGCTGCAAACAAGAAATTCTTCGTCTCACACAGCTGGTTGTGTTTCTCGAGCGGCAGGTAGTGCAGCTTTCTGAAATCGTTTTACGCAACGTCGTAAACAGCGTCGGGGGCGGAAAGTCGGAGCGCTCGTGAGTCTCTGAGCGACGCCGAAGTAGCGCAAACTGTTCGACGCGCCAGCTCGAAAAGTTGGATCTCGTACCTGAACCCAGCAATAGTAGGAAAGGCGAATGATCGTCAGCAAGTATCAGTTCAGGCACGAGCTGCGGCTGTTGGTCGACACGCAGATCAGCGCCTCGAGCACGTTCGAAGACTACGTGCTAGTCACACGGGAGCTGGAAGAGGCGAAAAACAGGCTGGAGCTGGACGCTGAGAAACTCCCCGACGAGGAGGTCGACGCTTGTGAATTATAGCGCCGGCCGAGCGCTTAGCACTCGTTGATCAATCCTTGGGCGGACGCTGTGTTGGAATGGTAAAGCCCGCCTTTAGGCAGCCTATTGTGACCATGGTCTTGAAGCCTAAATTTCCGGTCATCATAGAAGAATTGCCGGTTAACGGCTCATAAGCTTGCTCTTTGGTGCGCAGTATAGTCGCGAGATAGGCGCAGTGTGGTCAACGCGCTCCGAAGGAAGCGCGCGAATACCTCTCACACGAGCTTGACTATCCTCCTCGACGCGCCGATATACGCGAACCTGTTTCGATGACGAAGGCGGCGAAGGCTACACCCTAGGCGGAGCTTCGTGTTCAAGTCATGCAGCAACTGCCGGGCAACCGAAACAAGCGTCAAGCTGAAGTCCTTTCATTTTTGCTTCGGCGTCTTGGTTCGCTCTTTGCAGAATTCCTCATTAGGCAACACGAGATCGACGTGGCTAAGGCTTAATGTGCTCGCGAGTTCGAACAGCGTCACTATCGTGGGATTGCGCCGGCCACGCTCTAAATCGCTGATGTATTGCTGAGTAAAGCAGGACGCCTCGGAGATCCGCGTGCACGCTTCACGTCGGTTGTGGCGCGCTATCACCGGCCGCGCCCCAGGACCCCCATTTTATCAGCTTTCGGCGCAGCGACGCGAACGATTGGCCTTCGCTGTGCGCACTCGATGGGCACTTGGCGCTTCTTATCGCGTCATCGCCGAAGTGCTGTTCGGCCGAAAATGCATCCCTGAACGCGGCTGGAAAACCCATGAGCTGCGCAGCCGGACCATCCGCCTGGTGCAGGCCGGCTTGGCTCTGATGCGCGGCGGCTATCGCGCATTACTGCATCCCCCATCTCGCAGGGAGTAGAGCAGGGGTGCCGAAAATCATCGGTCCATCTTCGGCATCCCCCTGAGCACTCCCACTCCGTCATGGTGACCGTCGGCGCGCGACCGAACCCGGTCGCGCTCCAGACGACCACGGAGCCTCGCAAATGCCCGATCCGAACGCCGGCTTGCCGCCGCGATACCTGCGGACGCCCGAGGCGGCGCGCTTTCTCGGACTGTCCGGTCGCACCCTCGAAAAGCACCGCACCTATGGCACAGGCCCGACGTACCGGAAGCTGGGCGGCCGCGTTGTGTATGCGCTCGAAGACCTGACGGCGTGGGTTGACCGCGGCGCCAAAACGTGCACCAGCGATCCTGGCGCAGGCACAGTCCTGCCCGCGAAACGGCAGACGCCGATTCCGTATGCGGGCAAGGAGCGGCGCTGACCTATGCCCGACAGCAACTCAACTGCAGGCGGGAGGCGGCGGTCAGAGCGCGACCAACTCGATCTGTTTCGCGCGCTTCCGGGCAATCTCGCTGCACGGGACGCGCAAGACTTGATGGCGTATCCGTTCTTTTCGCTAGCAAAGTCGAAGCGGATCGTCCCGATCGACTTCCGCTCAGGCACCATCACCATCCGTGTCGAAGCGGTGCCGGAACATGGCCTGGAGCACGATCTGGGACGCGGACGTTCTGATTTGGCTGCCTCACAGATTGTCGATGCCCGTGATGTCGGGTTGAAAACCTCGCGCCTGATGTCCACCACCCCCTATGACATCCTGACCTTCGTCGGCCGCGGCACCAGCGTACGCGACTACGACCGCCTCAAGGCTGCGCTCGACCGATTGCAATCAGCCAGCGTCATGACCCCAATCCGACAACCGACAGAACGATCGCGGCATCGCTTCTCCTGGAGGAACGAATGGAAACACACAAGCGATGTGCACGGGCATGCCCGTGCGATTGAGTTGATCTTACCCGATTGGTTCTACACGGGCGTTCTAAACGAATCGCTCGTGCTGACCATTGATCGCGCGTATTTCGATCTGACCGGTGGACTGGAACGTTGGCTCTATCGTCTCATCCGCAAGCACGGGGGTCATCAGCATAGCGGGCTCATGCACTTGCATGCCAAGTCCGGGAGCCTCACGCCGCTGAAGCACTTTGCCGACGACCGGGCCAAATCGTGCATCATCAGACCTTGCCGAGCTATCGGCTGGCTATCGCACACGACCTGAATGGCGAAGAACGATTGAATTTCGCACCCGTCCAGATCGACCCGCCTACGCGGCCATTGCGAAAGCTTGGCCTTATCAGCCCTGCAGGGGATAAGCTGTGAATTCGCTCGTGTTATCAGGGACTGGAAGACTCGTGCCATCGGGGACCCGATCCGCGTGCTACCGGGGACTGAAATCGCACCTAAAACACTGCGACGGCAATCTTCCTTCTTGTCGTGAATCAGTACGTTGTGAACAAGTCGGCCGCGCGTGCAACGAGGATGCCTCATGTGCTCACTCTCTCACGCGCAAAACTTCTCCGCAATGCGATTCTTTCCTCCAACGCACGCGCGCGCACGCGATCGCGCGCAAATCTGCGCGATCGCTGACGTCAACATCATCGCCTGATGCGCGTCACATCCTTTTGCAGCCACTCGCTCGTCGAGGAGAACTTGCTAACATCCGTGGTTGGCACGACGGCCACCACAAGCCGGAATCTGAGGAAAGGGCGGTCAGGCTAACCAGCGCCGTGCGTGATGGCTTCAAACGCCGTCATGAAGCCGCCGGCAAGAAAAGTTGCGATCTCACCCAAATCCCCGTCTCCTCGGGAGACGCTGCTCCGCCGTGGCGGAAGGAGAAGGCGCGCGTGGAAGCGGCCGGGTCGCGAAGGCCCCTACATCGCCGCAGCGACCCGGCCGCGCTTGCCGCCGGCGCCAAACCGGAACGTCGTGCCATCGCTCCAGATCTTGTGCAGCAGCACAGCGATGGCGCGCGCCACGGCTGTTGCCGCGCGCTTCAAACCCTTCTTCCTGGCGAGCCGCAGGCCCCACAGCCGCAGCTTAAAGTTCTTCGGAATGCGCGTCAGGATCGCGATCGCCGCCTCGTAGAGCATCGCCCGCGTCAGCTCATCGCCGCATTTGGAGATGCGCCCGATGCGGTCGGTCTGCCCGGATTGGTAGCGCGGCGGCGTCAAACCAAAATGCGCGCCGACATTGGTCGACCTCTTGAAGCGCGCCGGATCGTCGATGGTGGCGCGGAACGTCAGCGCCACGAGTGCGCCGACGCCGGGCAGGGTCATCATCCGCCGCACCGCGCTGTCGCGGCGCGCCGCCGCCAGCGCAAAGCGTTGCAGCTTGGCCAGCTGCAGCCGCATCGCGCTTCTAGCGTCGAGCAATGGCGTGACGATCGCCTCCAATTCCTTCTTCCCGGCCGTGATCTCGCGTACCCGCGCGTCAAAACGTCCGACCGAGATCTCGCCGACCTTGAGGCCGAGCGGGCGCAACAGGCCGCGGATCATGTTCTCCATGTCGAGCACCTTGCCGAGCAGCGCCTTGCGCCCGACCAGCAGCGCCCGCAGCGTTTGCGCGCCTTCCGATTTGACATGGACTGCGCGGAACCAGTCGGTCCGCATCATCTGCGCAATGCCCTTGGCATTGTTCCGATCGGTCTTGTTCAGCATCGCGTTCAGCGCCGCCTTGGCATGCAAGGTCTCGATGCAGATCACGGGGAGGCCCTTTCGGAAAGCGCCGTGAACAGCCAGGCGCTGTACGAGAACGCTTCCAGGCCGTGGATTCCGCATTCCACCAAGAACAGCTCGATCGCGTCCGGATCGGTCTTGAGTGTCGCTTCCTGGACGACGTTGCCGTCGCCGTCCACCACGCAAACATTCGTTGCCTGGAGCGACACGTCGAGCCCTGCATAAATTCCGTCGTTCCTCTCTACCATCATTCTCCGCCGGAACGCGCCGCCCGTTCCGTTCCCGGATTATCGCGAAGCAACCGATCCATGCAAGCGTCATTACAGCCGTGCTACCGACGCAAAGGCTCCTCGCACGATGCGTCGGTGATAGCCATTCTCGGCGCGTCCAAATCCCTCTCAACAATATGGAGCAGTCAGGTGAGCGACCTCACAACTGTTGAGCTCTTGTGGCTCGAGAAGCGCATCGAAAATCGAATCCGGTTCGGTAAACCTGCATCAGAGAAGATCGTTGATCATCACCGGCGCATTCTCTCGTTTTTGCCCGGCAACATCTTCGCGTTCGTGCGCTGGACGTCTAACGACTTCGGAACCGTCCTGTCTCGGATCGACATTTTACGCGCGGTCGCGCCAGGCCAGCGATACTCAACCGTGCCTTGGGTCAGTCCCGGCGGCGAAAGCCTGCTGCGATTAGCTGGTTGGCCAAAGGTCGAACGCGTTCTCCAGTTGATCGGCTCCGTAGAGTCACTGGGCATCGATCCTGCCGATGCGGCCCCCGAGTATTGGCATCACGCCCACAACCGACTTTCTGTCAACGAAAAGCCACGAGCTTATACCCGTGCACGCCACCAAGCGTGGCTCCATCGGCGCAGGTTGGCACTCTGATGGGACGGTTGGGGAACATTCTTGCGATGTGTGGGGCCACAATGCTCGCGCTCTGGCCAGTCAACAACACCTCACCATTGTACATCTGGAATGCCTCGGACAGCGTGCCGATCGGAGTCTATCGCCTGCAAGAGGCCGGACCATTGCACGTTACTGAGCTCGTGGCGGTTCGAACTCCAGACCCGCTCGCGACTTTTCTCGATCTCAACGGCTATTTGCCAAGCGGCCTTCCAATGCTCAAGCGTGTGCTGGCGTTGCCCGGCCAAACCGTCTGCAGAACGGGCCTCGCAATCATCGTCGACAGCATACACGTGGGTGAGGCAAGCGAGCGCGATCGTCGCGGCCGTCCGTTGCCGGTCTGGCAGGGTTGCCGGGTCATTGCTGAGGGCGAAGTGTTTCTCATGAACTGGCAGTCGGCGGACTCACTAGACGGCCGATATTTCGGACCCCTGCCGAGATCGGCCGTCATTGGGCGAGCGCTCCCGGTGTGGACCAGAGAGAAGTGACAATGCCGGCTCTCCCCTGTTGGCTTGTCATTTCTCCATACGGCCGTTCGCAACATCGTTCCTCCGTCTCGGCCAGCTTCTTGAGAATCGGCGCGAATTGCCCCAGGATCAGGCGGCCTCAAGGCCGGCTGGAAGAAACTTTATACTTGGCGGCAGTCCGCACAATGCGATGTGGGGCCACTGCTTGCTTTTTGGAAGTTCTGCTGACGTTCGGACCGACCTCGAGCGCCAGAGCGGAGGTCGCATCGCGGGCACCAGCTGCACACTCCATAACCCTGCCTCGTAGCATTGCATACGCCGCGTTCGTGACCGAAGCCTCCCACCGGTTCGCGATCCCGGAGCGTTGGATCGATGCCGTGATGCAGGTCGAAAGTGGCGGTAATGCGCACGCAATATCGCCTCGAGGAGCGCTCGGGCTGATGCAAATCATGCCCGCGGCCTGGGTCGAACTGAGCGCTCGTCACGATCTCGGTATCGATCCGTTTGATCCGCACGACAATATTATAGCTGGGGCAGCGTACATTCGCGAGATGCTCGACCGGTTCGGATCGGGAGGGTTTCTTGCAGCCTACAATGCGGGACCGAAGCGGTATGACGAGCATTTGACGACAGGTCGATCGCTTCCAGAAGAAACGCAAACATATGTAGCCAGACTCGCAGCATTGATCGGAGTTGAGCAACGCAACAGCCGTGGTTCGGCCGCCAGACGCGTCGTCCTGTGGCAGCAAGCTCCAGTTTTTGTTGAGCGATCTGGCAGCTCGTCCGCTGCCGACAACTTTGCATCAGGAGTGCGCACAATGAATCCGTCGAAGGCAGCGCCTAAAGCTGTTGCCCGTGCACTTGTACCTCGCGCGAGGGGGCTGTTTTGGCATCGATCAATCAAGGTGCAGTCTCCATGATAGCAATCGGATTTGGTCGCAAGGCCTCGAAGGTTCTCGCATGTTTGAGAATGGCCGGCAGAGAGCGGGGGGAGCCGACCGCCGAGGGCAGGATAAAAGCCGCAAGGTGCGGCCGGTCGGTTGTGGGAGAAAGTGTACGGATTTCAATGATCCACTAAACATTGCGGCGACTCGGAGCAAAGTTCAGCTTTCCCCAAGGCGCTGTTCTTACACGGTTTTCGATGCCTTGCGGCGGCCGGAATGACGCGCGACGATGATCTTCGGATCCGTCCCGGCCGTATCCGTTCCACGCGCGCGCCCCGGACAAAGCCGTTTCTGGCGCAGGTACTCACAGCCGCTCAGAAGGCCGGGGGCCTCTCGCAAGGCAAGGATGGCCACGGCCGTAAGTTTGGACGCGGCCGCGCCGCGAGCATCGCTGCTTCACGGCTCCTCAACGCCCGCGGCCGCGGCGCTATGGTCAAGGCGCGGGTGGTACGGCGGATGCGTTCGCCGGGCGCGTTGCGCGGCCATATCGGTTACCTGCAGCGCGACGGAGTCACTCGCGACGGCGCTCCCGGCAAACTATTCGACGCTGCGGGGGATGTTGCGGACGGTCGCGCGTTCGTCACGCGTTGCGAGGGTGACCGCCATCATTTTAGGTTCATCGTCTCGCCTGATGATGCTGGTGAACTTGCCAGCCTGCGTAGCTTCACTCGGGAGCTGATGGACCAAGCCTCGCGCGACCTTGGCACACGGCTTGACTGGGTCGCGGTCGACCATTGGAATACCGAGCATCCGCACATTCACATCCTCGTGCGGGGCCGTACCGATGACGGTACCGACCTCGTCATCAGCCGCGATTATATCGCTATGGGCTTACGCGCCCGCGCCAGCGACCTTGTCACGCGCGAACTTGGCCCTCGTTCGGAGCTCGAGATCCGCCAGAGCCTTGAGGCGGACACGACAGCCGAACGCTGGACCAGGCTCGATCGGACGCTTGCCCGGGAAGCAGGGATGGCGGACGGCGTTATCGATTTTAGGTTCGAGCGGGATGCCGAGCGCGATCCATTGCGGGAAATTCGCATCGGGCGGATGCGGACGCTCGAGCGGCTTGGCTTGGCGGAACCTGCCGGCCCCGCGGTCTGGGTTCTGGCCGCCGATGCGGAGGCGAGGTTGCGCGCGCTGGGTGAGCGCGATGACATCATCAAGCGGCTGCACAAAACCCTCACGCGAGACGGCGCCAGCCGCACCCCCGCATCCTGGGCACTGGAGGGCGAAACTCAAGGCGAACCGATCGTTGGCCGTCTCATCGCGCGCGGGCTTGATGACGAGCTGAAGGGCACAGCTTTTGCAATCGTCGATGGGATTGACGGGCGCGTGCATCACGTGAAGCTTCCTGACGTTGAGGCGGCCGGCGATGGGCCGATCGGTGGGATTGTGGAACTGCGCCGGTTTGCGGACGCCCGTGGTCGCACACGGATTGCGCTCGCGGTTCGCTCGGAGCTCGTCCTGGACCAGCAGGTCGCGGCGGATGGTGCAACGTGGCTAGACCGGCAGCTCGTTGCGCGAAATCCTGCCGAGCTCTCGCGCAATGCGTTTGGCGCGGAGGTTCGTGCAGCACTTGAACGGCGCATCGATGTTTTGGCCGACCAAGGGCTCGCCCAGCGCGATGGTAACAAGGTCCGGCTAAGCCGCAACCTGATCGAAACCCTCCGCGATCGCGAACTCGACGTCGTCACACGACGTCTCATGAAGGAAACGGGGCTTCCGCACTCGTCATCTGATGTAGGTGAGCAGATTTCGGGGGTTTATCGTCGACGCCTGTCACTGGCCTCGGGGCGCTTCGCGATGATCGACAACGGCCTCGGTTTTCAGCTTGTGCCCTGGTCGCCTTCGCTCGAGCGGGAGTTGGGAAAACAGGTCAGCGGCATCGCCGGTCCAGGCAGCGTCGACTGGGACTTCGGTCGCAAGCGCGGCCTATCGCTCTGACCTGAGACGATGGCGCTGCACTGCGCCCAATTGCAGGGCAGGAAAGACTTGGTTGCCTCGCGTCGACTGTTCAAGGCGGAAAAATGGGAGAGGAGCGATAGTGAGCTGCGAATAGCGAATGGAGGGTCCACCGTTCTGGAACTATCTCTTCATCGCCTCCGGGTTCGCTCGACCTTGGTGGCGCTCGATCATCGACTGGACGCAGCTGTGTGGAAAAATGCGCCGTTCACCCTTAGGTCGCTGAGACTCTCAACGGCTAAATCGCACAGCAGAACCCTTCGAATCTAGATGGCCATCCCGTGTAGCGGAAACGGCATGGGGCCTTCGATCTTTAAGTGATCGGAAGGTGTCTGGCTGTGGCATGATGGCGGTGACGATACTTCCTTGAGTGCTGGTCTCGGATGCCGATGGCCAGATGCTCGGCGCTTCGCGCACCGACCACCAGAGTCCAGTTTGCTGGACTCAGTTGTGGGCGTGTCATCGAGCGGGCGAATAGCGATTTCAACCTGCTCGATTTTGATCCGGAGGCATTCGCGCGAGGTTATCCGCGTAGGCAGGCCGGCGAGCAATCGGAGAGCTCCGAGCCCGCAAGCTGGCTTTGACAGCGGATAGCCGAAGGGCAACGCGATTCGCGCAAAAGATTTGGCAAACGCCAGTTCGCCTGTCCCGGCTCCCAGAGAGACCGCAACAGCTGACGTACAACATCCGAGCATCTGGCTGGCCAAGGCATCAACAGTCGACCGGCTGGAGGAGGACTCGCTCGACACGATGTGCGGGAGTATCTAGATGACCGTCGGCCCGGCAGTGTCGTCCCATCAGAAATAAGCTCCTGCCGGGGACGCTCCCCGCATGATTCTTGTACTCCGGGACCCCCGCCTCCCGCCGATTTAATCCGGGAACGCTCACTCGTCGATAACGCGTTGTGGCACGCCGCACCTCTCTTGATCGCGCGCACTTACGGAGAGCTTAGGCCAGACGCGAGCTAGCCTTCCGGACATCTATAACCCGGAGCCTCGCTTCGCGAAGGCCGGCCGGTTCGCCTCGAGCGGCAGCACGGTACGAGTTGATTGTCTCATCATCCAAGCGCCTATCACGCGAAGCTGCTTGGGACGGTGCTTTGAGGCGGCCTGTTCCACGCGAGGGATCTTTTTGGGCCCAAACGCGGCTTGCCAATCTGACCCGCCGATCCCTTCGCCAGGGCGCGCGCGACTACGAGAAGCATAAGCCTCTGATTGTAGCCAACAGGTCGATTGTGTCGATATCGGCAGGCCATGTCTGCGACAAAAATCATCTGGCATCAGCTGATCCTGGTTTGCCTAATCGCGTTCACCTTCGTGTGGGCCGCGACCGAATGGACTGCTTGTCAGCTTGCGTTCCAGCCGCAGCTTGGACCGGCCTGGTTCAGATTAGGCACCTGGCCCGTCTACCAGCCGTTTGCCTTCTTCATCTGGTGGTTTGAATTCGACGCTTACGCGCCCACGATATTCCTCCAGGGGGGCGCCATTGCCGGGAGCGGTGGGATCGCGGCAGTCGCCGCAGCAATGATGCTTTCGGTCTTGCGCGCGCATGAGGCTCGCGATGTCACGACTTACGGATCAGCGCGTTGGGCCGATACGCGCGAAGTCAAACGGGCGGGGTTGCTAGGCAACGATGGCCTTGTGCTCGGGCGTTTCGATGGTCGATATCTTCGCCATGATGGGCCTGAGCACGTGCTCTGCTTTGCGCCTACCCGTTCGGGCAAGGGAGTCGGCCTTGTCGTTCCGACTCTTTTGACCTGGCCGCGTTCGGTGATCGTCCACGATATCAAGGGCGAGAATTTCCAGTTGACCTCGGGGTGGCGCGCGCACCTTGGAGATGTACTCTTGTTCGACCCGACCAACGCAGCAAGCGCGGCCTACAATCCCCTTCTTGAGATTCGCCGTGGTGATTGCGAAGTACGAGACGCGCAAAATGTCGCGGATATCCTAGTCGATCCCGAAGGGGCGCTCGAGCGGCGCAATCATTGGGAAAAAACCAGCCATTCTCTGCTCGTCGGCGCTATCCTGCATGTCCTCTACGCTGAAGCTGACAAGACACTTGCCGGGGTTGCCAGATTTCTTTCGGACCCGTGCCGCCCGATCGTGGCCACGCTGAATGCGATGCTTGCGACTCCCCATCTTGGTGATCACGTTCATCCCGTCGTCGCTTCAGCTGCGCGAGAGCTGCTCAACAAGAGCGAAAACGAGCGGTCGGGCGTGCTGTCGACCACCATGAGCTTCTTGGGCCTTTATCGCGATCCGGTCGTCGCTAAGGTCACCGCGCGGAGCGATTGGCGCATTCGCGATCTCGTCGACAGACAGAAGCCCGTTTCACTCTATCTCGTCGTGCCGCCATCCGACATCGTCCGCACAAAACCCCTGATGCGGCTCATCCTCAACCAGATCGGACGGCGCCTGACCGAGAGCCTGGATCACGACCGGCGCCGTCAAAAGCTCCTACTGATGCTCGATGAGTTTGCAGCCCTTGGCCGCCTCGATTTTTTCGAGAGCCAGCTTGCCTTCATGGCGGGCTATGGCATTCGCAGTTTCCTGATCACTCAGAGCTTGAATCAATTAGAACGTGCCTATGGGCCGAACCACGCGATTCTCGACAATTGTCACATCCGGATCGCCTTCTCCACAAATGACGAGCGCACCGCTAAGCGCGTCTCGGATGCTCTGGGGACCGCAACCGAACTGCGCGCCATGAAAAACTATGCCGGGCATCGCTTAAGCCCCTGGCTTGGACACTTGATGGTGAGCCGCCAAGAGACGTCCCGTCCGCTCCTGACGCCCGGCGAAGTCATGCAGCTCTCATCGAAAGAGGCGATTGTGATGGTGTCGGGCCTCCATCCGCTGCGTGCCACTAAGGTTCGTTACTATGAGGACCCGCAATTTCAGAAGCGAATCGTCAAGCCCGCTGAAACAGGAACAATTCTCTTGTCCTCGCGCCCAAATGAAGACTGGTCAGGGCACCCAACCCCTGCGCCCTCGACCGAACTGCTTGCGCCTCGGCAGCGAAAGCGTGGCGATCCGAATGGAGGGCTGCGGCGCGAGCCAGAATTGCCGCAGCACGAGGAGATCGAAATCAAGGCACCGCTCGCGGAACATGAGTTCGATGCTGGTCCCGATGAGCCCGACGCAGATGCTGTCCAGGCACAAGCGCTTAGCCGCGCAATGCAGGGATTAGCGCGCGCGACCAGCCTCGACCCTGACGATGGCATGGACCTCTGAGTGGGCAAATCGGTGAAAAAGATTCAGCTCAGTGTCTACCTTGATCCGGAGACATTCAGAACCCTTGATGTCTTCGCGGAGCGTCGTGGCCAACCCAAGTCGCTGGTCGCAGAGGCCGCGATCACGTCTTTTCTTTCGCCTGACGATTCCGACCGACGCGAGGCGGCTATTGCCAAGCGGCTGGATCGGACCGCACGGCTGCTCGAGCGTCTCGAACGCAATGGCAACATCACGCTCGAGACGCTCGCCCTGTTCATTCGCTTCTGGTTGACATCGGTGCCGGCATTACCAGAACAATCCAGTCCAGCCGCTCGCGCCAAAGGCGCCGAACGTTATGATCGATTCGTTGAAGCGCTTGGCCGAAGGCTTTCCAGCGGATCAACCGTTCTGAAAGAGGTGAGCTTCGATTCGAACCCCGCAATTCCAGAGTAAGCGGGCGGGCGATGCAGGACTACAAGGGAATTTGCGAGGGTGCTCGCGCCGAGTACATTTCGGCCGCAAACAACGATAGAGCCAAATCGAACGGAGCGAGCGCGTTAGATCGGTACCGACGGCAGATATCTGAAGGTAGCAGGCCGCATGACATGAATGCTGGAATCTGAAGCGAGTTGAGACTTGCCCGGTCTCCATCGAGCTGCCGCTCACTGGAGTAACGCTGCTTGCTTGACAAGCGGAAGCCTTCCAGAGTTTCGGAAGGTCTTCTGAATAGTTGGCCTACCAGTTTTAGCGAATTGCATCGCAGGTCCTCTGTGTTAGCAATCCACGTTGTAAGGTCTTACTATGCGAACATCCTGTCGAAAAATGCGAGAACTTGCACTGCCCCACACTTCAGCAAGCTGGTGCGACGGTATCGTTTACGTCAGATTGCGATCGGGCAACGCCTGAGATCGTCTGCAATATGTTTCCACAATTCCAAAGGAACGGAACTAAATCGTCCCCTTTCGATGGAAGGGACAGCTGCGCCACGAGAAGCCCATTGGCTTGGAGCAGTTTGAATGAGGCCCAATTCCCCCGGATGGCGACGATGGCCAAGCATCCTCACACCAAATCCAATCTGATCCGCTCTCTCGCCTCACGACGAGGCGGCGTTACACAAGCAGAGTTGCGCAAGGCCACGGGATGGAAGCTTGTCCCGATGCCCCTGATCGCCAAGCGGTGCAAGATGAAGCTGATTACCAAACGTGAGAAAGGCAACGTCACTCGCAACAATGGTAAGATCGCCAGCAAGAGCGGCCACTTCGCCACGTACTACATGATGGCGCATGATTCGACTACGGCAGTAGCCGACGCGACTACCGACACCCTAGGTAGAAAGTCTTATCCCTCAATGCATAACCCAAGCGATGCGGAAAACGCGTCATGAGCCACAGTCCTGCAGGGCATTGCGCAGCTATCTGGACAGCGAGGCTTGGCTATTGCCGCTTTTCGCGCTGGCTATCCCGCTTCCAAGGAATGCGCGAAACTATTATAGCCCATTTCGATGCCAATGCCGAAATCGCGAAACCCGGCTCGCTCGCGGAAACAACGCAGCAGAGCTTTGACGTCTTAAGCGTCAATTTCCCTAGACCCTATTTCAACGTCCACAACGCGTTGCCTCGCGCGCGCAATCTAAACGCGATCGGCTTCACGGCTTCTTTGTCCGATCAGGTCGGAATCGCGGGAACATCGGCCGTATCCGCATCCAAGGCCGCACTGTGCAACTTGACGCGAGCGCTTGGCGACCAACTGATCCGCCGAAGCGTTCAGGTAAACGCCGAGAGCTCGGGCGTCATTGAAACCCCGCTGTTTAGGAAAATCGGCATTTCCGAGGTCAGCGTGCAAGACCGCGGATCGGTCCTGCTCGAGCAGATAGCCGCGAAACACTTCGGCAAGCCACGGAAGATCGCGGCGCGTGAGCTTCCTCGCTTTCTGCGACGCATCCTACATCACCGGCATCGACGCGCCTGTCGATGGCAGACGCACACAGCCCTGAATCCGACAAGCCTTGCCGATGTGCTCGAAGAGCCTCCCGTGACAGTCATCTGTCGTCCTCTACACCAGTCCAGTGCAGCGCTCGAATACTCACAATGAGAAGAGAATGAGAAACATCGTCAAGGCAGCCGCCGTACAGATCAGCCCCGTGTTGTACAGCCGAGAGGGGACAGTCGAGAAGATCACCAAAAAGATTCGCGAATTGGGCAAGAAGGGGGTGCGTTTCGCCACGTTCCCCGAGACCATCATTCCCTACTACCCGTATTTCTCGTTCGTCCAGCCGCCCTTCACGCTTGCCAAGGAGCATCAGAGGCTGCTTGAGCAATCCCTTACGGTACCCTCTGCGGAGACGCATGCGATCGGCGATGCCGCCAAGGACGCCCAAATGGTCGTTTCAGTCGGCGCCAACGAGCGGGACGGAGGATCAATCTACAACACTCAACTCCTGTTCGATGCGGACGGCACGCTGATCCAGCGTCGCCGCAAGATCACCCCTACCTATCATGAGCGGATGGTGTGGGGCCAGGGCGACGGTGCCGGCCTTCGCGCCGTAGACAGCGCGGTTGGCCGGATCGGCCAGCTTGCGTGCTGGGAACATTATCTCCCGCTGGCCAGATACGCCTTAATTGCCGATGGCGAGCAGATCCACTCCGCGATGTACCCCGGTTCGATCTTCGGCCCCCTCTTCTCCCAGCAAACGGAAGTGAGCACCCGACAGCATGCCCTTGAGTCGGCCTGCTTCGTCGTCAGCGCAACCGCATGGCTCAACGCCGACCAACAAGCCCAAATTGCCAACGACACGGGCGCTGCTATCGCACCGATTTCGGGCGGTTGCTTCACCGCTATCGTTGCCCCCGATGGTCAATTGATAGGCGAGCCCCTGAAGGAAGGTGAAGGAGATGTGATTGCAGATCTCGACTTCATCGAAATCGACGGGCGCAAGAGAGTGATGGACGCAAGCGGTCACTACAGTCGCCCTGAACTGATCAGCCTCCTGATTGACCGGACACCTTCTTCGCACGTCCATGAACGGATTATTCCCCCCAGGAGCGTGGCGACTACCGGCCTTCACCGCGAGGCCCGCGCTCTGACGCCGCTTGAGAGTTAATGGTCCTGCCCGCCAGGGCCGGAGGAGATTGGTGCATCCCGCTTCGACCCGAACGGCCGGAGATACAGGTAGAAGGAACTAGTTTGCAGCAGGGCCATGCGGGGCCGCTCGCATGATCCAGACCGATTCTCTATTGGAGAAATGCCCAGCTGCGGAGCCTCGCCGAGGCCTTCAGCCTACAGCGCACCTCGTCACTGCAGCGGCAAGTACGCTTCAGGTGTTCGAACTGTTACGCTGACCGCCGCATCGCCCATCCTTGCAGCGCCCCGCCTCGAGATCTGGATGTTGCGCAACGACAGTCGTGGCTGCGACGAACTGAACGGAATGCCCAGCCAGGATCGCTTCGCGACCAAGAGCGACCGCAAGATGCGTCTTGCCAACGCCA
>NZ_JADPKD010000045.1:0-1114 GCF_023073735.1 Bradyrhizobium sp. 160
GTGCATCCATGAGCTGTTCGAGGCGCAGGTCGCCAAGACGCCGGATGCGGTGGCGGTGGTCCATGAGGACGAGCGCTTGAGCTATGGCGAGCTCAATGCGCGGGCGAACCGGCTGGCGCATCATCTGATCGCACTCGGGGTCACGCCCGGGGATCGCCTTGCGACAATGCTGGATCGCTCCGTCGTCCTGGTGGTGGCACAGCTGGCGATCCTGAAGGCGGGCGGAGTTTATGTGCCGATCGATCGCAGTCTTCCACCAGCGCGACAGAGCTGGATGATGGCCGACTGTGCTGCGCGCCTGGTGCTCACCAACAGTGATGATGATCTGGTCGAGGTGACGATTCCTGTTCTGCCTATTGAGCCGCTCATGACTGGAGCAGGCCTTAGCACCGATCCTGGCTTGGCATTGACCGCCGAGGCTGCCGCCTACGTCATGTACACCTCCGGCTCGACCGGCCTTCCGAAGGGGGTTGTTGTTCCTCATCGTGCCGTAAACCGACTGGTCATCAACAACGGATATGCGCAGTTCAATGCGAGTGATCGTGTGGCGTGGGTGGGCAACCCCGCGTTTGATATCAGTACACTGGAAGTCTGGGCACCGCTGCTACACGGCTCTAGCCTGATCGTGATTCCATACACTGATGCGCTGCAACCAGGGGTGCTGCGCGGCCTGGTTCAGCAGCACCGCATTAGCGTCCTGCATTTGACGGCCGGGTTGTTCAACCAGAGCGCTGCTGATTTGGGCCCGGTGCCGGCGAGTTTGCGGTTGCTATTGGTTGGCGGTGATGCGGTTGATGTGGCGGCAGTCGCACGGATTTTGAGCCAGAGCCGACCGCAAAATCTCCTGCATTGCTACGGTCCGACCGAGACGACGACTTTTGCGACAGTCTGCGAGATTACCGCGATTGATGAGACATTGCAGCGGCTCCCCATCGGCCGTCCGATTGCGAACACGCGCGTGTATCTGCTCGATGGTCATGGCGCGCCCGTTCCGTTGGGAGCGGTGGGAGAGCTCTACATTGGCGGGGCGGGGGTCGCGCGTGGCTATCTGAACCGGCCCGAACTGACGGCGGAGAGGTTCTTGGCCGATCCGTTCAGTGGTGAGGTCGGCGCA
>NZ_JADPKD010000044.1:0-87764 GCF_023073735.1 Bradyrhizobium sp. 160
AGAACGAACTCGGCTCCCGGGAGAGCGCGGCATAAGCCGTCAAACCACTGCGCAGGGAAGGCCGTGTGTTGGGCTTCACCTGTATGCCGCTGTGCAGTTTTTCCTGCGTGTGCCTTTCGCACAGCGAACCGTGGGTGCCAGGTCAGCACCCGGCCTTCCCTGCGCCCTCCCGGCTTTGAGGGTGGAGCGACGAAGCAAAGCTCGGGCGAAACGCGCCGCGAGAATGCGAAGGCGTGTCTGTGCGTTGAATGTGTGTTGGAGAATGACGTTGGTTCACCTTGCTCCGTCATTGCGAGCCAACGGGGCCGCGCTTCGCGCGGACCCGTTGGCTCGCAGTGACGTTGAGAGAGCATGCCTCACTCTCCTCTCGTGCCCCGGCTCTGCAGCGCCCTTCGATGCGCTGCAGAGCCGGGGCCTATATCGCAGCGCCTTCCCGTGTGGGCCGGGTCCCGGCTCTGCGTCGCGTCACTTCGTGCCGCGCCGTGTCCGGCACGGCAGTGCATCAATGACCGCGCTTCTTCTCCTCGTCAGCCGTCACCACCTCCGGCGCCATCGCTGCCCAGACACTGGACGCGAATTGCCGTCGCCAGGTCACGACCACCACGGCCGCCGTGGTCACGAACAGCAGCCATGGGCTGACGAACCAGCCGAGATAGCCGAGCGCGAAGAAGAAGGCGCGCTGGCCGCGATTGAAATGGCGGCCGGCGGATTCGAACAGGCGCGTGGTGCGGATGACATGGGCTTCCGCCTCCACCGTGTCGCGCTGGGACGCCGGCGGCATGCCGCCGAACAGGATCGCGACATAGTTGAACAGGCGATAGGCCCAGGCGAACTTGAAGAAGGCGTAGACGCAGATCAGCACGAGGCCGACGCATTTCAGCTCCCACAGTGCGGGCGAGGGGCTGAGGTCGATCGGCAGCTTGCTCAGGATCGTGATGGCGTCGTTGGTGGCGTGCAGCAGCGCCAGCGCGCCGCCGAGCGCGAACAGGCTGGTGGAGGCGAAGAAGGCGGTGCCGTTCTGGAGCGAGGCCATGATCTGCATGTCGACCATGCGCGTGTCGCGCTCGAGCAGCTGGCGCACCCAGACCTCGCGGTAGCGATTCATGCGCGCCGACAGGCTGTCGCGGCCATAGGCCGAATGCTCCAGCGTCAGCGCGTAGACCAGCCATTCGATGATGAAGAAGCCGACGGCGGTGATGTCGACCCAGTGCCTGCTCATGTCCGTCTCCTCGCGGGCGGCAACGATTGCCACGCATGGCAAGGCGCGGCAACGATTGATTGGGGGCAGGCTATGGCGTTAAAAGCAGCTCGCTTCAGGACGTCTCGGGAAGGATTGACGACATGGCTGCGCTGAAACTCGCGATCGGCAACAAGAACTACTCGTCATGGTCGATGCGGCCTTGGCTCGCACTGCGCGCCAACGACATCCCGTTCGTGGAGACCGTCATCCCGCTCTACACCGACAATCCCGCCGACAAGGAGCAGATCCTGTCCTTCAGCCGCGCCGGCAAGGTGCCGGTGTTGGTCGATGGCGACATCACGGTGTGGGATTCGCTCAGCATCATCGAATACATCGCCGAGCGCTACCCGGAGAAAAAGCTGTGGCCCGACGATGTCGCCGCGCGCGCTTATGCCCGGTCGGTGTGCGCCGAGATGCATTCCGGCTTCATGGCCTTACGTAACGAATGCGGCATGAACCTGCACCGCCCCGTGCGCCCGGTGACGCTATCGGCGGACGCCAAGGCCAATATCGCGCGCGTGCAGGAGATCTGGCGCGAGTGCCGGACCCGTTATGGCGCCAAGGGACCGTTCCTGTTCGGCCGCTTCGGCGCGGCGGATGCGATGTACGCGCCGGTCGTGCACCGCTTCCGCACCTATGCGATCGAGGTCACGCCCGAGACCAAGGCCTACATGGACACGATGCAGGCGCTGCCGGCGTTCCAAGAATGGACCCGGGACGGGCTCGCCGAAACGCTTCGCATCGAGAAGTTCGAGGACGCCTGACCGCTGGTCCGGCCGGGAAGGCGGCCCGCGCGCCGGCTGGCGGCGCTCCTGCCGCCGCCATGATTCCCTACGCTGCGACATCCAGCTGCGACATGCCGCCGGACGGGGCTGCTCCGGCGGTATCATCGGCCCGCCGGTCCATCTCTATCATTCTGAAAAGACTGCCAAATTGGGGCGGTTGTCATGCCGGCATGGCGCTGGCCAAACGGGCGGGGCTCGTGCTATACGACGGCCCGGGTTTCCGGCCGGCCATCGCAGTGGGACACTGGGCGAGGCAGGCGCTGTTTGAGTGATGGAGAGGGTGTTGAAGCACAAATTCCCCGTGGGAACGCGCGTCTTGTTCACGGCTAGCAATGTCGCGCGTCCGGCTGCCAGCGGCGCGTATGAGATCATCCGTCTGCTGCCGACCGATGGCGACGACTGCCAGTACCGGATCAAGAGCTCGACCGAAGCGTTCGAGCGCGTCGCCAAGGAAAGCCAGCTCGCGCTCTCCTGAAGACGGACGCTACCCTGCGCATTGGCGCCTTCCGGAAATTGTATCCTCTCGCCGTCAAAAGGCCCGCTTCGGCTTCGCAAGGTGGGGCGGGGGCAGTTTGCCGACTCGCGGTGCTCGCTTGACCATTCGCTCTTTGCTCGTGTGAGAGGACGTCGCGCATGACCTGGTCGCTCGACCAAATTTGGCGCTGGCCGGCCTTCCCGATGTGGATGACGCTGCTGGCTGCCGGATTCTTCGGGCTGATCCTCCTGATCACGCTGCTGCGCGCCGACAGGTCGGTCGCGAACGGCGCGCTGACCGTGATCACGCTGCTGTCCATTGCGATCGCCGGGGCGGCCACGGTGCGCGTCTATGGTTCGGAGGGGCAGCCGACCCCGGCCGAAGCGCGCGCGCAGGCGATGACGGCGAGCCTGCCGGCGCTGTCCTGCCTCGACGATCTCGCCGGCGATGCCGTGGCCGTTGGCTGCGAGAAGGCGCTGTTCGGCGCGCCTGAGGCAGCGGCTGCCGCCGTCTCCTATACCGCCGCCAGGATCGACCGGCTGACCGCGCTCGGCGACGTCGCCACGGCCGAGAAGAGCCTGACACTGGACCTGAAGGTGCTGCGCAAATCGCTGGAGCGCGATCGCTACGGCCTCGTCGCCCATGTGCTGGTCGCGCGCGAGGGCTGCACGCAGTTCGATTGCGCTGCGTTCCGCTCGCTGACCGACCAGCAGCAGGTTGCCGCCAACATGGATTCCCATCGCTACGACACGCTGGTTGCGCGCTATGCGCCGACCTGGAACGCGCCCGCAACGGCGCTGGCGATGCCGGCCGCCGCTGCGCTTGCCGGATTGCCGCCGTCGATGCCGACCGGCAAGCCGACCAATGCCGAGTTCCCGAGCGCCTCGTCGACGCCGCCGGTCAGCATCATGAATCCCGAGCCGCCGACTGCGGCCACGCGCCAGGCGGCACCGGCCGCAAACGCAGCGCCGGCAGCGCGCGCGCCGGCAGCGGCCTCGGCACAGGCCGCAGCGCCTGCGGCACCAACTGCGTCGGCCGCGAAGAAGCCGCCTGCTCCAAAGGCAGCGCGTTCTCCCGCAGCGCCGGTTCCGCTCGCGCCGCCGCCAGCCTCGGCGGCTGCTCCAGCGGCTGCGGATAACGAGTAGATCGGCATTCCAAATGCGCGGCTGTCCGGCTAATGCTGGGGCATGCCGCTACACCTGATCAAGCTCGCCGTCGGCTGCGACTCCGTCAAGGAATTGAAGGAGTGGATCGCCGAACGGATGCAGACCGCCAAAAAGAAGGGCCTGCCGCAACGTCACATCCACATCACCCGCATGGTGCCCAAGCGCGACGCCGAGATCCTCTCGGGCGGCTCGCTCTATTGGGTCATCAAGGGCGAGATCGCCGCGCGGGAGAAGATCATCGGGATCGAGCCGTTCCGTGACAAGGACGGCATCGGACGCTGCCGGATCGTGATGCAGCCGAAGGTGATCTCGGTGTCGCCGCGGCCGATGCGCCCGTTCCAGGGCTGGCGCTATCTGACCGATGATTCAGTGCCCGCGGATCTCGGCAAGTCCGCCGCCGGCTCGATCGCGGCGATGCCGGAGCCGATGCGGCGCGAGCTGCGTGATCTCGGATTGCTCTAGACCGCGATATTGTCGATCAGCCGGGTGGTGCCGAGCTTGGCCGCGACCAGGATCCGCAAGGGTCCGTCCTTGTGCGAGGTGACCGGTGCCAGCGTCGCGGCATGGCGGGCTTCGAAATAGTCGAGGGCGAAACCGGCCGCCTTGATCATCTCGGCGCCGCCGGCCATGGCGGGTGCGATCGCGTCGCCTGCACGGATGCGCCCGGCGCTCTCCCTCATGGCGCGGTAAAGCGTGATTGCGGTCTGCCGCTCCTGCGGTGACAAATAGACGTTGCGCGAGGACATCGCGAGCCCGTCGCGCTCGCGCACGGTGCGGGAGCCGATGACCTTGACGCCGAGGTCGAGATCCCGCGCCATCTGCGCCACCACCCGCAGCTGCTGAAAATCCTTCTCGCCGAAGATCGCAAAGTCGGGCCGGCATTGCGTGAACAGCTTGCCGACGACGGTGGCGACGCCGCCGAAGAAATGCGGCCGGAAGCGGTCCTCGAGCCCGGCCAGCGCTGGCCCCTCCGGCACAATGCGGGTGGCAAAGCCCTCCGGATACATGGCCTCGACGTCGGGGTGCCAGACCACATCGACGTCCTCGGCCGCGAGCTTGGCGATGTCGGCCTTCCAGGTGCGCGGATAGGCGCCAAAGTCCTCGGTCGGGGCGAACTGAGTGGGGTTGACGAAGATCGACACCACGACGCGGCTCGCGCGTCGCTTGGCGAGGCGAACCAGCGACACATGCCCATCATGGAGTGCCCCCATGGTCGGGACCAGTGCGATCGTGGCCTTTCGCTTGCGGAGAGTGTCGACGGCGCGCCGCAGGGCAGGGACCGTGCGGGCGATCAAGGGACTCGATGACATCAGGACTCGATAGGGTTGGAATCAGTGCGGGGGCGGCCGGCGCGCGACCGGCTAACCTTAACAAGCGGCGATCGTGGACGCCATACATCCGGATGCGGCACAGCATCCCGGCTAAGGCCGCGCAGAATGTCGCGACATTGTGGGCTGGATCACAGACGAAAAGATGACGCCGCAATTCATGACGAAGAACGACGCATTGCAATTTGCATTACCTGTCACGCATTTCACTTGACCGCCGATGCGGTCAACTCGAAGATATTCGTTAGGGGTATTGAGGATCGCTATGCTTGTGCAGGCTAGCCAAGGCCAATCCGGCTCGGCGCATGTGGTCGTGCTCGGCAATGAGAAGGGCGGCTCCGGCAAATCGACGACCGCCCTGCACATCGCGGTTGCGCTCCTGAAGGCCGGCCAGCGCGTCGCCACCATCGACCTCGACTGCCGCCAGCAGAGCTTTACCCGCTACATCAGCAACCGTTCGGCCTGGGCGCGCCGCACCAAGCTCGACCTCGAGCTGCCGGTGCATCGCTGCATCAAGCTCGGCGAGACCATGCAAATCGCCGAGAACGAGAATGCCGAGTTCCTGCAATTCATGGACGCGGTCTCGGCAGTCGAAAGCAGCTTCGACTTCATCGTCATCGATACGCCCGGCACGGACAGCTACCTGATGCGGTTGGCGCATTCGATGGCCGACACGCTGGTGACGCCGATCAACGACAGCTTTCTCGACTTCGACGTGCTCGGTACCGTCGATCCCGCTAACTACGCGGTCACCGGGGAGAGCCATTACGCCGAGATGGTGCGCGACGTCAGGCGTAAGCGTCGCCAGCTCGACGGCGCCACCACCGACTGGATCGTGGTGCGCAACCGCCTGTCGATGCTCGGCTCCCGCAACAAGCAGCTCGTCGCCGAGGGGTTGAAGGATTTGTCGCTGCGGCTCGGCTTCCGCTACGTCGACGGCTTCGCCGAACGTGTCGTCTATCGCGAATTCTTCCCGCGTGGCCTGACCGCCCTCGACGAGATCGACGAGGCCACGCTCGGCATGCGGCCCAATCTCGGCCATCTCACCGCGCGGGAGGAGGTGACCAGCCTGCTCCGCCAGCTCAAGCTGCCGCTCGATGAGCGCGGCCGCCGCCGCGCCGCCAACCGTGCCGAATGGTTCAGTCAGGTCGACAAGCCGCTCGAAGTCCACGACATCTTCGGTGCCTGAGGCCGCGGTATACTGCTACTTCCTGTCGATCCGAACGGCCGGTTGCCGCGGGAACTCGGTCCGCGCTCGGCGCGTTTTCATCTTACGTTGACTACGAATTGAACCCGATCGAGCCCGGTTGCGTCGGATGGTGACCTGCACCCTGACGTAGCCTTATGACAAAGGGTGCCCAACAAACGTGTGCGACGCACAATGAAAGGGCTGCCGGTTCACAATATTTAGCCTTCCTGTCACGCTGCTGTGACATATATTAGGGAATAGGCGACAAGGGGACAAAGAGCCCCGAAGAACACGATTTTCAACAGGGATCAGGCCGCAAGAGCCTGCGGCTGAGGACGAAGATGAAGCGTGGAATTGCCGTTCTGGTTTCGGTCAGTGCTCTCTGCGGCATCGCCTATTTCACGGCGAGCAAGTGGGCCATCAAGCACGAGACCATCACCTTCTACGACGCTTCGCGCGACAACCGCCCGGTGCCCGTCCACATCGCGGTGCGCCGCGACAAGGAAATGCAAGCCAACGCTGGCCTGATCAAGTTGCCTGTCGCCGTGATCAATCATGGCAACACTGTCAAGAACACCGAGTACGGCTTCCTCGCCAACATCTTCGCTGCGCGCGGCTACATGGTCCTGAGCCCGCAGCATGATTTGCCGACCGATCCTCCGATGGTGACCAAGCCGGGCGAGCTCTATGTCGGCCGGCTGCCGCAGATCCTGCGCGGCGTCGCCAACATTCATCTCGCCATGCAGGAGATGAAGAAGGTCCAGCCGAATGCCGACTACGACAAGGTGACCATGGTCGGTCACTCCATGGGCGGCGACATCACGATGTATTTCGCCAAGCAGTATCCGGATGAGGTCAAGAAGGTCGTCACGCTCGACAATCTGCGCGTTCCCTTCGTCACGGCCGGCAAATTCAAGATCCTGTCGTTCCGTTCCACCGATCCCCAGTTCAAGGCCGATGCGGGCGTGATCCCCACGGACGAGGAGTGCGAGAAGGCGGGCATTCAGGTCGTGAAGACCGAGTTCCAGCATAATGACATGCGCGACACCGGTCCGGATGCGGCCAAGAACTCGATCCAGAGCATGCTCGACAGGTTCCTGAGCGCCACCGACAGCGAGATCAGACCGGTCGACACGCAATCGTCTCCGCCCAAGATTCTCGAGCCGGGTCCAGTTGCATTGATGGCGCCTGCCAAGAGCTGACGCCTCCCTCATCGACACCGATCTCGAAGCCTCCGCCGGCTTACCTCCGCGGAGGCTTTGCACATTGACCGGGCTCTACGCGCCCACCACATTAATTGCCCACGCATGGTTGAGCAGCGATGTCGGGCGACCCCATCAAACCGCGCGGCGATGCCGTCTCGACGAAAGCCGGCGGCGCAGTGCCACAGGCCGGAACGTCCACCTCGGATGACATTGCCGCCTTTGTCGCCAAGGCGCGTGCGTTGTCACCGCATGCGCCCGGCGCGAGGGGGCGGCTGATCTTCGCGCTGGATGCGACAATGAGCCGGCAGCCGACCTGGGACATGGCCTGCGCGCTCCAGGCCGACATGTTTCGCGAGACTGCGGCGCTCGGCAGTCTCGACGTCCGGCTCGTCTACTATCGCGGTTTCAACGAGTGCCGGGCGACGGCGTGGATCTCCGACAGTGCCAGGCTTGCGACATTGATGAGCAAGATCGATTGCCGCGGCGGCGACACCCAGATCGGCAAGGTGCTGAGCGAGGCCCGGCGCGAGGCCGTCGCGTCCGGCGTGCGGGCCGTCGTCTTTGTTGGCGATGCCATGGAGGAGAACGCCGACGAACTCTGCGCCAGCGCCGGCGAGCTTGGCATGCTCAAGGTGCCGGTGTTTGTGTTTCAGGAAGGCCATGACGCCGTGGCCGAGCGGACCTTTCGCGAGATCGCGCGCCTGACCGGCGGTGCCTGGTGCCGGTTCGATCCTGGCGCGGCGGCGCAGTTGCGCGAGCTGTTGCGGGCGGCCGCGGCTTACGCCGCCGGCGGCCCCGAAGCGCTGCTGGAACTGGCGAAGAGCGCGAGCGCTGCGGCGAAGCTGATCGGCCAGATGAGGTAGCGATCAGGCTGGCGACCGGCTGCGGAAGCTGGACGCGATGCATTTTGCCGAGAGCGCGACTATATTCCGGCCATGACCCTGCTCGCCGGCGCTGTCGCCGTTATCACGCTTTATCTGCTGCTCCAGATGTTCCGCTCCGCCAATCCGGCGGTGCTGGCGCGCACCATCAAGCTCGGTGGCGGCGTGGTGGCGCTGGCGGTCGCAGCGTTCACGGGTCTGCGGGGCGAACTGGCGGTCGCGATTCCGCTCGGCATCTTCGGCGCCGGGCTGCTCGGCTGGACACCCCTGGCCAACGCCGGCTTCGGCAATGTCGGAGGGCTGTTCGGCGGCGGCGGCGCGACACGCGCGTCCGGACAGGCCTCTCGCGTGCGTTCGCAATTCCTCGACATGCGGCTCGACCACGACACCGGCCAGCTGACAGGCCGGATCGTTGCCGGACCTCATGCCGGGCGCGATCTCGGCGAGTTCGACCTTGCCGGCCTGCTGGCGATGGTGCCGGCATTCGATGCCGAGAGTGTGGCCTTACTTGAAAGCTATCTGGACCGCCGGTTTCCCGCTTGGCGTCAGAACGCGCAGGGCGATGCGGCAGGGCGGCAGCGTCGCACGGCGGCGAGCGGCAAAATGACGGCGGAGGAGGCCTATCAGATCCTTGGCTTGCAGCCGGGCGCGGGGCGCGACGACATCAGCAGGGCTCACAAGTCCCTGATGAAGAAACTCCATCCCGACCAGGGGGGCTCGACGTATCTCGCTGCCCGTGTAAACGAGGCCAAGGATACTCTGCTTCGTACGCATAACGGCTAACTCCGGCACCACGCTACAAACGCCCGTACCGCGTGAGCTCTGTTTGCTCTGTCTGCCGTCGCCCCGATGCCCGCCATTGTCGGCGTGGTCGATCCCCTTGAGGAAAGTTTTAACCGTAAATTGTTGACGAGAGGTTGTCGCGGAACAGCCTCGGCATCACCCCAAAACGAAAATGCCCGCGCAAGGCGGGCATTTGTTTTGGGAGGCTCGAGAGATCAGTTGCGCACGGTGATGCAGGAGATTTCGGCGCGCTTCAGGGTGCGGCAGACGGCTTCGGCCTGATCGCGCTCGAGCCCGGCGAAGCGGGCACGGTAGAGTTTGCGATTGTCCTTGGCGACGACCGGCTCGGTGAACGGGTCGGCCTTGCTGAGCAGGCCGCGGGCCGAGCTGCGGGCGGCGTCGATGCGCTGCTGGGCTTCGCTCTCGCTCTCGAGCGCGCCGACCTGGACGATCCAGCCGCTGTGGGTGACGACCGGCTTGGTCGTGGCGCTCATCTGAATCGGCCGCGGCGCCGGGTCGGCGGAAGCAAGCTTCGGAGCGGCCGGGGCGGGAGCGGCGGCGGGTGCGGCTGGCAGCACGCCGAGGATGCCGTTGCCGGTGCCGAAGCCCGCCGGCTGCCGTGGCAGCTCGGTGCGGGCGATCTCGGACTTCGGCGCTTCCGGCTGGCTCGGGATTTCGGGCCTGTTGATGAGATCGGCCCGGGCGACGACGGCGCCGGACGTTTCCGCGACATCGGACCGGGACGGAATGGTGTTCGTGACCGGTGGCGACACCTGCGCCGGGGCAGCGGAGGCGACTTTCACGGCGCCGGCCTTGACCTGAACGGTCTTGACCCGGACCGGCTTCATCGGTTCGGACGAGCCGGGGATGATGGACAGCGGCTGGCTTGAGATCACGCCATTGGTGAGCGGCGCCGGCTCAATCTTGGCTTCAGCCGGGCGAACTTCAGGCTTGGCCTGGGGCGGCGGCATCGCAGCAGTCGCAGCCGCCAGCGTCGACAGACGCGCGGCAAGGCGGGATGAGGCGGCCTCGGGAGCCGGGGCCGCCGCGGCCTGGACCTGCGGGGCAGAGCGGAGAGCATCCGAGGCGTCGGCGACCTCGGCACTGGCGTCGGCGCCGTTGCGCTCGGTGACGGCGGCGACGGTGTGGGTGGTCGCGCCCTTCTCGAGATTCTCCGCGAGCAGATTGCGCATGATCGCGTCGCGCGAGCCGCCGCTGCGGCCGCCGAGCACAACTCCGATCAGATGGCGATTGCCGCGGCGCACCGAGGTGACGAGGTTGAAACCGGACGCGCGGGTGTAGCCGGTCTTGATGCCGTCCACGCCCTCGACATTGCCGAGCAGGTGATTGTGGTTGCGGATCGACTGTCCGCGCCAGTTGAACGAGGCGGTCGCGAAGTAGCGATAGTAGCGCGGGAAGCGCTCCTGGATGGCGCGGCCGAGCGTGGCCTGGTCGCGTGCCGTCGTCACCTGCTCGTCGTTCGGCAGGCCCGAAGCGTTGCGATAGACGGTCTTGGACATGCCGAGCGCGCGCGCCTTGCGCGTCATCATCTGGGCGAAATCGCTCTCGTCGCCGCCGATCGTTTCTGCGATCACCACGGCGGCGTCATTGGCGGAACGCGTCACGAGGCCCTTGATCGCGTCCTCGACGCGGATGGTCTGGCCGGGGCGGAGGTTGAGCTTGGTCGGATCCTGGTCGGCGGCATGCTGCGACACCGGCATCTCGCTGTCGAGCTTCAGCTTGCCGGATTCGAGGCGCTCGAACAGCAAGTAGAGCGTCATGATCTTGGTGAGCGAGGCGGGGTGACGCAGTGCGTCGGGGCTGGTCGACTGAAGCACCGTGCCAGAATTGCCGTCGACAATGATGGAGGCAAATTTTGAGCTGGAGCTCTCGGACACATCGCGCTGCACCCGAGGGTGCGCGTAGTGGCGCCGGTGGCGCCGCGCCTCGGCAGCATCGGTGGTGACGATGATTACGGTGGTGACCGTAAGAAGCCCGAAAACGCCAACCCGCGCCAAGCGCGAGGCAGACAAGTTGTTACGAAGCATGGAACCCCGTCCCCGTTTCTGACTTGATCACCGGCTCGTGAGGCGAAATTGTGCCCAATCGACCCGGGATCATTACCTGCTCAGGCTGTCCCTCCGCTGATGTTCACCGCGGGGGACGTTTGGACCTGAGCCGCTGTTCTGGCTAAGGTGATGTTCTCAAACGGCTTTGGCCGCCTGCGGAAGTGAACACGTCCAGGGAATCAGGGTAGGGGGCCGCGGTTTCCAAAAGCTTAAGGAACCCTTGCGGAAAACCCCGGGAATCTCCGCGATTTGAATCTGCTTTTGTGCGGCGCACAATATTCTTGACTTTTTTGTGCGCTGCACTAATTGTAGGCAAAGTCAGGGAGCCGGGGCTTCCCGACGAGAGCCAGGGAAAAGGATTCCGACATGTTCAAGGTTGAAGACTTTCAGAACTACGGGAAAGAGCAGTTCGAGCAGTGCGTCGCCTCCGCGACCTCGGTGCAGCACGGCCTTCAGGCGATCGCGAGCGCTTATGGCGACTACACCAAGAAGTCGTTCGAAGACACCAAGTCCTTCGTCGAAAAGCTCTCCGGCGTGAAGTCGCTGGACAAGGCGATGGAAGCGCAGACCGATTTCGCCCGTTCCGCCTACGAGACCTTCGTTGCGGAATCGCAGAAGATCGCCGGCCTCTACAGCGACCTCGCCAAGCAGGCGCTCAAGCCGGTCGAGACCATCGTGTCGAAGTTCACCCCGGCTGCGAACTGAGCTTTCCAGGACGTCTTGGAATCGAAAAGCCCGGCTGATCAGCCGGGCTTTTTTTGCCGGTGGGAAACGTTGATCATCTCGCGAGGCGCAGCTTGCTCAGCGCGGTTCCGATCGTATTGAAAATAGTCGCGATCTCGGTCGAGCTCTTGATCTCGTAGAACTTGTCCGGGCTGCTCGCGCAATATTTCAGGATCGCCGAGGTCGGATCCCCGCCCGTGTTTACCTGGATCGTGTAGATCGTGTACATCGCCGCGCCGTTGGAATCCTTCGCATTCTTGAGATTATCGCATAACAATTGCTGCCGGGCATCGATCGAGCCAGGGAACGTGCTGTTGCCGTATGTCGTGGTCTGGTTCCTGCCGTTGCCGTAGGCCGGCCAGCGGTCCTCGGTGTTCAGACCATCGGACAGCAGGATGATGACCCTGTTGTAGGTGGAGCCGCTGCTGGTGCTCTCCGCTGGCGCGTTCAGAGGATTGCCCTGTCGCAACGACTGCCAGGCCCAAGCCAATCCGACAGCCTGGTTGGTGCCGCCCGTTGGCTCCATCGCGTTGACCGCGGTCTTCAGAGCGCTCCAGTCGTAGGTCAGGGGGATGACCCGCCCGAGCTTGGTCGAAGCGCTGCTGCTGCAATAGGAGGTGCTGTTCTCGTAATATTCGTTGGCGGGAAACAATGTCGTGGCATCGGAGGACGTCGGCGATACGCCGGTCGTGTCATTCGGCTGGGTGCGGTCTGCGACGCAGCCTGTCCAGGTGCTGATGGGATTGCTGGAAGCCTGGCGCCAGTCATTCGCGACGCTGGTAGCGTTGGGAGTCCAGATGTGCTCCTTGTTGGGCGTATGGGTCGCATCCCGGAAACCGACGGCGGCGGAAACTCTCGGTTGGTCCAAATTGTCTGTCGTGTCGTTGGGGCCGGGCTGTGTCCAATTGTGAACATAGGTCCAGCCGGTGCAATATTTGCTGGTGCCGCTGCCAGTGCAAGTGCAGCCGGATACGTCATTACCGGAGGAATTCTTCGGGCAACTGCAGTTCGAGCTTCCGCTGCAGAAGGTTTCCTGAAGGCCGGTCGGCTCACTGCTCCAGCACCCGTTGTAGATCGTCTGCGAGTTGCCATCGAAGGTCGGGCAAATCGGATTCTGGATGCTCGCGCCGTTGACCGTGATCGTGGTCGATTGGATCGTTGACGTGCCCAAAGCGCTGCTTGTCGGTGCGGTCTTGCATGTGAACGCGCCATTGGCGCGGCCATTGGTGTTGCCGAGGGAGTTGGTGAATGGGCACTTCGCGCCAGGTCCCACCGCATGCCAGTTGATAGGCAGGCTTGCCTGGTAGCCGCCAGGTACGTTGGCGGGCTGCGCGGTCGGCGGGTTCAGCCAATCGGTCCAGTCAATCCAGCTCTGGCCATAATTGCTCGTGCCGACGTTGACGTCCTTGGCAAAGGGAATGACCGAAATATAGACATCGCCGTTGGTCTTGCTGAGTGCGCGGAGCTGGTCAATCAGGCCGCCGGTTCCCGCGACCGCATTCTTCAGCGCCGTCATCTTGTTGTTGTCCGACATCGATCCCGTGTTGTCGAGCGCCAGCGCCACGCGCATCTTCACGTTGCCCCAGGTTGCGGTCGACGTGGTATTAAAGCCGAGCGTCGGATAGCCGGCGATCTGCATGAACATGGAATCGATGTAGCTGGAGCCTTCCAGAAGGATCTTCGCTGCCGCGCTTGTGGTCGCCGCAGTGTAGGTTGCCGTTAGCTGAACCCTTGTCTTTGCTGCCGTGTCCGCGGCTTCGCTGCCGGCGAACAGGCCCTTGAAATAGTCTGCCGCCTTCTGGCTGATCTGGGACTGGGAGATGGTACCGGCTGTTAGGTCCCTCGACAGCATCAGCGCGGTCGAATCCAGGGCGGCCTGCATTGACGATCGCGCGCGGGTGGCCCGGCTATAATCGATCGCGGCACCGACGAAGGTCAGCACTGGGACGAGCGCGATGGCGAAGATCACCGCGATATTGCCTTGCTCGGCCTTCTTGAAGCTGGCGAGCTGTCGACCAATGCGGCGGACAACGGGCAGGTGAAGCATGACGACCCCCGAAATCTGTGGTTTGCCCGATCTCGCGCCACGCCCTTGAAGGGTAGGTAAATAGGACCGTAGAAAGCCGGAGATATCCGGTCGAAACCGTCGCAGTCGCGCTAACAGCCGGGTTCCTGGTCAACAGGTCCAAACAGTCACAGTGGAAATTTTTGTCAAATCGATCCGGATTGATTAACCTTGGTTTGGATCGCCGGGCCGGGAATCGGGACCGCCGCGGCCGCATCGGCCGAACCTTTGCACGCTTGCGGCGAGCCGGGGGCAGGGCCATATTGCTAGCGAACGATCCGGTTCGGACCGGACCGCTCGGAAGCGGCGATCCGGAAAGGCGGCGCGCTTGTGCGAGGCTCCGAGGTACTGAGCTGCGCCGCAGACCGTCATTCGCTTCCCTGGGGAATTTGAACGCCTGTGCCATGCCGCAATTGACTTCCAGACTCGACCTGCCAGCGGTCACCGCCGCCTCCGCTCCCCGGATGAGCAACGACGAAAACCGTTCGGGCGGCCCTTCCGGGCCGAACACATCGGTCATTACCAAGGTCAAGCCGAAAACCAAACGGCCGAACCTGTATCGTGTGTTGATCCTCAACGACGACTACACGCCGATGGAATTCGTCGTCCATGTACTGGAGAAATTCTTCCAGAAGGACGTCGAGGCTGCGACCAAGATCATGCTGCACGTCCATCATCACGGCATCGGCGAGTGCGGCGTGTTCACCTACGAGATTGCCGAGACCAAGGTGACGCAGGTGATGGATTTCGCCCGCAAGCACCAGCATCCGCTGCAATGCGTGATGGAAAAGAAGTAAGACGCCTCACGGCGAGTTTGAAAGCCGGCTCTTGCGTAGTAGCGGTGTGATCGTCGCGCGAGGTCCGCGCGCGACTTCCGTTGCAGCCGGCAAAACTACGGAATTCTGTGCCGGCGCCGATCCAGCCCAAATCGGAACGGGTCTTGCATCGAAAAAGCCGGTCTTGTGTGCAGCCGCCTGAGTCGCGGAACCGGTCTTTCGCGGCGGTCTTGTATAACTATATGTGAGAAAGGTTGTTGTTGCCTGACCGGGCGATGACGATCATGATGGTGGGGGCCATAGAGGACGCGAATGCCGACTTTTTCCCAAAGCCTTGAACAATCCCTGCATCGTGCGCTGGCGATCGCCAATGAGCGTCATCACCAATACGCGACGCTCGAGCATCTCTTGCTCTCTTTGATCGACGACTCCGATGCAGCCGCGGTCATGCGCGCCTGTAGCGTCGATCTCGACAAGCTCCGCACGAGTCTCGTCAACTATCTTGAGACCGAATTCGAGAACCTGGTGACGGATGGCGCCGACGACGCCAAGCCGACCGCCGGCTTCCAGCGCGTGATCCAGCGCGCGGTGATCCACGTGCAGTCGTCCGGTCGCGAAGAGGTGACCGGCGCCAACGTGCTGATCGCAATCTTCGCCGAGCGCGAGAGCCATGCGGCGTATTTCCTGCAGGAGCAGGACATGACGCGCTATGACGCGGTCAACTACATCAGCCACGGCATCGCCAAGCGACCAGGCGTCTCCGAAGCGCGGCCCGTGCGCGGCGTCGACGAGGAGACCGAGGCCAAGGGCAACGAGGACGCCAAGAAGAAGGGCGAGGCGCTCGAGACCTATTGCGTCAACCTCAACAAGAAGGCCCGCGACGGCAAGATCGACCCGGTGATCGGACGCAATTCCGAGATCAACCGCGCGATCCAGGTGCTGTGCCGCCGGCAGAAGAACAACCCGCTGTTCGTCGGCGAAGCCGGCGTCGGCAAGACCGCGATCGCGGAGGGCCTCGCCAAGCGCATCGTCGACAGCGAGGTGCCGGAGGTGCTGGCGGCCGCGACGGTGTTCTCGCTCGATATGGGCACGCTGCTCGCCGGCACCCGCTATCGCGGCGACTTCGAAGAGCGCCTGAAGCAGGTGCTGAAGGAGCTCGAGGCGCACCCCAACGCGATCCTGTTCATCGACGAGATCCACACCGTGATCGGTGCGGGTGCGACGTCGGGCGGGGCGATGGACGCATCGAACCTGCTCAAGCCGGCGCTGGCCTCGGGCACCATCCGCTGCATGGGCTCGACCACCTACAAGGAATACCGTCAGCACTTCGAGAAGGACCGTGCGCTGGTGCGGCGCTTCCAGAAGATCGACATCAACGAGCCGACGGTCGAGGATGCGATCGCGATCCTCAAGGGCCTCAAGCCGTATTTCGAGGACTACCACCGGCTGAAATACACCAACGAGGCGATCGAGGCCGCCGTCCAGCTCTCCTCGCGCTACATCCACGACCGCAAGCTGCCGGACAAGGCGATCGACGTGATCGACGAATCCGGTGCGGCACAGATGCTGGTCTCCGAGAACAAGCGCAAGAAGACCATCGGCATCAAGGAGATCGAGACCACGATCGCCTCGATGGCGCGGATTCCTCCGAAGAGCGTGTCGAAGGACGATGCCGAGGTGCTCAAGCATCTCGAGCAGACCTTGAAGCGCACCGTGTTCGGCCAGGACAGGGCAATCGAGTCGCTCGCCGCTTCGATCAAGCTGGCGCGCGCCGGCCTGCGCGAGCCGGAGAAGCCGATCGGCTGCTACCTGTTCTCGGGTCCGACCGGCGTCGGCAAGACCGAGGTCGCAAAGCAGCTCGCGGCGACGCTCGGCGTCGAGCTGCTGCGCTTCGACATGTCGGAGTACATGGAGCGGCACACCGTGTCGCGCCTGATCGGCGCGCCTCCCGGCTATGTCGGCTTTGACCAGGGCGGCCTGCTCACCGACGGCGTCGACCAGCATCCGCATTGCGTGGTGCTGCTGGACGAGATCGAGAAGGCGCATCCGGATCTCTACAACGTGCTACTCCAGATCATGGATCACGGCCGGCTCACCGACCACAACGGCAAGCAGGTCAACTTCCGCAACGTGATCCTGATCATGACCACGAATGCGGGCGCGGCGGATCTCGCCAAGCAGGCGTTCGGCTTCACCCGTTCGAAGCGGGAAGGCGACGACCACGAGGCGATCAACCGGCAGTTCGCGCCGGAATTCCGCAACCGCCTCGATGCCATCGTCTCGTTCAGCCATCTCAGCGTCGAGGTGATCGGCACCGTCGTCGAGAAGTTCGTGCTTCAGCTCGAGGCGCAGCTTGGCGATCGCGACGTCACCATCGAGCTGTCCGAGCCGGCCAAGACCTGGCTGGTCCAGCACGGTTACGACGAGCAGATGGGTGCACGTCCCATGGCCCGCGTGATCCAGGAGCACATCAAGAAGCCGCTGGCGGACGAGGTGCTGTTCGGCAAGCTCAAGGGCGGCGGCCATGTTCGTGTCGTTCTCGTCAAGGACGAGGCCGACGAGACCAAGGAGAAGATCGGCTTCGAGTTCGTCGAGGGCCCGGTCACGCCGAAGCAGGAGAAGCTGCCCGGCGCCCGCAAGCGTCCGCCAGGCAAGTCCAAGCCGGGCGGTCCCGGCGGCTCCAAGGGGCCGACCTCGAAAGGGCCACTGGTCAAAGTCTGATTTGCACGCGATGAATTGAAAAGGCCGGCTGAAAAGCCGGCCTTTTTGTTGCTCGCATCACCGTAGCGGCGTCATTCACCCCGCAGGCGCTGGTCGTCCTGCACGCGAACGTGCTCGGCGCCGCGCGCGCCGGCGGGCGACAGCCGCAGCATGCTCAGCACCGCGCCGCAGAGTGCAAAGCCGACACCGGCGAGCAGCGCCAGCCGGGTTCCTTCGACCGGATAGCGGCCGAGCAACAGCGCCACCAGTGCCGCGCCGGTGGTCTGGCCGAGCAGGCGGGCCGTTCCCAGCATGCCGCTGGCGCCGCCGGCGCGCTCGCGCGGGGCGGCCGCGATCATGGTGCGGTTGTTGGGGGTCTGGAACAGGCCGAAGCCGGCGCCGGCCAGCGCCATGCGCCAGATCACGTCGAACGGCGCGGGCGTTGCAGGCAGCAAGGCGAGCGCGCCGAGGCCGCAGGCGAACAGCGTGAGCCCGATACCACCGAGCAGGCCGGCCGGATAATGCTCGACAAGGCGGCCAGCGAGGGGCGCGGCGAAAGCCACCGCGATCGGCCAGGGCGTGATCAAGAGGCCCATGTGCACGGCGGAATAGCCGAAGCGGCTCTGCAGATAAAAGGGGATCGCGACGAAGGCCAGCATCTGTCCGCAGAACGATGCAATCGAGGTCGCAATCGACAGCGCGAACACCGGGATGCGCAACAGATCGATCGGCAAGAGCGGCGAGGCCATGTGGGTTTCGCGATAGATCAGCAGCGCGCCGGCGACGATGGCGATGGCGAACTGCACGAGGCAGGTGACCGCCGCCTCGCCATGACCGACGCTGTCGACGGCGGCGATGCCGACGCCGAACGTGATCGCGGAGAGCCCCGCGCTCTGCCAATCGAAGGAACGACTTGCGGGCTTGGTGTGCGGCAGGCTGCGCAAGCCGATCAGCAATGTCACCGCACCAAGCGGGACGTTGATGGCGAACAGCCAGGGCCAGCTTCCGATCGCGAGAATCCCGGCGGCGAGCGTCGGGCCAACCGCGGCCGAGAAGGCGACCACGAGCGCGTTGAGCCCGATGCCGCGGCCGAGCTGGCTGCGCGGATAGGTGAAGCGCACAAGCGCCGCGTTGACGCTCATGATGCCGGCCGCGCCAAAGCCCTGGATGATGCGCGCGATTGTCAGGAGCGGCAGCGTGTGTGCCAGCGCGCACAACGCGGATGCGAGCGTGAACAGTGCGAGCCCGACCAGATAGACGCGGCGATAGCCGACGATCTCGCCAAGCGAAGCCAGCGGCAGCAGCGAGATCGTGATCGCGAGCTGGTAACCGTTGACGATCCAGATCGAGAAGGCCGGGCTCGCATCGAGGTCGGCTGCGATCGTCGGCAGCGCCACATTGGCGATGGCGCTGTCGACCACCGCCATGATGATGCCAAGCGCAATGGTCAGCACCGCCTGGTTGCGCTGCGGCTGCGGCAGGCCGTCGGCATGCTCAATCGGGGCGGACGACATGATGGAGGCGCGGTTGATTCGAGCCGTGATTCATCTCCGAATAGGAAATTGCCGGATCGACAGCAACCCGTCAGGACACGGTCAGTTCCCCTGCCGGGAGCCGGGCTTCCGCCATGAAAAGAAAGGAGTCGGGAGCGCTTTCACGAGAGCCCGGCATTGCTTGGCCATGCCTAGTCGTGCCGCAGCATGTCAGCGAATGCCGCGTCGGCAACGCGCGGGTCGATCGCTTTCGCCTCGGGCTGGATTTCGATCGTCGTTGCGGACGAGGAGAAGCAGGCGAGCTGGTAGTCACCCGTCTGCCGCGGCAGGAGCGTCAAGCCCCAGCCTACCAGGACGAGTAGCGCGAGCCGGATGGCGATCACACGAAGCAACAGCTCCGTTGCGCTTATGGTGGCGTCAGTCCTCATGCGTGCCAGCTTGAGGCAGGTCAGCAGGCAAGACAATTTGGAATTGGCGAGCGCTGCCTTCGCTCGAAGCGAAGGCTCGAGGTGATCGATGACTGGCCTGTCAGTGCCGCGACTGGCTTTGCCGGAAGTCGCGCGGCGACATGCCGAAATGGTCGCGGAAGACGCGGCCGAAATGCGAGAGGTCGTTGAAGCCCCAGGCGAAGGCGATCTCGCTAATGTGGCGATGGGCGAGCACGGGCGAGGCAAGGTCGCGCCTGCATTGGGCGAGGCGTTCGGCGAGGACATGGCGCTGGAACGAGGTGTCCTCGTCGGCGAGGAGATCGTTGACATAGCGCCGCGAGATGCCGAGCGCGGCCGCGGCCTCCGCGAGCGAGAGGTCGGGATCAGTAAGATGCGCGCGGATGTGCGCCTTTAGCCGGTAGAGCAGGGCGGAGCGATGGGTCGAGGACGGCAGCGACGTCTTGCCGAGCCGCTCGCCGAGCGCCATCGCAAGGAGATCGACTGCCTGCTCCGACAGTGCGGCCGCGTTGTTCGGAGCAAGTTGGTCCGCGCTCTGGCAGAGCCTGACAATGAAATCATAGGCGAGCCGTTCGAGCGGCACATCGGCGCCGAACGCAATCGCGGTCAGTGCCTCGGTGCCGCCGAGCCGGCGCTGCAGCATCTCACGCGGCACCTTGAAGATGGTCTGCGTGAAGCTGTCGTTGAACTTCAGCTCATAGGGCCGCGTGGTGTCATACAGCGCGAACTCGCCGGGATGGATCACGGTCTCGCGGCCATCCTGCACCACGCCGCCGGCCCCGCGATTGCCGAGCGCGACCAGGACGAAATCCTGATCGGAGCGCGCGATGCGCGAGGGCGTGCGGAAGACATGCTGGCGGTCGGAGCAGACCTCGGAGCACACGGCCCTGCCGAGCGAAGCCTGCGTGACCGAGCCGTGAAAGGCACTACCGAGGTCCGACTTGCAGTCGAGCCCGACGAAGACGTCGCAGACAATGTCCTGCCAGAGGGCCAGCCGCCGGTAGCCGGGGCTGCCGTCCGTCGTGAACTGGATTGGCATCTGAGGAGCCTCCCTTTCACACCCTGCAAAAATCGCCTGTTGGCGGATCCAGCCTGCCCGGAGGCAAATCCCGTACCGGTTGGCGGGCGCGTCCAGTCGAGTTTTTGTTCCGCCCTGGTCGAGCGCCCGGCCGTCCGGCTTGGCCAAATAGACTGCATCGGACGTGGCTTCCGATCAACCGGCGATGGAGGCGGGAATGGGCATCGAACATCCGAAATACAAGGTAGCAGTGGTGCAGGCGGCGCCGGCCTGGCTCGATCTCGATGCTTCGATCGACAAGTCGATCGCGCTGATCAGGGAGGCTGCGGAAAAGGGGGCCAAGCTGATCGCCTTTCCTGAGGCGTTCATCCCCGGTTACCCCTGGCATATCTGGATGGACTCGCCGGCCTGGGCGATCGGCCGCGGCTTCGTGCAGCGCTATTTCGACAATTCACTGTCCTATGACAGCCCGCAGGCTGAAAAGTTGCGCGAGGCCGTGCGCAAGGCAAAGCTCACCGCCGTGATCGGCCTGTCCGAGCGCGACGGCGGCAGCCTCTATCTGGCGCAATGGCTGATCGGGCCCGACGGCGAGACCATCGCAAAGCGCCGCAAGCTGCGGCCGACCCATGCCGAGCGAACCGTCTATGGCGAGGGCGACGGCAGCGACCTTGCCGTGCATGCGAGAGCCGACATCGGCCGCCTCGGCGCACTGTGCTGCTGGGAGCATCTCCAGCCGCTGTCGAAATACGCGATGTATGCCCAGAACGAGCAGGTGCATGTCGCGGCCTGGCCGAGCTTCTCGCTCTACGATCCCTTCGCGCCGGCGCTCGGCGCCGAGGTCAACAATGCGGCTTCGCGCGTTTACGCGGTGGAAGGCTCCTGCTTCGTGCTCGCGCCTTGCGCGACGGTGTCGCAAGGAATGATCGACGAGCTTTGCGACCGGCCCGACAAGCATGCTCTACTGCACGCCGGCGGCGGCTTTGCCGCGATCTATGGCCCCGACGGCAGCCAGATCGGCGAGAAGCTGGCGCCGGACCAGGAGGGTCTCCTGATTGCCGAGATCGACCTCGGCGCCATCGCTGTTGCGAAGAACGCCGCCGATCCCGCCGGGCATTATTCACGGCCCGACGTGACGCGGCTCCTGCTCAACAACAAGCCGTACAAGCGGGTCGAGCAGTTTGCGCTGCCGGTCGATATGGTCGAGCCCACGGACATCGCCGCCGCGGCGAGCTGATCGCCGGGACCACGGGAGGGCACGCTCATGGAATCCGCAATTCCTCCGCACCTTCAGACCCCGCGCACGCGTCACAAGCGCGTGCCCGGCGACTACCAGCCGCCATATCCGTCGTTTGTGGCGCGCTACAAGCCTGCAGTCAGCCGCATCGTGATGGCTTATTTCGGTGTCCAGTATCGCGGTGCGGCACCGGCGGCGACGGACGCTTTGATAGAAATTGCGGGGCTCTTCGCTGCGGAGAACGGTCCATCCCATTGGGACCGCGCACATTATGTCGACCAATTCGGCCACGAGAACGTTGTCTCCGTCGCTTATTGGGACGACGTCGCACGCTTCGATGCCTGGTTCGCACCTGCGCGAGAGGCGTGGACCGGAAGTCAGCGAGACGGTATCGGCACCTTCATCGAGGTGCTGCGACCCATTGTGGCGCGGCACGAGACGCTGTTCTCCTCGCCTGACCGGCCCGAAGGTGTCGCCGCAATCGCCGGTGGCATGAGCGGCGAGGTGCAGGAGCACGCCTGTTGGGGCGGCATGCGTGATCGCATTCCGCTGTCCCAAACGGATGCGATGACGCCAGGCGGCGCACCGGAGCTGATCCGCACTGGCGCGCGGCTGCGCGTCGTGGCGCACGACAATCTCTGCCTGATCCGCTCTGGGCAGGACTGGAGCGATACCGAGACGTCCGAGCGCAAGCTCTATCTCGATGACGTCGAGCCGGTGCTGCGCCAGGGCATGGATTTCCTGCGCGACGACGGCCTTGGCATCGGCTGTTACGCCAATCGCTACATGCGGATGCTCGCGGCTGATGGCAGCGTCAGCGAAAAGTCCTATGGCCAGAGCTGGTGGAAGAGTCTCGCTGCGCTCGAACGCTGGGCGGAGTCGCATCCGACCCACGTCAAGATTTTCGGTGCGGCGATGAAATATCTGTCGACGCTCGGGCCGTCGGCCGAGCTGCGGCTCCATCACGAGGTCACGGTGGCCGCCGCCGACGAGCAGTTCTTCGAATATCTGAACTGTCATCCGAAGACGGGCATGCTGGCGGCGGTGGAGACCGTCCGCGCCTGATCGGCTAGGTCATGCAGTGGCGGAGCAGCTCGGGATGCGCGGCGCAGATGTGATGCGCGCCGGCGCCGCGCAGCTCGGCCTCGCTGCCGTAGCCGTAGAGCACGCCGATGGCGGTCATGCCGTTGCCGCGGGCGCCGACCACGTCATGGCTGCGATCGCCGATCATGACCGCGTGCTGCGGATCAACCCTGACTTCGTCGAGCGCGTAGCGGAGCAGGTCGCGCTTGTCGACACGGGTGCCGTCGAGCTCGGAGCCGAACACGCGCTCGAAATAGGGGTTCAGGCCGAAATGATCGACGATGCGCGTGGCGTAGACGGCAGGCTTGCTTGTTGCCACGAACATGCGCTGACGTGTCGCTGCGAGCCTCGACAATGTGTCCGTAATTCCGCTGTAAGCCTCATTCTCGAACAGGCCGATGTCGCTGAAGCGCTCGCGATAGAGCAGGAGCGCGCGGTCAGCGAGTTCATCGGTCCCGGTGAGCTTCTTGAGGCTGGTATGCAGCGGTGGGCCGATGCACCAGGTCAGTTCGTCCTCGCTCGGTGCCGGAACGCCGAGCCGCTCCAATGCGTATTGGATCGAGCGGGTGATCCCGGGCTTCGGGTTGGTCAGCGTGCCGTCGAGATCGAAAAAGATTGTCACCATCAGGGCGCGACCTGCATTGATATTGCTGCTCGTGCTAGAGGGCTGGAGTTCCAAGTCAAGGTCTGAATTGTCCCATAGCGTCAATGCCATGCGAATAGCTAGGATCATCGCTGTCTTGTGCCAGACCCTCGTGCTGTCGCCGGCGCTGGCGGAGGAGGCGCCTGCGCCCGTCGTGTCACCGAATGCGCAGGAACCCGCGAAACCGCCGGAGAAACCGAAAGATGGCCGCGAGAGCGACACGCGGGAGTCGCTCTGCCTGATCATCGAGGCGGCCGCCCGCGATGCCAATCTGCCGCTGGAGTTCTTCGCCCGCGTGATCTGGCAGGAGAGCCGCTTCCAGTCCGACGCCGTGGGACCGGTGACCCGCAACGGCGAACGCGCGCAGGGCATCGCACAGTTCATGCCGGGCACCGCCGGCGAGCGCGGGCTGCTTGATCCTTTCAATCCGGTGCAGGCGCTGCCGAAGTCGGCGGAGTTCTTGAACGAGCTGCGCAACCAGTTCGGCAATCTCGGCCTCGCGGTTGCCGCCTACAACGCCGGCCCGCGGCGGGTGCAGGAATGGCTCGCCGGCACCGGTTCAATGCCGGAGCAGACCCGCAATTACGTTCTCGCCATTACGGGTGCGACGGTGGAGACGTGGGCCAAGGCCGGCGCGACCGGAAACGGCCCGCCGAGCGCGCCGCCGACGAGCTGCCGCGATCTCATGGCGTTGCTCAAGCGCGCTCCTAATCCGTTCGTGGCCGAACTCGAGCAGCATGTCGAGCTTGCCGCCGCAAAGATCTGGGGCGTACAGCTCGCCGCTGGCTTCGACCGCAATAGGGCGCTGGCGATGTATTCCCGCGCGGTCACGCGACTGAGCACCGTGATCGGTGATCGCGATCCGAGCTTGCTGTCTTCCGTGATGCGCAGCCGCGGCACGCGCGCCTTCTATCAAGTGCGCATCGGCGCCGACACGCGCAGCGAGGCGGATGATCTGTGCAACCGCATCCGCAAGGCGGGCGGTGCGTGCTTCGTGCTGAAGAACCGCGGTGTGAGCGGGTAGGACTCGTGATGCCGGCGCGCGACAAAGCCGCGAGCAGCCCCGCGAGCGTGATTCCTTGCTCCCAATCGTCGCATCGCACGTTATGCAGGTCGCCCCCTCAGGGGCGAAGTCTTCCTGCTGGCCGGCAAGCGGGGCTTGGGCTAAAACCGCGGGCGAACAGCAAGGAACAGGACATATGGTTCGCGAACAGGAGCTCCGCGAGGGCGAGGTCGCCATCGAGCTGCCACCGACGCAAGATGCCGGTCTCGTCTTCATCGGGCGCATCCGCACCCCCTGGACGTCGCGGCTGGAGACGCCGCGGCAAGGGCGGCATGATGGCCCGGTCTGCCGGCTTGAGATCTTCGAGCCATTCGTGCCGGCGATCAAGGGCGTCGACTTCTACAGCAATCTCGAAGTGCTGTACTGGCTCGACAAGTCGCGCCGCGACATCATCCTGCAAAGCCCGAAGAACAACGAGAAGACCCGCGGCACGTTTTCGCTGCGCTCGCCGGTGAGGCCCAATCCGATCGGCACCTCGGTCGTCAAGCTGGTCGGCATCGAAGGCAATGCGATCCTGGTGCGCGGGCTCGACTGCCTCGACAACACGCCACTAATCGACATCAAGCCGGACCGCTGCGAGTTCACGCCGTTGGCCGCGCCGCAAGCGGGGGATTTCGAAACGGAGTGAAGTCTCTCCTCCGTCATTCCGGGCGCGCCTCTTGGCGCGAACCCGGAATCCATCAGGCGGCAGTGACGGTGGTGAAATGGATTCCGGGCTCGCGCTGCGCGCCCCGGAATGACAGAAAGACCTACACCGCCTGCAGCGCCGCGATCAGCTTGGCTGCGTGCTCTTCCAGCACCTTGGCATCTTCCTTGCGGCTCGCGGGCGGCAGCATCGCGACGCCGTCGTGGCGCGGCATCACGTGCATGTGCAAGTGAAACACCACCTGTCCGCCGGCGGGCTCGTTGAACTGCTGCACGGTGATGCCGTCGGCCTTGAATGCCTTCATCGCAGCCGCCGCGATCTTGTGCGCGCCGCGGGCGACATGGGCGAAGTCGTCAGGCTTGATGTCGAGGATGTTGCGGGCAGGGGCCTTCGGGATCACCAGCGTGTGGCCTGGCACGCGCGGCATGATGTCGAGGAAGGCGAAAACGTGCTCGTCCTCGTACACCTTGTAGCAGGGCAGCTCGCCGCGCAGGATCTTTGCGAAGATGTTGTTGGTGTCGTAGGCGGTCATTGGCGGGTCCTCGAGATTTTGCGCTTACTGTCACCAGCCACGGCAAACCGTCAAGACGCCTCGTCGGCCCCTTTGCGGAACGGGCCGAGTTCGGCGAGCTCACGTCCGGCTTCCGCAACATAAGCGCGCTCGCGCTTAAGGTAGTCGTCGATGGCGCGCCGCAGGCCCGGGTCGGCAATGAAGTGCGCGGAATAGGTCGTCGTGGGCAGGTAGCCGCGTGCGATCTTGTGCTCGCCCTGCGCGCCGGCCTCGACGTGCCGGAGGCCGCGCTTGATGGCGAAATCAATCGCCTGATAGTAGCAGACCTCGAAATGCAGGAACGGGTGATGCTCGATCGCGCCCCAGTTGCGGCCGAACAGCGTGTCCGAGCCGATGAAGTTGATCGCGCCCGCGATCCAGCGATTGTTGCGGCGGGCCATCACCAGCAGCACGTCCTCGCTCATGGTCTCGCCGATCAGTGAGAAGAACTCGCGCGTCAGATATGGCCGGCCCCATTTGCGCGACCCGGTCTCCATGTAGAATTCGAAAAATGCGTCCCAGGCATCCTCGGTGATGTCCTTGCCCGTCAGCCAGTGGATGGTGATGCCGGCGAGCGCATCGCGTCGCTCGCGCTTGATCGACTTGCGGTGGCGCGAGTTCAGCGTCGCCAGGAAGTCGTCGAAACTCGCAAACCCCTCATTGTGCCAGTGGAACTGCTGATCGGTGCGCTGAAGGAAGCCGTGCCTGGCGAGCAGCTTCCACTCGGTCTCGCGCGCGAAGGTGACGTGCACCGAAGAGGCCTTGCTGACCCCGCACAGCGCCACCAGCCCGCTCGCCAGGGCATCGGTGATCCGCTCGCGGTCGACACCGTCGCGGACCAGCAGGCGCGGCCCCGTTGCCGGGGTGAAGGGAACCGAAACCTGGAGCTTCGGATAGTATCGCCCGCCGGCACGCTCATAGGCATCCGCCCAGCCGCGGTCGAAGACGTATTCGCCCTGCGAGTGCGATTTCAAATAACAGGGCACGATTCCCGCGACGCGGCCGTCGAGCTTGGCCACGAGATGCCGCGGTCCCCAGCCGGTGCGGATCGTCGCCGAACCCGATTTCTCAACGGCGGAGAGAAATGCGTGTGAGACGAACGGGTTATAGGCCGAGCTTAAGAGGCCGGCGGAATCGCCTGGAAAACCGGATGAGGTTCCCTTGCCATGCCCATTACAAGCTTTGCCGGGATTGGCGCAGGCGTCCCAATCCTCCGGTGTCACTTCGCCAATCGAAGGTACGGCTTCGAGCGTGATTTCCGATGATGCCATCATGCCCAAGATCGTGCATTGCAGCAGCGACTTCAAGAGGTCGGGAACGCGCTCACGTGCCCGACGCAGCGCAGCGCTCTTCCAGCGGTGTGCTTGCAGAGCAGGCCCGCGGGTAGGCGCGTCGCGGCAAGAAGGTCCGGCTCTGCGCCGCAGCGCTAATGGCGTCGCGGCTTGTCCGGGACACGAGAGGCGCCGTGCCCTTACGGCACAAAGCCTTCAAAGATCATCTGGTCCGCATACCGCCCGACCCGCGTCCGCTGCTCCGGCGTGCGCACGGTCCAGCCGAGCAGTGCGCAGCCGAACAGGTTGCGAGCAAGCCAGGGGGCGGGGGCGGGGAGATCGTCGACTCTGAACGCGACGAAGTGCGGCTGGGTCTGGAAGCCGTGGCGCAGGTACAGCATGCTGTCGCGCTGCTCCTGCCTGAGCTTGGCCCAGTACTCGTCCTCATAGGTCCGCTGCGCGACGATGCCGCGCGGACGGGAAGGCAGCAGCTCGCGCAGCGCCAGCACCTGGTCAGGATCGAACGACATGCCGACGGCGGGACCGTCATAGGACGCCAGTACCTCGGCCATCCGCTTCACCAGCTTGCGGTCGCCACCAAAATGGCTCTTCACCTCGATCACCAGCGGTACCCGGCCGGCGACCAGGGCGCAGAGGTCGCCGAGCGACATCATCCGCTCCGGCGTGTCCTTGAACTTGACGGCTTTCAGCTCGGCCGCGGTCTTGCCGATCACCTCTCCGGTCGCTTCGGTGAGGCGGCCGAGCGCATGGTCGTGATGCACCATGGCCTCGCCGTCGGCGGAGAGCTGAATATCGACCTCGATCGAAAAATTGCCTGCGACCGCGGCCTGCACCGCGCCCGGCATGTTTTCCACGATGCCACGTGAAATGTCATGCAGGCCGCGATGGGCGACCGGCCGGGCTGTCAGCCAATCCGGAGCGCGCATTCGCGTCAGGCGACCTCGAACACGCCATCGACCTCGACCGCGGCGTCCGCGGGCAGCGAGGCGACCCCGACGGTGGTGCGGGCATGGCGGCCCTTGTCACCGAAGGCCGCGACCATCAGGTCGGAGGCGCCGTTCAGCACCTTGGGCCCGTCCAGGAAGTCAGGGGCCGAGTTGATGAAGCCGCCGAGGCGGACCACGCGCACGACCTTGTCGAGATCGCCGAGGGCCGCCTTAACCTGGGCCAGCAGGTTCACCGCGCAGCCGCGAGCGGCCGCAGCGCCGTCTTCGATCGAGACGCCGGCACCTAGCTTGCCCTTGGCGATCAGCTTGCCGGCCGGGTCGAAGCAGACCTGGCCGGAGACGAACAGCAAATTGCCGGTGCGCACGAACGGCACGTAATTGGCAACGGGGGTGGGGGCCTCGTGCAGCTTGATGCCCTGTTCCGCCAGTTTCTGCTCGACCGTGCCCGCCATGTCTCGACCTCGATGTCCAGGATTCCATTCGTCCCCGGCACGTCTGTGGGAGGCCGGGCGCGCCCTGTTTCGCCCATCGTGCCGCCACATGCAAGCAACCGGAGGGGATGTATTTGTTGAGGCAGGGGGAGGAGGTTCAACGCGGGCGGGGCAACTTTACGTGAAACGGCCTCAGTTGCGACGCAATGGAACGGTCATTAAAATGTCGAATCTGCGCTTCCCCAAGGACGCGTCCTCAAGGAACAGAGATGGTGCACCTTTTCCGGACTTCGCTCGGTGTAATGGCGCTCGCGGCGGCCATTGTCGGTTTTGGCGGTGGCGCCCAGGCCGCCAACGGTCCGTTCCTCGCGCACCAGGCGCTTTATGACCTCAGCCTCGTGAAATCGCGCTCCAATTCGGTCAACAGCGCGCGCGGCCGCATCCTCTACAATTTCACGGGCAACGCTTGCGAGGGCTACACCTCCGAATTCCGCCAGGTCTCCGAGCTCGACAGCGGCGAGGGCAAGGTCACGCTGAGCGACCTCCGCTCCAATTCCTGGGAGGACGCCGCCGGAAAAAGCTACCACTTCAAGATCGAGACGCGCATGAACGAGGCGGATGCCGGCCGCGTCGACGGCTCGGCCGAGCGCGACGGCGACCACATCAACGTCAAGCTGAAGCTGCCGGCGCCGAAGACATTCACCCTCGACGGCAAGATCGTATTCCCGACCGAGCAGATCCAGCGCATCATCGCCGCCGCCAAAGAGGGCAAGTCGCTGCTCGAGCTCTCCGTCTATGACGGCTCCGACGACGGCCAGAAGGTCTACAACACGCTGACCGTGATTGGCCAGCCGATCCCCGCCGACCGTGCCACCTCGTCCGATCCGTCGACCACCGACGAGCATATGAAATCACTGAAGCGCTGGCCCGTCACCGTCAGTTATTTCGACCGCGACGCCCAGCAGAAGGAAGGCGAGCAGACGCCGGTCTACGCGATGGCGTTCGAGCTCTACGAAAACGGCGTCTCGCGCCAGCTCGTGCTCGACTACAACGATTTCGTGATTTCGGGCGCGATGGGCAAGTTCGACGTGAAGGACAGCAAGCCCTGCAATTGAGGGCGTGGTCTCCCCCATGTCATCGCGAGCGCAGCGAAGCAACCAGACTATTTCCACGTTGGCGGTCTGGGTTGCTTCGTCGCAAGAGCTCCTAGGAATGACTGGGCTGGTCCTCGGCGTCCTCTCCGGCTAGGCTCCTCCCAACCATAAACTTCGGGAGGCCAGCACCATGCCCAAGCTCGATCATCTCCGCCCCAGCGGCCTGCATCACAATCCCGCCTATTCCCACGTCGTTACCGCTTCCGGTGCACGCACCATCTACATTTCCGGCCAGGTGTCGGTGGACGAGGAGGGGCGGATCGTCGGCGAAGGCGATATTGCCGCGCAGACGACGCAGGTGATGCAGAATCTCGGACACGCGCTGAAAGCGGCGGGGGCGAGCTACGCCAACATCGTCAAGATCACGACCTTCGTCGTGAACTACAAGCCGGAGCTGCGCCCCATCATCGGCAAGGCCCGCTCCGTCTTCTTCGAAGGCATGGAGCCGCCAGCCTCTACGCTCGTCGGCGTCTCCGCGCTGGCCGCGCCGGAGTGGCTGATCGAGATCGAAGCGGTGGCGGTCGCGGATTGAGGTGACCGGTAGGATGAGTAGAGCGGAGCGAGAGCCATCGCCCTGGTTGTGCGGATAGAGCTTGATGGGTATCGCTTAGCTCTACCTATCCGACTTGCCTTCGGCCATCCCTTGCAAAACAGCGATCGCCTCGTTGGCTCGGTCCGCCGGCACGAAGAGGTGATCGTGATGGAAGGCCGAAACCGCATTCACGCTGATGCCGGCTTCGGCCAGACGCGCCGTGATTGCCGCCAGAGTCGGTGACAGAGGCTGTTGGAGCAATGGTCAACATACCTTTGTATATCTCCTCTATTCCTTCTCATGCGCTGACCTTACGCTGGTAGAATTGAGCGACGGCGGGAGATTCTTACAATTTGAGTCCACTCGGGTCACTGCGAGGAGAGGCTCAAATGAACGTTGTCATTCGAAAGCTCAACGGCCTGTGGCACCTCATCGTCGGGTCTTGCCAGATCCGAACGCCGTTCGTGGAAACTCAGGATCGGCAATTGGTCGTTCAGTATGCCCGGCGCGCCTATCCGGGTGCACGGATATTTGAACGCGACTGAGTTGAGCAGGACTTGATCACTCCTGCGCCTTCTCCGGCCCCTCATACGCAATGCCGCGGATCACCGCAGCGCTGCCGAACTTCTTGCGCAGACTGTCCACCGCGCGCTCGGCGTGCGCGGCACGGCGGTCGAGCATGTCGGTGTCGTCCAAGACCGAGCCGTCACGCAGCGCGCTGACGCCGGCGCCCATCAGGCGGAAGGCGGTGCCGTCGATCTCATTTGCCAGCATCTCGCGGCAGATCGAGAAGATCTTTGCCGCGAGCTGCGTCGGGGCGGCGATCGACTGCGAGCGCGTGCGCTGGCGGAAATCGGCGGTCTTCAGTTTCAACGTGACGGTCGAGCCGGCGAGCTCGCCGCTCTTGAGACGCGACGACGTCTTCTCGCACAGCCGCCACAAGATCTTCTCCAGCGTCACGAAATCGCGGATGTCGGTCTCGAACGTGGTTTCGCTGGAAATCGTCTTGGCGCCGCGATCGGGCTCCACGCGCCGTTCGTCGATGCCGCGCGCGAGCCGCCATAGCCGGCGGCCGTCGCTCGGAAACTGCCGCATCATCTCGATCTCGTCGGCCTTCTGCAGGTCGGCGATGATGCGGAAGCCGCGCTGCGCGAGGCGCTCCTGCGTGGCCGGTCCGACGCCAAAGATGAAGCCGACGGGCTTCTCCGACAGCATCAAGCGCGCTTCGTCCTGATCGAGCGCGGCAAAGCCGCGCGGCTTGTCGAGGTCAGAGGCGATCTTGGCCAAAAACTTGTTGCAGGACAGGCCGACGGAGACGGTGATGCCGATGTCGCGCTCGACGTCACGGGCAAAGCGCGCCAGCACCTTTGCCGGGATCGTGCCGTGAACCCGCTCGGTGCCGGACAGATCAAGGAAGGCCTCGTCGATCGACAGCGGCTCGACCAGCGGGGTCAGCGCCTGCATGGCCTGGCGCACCTCGCGGCCGACCCGGACATATTTCGCCATGTCCGGCCGAATGACGGTCGCATGCGGGCAGGCCTCCAGGGCCTTGAACATCGGCATGGCCGAGCGGACGCCATAGGTGCGGGCGATGTAGCAGGCGGCCGACACCACGCCGCGCTTGCCCCCGCCGATGATGACGGGCTTATCGGCGATATCAGGATTGTCGCGCTTCTCGACCGTCGCATAGAAGGCATCGCAGTCGATATGGGCGATGGTCAGGCTCGACAGCGCGCGATGGCGGACCAGGCGAGGGGACCCGCAAGCGGAACAGCGCCGCACGCCCGTGTCCAGATCGGCCAGACAATCCCGGCAGAAGCAGCGCGGCCCTGCCGGATCGGGTTCGGTCACGGCACGTCGCGCTCCCAGGAGGGGTCGCCGAGCGCGTCGCCCAGCACCTGCCGCGCTGCGGCAACGTTGGTTGGATCTAGTTCCGCGGCCTTCGCGAAGGCCTTCACGGTCTCGTCATCGCGCAGCACGAAATCGAGCACGCTGAGGAGAAAATTGGGGTCCGAGGCAGCATTGCGCAGGGTCTCCGGACCGACCCCTGTCTCAGCCAGGAACAGGCCCAGCCGCTCGGGCTCGCCGGCGACGAAGGACAGCGCCTGAATCGCAACGATTTCAGCGACTTCGCTGGGGTTGTGAACAGGCTTTTTCACGCGGCCGGTTTGCCTTTCCGTTAACTTTCAGTCTCTACTTTGGAATCATCATGCCCGAGTCTTCGCCTCGAGTCTTGCGACCCCCGACAAGCAACTGGAAACCAAATCGCAGAAAGTCGGCCCTCGGGTTTAACGAAACTAGAGCGAATCTGAGGCTAGTTTGAATCCAGTTTTCGAAGCGCCGGGGAGCGGCGCCTGAGGCGTCACATGTATGGGTCTGCGGACCAAACAGGAGGGCGGGATGGCTAAGACCGTCCTGATCGTGGAAGACAACGAGCTTAACATGAAGCTCTTCCGCGACCTGTTGGAGGCACACGGCTACCAGACCACTGGCACCAGCAATGGCTACGAGGCGCTTGACCTCGTTCGCAAGATGCGGCCGGACCTCGTGCTGATGGATATCCAATTGCCGCAGGTCTCGGGACTCGAGGTGACCCGGTGGATCAAGGACGATCCGGAGTTGCGCGCGATTCCCGTCGTTGCGGTCACCGCGTTCGCGATGAAGGGCGACGAAGAGCGTATCCGCGAGGGCGGCTGCGAGGCCTATTTGTCCAAGCCGATCTCGGTCGGCAAGTTCATTGAGACGGTCCGGCGTTTTATCGGATAGGAAGTGAGTTCAAAGTGTCCGCGCGTATCCTGGTTGTCGATGACGTTCCTGCCAACGTGAAGCTCCTCGAAGCGCGTCTGTCCGCCGAATATTTCGACGTGATGACCGCGGCGAATGGCGCCGAGGCATTGGCGATCAGCCGGCGCGCCGAATGCGATATCATCCTGCTCGACGTGATGATGCCCGATATGGACGGTTTCGAGGTTTGCCGCCGTCTGAAGACCGATCCGGCCACCCACCACATTCCTGTCGTGATGGTCACCGCGCTCGACAGCCCCTCCGACCGTAACCGGGGGCTCGAAGCCGGCGCCGATGATTTCCTCACCAAGCCCGTCTCCGACGTCGTGCTGATCGCGCGCGTGCGCTCGCTGACGCGGCTGAAGATGATGACGGACGAGCTGCGCATGCGCGCCATCACCTCGCTCGAGATCGGCATGCAGGCGCCGGAGCGCAGCGCCGTGGCCGACACCGGCAGGGGCGGCCGCATCCTCCTGGTCGACGACCGCGAATCCTCCTACGAGCGGCTGGCGACGATCCTCGCCGCCGAGCACACCATCGACGTCGAGTCGAACCCGACGGAGGCGCTGTTCCACGCAGCGGAGGGCAATTACGACCTCTTGATCGTCTCGCTCGATCTCAACAATTTCGATGGCCTGCGGCTCTGCAGCCAGGCGCGCTCGCTGGAGCGCACGCGCCACGTTCCGATCCTGGCGATCGCCGACCCCGAGAACTCGACGCGGCTGCTCCGCGGCCTCGAGATCGGCGTCAACGACTATCTGCTGCGTCCGATCGACAAGACCGAACTTTTGGCGCGGGCCCGCACCCAGATCCGCCGCCGCCGCTACACCGATCACTTGCGCGACAACGTGCAGAACTCGATCGAGATGGCGATCACCGACGCGCTCACCGGCCTGCACAACCGCCGCTACATGGAGAGCCATCTCGCCACGCTCGCCGAGCAGGCCGCGACCCGTGGCAAGCCGCTGGCGCTGATGATCCTCGACATCGACTATTTCAAGTCGATCAACGACAATTACGGCCACGACGCCGGCGACGACGTGCTGCGCGAATTCGCAGTGCGGGTGCGCAAGTCGATCCGCGGCATCGACCTTGCCTGCCGCTATGGTGGGGAGGAATTCGTCATCGTAATGCCGGAGACCGATCTCCACGTCGCCGGCATGGTCGCCGAGCGCCTGCGCCGCTCGATCGCGGGCGAGCCCTTCGCGATCCACAAGGGCAGCAAGCGCATCGAGGTCACGATCTCGATTGGCCTGACCACGCTGGAGCAGAAGGGCGAGGCGGTCGGCGACGTCCTCAAGCGCGCCGATACCGCGCTCTACCGCGCCAAGCACGACGGCCGCAACCGCGTGGTGTCGCAGGCGGCGTAAAGGCTACTGCGACACAATAATTGCGAAAACAACCCCATGCACAGTAGCCGGCGCTAGTCGGATCAATGGCTTACGCGGGTAGCAAAGCGGCTGACGCCGACAGCAAGTCCGTTTGACACGTCGGGCAAAACAGGCGCATTCTGCTATCATCCCGAACATCCTACAAAGTCCGCTGTCATTCCCCGCCAACGGGTCTTGCCTTCGGCGAGCCCGATGACAGGCTCCAGCGGGCAATCCAGTACGCCCGCGGCTTTTCGGTCCTAGCCTCACTGTCTCTGGAATACGGATCACCCGCTTTCGCGGGTGATGACAGCGAGCGATAGGCGACAGCAGCTAGTCTGGCGCGCGCTTGCTCCCCTTCAATGGTTTCTCCGCATCGCCACCGACATGCACCCCTGCATTCCGCAGCAGCACTTTTGCCGCTTCCTTCGCCGCCCTCGCCATCGCGGGATCGTCGCGCACGAGGTCCTGTGCGATGGAGCCGTCGACCAGCAGCACGAGCTGGGTTGCCAGCGCCTCCGCGTCCGCAACGCCGAGCTCGTTCAGGCGATCGCGAAACCAGACGCGGCGGCTCTCCTTGAAGGCGATCGCGATCTTCTTCACGGCGCGATCCTGTGGCCCGAGCTCGGCCACCGCATTCACGAACGGGCAGCCGCGAAAATCTTTGGCGGCAAACCGCCGCTCCAGCGAATCGAAGGTGGCAAGGATCTGCTCGGCCGGCGGCTTCTCGGACGGGCGCGCCTGCACGAAGCGGCGCTCGAGGTAAGCCGCGATCAGCGCGTCCTTGGAGGGGAAGTGGTTGTAGAGCGTGCGCTTGGAGATGCCGATCTCGGCCGCGATGGTATCGACGCCGATGGCGCGAATGCCTTGCAGGTAGAACAGCTTGTCGGCGGTCTCGAGGATCCGCTCTTTCATCGTCTGTGGGGTGGGCGGGGGAGCCATGCGGTAGCGCGCGTCCTGTTCGCTTGACAGCACCAGCCTTTCATAGCCTAAGTACACAGGTCTGTGTATCAAATCAACGGCAAAGGCAGGCGAGGGCGTTTGTGCCGAGCCCAAAAGGGAGAAGAAAATGCCCCTGTTGCAGATCCTGCGTCCGGCCTTGCCCATCCTGATCGGCGCCTCGATCATGCTGACCCTGAGCATGGGGCTGCGGCAGTCGCTCGGCATCTTCCTGCAACCGCTGACGCATGACATCCACATCTCGGTGTCGGATTTCACGTTGGCGCTGGCTGTGCAAAACCTCGCCTGGGGCTTTCTCCAGCCGCTGGCCGGCGCGATGACGGTGCGGTACGGCTTCCGTCCCATCATGATCGTGGGCGCGCTGATGTACATCGTGGGCCTCGCTCTGATGGCGACGGCCAATGGGCTCGTCAGCGTGATGATTGGCGGCGGCGTCCTGATCGGGACTTCGCTGGCCTGCACCGCGGCGGCGATCGCGATGTCTGTAGCGGCGCGTGCTGTGCCCGAAACCGTGCGCTCGACGGTGCTCGGCATCGTCTCCGGTGCGGGCTCGCTCGGCGCGCTGTTGTCGGCGCCGATCGGGCAGATGCTCAACGAGAGCTTTGGCTGGCGCATTGGCCTTGCCGGCTTCGTCATCATGTCGGTACTGATGATACCGGCAGCTTGGTATGCCGGACGCGTCGACCAGATCCCGCTGCCGAAGCCCGCGGCCGATGACATCAGTGATGCCAATGCCATGGCTGCGGCGAGGACCGCGTTCGGTAACGCGTCTTTCGTGGTGATGACCTGCGCCTATCTCGTCTGCGGCATGCAGCTGGTGTTCCTCACCACGCATCTGCCGTCGTATCTGGCGATCTGCGGTCTCGATCCGATGCTGAGCGCACAGACGCTCGGTATGATCGGCGGCTTCAACGTGCTGGGCTCGCTGTTCTTCGGCTGGGCCGGCCAACGCTGGAACAAGCTGGCGCTGCTGGGCGCGATCTACATTCTGCGCTCGCTGGCGCTCGCCTGGTATTTCATGCTGCCGGCAACGCCGTTCTCGACGCTGCTGTTCGGCGCGATCATGGGCTTTCTCTGGATGGGCGTCGGTCCGCTGGTTGCGGGTGCCGTCGCCGAGATGTTCGGCCTGCGCTGGCAGGCCATGATCCAGGGCCTCGCCTTCATGAGCCACCAGATCGGCAGCTTCCTCGGCGCCTACGGAGGAGGGGTGCTCTACGACGCGCTCGGCTCATACACCATGGCCTGGCGCATCGGCGTCGCGCTCGGCCTCGCCGGCGGCATCGTGCAGGTCGCGTTCGCGCTAATCCGGCCGTCGCAGCCGCCGGTGTTGAAGGCGGCGTAGGGGGTGTGTAGCCGTGAGCGTCAGCTTCGCAGGATGAACCGGATGTCACGTTGCTTGGTCGTGATCGACCGGTTGTGACCCCTGTACGGTCCGGCCGTGCGGTGCAAGACGATTTCGACCATCCGGTAGATGCGGTCTTGCATCAATGTATCCGGCCTCTGCTTGGACTCCAGTGCTCCGGGCCATCATGGCCTTGGTCACCAGGGGTTCGCATGCGCCCGGAAAGACTGATTTCCATCGTCGTCTCATCCTCTCGCAGACCTCGGCGGGTAAGGGTGTTGTCCGTTCTTGGGGCCTCAAGCGCCGGACTGGCGTTGGACCGCGCACACATGGGCGCGCTTCCTTGCGGTTCCATACCTACAGGAACGAGCATATTGCGTGTCGCGTTACCTCGATACGTTCAACAAGCGCGAGACTGACCATGGCTCAAACCGATTTCACTGGAATCGCGACGACCGCCAAGCTCGGTAGTCATCCGATCCATCCAATGCTGATTCCATTTCCAATCGCTTTGCTGGTGGCTACCTTTGCATGCGACCTCGTCTTCTGGGCAACCAGCAACGCCTTTTGGGCGGAGGCAGGGTTCTGGACGCTTACAGCCGCAATCGTCACCGCACTCTTAGCGGCCATCGCCGGCCTGGCCGACTTTCTTGGAAACGCGCAGATTCGAGCGCTCAGTGACGCATGGCAGCATATGATCGGCAACCTCATCGCTGTGCTACTGGCAGTTGTTAGTCTGTGGATGCGGTATCGTTACGGCACCGCGGACGCAGTGCTGCCGTGGGGCATTTTGCTATCCGCTGTCGTGGTCGGAATGCTGCTGTTTACGGGCTGGAAGGGCGGTGATCTGGTCTACCACCACCGGATCGGGATGCATCCCGAAGCGCCAGCACAAGCATCGGCAGCTTCACGGCCAATTATCCGCGCGTAGCGGGCCATGATCGGTTGGCCCAATGCACCCGCGGTGGTTATCACAGGGGCATCCAGCGGCATCGGCCGCGCGACAGCGCTTGCCTTCGCCGCACGAAAGGCGCGCGTCGTGCTTGTGGGTCGAGAGGCCACGGCATTAGAGGTGGTGGTTCGCGCGTGCCAGGAGCGCGGTGCGGAAGCGGTTGCATGCCCAGCGGATCTGACAGATCACGCCGCCGTTGAGCGCATCCGCGACACGGCGATTGCGGCTTACGGCAGGATCGATATCTGGGTGAGCTGCGCGGCCGTTCTTCTGGTCGGCCGATTCGAAGATATGCCGCCCGACGCCTTTAAACGCGTCGTTGAGACGAATTTCCTGGGATGTGTCAACGGCTCCCGCGTGGCACTGTTACAGTTCCGGACGCAAGGTGATCGCGGTATTCTCATCAACACCAGTTCGCTCTTGGGCATGATGGGCGAACCTCTAGCCAGTCCTTACGTCGCCACCAAGTTCGCCGTTCGGGGCTTCACCGCCTGCCTACGGCAGGAGTTCGAGCGCGTGCCCGGCATCCACATCTGCTTGGTCATGCCGTGGGCGGTGGACACGCCCATCTACAACAAACTCGGGAACGTTTTCGGACGGCGAGCGCGTTCGATCTTGCCGGTGATAGCGGCCGAGCGCGTCGCGCGAACTATCGTGAGCCTCTCTGAGCGGCCACGCCGCGAGGTCATCGTTGGAGCGTCAGCTTATATGGTGAGCGTCGCGCTTAAGCTCGCACCCATGCTGGTCGAACGCATCGTTGCGCGCGCCGCACCCGCGCTCCAATTCGAGGGTGATCATGAGTCACCGACGACGGGAAATCTCTTTGCTCCGACCGGGCCATATAGCGTGGCGGGTGGGTGGAAAAGGTATTGGACCGACCGCGCATCGCGCTTCTTCCGTCCTGACCTTCGCGAGATCATCAAGAAGTATCGCCGTCACTTGAATTGAGCTCGCCTCAGTTGGTGGCCTCTTTATAATTCCCGCGGCGCAATGGCGAGGCAAGCAAGGAACCGATCGGCGAGGACCTACGTTTTAGAACCCACAATCAGAGGAGTCTTGACTATGGCAGCAGGCACCCTCTCTCCACCCAAGGTCGTCTCGCGTGAGGAATGGCTTTCCGCACGTAGGGCATTGTTCGTCGAAGAGAAGGAGATGACGCACAAGCTCGACGAACTTAGAGAAAAGCGACGCCATTTGCCGTGGGTAAAAATCGAGAAGCCCTACGTCTTCCAGGGACCGGATGGCAAGTACACGCTTGCCGATCTGTTCAATGGTCGCGGCCAACTCGCCGTCTATCACTTCATGCTGACCCCGGGCTCCGATCACGTTTGCAAAGGATGCTCGTTCGTCGCCGATCATTTCGACGCCGCGCGCAAGCACTTCCATGATGCCGACCTGTCATTTGCTGTGATTTCACGCGCGCCAATCGAGCGAATCGAGCAAGTGAAACGCGCTTTGGGCTGGACCTTTCCGTGGGTGTCATCCTATGGCAGCGACTTCAACTTTGATTTCGGGGTGTCATTCAAAAAGGAGGACCTGGCCGCTGGCACAGCCAAGTTCAATTACGACACGATCCCGCTCAAGAGCAGCGAAGACATGATGGGCGCCAGCATATTTGCCAAAAACGAGGCTGGCGAGATCTTCCACACGTACTCGGCATATTCCCGTGGCATTGAAAATTTGATGGGTGCCTTCATGTGGCTCGATCTCACGCCCAAAGGCCGCCATCAATTCGATGACGGCCACAGCCGGCTTAGTGACGACGGCCGGGACGTCCGAACGATCGGGTGACCCTGCGGCGCGAGGACTGGCTGTCATTGACGGTCACTGGCGACATCACTGGATTAGGAGCGCTTCAAGTCCGCAGTCGGGGAAACCGAAAGTCCCGCAATCAGGAGCAGAGCGGCGCGCTGGTGCTCGCGCGCGTCCACCACCGCTTTTGACCCGAACCGGACTTACGGCGTTAATGTTTGCCGATAAACGTAAGGACAGCCTGGTCGTATGCGTCAGGCGCTTCTGCAGGCACGGTGTGCGAACTTCCGGCAATGATGATCCTCTCGCGGTTTGGTAGGCAGGTCTCTAGCTGGTCGACAATTCGATAGAAGAATTTGGGACTTCGCTCGCCATTGGACAGAAGCGTTGGCGCACTGATCGACTTGGCCATTTCGCACGTGAACGCCGGCCTCGGGTGTTTTGTTGTGGCGTCGGCTTGAAAGGACGCCACGTTATCGAAGTTCATCTTCTGGTCGGCAATGGATCGACGTTCATAGGCGCCCGGTCCGCCGACGGCATTCACGAACAGCGGTATGCCGGTTTTCACGTCGCCTGCCTTGACTGCCTCCCTCGCCGGTGCCTGGGCATTGCCCCACTCTTTCAACATGTCGCCGACCCCGGGAACGCCGGCCAGGATGCCCGTCGCGGGCGGTTCGTTGAGCGTCAGGCTGACCACCTTTTCCGGATGCACGGCGGCAAAGAAAAGCGCCGCATGCGCGCCAGACGAATGCGCAACGACCCTGACCTTCGACAAGCCTAGAGCCCGCACAAACGCGGCAAGATCCTCGCCGTGCGCATCCGCAGCGTCATCCGGCATGCCCTCAGGACTTGCCTCATTTGGGAAGTGGTTACGGCGGCTGTAGGCAATGGCGCGATAGCGATCGGCGAACTTTGGAAGATGCTGCAGCCACATTCGGTAATCTTGAAGGCCGCCGTGAACAAATATAACCGGTTCGCCTTGACCAACTTCCACGTAGGCAAGTTCAGTCCCATTGGCAGTGACGCGCTTTACGTCTTCTGCGTGGGCGCTGGAAACCTCGAGCAAAAGACACGACGCTGCGGCGAACTTAGCGACGAGGCGGAGCATTGCAGTCTCCCTTATGGCTTATAGCCCCACGGCAGTGAGGCTTCTAATTTGATTGGACATATCAGCAGGGTAATTCGAGTCAATCTCAGGGTGCATTGTCTGCGACTGGTATCGCCCGCCTTTACCTGTTGCCTGCCGGGCCAGGCGCTGTGCCGGAGCTGTTGGCGCATGTGGCAACTGGGAAGTGCGTTCGCTCATTGCGGTTCCTCAATTGGCGTCACGAAACGATCGGGGCGTTCGCGGCGAAATACGCGTGTGCCGAAGGAAGGCGATGCTCGTCTTTATACTTTGCAACGGATCGGCCGAAACGTCTTGCTCGACGAAAAAATGCTGCACGCCGCACCGAAACGACACGTCGAGTATTTTTGCGAATTCGATCGTGCCGTTGCCTAATTCGGTGGTCGATCCGTCCCTCGCTATATCCTTGAGATGCACCAAGCGAAATCGAGATGGATGTGTCTTCAAGACTCTCACGGAATCGAGGTTTCCTTTTGTTGCCCAGTAAACATCGAGCTCGAACTTGACAAAGCGCTCATCCGTACGGCTGAGCAGAAGGTCGTAAGGCTGGATGTCACCTGCGAGGTTCGCGAACTCAAAATCGTGATTATGATAGGCAAGTGTCAGCCCGGAACGCGCCGCCAATTCACCGATCCTATTCAATCTGTCACAAATCCGCTTCCAATCATCGATTGTCTGCCGTTCCAACTGGTCCAGCCATGGACACACGACAAACCGGCTGCCAAGCAAATGAGCGATGTCGAACGATGATCCGGTATTGTCTCGCAGGCTGCCGTAGTCGATATGCAGCGACGGCGCAGTGAGACCCAGGCCCAGCAAAAGTTTCCGGGTGCGCCGCACATTGGGGCCGAGAATGCCGGCAAACTCCACCTCGCGATAGCCGAGACGGGCAACCTTCCGCAGGGTGCCCTCAAAGTCGGCTTTCAGCAGGTCGCGGACCGTATAGAGCTGGAGACCAATTTTCGACAACTCTCGACCGGATACCGGCGCGATCCCTATCGCGGCACCTCCCGCGATACCGGCGAGAATATCGCGTCTGCTGAGGACCGCGCGCGAGGAACCCACGGAGAAAGTTGTCGACGGGCGGACCACAATCCCACTGCCTCTCGATGCCCCACCATTGATTGCCAGGTTGCCGAGACTGTCGCGCAGCTACTTCGGCATTTGCAGTACGACCCCGTAACGACCGTATATCCGACCAATCGTGCCGTCGTTTCGCAGCCGTTCAAGCGCTCCGTTGATGGCTTCGCGCAGTGCATCATCCGGCCGAACCATGCCAACGGCGACATTCCAGTTGAGATCGGCCACGGTCTCGTCGCGATCCAGGATGCGAAATGCTTTGTCCGGGTGCGTCAGATTGAAATAGCTCGCCGAGGTGGGCGTGACCGCAGCGGCGTCAATCTCATGGTTTGACAGGGCGTCGAGGCTGTCGCTCTCGAAGCCAAAGGTCGACGTGGGTACGTGCCGTTGACCGATGATCATGGCTGCGACGGATCCGACCTGCACCCCCACCTTGGTATGCTCGTTGAGGCTCTTGAACGAGGTGAGTGGGCTGGATGACGGCACGACCAGCGCGACGCCAGTGCGATAGTAAGGCTTTGAAATCCTCAAGCGGGTTTCGCCTTGCGCGTCGCGGTCAGCGATGACATCCAGGAGAATGTCGCAGCCGGCGCTACGCATCTGGTACTGGGTGATGATCCAATCTAGCCTCAGCGAGACGCCGAGTTCGCGCGCGAGCGCCTGACCCAATTCGATCTGAAAACCGGGAGGATCACCGGTTTTGCTCGCGAAGGGAAGCGAGTTGGGATGGGCGCAGAGCCCGAGCACGCCGGACGAACGGATCGCATCCAGGGTCCGCGCTTGTGCCGGCCCCGATATTCCGATGACGGCGCCGATGATGAGCAGAAGAATCGTCTTCATTCGCGTCCCCGCGTAGATGGGGCCCCAGCGGCTCAGCCCTCGCGCGGCTTCAGGGCGCGGATATATTTGACGATCTGGTCGATCTGCGCGTCGGTGAGGGCGCCGTCAAATGCTGGCATCGCGCCCGGCTTGCCGTGCTTGATGCGGTTGTGCAGAAATTCGTCGTCGCGCGGCGAATTCATCAGTTGCGGGCCCTTGCCAGCAGCCCGTCCGCCATCGGAGTGGCAAAAGCCGCAGGTCCCCGCGAACAATTGCTCGACATCGAACGTTCCGTTCTCTGGCGCGGGGGTAGCGGGCTGCGCTTGAACCAACCCGGCGACACACAACAACGAAGCGCCCAACGCCGCCGATCGCAGCGCGGTGATCTTGTTCGATTGCGATTTCAAGGCATCCAGCTCCATGTCCTGAAACACGTCCGGCGAGTTCAACGTCCGGGGAGCAAGCTTGCGCCCGCTCCCCGGCAGATCAATTTGCGATAGCCTATTTCAGGCTGTAGACGATGAGCGCACCGTCGTCGCGCGGCATGCTCTTGTAAACGCCGCCGAAATTTGGCGCATATTCGTCGGACAACATGCCGCCAAAGCCGGCGACCACGGCGATATATTGCTTGCCTCCGGCGGAGTAGCTGATGATGCCGCCTTGATGGCCGGTGCCGTCGGAGTGAGTCCACAGTTCACCCCCGGTTTCGGCATCGTAAGCATGAAGTGTGCCGCGGGAGTCAGGCACGAACACGAGATTGCCCGCGGTCGAGAGCACACTCCCAAGCGGCGGCTCGGGATAGCGAACCTCCCATTTCTTCGCCCCGGTGACGGGATCGCGCGCATCGAGGTGACCATAGATCTCACCCCCCGGAGGAGGCGCCATCTTGAAATCGGCGCCGATGTTGAGCTGGACCTGTGGCGTGGTGACAGGCGTCGTCTTCTGGATATCGAGCGTCATGCACCATTCCTGGCCGATTTTATAATAGAGCCCGGTCTTGGGACTGTACGAGCCGGAATTCCAGCTGATGCCACCTCCGATAAATGGACACAGCGGCGGTTCGGTCACTTTCCCGGCGGAGAAGTCGCGCCGGCCGATCAGCGCGCCGGTCTTGGGGTCGATATCCTTGACGAAATTGATGTTCTCTACGAGCCGCCAAACGTTCTTCACGGCGAGATTGCGGTCATAGACGAAGATGAAACCGCTCTTGTTCGGATGGACGACGAGCTTCTGACCGTCACGATCGAGCATCAAGAACTCGCCGACGGCGCTGTCGAAATCCCAGGCATCATGCGGCAGCTCCTGATGGTAGAACTTCAGCTTGCCGGTATCGAGATCGAGACCGATCACCGACGTCGTGTAGAGATTGTCGCCGGGCCGCGCGCCTTGCGTCTTGTAGTCGGCGCCCGACCAATCGTAGAGCGGCGCCGGGTTGGCGGTGCCCCACAGAATCGTGTTGGTCTCGGAATCGTAGGTGCCCGGCATCCAGCCGCCACCTCCACCCGTGCGCCAGGAATCGTTTCCCCAGGACTTCATCGCTTCATCGGTGCCGGCGACCGTCAGGAACTCCCACTTCTTTTTGCCGGTGGCGGCATCGACAGCAAATATCGGACCGCGGCCCGGCCACTCTCCGCCTTGCGAGCCGATGATCACGGTACCCTTGGCGTAAAGCGGCGCACCGGTGAAACCGACTGTAAGTTTTTGCGAATCGATCAGCTTGGTATCCCAGAGAACCTTCCCTGACTTCATATCGAGTGCGATCAGACGGCCGTCCATCGTGCCGACAAAGGCCTTGCCTTCGCCGAGCGCCAAGCCGCGATTGTAGGGGGAATGGGTCTGGCGCGCGATCAGCGCCTCGTCGAGCTCAGGGAAATAGGACCAGATCACCTCGCCGGTCGCGCCGTTAAGCGCAAAAACCCGGCTGTAGGAGCCCGTGTAATAAAGCACGCCGTCGGCCGCGAGCGGCATTGATTGCAGGCCGCGCGTCGAGCGTCCGGGAATATGGATCCAGGCAACACCCAGATTGCCGACGTTGCTTGCGTTGATCTGCGCCAGCGGGCTGTAGTGATAGGATTTGTACGAGCCGTGATAGGTCAGCCAATCATTCTGACCAGCGGCCTCGATCCGAGCTGTATCCACGGATTGAGCCAATGCTGACGACACAATCAGTGTCGCGCCAATGGCAACAAGAGGTAAACCAGATTTGCGCCACCGCCTCTTCATGTATACGTCCTCCCGCTTTTGTTTATTGACCTGCATTTTTCAAGAGCTGACCGTGAGGTTGCATTTGCAGCTCAGTGCCTTATCGATTTCGTCCCTAATCGCGCGTTCCCAGCAAGCTTCGGTCTCTCCGGCGGAAATCGCCAAAGAAGCTACAAGTCTACGTCGTTGGGTTGTCGTTGCACTTCTGCTTGCGATCATAGAGTACGCCGGATCACGCGGAGTGCAATGTCGGAAATGCGCCTGCCGCAAAATGACAGACCGGCTTACCTTTTGATAAACGTTTTCGTTCGAATAGCTGCGTCGTCTGGATGTCGCCTAGAGCTACGCAGAAAGCGGCATCCCGCGAAGAGCGATCCGCCGCTCTGCAGGAGCCAAGATTCCGGATCCAAGCCGGCCGCCACATGTTCATGAGCGGCGCGGCTCGGTGGCGTCAATTTTCGATATGGGCAAGACCCCCGTACAGCGGGCGGCGGGCTCGCCACAACCCGAGCGACGGTCTACTCGCCGTGAGCGGAAGGCTAGCAGTCCGGTATTCCAGGTGGGCGCGCTGAGGCATTGGCGTTGGCGCTGGTCGCGGAAGAAGGTGTGGAAGGAGAGCCAGTGCTTGCGCCGGGCGAGGTTGTTGAACCGACCGTGGTGTTTCCAGATGGTCCAGTTGCAGTGGTGCCACTCATGTCGCGAACGACCTTATTGGCTACGTCCCAGCATTGCTTGGTATCATGACCGCTCGACCCAGCCGTCGAAGTTCCTTGTGCGTTTGCGAATGTACCGACAGCTAACAATGCGGCGCTGATCGCCGTTGACATAAGAATCTTCCTCATGGACGAATCTCCTCCTTGAGAGTCGGCTGGAATGCCGACGCCTCTCAATGCTGACGCGCCACCAACGTTCCTCACAGGGCGGCCGAACACATGGCTGCTCCGACCACCGCTGCAAAGTGCAGCTTCTTCTTGCCGACCCGGAGCCGTCCACACCTGGCCCTTCGCATCGTATTGCACCGCCACAGAACCCCGGTCGCTTGCGACGCGCTCGGCTCCTACACCATGGCTTGACGCATCGGCGTCGCGCTCGGCCTCGCCGGCGGCATGGTGCAGGTCGCGTTCGCGCTGATCCGGCCGTCGCAGCCGCCGGTGTTGAGGGCGGCGTAGTCCAGAGCAACAAGTCCTTATGTAAGATCCCCTTCAGCCCCGCATAGATGGATCCAATGGCAGTAATCGCGACACCGGCCAGCGGGCCTGCCGTGTGCATCAGGTCCTGGATGAGGCGCGCCCGAAGCCGTAGCTGCTCCTCGCCGACGTGTTGACCGAGAAGCCGTGCAACATGAAACGCAAACGCGTTGGGCTTGCCTCCTTGCGCCAGCACCCGCGGCAATACCTGGAAGATCAGGACCGCGAGAATGTTGCCCGACACGAAGGCGAGCAGGATACTTGCGCCATACTCGATCACCTCGCGCCACTCGATCCAAGGCCCTCGAAGGATCGGAACTTTGTCGTGAATACCTGTCACGGTGAGCATCGCTTGCACGCTCAAAGCGGTCGTGCAGAACGCCAATACAAAGGCGCCATTCGCTGACACCTTGTGGACGCGATAGGCGGCAAAGCCAAACAGCAGCGGGATCGCAACGGAAGCGAGCCGCAGTGGGAGTGGCGAGATGTTGAAGACGATCGTGACGAGACTGTGCGCCGATGTCGCGCGCACAGGCTGCGCAAAGAAGCGCTCCCTCAGCATTTTCAGATCGGCAATAGAAACAGCTCATTGGCATACTACGGCTCCACCTTTAGGGTGAAGATCTTGCTGGCCGACCGACCGTCGGTGTCCTTCACGTCCACTCTCAGTATGTATTCGCCCGCCGGCAGTTCGGCATCTAGGATATTGATGCCGTCACGTCGGATGAAGGGCTTGGCCCGCGGAGTGAGATCGACATTCGGGGTACGATGAGTTGCATCGCGTGGGTCACCGGGATCAGAAGGCCGACCGCGAAAGCGCCTACCCACATCTTGCTCATGACCTGCCTTGTGTTGCCTGGCCGCTCAGTCCTTCCCTTCAGTACCCGATTGCCGCACGCCACCGTCGCCAATGATCGTGTACGGGGCCCAAAACAGCGGATGCGCATAGGCGAATTCCGCTTTGCCTTCGCTGCCGAGATAACCGGGCCCATCCACCAGAGCCATCATGGCCTGGCGCAGAGCTTCGCTACGCCCGAGCGTTGGATCGTCAGCCTGGCGCTTGAACAGGTCGGTGATCAGCTGCCGTGCGGATTGCGAATGTACCGACCAGTTCGTGACGAGCAGAGCACGGGTCCCAGCATAGAAGAAGGCGCGACCGAGCCCCGAGGCGGCTTCTGCGCCGGCTCCTGCGCCGGCACCGGTATTGCAGGCGGACAAGATAACCCAATCTGCATCGAGCTTGAGACCCAGGATCTCTTCCATAGTCAGCAGCCCATCACCGGCCTCGCCGGTAACCGCCGGGGACGAGAGCGCGAGTGCGGGCTGAGTCAGACCATTGAGCTCCCCCGGAACAAGTCCGTGTGTCGCGAAGGCCAGGATCTTGAATCCGGACAGATTCAACTTCTTGACCACGCTTTCGGCCGCATCCTTGCCCAGAAACAGCGCCTTCGATGGATCAGCCTGCAGCGCCAGCGCGATCGACTTCAGCTCCTCAGCGGTATCTGGCAGGCGAGGGAGCAGAGCCAACTCCGCACTGTCGACGCCATCGAGGTCCGGGCTGTTGCGTCGCTTCAGCGGCACGCCGCGGGTGAGACCCGCTGTAGCAGCATCAGCCACCTGAACTTTGTCCTGCCCGGCTGCTGCCTCCGCAAGCTGATCCCTGTTGAAATATGGGTCGCCGAACGCCACCAACTCGCTCCGACCTGCCTTGCCGGGTGGCAATTGGCGCAGCGTGCGCAAGGCTGCTGCAGACGGAACAGCCGAGACGGCGTGAGTGCGGGCCAGCCACGCCACGTGTCGGTATCCCACAAACAAAGGATCGTCATCAGGTGCAATTTCGGCTGGCGCGGTCGGCAACAGTGACAACGGCAGCAGGCCGAGCGCACCGTTGGTGATGACAATCAGATTCTTGGCGGGCTTCCAGCCGCTCTCCACAGGCTTGAGCAGAAGCTCGTAGAGTTCATAAGCAAGCTTCAGGTCGAACGGCGGGATGTCGGAAATCATCGCTGCCTGCGGCTCAAGCGCCTCGCGCAGCTTGCGGATCTTCCTTTCAATATCGCCAATGCCGGCTTTCACCGCGGCAAAGGCGAGGGGGCCCGATTTCGGAACGGCCCAGACAAAACTGCCATTTTGACCGAAGTAGAAGGACAGTACGGCTTCACCTTCAGCAAGCGTCGACCGAATCTCCGCCACGGTCGGTGGCCTGGGTGAGACGAGATCAGCATAGGCCGGGAACTTCTGCTTGATCTCCAGCCGCGCCTTGTCGCGCTCGACGCGCAACGTCGCAATCGCCGCCTGGATCTGCTGCATGCCTTTTTCATCGCGCTCCGACGTCGGGATTGCGAGCACATTGTTCAGGAGCCCGAGCTGGGCATTGACCTGCTTGGTGAGGTCCTGCTCCCTGCGCACAAGCTCAGCGAGGACCGAGTCTTTTGCGGCCGCGCGGGCGCTGGACGCCGCCAGGGCCTGCTGGACCGAGCGAGCCCTGATCGCATCGGCAAGGCTGAATGTCTCCTCGCCAACTTCGTCCGCCGTTCGCGGCGCGCGAGCGAGCAGAGCAAAATAGCTCTCGACGGTCATTTGCAGCCTCTGGATGCGAGCAGCCGTCACAGTCGTGTTTTCCTCATCGGCGTTCTCGCGTGTGTTCGCCATCATGACGGGGATCGCGGCCCTGAATTCGCGGATCGCCTCCGCATCGCGATGGGCGCGCATCAGTCCGACCGCCAGCGTGCCACGCGCTGACGCCACGTCAAAATGGCTTTCGCCGACACGGCTGATCTGCTTCTTCAGCAACTGCTCGGCGGCGCTGATGCCCGCGTCGACCTGGCCGGACGCATAAAGCGAAAGGATACGCGAAGGATTGAGCTCGAACACCTGGCGGCGCTGCGGCTCCCAATTGACGATGGCCTTGTCGATCCGTGTATAGATCTCATTTGCCTCCACGCCCTTGCGCTGGAGCGTCAGGATTCCCGCGAGTTGCGCGAGGAACTGGACCGTTGGCTGTGAGTCCTCCGCAAGTCCCAAGGCTTCATTGACTTCCAACGCGGCCCGCACCAGTTGCGTAGCCTCTTGATAGCGGCCTTGCTCAACGAGCATTCCGGCGAGACCCACAATGAAGCGCGGCGTAGCCGGGTTGTACTTGCCGACATCCTTCAAGCGGGAAAGTAGCGCGCGGCGGGCGTCGATTTCCGCTTCCGCCAGCTTTCCCTGGCGCGCCTCCGTTCGAGCCAGGTTCAGCACGGTGGTATCGATCGACCACAGCAGCGTTGATGCCGATGGCGGGTTGGGAGAGGCTAGAATCTCCTTGATGCTGGCGCGCTTGCGCTGCTCTGTCGTGCGATAAGAAGCTTCGGCCTCGCTGAATTGCCCTCGGGCCTCAAAAATCATGGCGCGAGTAAATTCCACCTCAGCTTCCCAGGACTGACCAAATCTGGCATAGGCAGCTCGCCATGCAGGATGACCGCTCGTCCTCGCCTCCTGGATCGCACTCAAACTTCGCCGCAGATAGGCTTCCGCCTGTGCGATGTCGCCCATCTGGATCAGGATGCCGGCAACCTGCCGATTTGCGTTGAATTGATAGCCCTTGCCTCCAGCCGCATTCGCGATGTCACGGAGTTGGCGCTGGTAGATATCAAGCGCTTTTCTGGGTTCGCCGGCTGCGAGATACTGCTGCCCCGCAAACTGCATCAGGCGGCCCATCATGCTTGGGTCGGAAGCCGCCCGTCCTGCTTCAACAGCCTTGTTCGCATCCGCAATCGATTGGTCCAGCCGTCCTAATTGCGCCCGTGCATTGCCACGATCGAAATAGAATTGCGCCAGCTTCTCCGGCGATTCCTTGCCCGTTGGAGATGCGTCCGCCGCCGACCTCAGCCTCTCAATGACCTTCAGATCGGGCTTTTCACTGTCGAGGATCGCAGTGATGTCCGAAATCGTGCGGGGAGGCGCAATGAAGCCGGAGGGAAGCGAGGCTCCCGGCGCGAGTTTGGGTGTCACCTCGGCTGGAATCTCAACCGCGACATTCGCACGCCCGTTGGCAGCTTTCAGAGCCGCCACTACACAGGCGCGGACCGGTGGGGTCGCCCTGGCTCGGCAGCCGCCGAAATCGCCGCCGGCTTGCATGCAAGCCTGAACAATCGGGCGGCCGACCTTTATCCGACAGCTCCCGATAGCCGCTTCCATGGTGAGGGCGGTGGCAGACGATGCCGACCCTAGCAGGACGCAGCTCAAGATCAGCTTGCGAGAGGTCGGCAGAAGCAGAGCGACTGAGAGACCTTCGATTGCGCTGTAAGATCGCATTTGAAATTCTCCTGCGCAGAATGGAATTCCCGCGAAGAGACAATTGTGCCGCGGCCGGCAGCGCCCCCGGCACCCGTCATTCCAGGCGACAACGGCCCACCCCGCATCTCGCGCCGACGTTGGGGGGCGCGCCGTACTCGGTGTAAGGGATTTGCAGTCTAGCGGCGCCCGGCTCCGCCGCCAGCTCCGTGCATCCCGGCATGCCAGCCGCCGCCTCCGCCGCGCCCCAACGTATTGTCGAAGCCGTAGCCCATCATTCTACGCTTGCCGCCTCCGCCGCCGCCAGCGCCGTGCATCCCTGCATGCCAACCGCCGCCTCCTTGATTCCACCTGCCGCGATGGCCGCCCACCAGCTCAGTGGCGTCTGCGTGCTTCCTCGCTTGACCGAGGGGCGCAATCAAAGCTGCCAACTGAATTCCGCGCTGGGTGTCAGGGTTCGCTGCGAAGGTGTACGAGGGGGCAGCGACAGCAGCTGCTGGCGCATGAGTAGCCGGTAAACAGACGAGCAGTGCGCTTGCTAGAACCAAGGATTCCTTTAAGCCCATTTTGGCCTCCTTGCTGGACGACGTCGGAGCTTTTGCGGATTCGCCGCTAGCGCGCTCTCTTGGTGAACATGGCGCGCAGTCACTCTGCGGCCCCCGTCCGTCACACTCTTGAATGCTCCCTCCGGAATGCAGAATCCGCGCTTAATCGCAGTTAATTATTATTAAATACATCTACTTTAAATTGGTCGCAACAAAAATCAAATGCGGTCAGACAATATATAGAATGCTTGGCAGCTCTCTCACCCCGCCCAACGCGCGTCGCGAGACCTCGGGCGTAAAGCGCGCCAAATCCTGGCTTGCCGAAGCAGACCTGCAATCGTTTGAATGCAATGGTTTGAATCAAGCGTAATTAGCTGCCGTCAGCTGAGCGACAGAGGTCGATCTCGATCCCTTCACCTGCTCTGCAACCTGCTAAAGCACTCGAAGAAACGGCTCCTGCATCCAGCAGGCATGCTGGAGCCGTCTCTTCCGAGGTCCTTGTGCGTGCGTCCGGCACAATTGGCAAAATTATGGCTCATTATTAAATGGTGATCTATATCTAACTGAGTTGGTCTTACGGATTTAATAATTAAATTTTTGCGAGCGATCGTGATGATTTCCGGTCAGCATGTGACCTGAGCTGCGTTCGTTTGCGACACTTGCGGCGGATGCCCGCGTTTTCTCTTTTGGCCAAGGCTGACTCAGCCGTGCTTGCCGCGAGCTTACCTAATCTTCGCAGAATTCCACGTGCTTGCACGCGACCGGATTGGAAATTCTTGGCCGGCTTGTCGGTCATGGGTGCGTTCATGACGAGGTCATCGAAAGACGCAGCGCCCACGGAGAATCGCTCAGCGGCCCAGTTTGAGCTCTTCAAGCAGCTTCATTCCTACCTGCGCGAGGCATCTCGAGGACTCTCTGGAGCAGCGTGGGATGGCCAAGAACGGCACGCAATTCCGATTTGTCGAGCCATGCTGCTGCATCCTCGAAGCTTTGGCATTCCTCGAGCTTGATGGTTGCCGTCGCCAATGGCACCTCGACGGCGCCAAATTTGCGCGGCTTGACAAGCGACAGTGATCCCAAATGCTCGGCCAGCAGTTCCGGATCCCGGCTGAGCTGGTGTAGTGCCCCGGCCATCGCGGTGGGCTCAGATGCGGCGAGTTCGTTTGCACGGAGCACCACAGCGGGCGGGTTGTTGGTTTCCGGCGTGGCGAAAAGTCCAGGCGTCTTCAGTCGTGCAGACGTCATGAGTCCCAACGGGATTGAAAGCAGAAGACCCAGCACGACAGGCGACATCCAAAGCAGCAGCGGCAGAGAGACCGCGTAGGCACTGAGCGACAGGGCCAGTCCGCAGAGCGTGGGGCCGGCGAGCTTGCGATAGATTTCGCCGCGCGCCAGCTCGCCATCGCTTCGGCGTTGCACCTGCCAGCCGGCGTCCCGGCCAGCTAGAATTTCAAACACGGCCTTGGTCTGGAGGATCATCATGCAAGGAGCGATCAAAGCCGCAAGAAACGTCTCGCAAACGACTCCGGCCAGTACGCGAGGACTCCCTGCGAATCCGATCCGCTCGTTTCGATTGCCGATCAGCACCAGATAGGCGAGCAGCTTCGGCAGGATCAGAAGTCCCATTGTCGCTGCAAAGACCCGGGCGGCAAGCACCGGGTCCTGTTGCGGCCAGGTCGGAAACAAACTGAAGCCTTTGGGAAAATACTCCGGTCGGATGAAATGCGCCTGCAGTGCAATCAGCAGGCCGAGTACCAGGAATAGAAACCACAGCGGCGCGGTGACATAGGAGCCGATCCCCGTAAGCAAATGCAAACGCGAGACCCAGTGTAGCCCGCGCGCGGGCAAGACTGCGAGATGCTGAAGGTTACCCTGGCACCAGCGACGATCTCTTGCCGCAAAGTCCAGCAGTGACGGCGGGACTTCTTCGAAGCTGCCGCCAAGCGCCGGCGCCAGATAGATTGCCCAGCCCGCGCGGCGCATCAACGCGGCCTCGACAAAATCATGGCTTAGGATGTGACCCCCGAAAGGCTTACGACCGCTCAGCTCCGGCAGGCTGGCCTCCGCAGCGAACGCCCGCACCCGGATAATAGCGTTGTGGCCCCAGTAATTGCTGTCGCCACCGTGCCACCAGGCATTGCCGGCTGCAATGATGGGGCCGTAAACACGCCCCGAGAATTGCTGCAGCCTGCTGAAAATTGTGCGCGCGTTGACGATGACCGGCTGCGTCTGGATCAGCGCAGCAGCGGGATGGGACTCCATCGCGTGGACAAGGCGAACTATTGTGTCGCCCTCCACGAGGCTGTCCGCGTCGAGAACGATCATGTGATCATAGACCGACCCAAACCTCATGACCCAATCGGCGATGTTGCCGGATTTCCGCGCGATGTTGTTGGAGCGATGCCGGTAGTACAGCCGCGCGGCGCAGCAGGCGCGGCGCAGCCCAATGAACGTCATCTCTTCACGAATCCAGATGTCGGGGTCGCTCGTATCGCTCAGTAAGAACCAGTCGAACTGGTCCCCACATCCGGTAGCTTGAACTGATTCATACATGGCGCGTAGTCGCGCCATGAGATGATGCGGGTCCTCATTGTACGTGGGTAGCAGCATGGCTGTGCGGGAGGTTACACGAGGCAGTGGGCCCGTCGTATCGATCGGCAGACAAGACCGGGTGCGCGTGAGCAGCACGAGGAATCCAGCGAACGCGGACATGAAGGAGAAGGCGACCCATGCGAGCAGCACAAGGAAGAAGCCGAGCAGCATCGCCTCGAGGAAGGTTACACCGCCAACCTTCACCACGTCATACATGCCGTAGCCGCCTGCAAGCGTCAGCACCCCAGTCCCGGCAAAAATAAAGAGGCGGCGGAGCGTCAAGGCGGTGCCCGAATGCACCGGCGACGGGTTAGCTTCAGCCGCGCGATCCAGCCGGCACGGCAGCATCGGCAGCGGGCTTTCTGGCGGCAGGAATGTGCTGCCAGGTGCGTCCGGCGAGGGCTTCGGCGACGGCCTCAGGGCGTCCATCGATAGGTCCACACTTCGGAGACTGGCGCTTCGTTTTGCGCCAAGAAAGCTCGTAATTCGATGGCGGCTTGCTTCTTGACCAAGCATTGGAAGCTCAGACGCCATCCGCCTGTCATGGGATTAGGTTGCGTGACGATGTTGCTGATTTCGGCTTGTGCAGCGGTCACCACACCTTTGATAGTCTTGGCATCGATGCCTTTGAGTCGGTCCCCCATCAGTTCCAGCACGAACAGTTTGCTATCATCTCCCCGGCTTCCGATCGCCGTTCGCGTGAACCGTGCGAGGGCCTCCGGTTTGGGAGCGTCCGGACCCCAGTGCAGCCGATAGGTGAAGATGTGTTCGCTTTTGGCGGTCAGCGGCTGCTTGGGTTGCCAGAGCGCTGCGATGTTGTCGTGAATCTCCTCCTTGGTGGGTATCTCGAATAATTTCACCGCTCCTTCGCCCCAATCTCCGATCGGTTCGAACCATAGGCTTGGGCGCTTTTCGAAGTTGGATTCGAGATCCTGATAGGCGAAGAAGTTCCTCTCCCGCTGCATCAGCCCGAAGCCCCCCGGATTGACATCGGCAAAGCTGCTGACCTGCAGATCGTGCGGATTGTTGAGGGGACGCCAGAGTTGCTCACCTCTGCCGTTGAAGATCGCAAGTCCATCCGAGTCGTGAACCGCGGGGCGGAAATCGTCAAAATCTTTGCGATCGTTCGGCCCGAAGAAGTACATGCTGGTCATAGGCGCGAGCCCGGCATGCTCGATGTCCACCCGGGGATAGAGAACCATCTCGACGTCGAAAACCGTGCTTTGGCCGGGCCGGATCGTGAATCGGTAGCTTGCGGCCGCGCTCTTGCTGTCCAGCAGCGCGTGCACCACGATGGACGAGGCATTTGGCACCGGCTTCTCCAGCCAGAAAGCCTTGAACACCGGGAATTCTTCGCCCTTGCTCTCGCCGGTATCGATCGCTAGTCCGCGCGCGGACAGGCCATACGTCAGTCCTTTAGCGACTGCTCGGAAGTAACTGGCGCCCAGGAACACACAAACTTCATCGTAGTAATCCGGCCTGTTGATCGGAGCGTGAATGCGGAATCCACTAAACCCGATGTTGACATCCGGCCATTGTCCGAGACCCTCTCCGAACGAGAAGTCGTCACGCCGATACGGGATCGGTATGACGCTCCTGTTCACCACCTGGAAAATGTCGACCCGGTTCTTGTAGAAAAAGCCGCGGTGAAAAAATTGCACTTCGAACGGTAGCTTCTCATCACGCCACAACGCCTTCTCAGGCGCGAAGCGAATTGATCGGTATTGGTCATAGTTGAGATTCTTCAGCGCATCCGGCAGCTTCTCGTCGGCAGGCGTGAATGATTTCGCGGCAAGCGCGCGGGCAAGTTCGCGCACGTAGGACGGGCTGAACGGCTGGGCGGGGCCCGTCTCAGCCTTCCCCGCACGCAGTAGCATATTGGCAACTGAGAACGCAGCCGATGCGCGAAGAACTTGCCGGCGGTTCACGCTCACGTCTCCCGGTTCGAAACAGGTGGGAAAACGGCCTATGTTCCTCGGAGTTCCGTGCGGGTAAGGGGATGTGACACTGGTGACTTCAGCAGAATGTTCGAATGGACTGAGGAGGAGATTTGAAGCAAGGCTGGCCTGAACTGCGAGGCAGCTCTCGCGGCTGGTCGGCAAACCGCCGGAGCTGGCGGTGTTGGCGTTTTGCAAGTCCGCACGCCCAGATTAGCTCAGCCCCGGAGGCAGCGCAGCGCACCTCGACGGTGTGCTGCAGAGCCGGGCCATGGCCCTGGATCGCTGTGTGGCTTGCTCAGGCGCTGCAGCGCGCCGAGAGCGAGAGCCAAAATAAAAACGGGGCCCTGAAGGGGCCCCGCAAAGCTTTGCAACGCTGCGGCGACTTACTTGATCTTGGCTTCGCGGAATTCGACGTGCTTGCGCGCGACCGGGTCATACTTCTTCTTGACCAGCTTGTCGGTCATGGTGCGCGAATTCTTTTTGGCGACGTAGTAGAAGCCCGTGTCGGCCGAGGACACGAGCTTGACCTTGATGGTGACCGCTTTGGCCATATTCAAACCTCAGAATGAAGGAAATCTGGAGCCGGCCAAACGGCCCGCGTTGGCCGGCAACCTAGCCAGAAACCGCCTGATGTCAAGGTTTTAGGGGGCAGAAACCACCCAAATCGGCCCGATCAGGCCTCGAAGAAACGGTTTTTCGGCCGCGGCAGGCCCAGATTCTCCCTCAAAGTGACCCCTTCATACTCTTTGCGGAAAATCCCGCGGCGCTGCAGCTCCGGCACCACCTTGTCGACGAAATCGTCGAGGCCGGCGGGCAGGAACGGGAACATGATGTTGAAGCCGTCGGAGCCGCGCCCGACCAGCCATTCCTCCATCTGGTCGGCGATGGTCTTGGCGGTGCCGACGAACGACAGGCCGCCATAGCCGCCGACGCGCTGGGCGAGCTGGCGCACGGTGAGCTTTTCGCGCGCGGCAAGATCGACCATGCGCTGGCGACCGCTCTTGCTGGCGTTGGTCTCGGGAATATCGGGGAGGGGGCCGTCCGGATCGAAGCCGGAGGCGTCGGTGCCGAGGATGACCGAGAGCGAGGCGATGGCGCTGTCGTAGTGCACGCGGCTGTCGAGCAAAGCGCGCTTCTCCTTCGCCTCATCGACGCTGTCGCCGACCACGACGAAGGCGCCGGGAAGGATCTTCAGGTGCTCGGGATCGCGGCCGACCTTCGCCATGCGGCTCTTGATGTCGGCATAGAGCTTTTGCCCGTCGGCGAGGCTGCCGCCGCCGGTGAACACAGCCTCGGCCGTCTCTGCCGCGAGCTGCCTGCCGTCTTCGGAGGCGCCAGCCTGCACGATCACCGGCCAGCCCTGCACGGGGCGGGCGATATTGAGGGGACCGCGCACTTTCAGATATTTGCCGTGGTGGTCGAGCGTGTGCATCTTGGCGGGATCGAAGAACAGGCCGCTCTCGACGTCGCGCACGAACGCATCGTCGGCGAAGGAGTCCCAGAGCCCGGTGACGACGTCGTAGAACTCGCGGGCGCGCTTGTAGCGTTCGGCGTGCTCCATGTGATCGTCGCGGCCGAAGTTGAGCGCCGCGTCCGGATTCGAGGTGGTGACGATATTCCACCCCGCACGCCCGCCGCTGATGTGATCGAGCGAGGCGAAACGGCGCGCGACGTGATAGGGCTCATCGAACGTGGTCGATCCGGTCGCGATCAGGCCGATGCGCTCGGTGACGGCCGAGAGCGCAGACAGCAGCGTGAACGGCTCGAACGAGGTCACGGTGTGGCTGCGCTTGAGCGCGTTGATCGGCATGTTCAAGACGGCGAGGTGATCGGCCATGAAGAAAGCGTCGAACTTGCCGGCCTCGAGCTTGCGGATCAGCGTCTTGATGTGGCCGAAATTGAAATTGGCGTCAGGCCAGGCGCCGGGATAGCGCCAGGCGCCGGTGTGGATGCTGATCGGGCGCATGAACGCGCCAAGCTTGAGTTGCCGTTGTGCCATCGCCCGGTGTCCTTCTTCATTGTCGTTCGAAAAGACATAGGTGCGGGCGGGAACTCCGCCATTGGGGGAGGCGGGAAGAATTTTTTGTTTTTTGCGGCTCTCTCAGCACGTCATTCCGGGGTGCGCCTCAGGGCGCGAACCCGGAATCCATTGAACTGCGGAGACGGTGGATGAATGGATTCCGGGTTCGCGCTTCGCGCGCCCCGGAATGACGGAGGAGGGAGCCGCGTGCCGGATAACGGATGATCCGTAGCGCCGCGGAGCCTAGCTCAAAACATCCTTCTGCATCTTGCCGCCGTAGAAATGGAAGAACGGCACCGGTGCATCGTGGCGGAGCGGGCCGGTGGCAAGGCGGGTGTCGAGCTCGTTGAGCACGTTGCGCGTCATCGGATGCAGGTCTGCGAGCGGTTTTGAGCCGAGCTCGACCCAGACCAGCTCGACCAGCTCGGCATCGGCATGGATCACGCCCTCGACGCGGTGGGTGATCGCGGAAGCATCCGCGGTGAAGAAGCGGGTGTCGAAGCGCTTGACGCGGCCGGGCGGCGTGATGGCACGGGCGATCAGGAAAAGGCCGGAGGGATCAGGCAGCAGGCCGGCATCCGCGAATGGCTTCCAGGGGCCCTCGAGCTTGGGCACCTTGCCTTCGGCCTTGCGGCCGAGGCAGAGACCGGTCTCCTCGCAGGCTTCGCGAATCGCGGCAATGGCGAGCGATTTGGCGCGCGAGGGAGGGGTCTTCGGGCTGCCCTTGGCGAGATTGGCTTCGAGCTCTGCGGTAATGGGGGCGGCGCAGGGCACGCGATAATCGGCCTTGTCGACACGGCCGCCGGGGAAGACGAACTTTCCGGGCATGAACACCACCTTGTCGTGGCGCTTGCCGACCAGCACTTTGGGAATAGGCCCGCTGCGATCGACCAGGATCAGTGTCGCTGCATCCCTCGGACGAAAATAGGGATGGTGGTCGGCTTCCTTCTCCTCGTGAACTTTAGCCTTCTCCTCTGCCGGCGAAATATCCGTCATGTCCTCACCCGAACCGCTCTTGTTTGTTTTGCTTACACAGGCGGAATACCATCGGGAGGGTTCTCGTCAAACCCGTGCATGCGCAGAGCCCATTGCAAGCCGACCACAGCTCCCTTGACGGGTTGCAACAGCGCGAGCGAGGCGAGGAAGGTAAAGGGCAGATAGGCCACGAAACTGAGCCACACCGGCGTCGTGTAGTTGGTCTCGATCCAGAGGATGGCCGGTACCACGATGTGGCCGACGATGACGATCACGAGATAGGCGGGCAGGTCGTCGGCGCGATGCGGGGTGAAATCGAGGTCACATTTGGCGCAATTGTCCGCCGTCTTCAGAAAGGCGCGGAACAGCTTTCCCTCGCCGCAGCGCGGGCAGCGGCCGCGAAAGCCATGCTTCATCGCAGCCCACACGTCGCGCCTCTCGACAAGGCCGGTCTCGCGCGTCCAGATCTTCGGCGCCGTGCTCATCGTCACCATGCCTTGCCCTTCTGTCCCTTGCCTTCGCTCTTGCTTTTCCCCTTGGCCTTCTTGCTCTTGCCGGATGTCTTCTGTTTCTCCGGCCTGCGCTTCTGCTCGGGACTGCGTCCCGGATGCGGCTTCGACGATTTGCGCTGCGGGCGGAACGGCCTGCGTTCGCGGGAGCCGGTCTCACCTGCCGATGACAGCAGCTCGAAGCGCAGCGCGCCTGCGATGGGAGCTGCTTCGATCAGACGAACGTCGACGACGTCACCGAGCTGATACATGGTGCCGCTGCGCGTGCCGACCAGTGCGTGGCGGCTCTCGTCATAGTTGAAATATTCCGTGCCGAGGGATCGGATCGGGATCAATCCGTCGGCGCCGGTCTCGGCGAGCTTGACGAACAGGCCGGCGCGGGTGACGCCGGAGACGCGGCCCTGAAAACTCGCGCCGATGCGGTCGGCGAGATGGTGCGCGATCAGGCGATCGACGGTCTCGCGCTCCGCCTTCATCGCGCGCCGTTCGGTGAGTGAGATATGGGCGGCGACTTCGCCGAGAGATTCGGGCGTCGCGCTGTCGGGCAGGGCGCCTTCGCCGAGGCCGAGCGCGCGGACCAGCGCGCGATGGACGACGAGATCGGCATAGCGGCGGATCGGCGAGGTGAAATGCGCATAACGGCGCAGGTTAAGGCCGAAATGACCGTAGTTTTCCGAAGAGTATTCCGCCTGGGCCTGGGCGCGCAGCACGACCTCGCTTACCAGCGGGTAATAATCGTGGCCTTCGAGCTGGGCCAGCACGCGGTTGAACAGCGTCGGGCGCAGCGCGCCTGATTTCGTGAAGGGAACGTCCAGTGTCTCCAGGAACTCGCTGAGGGCGTGGACCTTCTCCAGCGTCGGCTCGTCGTGCACCCGGTAAATCAGCGGCAGCGACTTCTTCTCCAGCATCTCCGCCGCGGCGACGTTGGCGAGGATCATGAACTCCTCGATCAGCTTGTGCGCATCGAGACGCTCCGGGACGACGACGCGGTCGACCGTTCCGTCGCTCTTCAAGAGGATCTTGCGCTCGGGCAGGTCGAGATTGAGCGGATCGCGCTCGTCGCGCGCGCGCTTGACGCAGGCGTAAGCCGCGTAGAGCGGCTTCAGGATCGGATCGAGCAGCGGGCCGGTGGCATCATCGGGCCGACCGTCGATCGCAGCCTGTGCCTGCGCATAATGCAGCTTCGCCGCCGAGCGCATCAGGATGCGGTGGAAGCTGTGCGAGCGCTTGCGGCCGTCCGGTCCGATCACCATGCGCACCGCCAGTGCGCCGCGCGGCTCGCCTGGCACGAGCGAACAGAGATTGTTGGAGATGCGCTCCGGCAGCATCGGCACGACGCGGTCGGGGAAATAGACCGAGTTGCCGCGATCGAGCGCGTCGCGGTCGAGCGCGGTGCACGGCCGGACATAGAAGCTCACGTCTGCGATGGCCACGTTGACGATGAAGCCACCCTTGTTATTGGGATCGTCGTCGGGCTGCGCGTGGACCGCGTCGTCGTGATCCTTCGCATCCGGCGGATCGATGGTGACGAGCGGAACATCGCGCCAATCCTCGCGCCCTTTCAGGTTCGCAGGCTCCGCCGCCTCCGCCTCGCGCTCGGCCGCGGGCGAGAATTGCAACGGGATGTCGTGGGCATAGATCGCGATCAGGCTGATGGCCTTCTCCGACTTGACCGAGCCGAGCCTCTCCTTGACGCGGCCGGAGGCCAGGCCAAAGCCGCGCGAGCGGACGATGTCGACGCTGACGAGGTCACCGTCTTGCGCGCCTTGTGTATCGGTCTTCGCGATGTTCAGCTCGCGGTCGGCGAACTTCTTGTCGACAGGAACGAGCCGTCCGCCGCCTTCGGAAAGACTGCGGAAGACGCCGAGGATACGGCTCTTGGCCTTGTCGATGACCTTGATGATGCGGCCGCGATAGGCGGGACCTGCGTCCTCGTCCGAGCGCTCGACGCGCAGCAATGCGCGGTCGCCGACACCGGCGGCCGTGCCAGGCTTGGGCCGGCGCGGCATCTCGATCAGGATTTTTGGCGGCTCGCCGCTTTCGACCTCGTCCCATTCGGCGGGGGAGGCGATCAATTCGCCGTCGGAGTCGCGGCCCGTGATGTCGGCGAGCAGCGTCGGCGGCAGCGTGTCGGGCTCGGAGATCTTGTGGCGCTTCTTCTTGATGATGCCGTCGTCGGCGAGCTCGCGCAGCATGCGCCTGAGCTCGGCGCGATCGGCGTTCTTCAGGCCGAACTCGCGCGCAATTTCGCGGGTCCCGACCTCTCCGTGGTTTGCCTTGATGAAGGCGACGATGGCTGCCCTGTCGGGAAAGCCATGGTCATTCTTGCGTTTCACTTAACCTCTAATTCTTGCCGGCACTCTTCTTGGCCGGGGCCTTGGTGGGGGCCGCCTTGGTCGGCGACGTCTTGGCAGTCGACGAGACGGCGGCGCGCGCCTTGCTGGTGGATTCGGTTTTCGATTTGGCCGGGGCTTTCTTCGCGGCCGGCTTCTTCGGCTTCGGCGCGGCGTCCTCACCGTCCGCAGCCTTCTCTGTAGTCTTCTTGGCCTTGGCGGGCTTTGCCGCCTTCTTCGGCTTGGTCTTGCCGCCGCCCTTGGCCGCGCGTTCGTCGATCAGCGCGATCGCCTGCGGCAGCGTGATGGCATCCTTTTCGAACTCGGCCGGGATCGTCGCGTTGACACCGCCTGCGGCGACATAGGGGCCATAGCGGCCGCTCTTCACGGTGACGGTGCCGAGCGTCGGATGATCGCCGATCGTCTTGCCGGGATCGGCGCCGAAGCGGCGGCTCGGGCCCTTCGCCGCCTTCTCGGCGATCAGCGTCACCGCGCGATTGAGGCCGATGTCGAACACTTCGTCGCCGGCTTCGAGACTCGCATAGGTCTTGTCGTGCTTCACGAAGGGCCCGAAGCGGCCGAGGCCGGCGGTGATCGGCTGACCCGTCTCGGGGTGCTTGCCGATCTCGCGCGGCAGCGACAGCAATTTCAGCGCAAGCTCGAGGTCGACATCGCTGGGCGAGGTGCCCTTCGGAATGCCCGCGCGCTTCGGCTTCTCGCCTTCCGCATAATCCTTCTGCTCGCCGAGCTGGATGTAGGGGCCGAAGCGGCCGGCCTTGACCCAGACATCGAAGCCGGTGTCGGGATCCTGGCCGAGCGAGCGGTCGGCGCTGGCTTCGCCATCGGCGGCGAGCTGGCGGGTGTAGCGGCATTCCGGATAGTTCGAGCAGCCGACGAAGGCGCCGAACTTGCCGGCCTTGAGGTTGAGCCGGCCCGTGCCGCAATTCGGGCATTGCCTGACGTCGCCGCCATCGGCGCGCGGCGGGTAGATGTGCGGGCCCAGCATCTCGTCGAGCACGTCCAGCACCTGCGCGACGCGCAGGTCCTTGATCTCGTCGACGGCGCCGATGAAGTCGCGCCAGAAATCCCTCAGCACCTCCTGCCAGGAGATCTCGTTGTTCGAGATGCGGTCGAGCTGCTCTTCGAGGCCCGCGGTGAAATCGTATTCGACATAGCGGCTGAAGAAGCTTTCGAGGAACGCGATCACGACGCGGCCCTTGTCCTCGCCGTGCAGGCGCTTCTTCTCCAGCTTGACGTAGCCGCGGTCCTTCAGAACCTGGAGGATCGAGGCATAGGTCGAGGGACGGCCGATGCCGAGCTCTTCCATGCGCTTGACGAGGGATGCCTCCGAGAAGCGCGGCGGCGGCTCGGTGAAATGCTGAGTGACGGCGAGCGACTGCCGCTTCAGGGCTTCGCCGGCGCTCATGCCGGGCAGGCGGCGGGAATCATCGTCCTCCTCGTCGTCGCGGCCTTCCTGGTAGAGCGCGAGGAAGCCGTCGAACTTGATGACCTGACCGGTGGCGCGCAGCTCCAGCGTACGGCCGCCGGCCTTCGCGGTGATGTCGACCGTGGTGCGCTCGAGCTCGGCCGCTTCCATTTGGCTTGCGATGGTGCGCTTCCAGATCAACTCGTAGAGTTTCGCCTGATCGGAATCGAGCTTGCGGCTCATGCTGTCGGGCCGGCGCGACAGATCCGTCGGGCGGATCGCCTCGTGCGCTTCCTGGGCGTTCTTGGCCTTGGTCTGGTACTGGCGGGGAGCGTCGGGCACATAGGCGTTGCCGTAATCCTCGCCGATCACCTTACGCGCCTGGGTGATCGCTTCAGGTGCGATCTGCACGCCGTCGGTACGCATATAGGTAATGAGTCCGGTGGTCTCCCCGCCGATGTCGATGCCTTCATAGAGCCGCTGGGCGATGCGCATCGTGTGCGCCGGCGCAAAGCCGTATTTGCGGCTGGCTTCCTGCTGCAGCGTCGAGGTGGTGAAGGGCGCCTGCGGATTGCGCCGCGCGGGCTTGGCATCGACCGCGGTCACGGCGTAGGCGGCCGCTTCCAGCGCCTTCTTGAAGTCTTCGGCTTCCGCGCCGGTGCCGATGTCAAGGCGCTGGATCTTCTTGCCGTCGGCGCCGACGAGGCGGGCCTCGAAGGCATCGCCGCGCGGGGTCAGCAGGGTCGCGACCAGCGACCAATATTCGCGCGCGACGAACTTCTCGATCTCGAGCTCGCGATCGCAAACGAGGCGCAGCGCCACCGACTGCACGCGGCCGGCCGAGCGCGCGCCCGGCAGCTTGCGCCACAGCACGGGGGAGAGGGTGAAGCCGACCAGATAGTCGAGCGCACGGCGCGCCATATAGGCGTCGACCAGGGCGCCGTCGATCTGGCGCGGATGCTTCATCGCGTCGGTGACAGCCTGCTTGGTGATGGCGTTGAACACCACGCGCTCGATCTTTTGGTCCTTCAGCGCGCGCTTCTCTTTCATCACCTCCAGCACGTGCCAGGAGATGGCCTCGCCCTCACGATCGGGGTCGGTGGCGAGAATCAGGCGGTCAGCGCCCTTCAGCGATCTCGCGATATCGTTTAGCCGCCCGGCGGCCTTCGGGTCGACCTCCCAGATCATCTTGAAATTGGCGTCAGGATCAACGGAACCGTTCTTGGCGGGGAGGTCGCGGACATGGCCGAACGAAGCCAGGACCTCGTAGGACGAGCCCAGATATTTGTTGATCGTCTTGGCTTTCGCCGGCGACTCCACAATAACGATATTCATGTAGTTCCAGTAACTTACGGGAAAATCTTGGGCCGAAAACCAAAGGATTCGGGTCGGCCGTTTCGACCCGAACATGGGTGGTGAGGCCGTCCCTGTCAAATCGGGGCGTGTTGAAGGCCGCAGTGATGGGAAAAGTTTCATATCGAAAAAGTTGCAAAATACCACCTTGGAGTTGCGACCGATGTCGGCGTAAGGTTTCTGCGGGGCATGGATTCGGGGTGGGGTCTGGTGGCTAAGCCAGCAAGGAAACGGGCGCGCGCCGGATCAGGCGCGCCGGGAGGCTCGCGCAATGAGGAACCGGGGGAAGGCGGGGCGGATGAGGCGGTCGCCTTCATCGCGGAGCAGACGGCCGCCCTGGGCAAGCTCGCCGAGCGCCACAAGCTGCACATGTTGCATTATTTATTGGGCATGACCCAGCTCGAGGCCGACGAGCATCTGAGATTGCGGAGCAAGCGCAAGCTGTCGTGAGATCTGCGCCTCTATCAGTTCAGTCATCCCTGCGCGCGCGTGGCGCTCGTCGCTGGAGGCAATGAGGGCAGTTAACTGTTGCGGCCTGCCATCCGAGCCAGTCTCTGGCCGAGATATTCGGCCGTGCTCAAATCGCTCTGAGGCAAGGTGCCGTTGATCAAGTGCGTCGCCAGGCCAAGCTGGCTGCCCAAGCGATTGCGGTTGCTCGGATCCTCTCCGCCCGGGATATCCAGCCCGCACCAGAGCATGCCGTGCTGCGCAGCGAGAATGGAAAAGTAGGTCAATGTGTGCAGTTGATCGCCGCCTGCGCACGCGCCGGTCGTGAATCCGGCTGCGATCTTGTTGGCCCATCGCTGGCGAGTCCATCGGTCACTTGAGGCGTCAGCGAAGGCTTTGAATTGCGCTGCCGGTCCGCCCATATAGGTCGGGCTGCCAAATGCAATGGCGCTCGCGCCGTCAATCGTCTCCAGTAGTCTCTCATTCTGGAAGCGGCCTGACACGATGTCGTCGCCGGCGATCCGACAAAGCGCGATCTGTGCCATCTCAGCCGCGCCGCGCACCACCGCATGCGCTAGCGTTTCTGTGGTGCCGGAGATGGAAAAATAGACGATAGCGAGCAGGGGCATGGTGGTGCCAGTTTGCGGTGTCCAAGCCATCTTTGACGCCGTCTCGAATTTGTACAAGTCCCCCGCGTCCTCATTTGCGCGCATAGCGAAGCAAATCCAGAATCTTTCCGCGGGAGCAGTGTGGATTGCCTTGTCGCCAGGACCCCATCGCAATGATGGGGGTTGGGGCGGTGCGCCGCAGCTACGCCGATCTGCGCCGCGGCGCCGGCCGCGGCTTCAACATGGTGTCCGCCGGGCTGAGCAGGCGGCCGTCCTCGGCGCGCAATTCGAGTTTCTTCACCGGGCGGCCCTTGGCGCGATCGACCAGAATGGTCGCGATCTCGTCGGGGTGATCGTCGAACTCCTCGCTCCATTGCCGTAGCGCCACCAGCACCGGGAAGGTGCCGCGGCCCTTCGGCGTCAGCACATATTCCTGGTAGGCGCTGCCGTCGGAAGCGGGGGCGGTCGCCAGAATGCCGTGCTCGACGAGTGACCGCAGGCGCGCGGCCAGAATGTTCTTGGCCATGCCGAGCTTGCTCTGGAATTCGCCGAAGCGCCGTACGCCCAACAGTGCCTCGCGGATGATCAGCAGCGACCACCAGTCGCCAAGCGCCTCCAACGACCGTGCGATCGGGCAGGAATCGCCGTCGAAGCTCGTTCGTCTCACCATTGTCTTTCGTCCTGTCGCGTTCGCCCGCCTTCCGCGCCGATCACGCGCTTGTGTGGTTGCATCATAAACCATTTGTCCTAGATGGCAACTTAGTTTCATAATGCAACCACTGGAGGCGAGCGTGAGATTGAAGAACAAGACGGCCCTGATTACCGGCGGCAACAGCGGCATTGGCCTTGCGACCGCAAAGCTGTTCGTGGCCGAGGGCGCCAAGGTGGTGATCACCGGCCGCAACAAGGGGACGCTGGAGGCCGCTGCGAAAGAGCTCGGGCCGAACGCGCTTGCGCTGGTTGCCGACGCCACCGACATCGCCGCGACCGAAGCCGCGATCAAGAAGGGCGCGGACAAGTTCGGCAAGGTCGACATCGTCTTCGCCAATGCCGGCATCGCCGGCGGCACGCCGCTCGGCTCAGCCACGCTTGAGATCTTCGAGACCGTGATCCGCACGAACCTCACCGGCGTGTTCTTCACCGTTCAATCCGCGCTGCCCTACCTTAACGACAATGCCTCGATCATCCTCAACGGCTCGGTGATCTCGGTGCTCGGCATTCCCGGCTACTCGGCTTACGGCGCCGCGAAGGCCGGCGTTCGCGCCATGGCGCGGACCATGGCCTCGGAACTGTCGCCGCGCGGCATCCGCGTCAACGTGGTCGCGCCGGGCGCGATCCGCACACCGATCTGGGGACCTGCGGTGGCGACGCCCGAGGCCGAGAAGGCATTCGAGAGGCGCATCGCGCTCTCGACGCCGCTCGGGCGCATCGGCGAAACGGATCACGTTGCAAAGACCGTGCTGTTCCTCGCTTCCGATGATTCCGCGCATGTGCAGGGCCAGGAGATCTTCGTCGACGGCGGCGCGGTCGCATCTCCGAGCGGCGCGCCGATCTATCGGGGCTAATCAAATCAAGTGCAAATTGAATCGGCCAGCGCAACGGGAAGCGGTTGCGCCGGCCGGTTCCTACGCCTCGGGGGATGCATTTCGAAAACCTTTGCGTGAGGCGTTGAACCTTCGCGCGTACTGCCAAGACGTTCTTAAGGGCAGGGGGTCAGAAGACTCATTTTAAGGGAGCCCGTTATGCCGAAAGCAGCCCCTATTTCTTCGTCGATTTCAGCACCGCGTGTTTACACCGAAGATTCTGCCATTCCCGGCAAACGGACCGACAAGTCCGAGCTCATCGGGACCGCTCTGTTCGCCGGCATCGGACTGTTTATTTCGCTGATAGCCATCATCCTGGGCATTCAGGGCGCTTGGTTGTAGCCCCGCGGCGACGGCGCACCAGGGGCGGATCGCGGCCGCGCGCTTGCGCTTCGACGTGCGCACCGACGGCTAGAGCAGCGACACCAATCCGCCGCCGTGACGCTCCAGCTTTCCGGCCAATTCGAGCTCCAGGAGCACGGTGCGCACGATTGCGGGCGAGGCGCCGGACATCCGCACGAGATCGTCGATCGAGATCGGGGCAGGACCGAGCAGGGCGGTGATCTGGTCGCGGTCGTGGCCTTGCGGATCGCTCTCGAACGGCTCGCTGTCGGGCTCGCCTGCCGGATGCATCAGCGGCCGCTCCATGATCGGCTGCACCGCGTTGATGATGTCGGCGGCCTCGGTGACGAGGGTTGCGCCCTGCTTGATCAGATCGTTGGTGCCGGCGGCGCGCGGATCGAGCGGCGAGCCGGGAACCGCGAATACCTCGCGGCCCTGTTCGGCCGCCATGCGCGCGGTGATCAGCGAGCCCGAGCGGTGCGCCGCTTCCACCACGATCACGCCGAGCGACGCACCGGAGATCAGTCGGTTGCGGCGGGGAAAGTCGCGGGCGCGCGGCTCGTGGCCGAGCGGCATTTCGGAGATTGCCGCGCCCTCATGGTCGAGGATCGCTGCGAGCAAATCGGTATGTTCGGGCGGATAGATGCAATCATGCCCGCCGGCGAGCACGGCGATCGTGCCGCTTGCGACGCTCGTGCGATGCGCGGCCTGGTCGACGCCGCGGGCGAGACCCGAGATGATGACAAAACCGGCTTCGCCGAGCTCGCGCGCAAGCTGCCCGGCAAACTTCAGCCCGGCGCCGGAAGCATTGCGCGAGCCGACGATCGCGATCATCGGCCGCATCAAGCTTTTCGTGTCGCCGCGCACGGCGAGCAAAGGCGGTGCATCGTCCAGCGTTGCGAGCCGCGCCGGATAGCCATCTTCACCGGGCGCGAGCCAGGCGATGCCGAACTTGCGGCTTGCGGCGAGCTCGGCCTTGGCTTCATCGGCGCTACAGATGCGCCCCGATCGCGCCGCGCCGCCGCGGCGCGCCAGATCTGGCAGCCGCTCCAGCGCGGCGCGCGCGGTGCCGAAATGATCGACCAGCGAACGGAAGGTGCGCGGGCCCACATTGTCTGAGCGGATCAGCCGCAGGCGGTCGATCCGCTCAGACTCGGTCAGCTCCACGCTTGGATTGATGGCGTCCACGGCGTCTCCTTGCAGGCACAGCATGGAACAACCTGAGGGCGTTGCGCAACAGTGACGTGCGCTTGCGCGACCCCGCCCCGATGCTAAAAGCGATGCCAATAAGAAGGATTTGCCATGATCTCACTCGCCGACCTCCAGCGCCGCATCGAAGCGGGGGAGCTGTCGCCCGATTCCGCGATCGCGCAATCGCATGCGGCGATCGAGGCCAAGGAGAAGGACGTCCGCGCCTTCGTCCGCCACGACAAGGCCGCGAAGGCGCAAAGCGCCGGTCCGCTGCGCGGCATCGCGATCGGGATCAAGGACATCATCGATACCGCCGATTTCCCGACCGAGATGGGCTCGGAGATCTATCGCGGGTGGCAGCCGCGCTCGGATGCGCCCGTCGTGATGATGCTGAAGCGGGCCGGGGCAACCATCATCGGCAAAACCACGACCACGGCGTTCGCCTCGCGCGATCCCACCCCGACGCGCAATCCGCATAATCTCGGCCATTCTCCGGGCGGCTCATCCTCCGGTTCGGCGGCAGCCGTCGGCGCCGGCATGATCCCGCTGGCGCTGGGCACCCAGACCGGTGGCTCGGTGATCCGTCCCGCCGCCTATTGCGGGACCGCTGCTATCAAGCCGTCGTTCCGCATGCTGCCGACGGTCGGTGTGAAGTGCTACTCGTGGGCGCTCGATACGGTCGGCCTGTTCGGCGCGCGCGTGGAAGATCTCGCGCGCGGGCTGTTGGCGATGACGGGGCGCGGCGAATTCTCCGGCATTGCCGCCGCGACGTCGCCGCGCATCGGCGTGGTCAGGCAGGAATTCGCCGGCGCAGTGGAGCCGGCGGCCGAAGAGGGGCTGCAAGCCGCGATCAAGGCGGCGACGCGCGCCGGCGCCAGCGTGCAGACCATCGATCTGCCCGAAGCGGTGCAGGAGGCCTGGCGCATCCATCCGATCATTCAGGATTTCGAGGCGCATCGCGCGCTGGCCTGGGAGTTTTCCGAACGCCACGACGAGATCGCGCCGATGCTGCGTGCCAGTCTCGATGCGACGGTTGGCCTGACGCCGCAGGACTATGACGAAGCGCGGCGGATCAGCCGCCGCGGCCGCCGTGAGCTCGGTGAGCTGTTCGAAGGCGTCGACGTGCTCCTGACCTATTCCGCGCCGGGCACCGCGCCCGCCAAGGAGCTCGCGACCACGGGCGATCCCCGTTACAACAGGCTCTGGACCCTGATGGGCAATCCTTGCGTCAACGTGCCGGTGCTGAAGGTCGGCGGCCTGCCGATCGGCGTGCAGGTGATCGCGCGTTTCGGCAACGATCCGCGCGCACTTGCGGCGGCCTGGTTCCTGGAGGAGGCGCTGGCGAAATCAGGCTAGCGCGGGTTCGGGGGCAGCAATGCGATGGCCGGATGCAGCAGCCGGCGCTGCGCTGCTAGCTGCACCTTGCTTCATCCAGCGCTCGGCGGCCTCGCGGCCGCTCCGGTGCAGCAGGCGAATGAAGCCGCGGCCGAGATCGGTGGATGAGCGCTGCGCCAGCCCGTCAACGGAATCTTCTGCCGCGATCCTGGAGAGCCGCAAGGACGGCGCGGCTTGCGACTGCGCCCATTCGATCGCGGCGATCTCGGCATTGAGGGCGGCGTTCGCCGCGATCTGGTCGAGCCGGCGGTCGATCGCGGCGAGTGTGATCGGTACGTAGCTGTCGCGCGCCGGCGTGACCTGGACGAGCAGCACATCGGCGGTCGTCGTGTCCTGAGCCAGCCGCAGCAGCGGCGGGTTGCCGCCAAGGCCGCCGTCCCAATAGGCCTCGCCGTCGATCTCGACGGCGCAGTGGACGAGCGGCGGGCAGGTCGAGGCCAGCGCGACGTCGGTGGTAATTGCCTCGTTGCGGAAGATCTGCTGCTGGCCGTCGCGGATCCGCGTCGCTGCGATCAGAAGCTTCGGGCAGTTCGGATGGCGCAGGGCGGCGAAATCGATGTCGCGCGACAGAGCCTGCCGCAGCGGATCGAGATCGAACGGATCAAAGTGACCGGAGCGCAGCGTCGGCCCGAACGCGACCGAGCTTCCCGCCGGCGAGAAGCCGCCGACCAACATCAGCGCGCGAAACGAGGCTTCGTGCATCAGCCGGAGCCAGAACCGATTCAGCCGGGCGCGGGCGCCTTCGCGGCCAGCTTCGGCAAAGCCGGAGGCGAGCAGCAGCGCGTTGATGGCGCCGGCGCTGGCGCCGCTGATGGTGTCGATCGCGATATCAGGCTCTTCCAGCAGCCGCTCGAGCACGCCCCAGGTGAAGGCCGCAAAAGTGCCGCCGCCCTGCAGCGCCAGCGAGAGCTTTCGCGGCGGCCATTGGGCGGAATGTGCACGCGCGGTCACGCCCGGTACAGCCTTCCTCACCACGATATCGAGCGGAGCGTCGGCTTTCGTAGGGGGCTCAGGCTGCGGCGCCTGCGATGAAACGGGCGCAGGCGTGTCGACACGCGGCGAGGGCGCATCGGACCAGATATTGGTCATCGAAAGCAATCGGCTCGCTGCGGTGCCGGAAGCACCCCGCGAACCAACCCCGTCATGCGCGTCGACAATCTTCTCGCTCATTCTGAGCAACCGCCACCATTTCACTGTCGGGATGACAGGCTGTCAGCATGACAGGCTCGGAACCCGCTTGCCAACACAACCGCGATTCGGCCGCAAGTTGCGAACAGGATTTTGCATATAATGCAGAAGGGCCGTTTCGGTATCCGTAGATGCCCGGCTTTGGATTCTTGTTCTGACGCGATTTCTTGACGCGAACCGGCATCCACTTCGCTCGAAACGCTCTAGGCCTTCTCCCCGATCCGGCTTTCCTTGCCCGCTTGCAAGCGCTTGATGTTCTCGCGGTGCGCGTAGAACAGCAGCAGCGTCAGCACTGCTGATAAAGCAGACAATGCCAGGTGCCCGAACCACCACAGGAACATCGGCGTGATGAACGCCGCCACCAGCGCCGACAGCGAGGAATAGCGGGTGGTGAAGGCGGTTGCCAGCCAGAGCAGGCAGAACACGACGGCGCCAGGCCAAAACAGGCCGAGCAGGATGCCGATGTAGACGGCCACGCCCTTGCCGCCTTTGAACTTGAGCCAGACCGGGAAGAGATGGCCCAGGAACGCGCCGAGCCCGGCCACCATGGCGGCATTGGGACCTGCGAGATAGCCGGCGATCACCACGGCCACGGTGCCCTTGAGCGCGTCGAACAGCAGGGTGCCCGCGGCAAGGCTCTTGCGTCCCGTGCGCAGCACATTGGTGGCGCCGATGCTGCCGGAGCCGATCGAGCGGATATCCTGCGTGCCCGCGAGTTTGGTGAGAATCAGCCCGAACGGAATTGAGCCGAGGAGATAGCCGATGACGAAGGCCACCGGCAGGAATGCTTCAAGCCCCATGGCGGCATCTCCAAAGACTGGGTCTCCGTGCCGAACGATCACCCATGTCCGACATACTCGTAGACCGTCCGACCGCCGACAATGGTGCGCACGACGCGGCCTGTAAAGCGGGCCTCATCAAACGGGGTATTCTTACAGGGCGATTTCAGGTCGGCCGGATCGACCACCCAGGGCGTATCGGGGTCGATCACGATGACGTCCGCGGGGCTGCCGACGCGCAAGGTTCCGCCTGGTAGCCCGAGCAACTCGGCCGGCCGCGTCGACATTGCGCGGATCAGCGTCTTCAGTTCCATCTCGCCATTGTGCACGAGGCGGAGGCCCGCCGGCAGCATGGTCTCGAGCCCCACGGCGCCGGGGGCGGCTTCCGCGAACGGCAAGCGCTTGACCTCGACGTCCTGCGGATTGTGGTCGGACATGATGACGTCGAGAAGCCCGGAGGCGAGCGCCGCCACCACCGCGCGGCGGTCGTCCTCGGTCCGGAGGGGCGGCGACAGTTTCAGGAACGAACGGTAGGGCCCGATGTCGTTCTCGTTCAGCGCCAGATGATTGATCGAGACCGAGGCGCTGACGGCGAGCCCGGCGTCGCGGGCGCGCTCCAGGATCTCGAGGGAGTCGATGCAGGTCAGCGACGCCGCGTGGTAGCGGCCGCCGGTGAGTGCAACGAGGCGTAAGTCGCGCTCCAGCATGACGGCTTCGGCGGCATTCGGGATGCCCATCAGCCCGAGCCGGGTCGCGAACTCGCCCTCGTTCATCACGCCTTCGCCCACGAGGTTGGGATCCTCGGTGTGATGCACGATCAGCGCGTCGAAGTCGCGGGCGTAGGTCAGCGCGCGTCGCATCACCTGGGCGTTGGTCACGCTTCGGTCGCCGTCGCTGAAGGCGACCGCGCCGGCGGCCTTCAAGAGGCCGAACTCGGTCATCTCCTCGCCGAGCATGCCCTTGGTCAGCGCCGCCATCGGCTGGATATTGACGATCGCGGTGTCGCGGGCTCTGCGCATCACAAAGTCCACGGTCGCCGAATTGTCGATGACCGGCGAGGTGGCGGGCTGGCAGATGATGGTGGTGATGCCGCCGGTCGCGGCGGCCTGGCTCGCCGAGGCAAAGGTCTCGCGGTGGCTGAGACCGGGCTCGCCGACGAAGGCGCGCAAGTCGATCAGGCCTGGCGCCACGATCTTGCCGGAGCAGTTGATGATGTCGGTGCCTTCAGGCACGCCGGCTGCGCCAATGCCGCGGCGGGTCTCGCGGATGGTGCCGTCGGCAATGAGGACGTCCCCGATGCCGTCGAAATCCCTGGAGGGGTCGACGACGCGGGCGTTGGCGAGCAGGATGGGGCGGCGGTCGGTCAACATCGGCATCACGCGTTCGGCAGGTTGCGGGCGAGCGCTTCCAGCACGGCCATGCGCACGGCGACGCCCATCTCCACCTGTTCGCGGATCAGGGACTGGGCGCCGTCGGCCACGATCGAGTCGATCTCCACGCCGCGGTTCATGGGACCGGGATGCATCACCAATGCATCCGGCTTGGCGTAGGCGAGCTTCTTCTGGTCCAGCCCGAAGTAGTGGAAATATTCCGATGACGAAGGCACGAACGAGCCGTTCATGCGCTCGCGCTGGAGCCGCAGCATCATCACGATGTCGGCGCCTTCCAGGCCCTCGCGCATGTCGCGCGCGACCTCGACGCCCATCCGCTCGATGCCGGGCGGCAGCAGCGTGGAAGGGCCGACGACGCGGACGCGGGCGCCCATGGTGTTGAGCAGGATGATGTTGGAGCGGGCGACGCGCGAATGCAGCACGTCGCCGCAGATCGCGACCACAAGGCCTTCGATCCGCCCCTTGTTGCGCCGGATGGTGAGCGCGTCGAGCAGCGCTTGGGTCGGGTGCTCATGCGCGCCGTCGCCGGCATTGATCACGGAACCGTCGACCTTGCGCGCCAGCAGTTCCACCGCGCCGGAGGCGTGATGGCGCACCACCAGGATGTCCGGGTGCATCGCGTTCAAAGTCACCGCGGTGTCGATCAGGGTTTCGCCCTTGCGGATCGAGGACGAGGACACCGACATGTTCATGACGTCGGCACCTAAGCGCTTGCCGGCGAGCTCGAACGAGGACTGGGTCCGGGTGGAAGCCTCGAAGAAGAGGTTCACCTGCGTCCGTCCACGCAAGACGGTGCGCTTCTTGTCAACCTGGCGGTTGAGCTCGACATATTCTTCGGACAGGTCGAGGAGGCCGGTAATGTCGGCCGCGGAAAGGCCCTCAATGCCCAGCAAATGCCGGTGGCCGAGGACGAAGGTCGATTTCGATGTCATTAAAAGCAGAGCTATAGGGGGCGACGGCGGGGGGAGCAAGGGGCAAAGATGGGCAAGTGAGTTATCCCCTGATCTGTCACCCGCTCAGTCATTCCGGGATGGCGCGTAAGCGCCAGACCCGGAATCTCGAGATTCCGGGTTCGGCTCTTCGAGCCGCCCCGGAATGACGAAGGATGGGACGGCATCGTGAAACCAATTCTTGCTGCATTTATATCGATCATCATGAGCTCATCCGCCTGGGCCCAACCACTCCCCGGCGACTTTGTCTATCTGCGCGACGTCGAGCCCCGCATCATCCAGGACATCCGCTACGCCACCTCGAACAATTTCGTCGGCCGGCCGCTCGCCGGCTATAGCGCCGGCGAATGCGTGGTGAAGCGCGAGGTCGGGCTGCGGCTGAAGGCGGTTCAGGAGGAACTGGCCGCGCAACATCTCTCGCTCAAAATGTTCGACTGCTACCGGCCGGCACGGGCCTCGCGCGACATGATGAAGTGGTCGCAGAACGGCCACGAGACTGCCGCCGAGCGGCGCTACAATCCGAAGATTCCCAAGAGCGAGCTATTTCGGCTCGGCTACATCGCGAGCCGCTCGCAGCATTCGACCGGGGCGGCACTCGATCTCACTTTGGTCGATCTCAAGGCCGAGAATTCCGCCAAATACGACCCATCAAAGGCCTATGCCGATTGCACGGCGCCAGCCGAGGCGCGGGCGCCGGAGGGCAGCGTCGACATGGGCACTGGTTACGACTGTACCGACGCGAAGGGGCATACTGCGGCACAGTCGATCAATGCGGAGCAACGCGCTTGGCGCAAGCGGCTGGTGGCTGCGATGGCCAGGCAAGGCTTTGTGAACTATTCGAAGGAGTGGTGGCATTTTTCGCTGCCGGGGGCGGGCGGGGCAGCCTATGATTTCCCGATCCAGCCGCGGCGGAACTAAGGTCCGGTTCGAGGAGGCGCATATGATCCGGCCGAGCTTTGCGACCCACGAGGTCTTCAACCAGTCGCCGCCGTTCGAGGACGTCGACCTGTTCGCGGCCGACCGTCCGCTGGTCGATGCGGTGAGGGCCAATGGCGGCGCGGCGGCGGAACGGGAGCTGTCGGAGTTCGGCAAGCACTGGGGCTCGGCCACGATGGCCGATCGCGGACGCGTCGCGAACGAGAACACGCCGAAGCTGCGCAGCTTCGATGCCAAGGGCAATCGCCGCGACCAGGTCGAGTTTCATCCGGCCTATCACGAGCTGATGGCGCACAGTGCGCATGCGGGCCTGCACAATTCGACGTGGACGGCGGATGGAAAGCCCGCTGGCGATGCGGCGGAGGTCATCCGCGCCGCAAAGTTCTATATCGCCGCGCAGGTCGAGACCGGCCATCTCTGCCCGATCACGATGACACGAGCCTCTGTGGCCGCGCTGGCGATGCAGCCCGATCTGCTCGCGCGCGTGATGCCGGTGCTGTCGACGAGGAGTTATGATCCCAGCTTCGTGCCGTGGTGGCAAAAGCGCGGCATGACGCTCGGCATGGGCATGACCGAGAAGCAGGGCGGCACCGACGTGCGCGCCAACATGACGCGCGCCGTAAGCGAGGGGGATGCTTATCGCATCACCGGCCACAAATGGTTCATGTCGGCGCCGATGTGCGATGCGTTCCTGGTGCTGGCGCAGGCAGACGCGGGCCTAACCTGCTTCTTCATGCCGCGCTTTGCGCCCGACGGCTCGGTGAACGCGATCCAGTTCCAGCGGCTGAAGGACAAGCTCGGCAACCGCTCCAACGCCTCCTCCGAGGTCGAGTTCGTCGGTGCCTATGCAGAAAGGGTCGGCGAGGAGGGCAAGGGCATCCGCACCATCATCCAGATGGTGCAGCTGACGCGCCAGGATTGCGCGATCGCCTCCGTCGGCCTGATGCGTTCGGGGCTCGCGCATGCGCTGCATCACGCCCGTCACCGCAGCGTGTTCCAGAAGCATCTCGCCGATCAGCCCTTGATGCAGGCGGTGCTGTCAGACATGGCGCTGCATGTCGAGGCGAGCACCGCCCTGGTGATGCGACTCTGCCGCGCCTTCGACCGGACGCCGCACGATGCGGCGGAGGCCGCCTATATGCGGCTGCTGACGCCCGCGATCAAATATTGGACCTGCAAGAGCGCGCCGCCGTTCCTCTACGAAGCGATGGAGTGCCTCGGCGGCAACGGGTATGTCGAGGACGGCATTTTGGCGCGTCATTATCGCGAGTCTCCCGTCAACGCGATCTGGGAAGGCTCGGGCAACGTCATGTGCCTCGACGTGCTCCGCGCGCTCTCGCGCGAGCCGGAGGCGGCGATGGCGGTGCTGCAATCGCTTGCGGCCGAGACAAAAGGACTGCCCGGAGCGGGTGAGGCCGCCGCGTTCATCGGCAAGACCTTTCGCCGTGCTGACGGCGAGCGCGTCGCGCGGCTGGCAGTCGAGAAGCTGGCGTTGTTCGCCGCGGCTGCGGCGCTAGGCCGCGTGTCACCGCGCAATGCCGAATTGTTCGCCGCAACGCGCCTCGCTGCCAATCACGCCAGCATGTACGGCGCCGTGGAGTTGGAGAGCGCCGACGTGTGCGCGCTGCTGGAGCGAGCGCTGCCGTGAGTCTCCCAAACGAAAGCCTTTTGATGGATTCCCTCAATCCCGACCATCCGCCGCTCACCATGACGCCTGCGACGCCGCGCGTCTGGATGTTCTGGAGCACCGCACTGTGGGGTCTCCTCATCTTCCTCGCGATGTTCGTCGGGCAGATCGGCGCGATCGTTCTGCTGGTAGCGCAGCGTGGTCTGCCCATGGATCTCGCCTCGCTGCAAGTCGTCGGCCATGAGCCCCAGGCGCTTGCGCTGTCAGTGGCCATGGGCCTGCCGGCGACGCTGGCCGTGGTCTGGCTTGCCATTCGCATCAAGAAGGCGTCCTTCGTGAATTATCTCGCGCTGCATTGGCCGTCCTGGAAGCATCTGCTGTTCGGCGCGGTCGGCCTGGTCCTGATCGTGTTGGCCTGGGAGACAATGTCGCGCGCGCTCGGCCGCGAGGCGACGCCGGGCTTCATGACAGATTTGTTGAAATCAGGTCGCGACAAGGGCGCCGCAATGGTGCTGCTGTTTGCCTTCAGTGTGGCGGCGCCCATGTCGGAAGAAGTGTTGGCGCGGGGCTTCCTCTATCGCGGCTGGTCTGCGAGCTTCTTGCGCGTGCCCGGCGCGATCATCCTGTCGTCGCTGGTGTGGACAATCGTGCACCTGCAATACGACATGTATTTTCTCGCCGAGGTTTTCACCATCGGCCTGTGGTTTGGCTACATGCGCTACCGTGCCAATTCGCTTTGGCTCACGGTCGTGTTGCATGCGCTCAACAATCTGACCGCAGTGGTGCTGACGATGTGGTTGGCAAGTTAGGCGGCCAGCGCGATCGCGACCGGCATCGTGATGGCCGCAAAAATCGTTTGCAGCGTGATGATCTGCGCCAGCAGCGGCGCATCGCCGCCCATCTGGCGGGCCAAGACATAGGCGCTAGGCGAGGTCGGCACCGCCGCGCAGATCGCGACGATCGCGAGGCTGTCGCCGGAGAGCCCGAACCAGGCGCCGAGCCCCAGCGCGAGCGCGGGCATCAGCGCGAGCTTGAAGACGACGCCGGTGGCCGCGCCGAGGCTCGGGCGCAAGAGACCTTCGAGATGCAGGCCGGCGCCGGTGACGAGCAGGCCGATCGCCAGCGAGGAGCGGCTCAGCGCATCCGCCACCTCGTGCCAGAGTTTCGGCAGCGGCATGTGCGTCAGATTGACGGCAAGGCCGATCACGCAGGCCCAGATCAGGGGATTGCGGACCACCGTCATGACGACGGCTCGTGCAGACTGCTTTTCGGGCGCGGCGTAATGGGCGAGCACCACGACACTGAGCACGTTGACCAGGGGAATGATCGCGACCATCGCCACGGAGGCGAGCGCCAGCCCGACGTCGCCGAACATATTGGCTGCGACCGACAGTCCGACGAAGGTCTGCCAGCGCGTTGCGCCCTGAAAGATCGAGGTGAAGGCGGGGCCGTCGATGCCGAGCCGGGTAAGGGCGGGCGCAGTGCAAGGCACAAGAGCGACATCGCGAGCGCTGACAGCAGCAGCGCGCCGCCGACGCCAGCGACCGGCACCTTGGAGAGGTCCGCCTTCACCAGCGTCTGGATCAGCAGCATCGGAAACAGCACGAAATAGGTCAGGCGCTCCAGCCCATGCCACTGCGTGTCGAGCCGCATCAGGCTGCGCTTCAGCACGACACCGAGCACGATGAGGATGAAGACCGGCAGCAGCGCCGCGATCACGACGGCCATGGATCAGTCCGTCCCCGGGCGAGCGCGAAGATTGGCGAGGCGGTCGAGCGCGCCTTGCAGGATGAAGATCGCCGCGTGCTCGTCGATCACCTCGGCGCGCTTGGCGCGGCTGACGTCCATGCCGATCAGCTCGCGCTCGACTGCCGCCGTCGAGAGGCGCTCGTCCCACAGGCCGATGGGGAGTGCGGTCAGGCCGGCAAGATTGCGGGCGAAGGCACGGGTGGATTGCGCGCGCGGGCCCTCGCTGCCATCCATGTTGATGGGCAGGCCGAGCACGAAACCGGCTGCCCTGCGTTCAGCCGCGATCGCGAGCAGCCGGGCGGCATCCTGCTTGAACGCCTTGCGCTGGATCGTCTCGACGCCGGTCGCCAACCGCCGGTCGGGATCGGACACGGCAACGCCGATGGTTTTGGTGCCTAAGTCAAGCCCGACCAGCGCGCCGCGCGCGGGCCAGTGTGTTGCAGCATCGACGAGAGGCAGGATAAGAGCCGGCATGGCTTAGCGCATATCACGCGTCGCGCTGCGGAGTGAACCCGGAACATGGATGCGCTCGCATTATTCGGCGTGTTTGCCGCGTCCTGCGCGTTCGGCTCGGCCTCGATTTTCTCCAGGGGCACCTGACCGTTCGGTCTGCTCGAAGCGATCTGGGCCGTTGCGCCGCGCATTGCTGGACACGACAGATTTGTGGCGATGAATTTCAGTGAGATGGAACGCCGGCGCTCGCGGTGACTTTCACGATCATTTCGTGATCAAGGCGACGATCAAGTTCTTCGTCAGGCGGCGATGACGTCCTGGTCCAGCTTCAGGCAAGCGGCAAAGCCGCTCAGTGCGCTGGATTGATGTCCGGCGCGGCGCTGGATGAAGAGTGTCTCGACACGCGCATGCGACGGGCTCAGCGCGTGGATCGACACGCTTCCGTTCATCGCGCTGCGCTCGACCACAATGCGCGGCAGCAGCGTCACGCCCATGTCGGCAGCGACGCAGCCGATCATGCCGTCGAGTGTGCCGAGCTCGAAGCGCGCCGCCGACGGCCAGCCGAACTCGACGAACACCTGCTCGAGCCGTTGGCGGTAGGTGCAGCCGGTGCGGAACACCAGCGCCGTCGGGCCGGGCTCCGGCGTGCCGGCACGCAGCTCGGCCAACGAAGCCCAGCGCCGCGCGCTGACCAGCACCAGCTCTTCGCGGAAGGCGCTCGTCGCTATGAGCTCGGCATGCGCGATGGGACCCGCGACGAAGGCGCCGTCGAGCGAGCCGTCGAGCACGGCGGCGACAAGGTCGGCCGTGGTTGCGGTGCGCAGAGAAAGGCGCACGGCAGGAAAACGGCGGTGGAAATCCGCCAGCACGGGCGGCAGCCGCACGGCCGCGGTCGTCTCCATCGATCCAATCGCGAGCGGTCCCTTCGGCTCACCGTCATCTTGCGCGGCGAGCACGGCTTCACGCGACAGCGCCGCCATTTTTTGCGCATAGGGCAGGAGGCGTTTGCCGGCACCGGTCAGCGTCATGCCGCGGCTGTGACGTTCGAACAGCGGCGTGCCGATCTCGGCTTCCAGCGCCTTCACGCGCTGGGTGACGTTGGACTGCACGGTATTGAGCTCTTCGGCGGCGCGGGTGATGCCGCCGGTGCGGGCGACGATGGCAAAGGTCTGGAGATCACTGAGTTCCATGGAATCGTTCCGCATTTGAGATGGCAGCGTTCTCTAGAATTCAATTTTAGAGAATGCTATTCGCGGCTAATGTTCCTGTCCAGAGTGGGAGGACGCATGCCGATCGCCACGCCGCTGACAGAGCTTCTGGGGATCAAGCATCCCATTCTGTCGGCTCCCATGGACACCATTGCAGGCAGCCGGTTGACCCGCGCCGTCAGCAGTGCCGGCGGCTTCGGAATCTTGGGTGGTGGCTACGGCGACCAGGCCCGGCTGGAGACCGAGACCAAGGAGCTGGAGGGTCTTGCGCCGTTCGGTATCGGCTTCATCACCTGGAGCCTGGCAAAACAGCCGGAGCTTCTCGACATTACGCTGGACGCCCAGCCTCAGGCCATCATGCTGTCGTTTGGCGATCCCGCGCCGTTCGGGCCGCGCATCAAGGCGGGCGGCGCGCGATTGATCTGCCAGGTGCAGAGCGAGGACATGGCGAAGCAGGCGCTTGATGCCGGCGCGGATATCCTGATCGCACAGGGTACCGAGGCTGGCGGCCATGGCGCGTCGCGCACTACGATCGACATCGTGCCTGCGATCGTCGATCTCACGGCAGGACGCGTGCCGGTCGTCGCGGCCGGCGGTATCGCGGATGGCCGGGGCCTCGCTGCAATGTTGATGCTGGGGGCATCCGGCGTGCTGATGGGCACACGCTTTTATGCGAGCGTGGAGGCCAATGGCGCGGAGGAAGCGAAGCGGCGCATTCGTGAAGCCGACAGCAATGATACCGTGCGCGGCGTCGTCTTCGACTGGTCGCGAAATCTGTTCTGGCCGGCGCCGTTCACTGCGCGCTCGCTGATCAATGATCACATCAAGCGCTGGACCGGCCGCGAGATCGAGTTGATGCAGCGCGCAAGCGAGGTCGCCGCGGAGTATGCTGCGGCGAAGGCCGCGGGCAATTTCGAGGTCGCTGCGGTTTTTGCCGGCGAGGCCGTCGGACTGATCCATGACATTCCGTCCGCCGCGGAGATCGTGGAGCGGATTGCGACGGAGGCGGAGCAACTCCTGGCCGGGCGGAGAAACTCGGTCGTCGCGGCGTAGAGTTTTTCACCCTCCACCTCCAGGGGAGGGTAAGCAAAAACGAGAAAGAGACACACCATGTGGCCTGACCGTCGACTGATCGATCTCTTCAAGACCGAATTCCCGATCGTGCTGGCGCCGATGGCGGGCGTGATGGATGCGGAGCTGGTGATTGCGGCCGCGCAAGGCGGGGCGCTGGGGTCGCTGCCCTGCGCGATGATCTCGCCGGAGAAGGCGCGCGAGCAGGTTGGTCTCATCCGCCAGAACGTGAAGGCACCGGTCAATCTGAACTTCTTCTGCCACACACCGGTAGAGCTCACGACCGAGGCCGAGGCACGCTGGAAGCAGCGGCTTGCGGGCTATTACACCGAGCACGGTCTTGATCCGGCGGCGCCGATCGCTGCGGCGAACCGTGCGCCCTTCGACGCGGCATTCTGTGAGGTCGTCGAGGAGCTGAAGCCGGAAGTCGTCAGCTTTCACTTCGGCTTGCCGGAGCAAGCTCTGCTCAAGCGGGTGAAGGCAGCCGGCTGCCTCGTGATCTCGTCGGCCACCACGGTGAAGGAAGCGGTCTGGCTCGAGCAGCGCGGCGTCGATGCCATCATCGCGCAAGGCGCCGAGGCGGGCGGTCATCGCGGCATGTTCCTGACCGACAAGATCGCGGAACAGCCCGGCACCTTTGCGCTGGTGCCGCAGGTCGTCGATGCCGTGAAGGTGCCGGTGATCGCCTGCGGCGGCATTGCGGATGGGCGCGGCATTGCCGCGGCCTTTGCGCTCGGTGCATCCGGTGTGCAGATCGGCAGCGCCTATCTGCGCTGTCCTGAATCCAAGGTCACGGCCGGAGGCCGCAAGGCGCTGGCCGAGGCCGACGACGAATCCACCGTCATCACCAATGTCATGACCGGGCGTCCTGCGCGCGGGGTGCAGAACCGGCTGATGCGCGAGGCCGGCCCGATCTCGCCGGATGCACCTCCCTTTCCCCATGCTGCGACCGCGCTCGGGCCCCTGAAAGCGGCTGCCGAAAAGCAGGGGAGGGTGGATTTCACCAATCTCTGGGCTGGGCAGGCCGTGGCCCTCGGCCGGGATGTCCCTGCGGCCGAATTGACCCGCGATCTCGCCAAATCGGCGCTGGCTCGCATGAAAGCGCTCGCTGGATAGGCGGGAAGCGCCGGTTGCGGCGCAAAACCGGCCTCTGCTATACGGCACATAGGTTTTGCCGTGAGAGGCCTTATATAATGTCCGTCGACGCCACGACCGTCCGCCGCATCGCGCATCTGGCGCGCATTGCGGTTTCCGAGGACGAGGTTCCGCATCTCCAGGGCGAGCTCAATGCCATGCTCGCCTTCGTCGAGCAGCTCTCGGAGGTCAATGTCGAGGGCGTGGAGCCGATGACCTCGGTCACGCCGATGCAGATGAAAAAACGGCAGGATGTCGTCACGGACGGCGAGATCGCCGATGATATCGTTGCCAACGCGCCCGCGACCGAAGGTCACTTTTTCCAGGTGCCGAAGGTCGTCGAGTAACTTTTAGGACGTGGTCCGATGTGTCTGCTTTGCGACGATGAGAAGGCCTATCAGGCCTACATGACCTATCTCGACAAGATGGAGCGGCAGGGCAAGGCTGCCGATCCCGACGTCGCCGTCAATGCCGTGCTCGACGAGATCGAGGCCGCCGCAAAAGCAGCCGCCAAAAAAGACGACCCGGCCAACGACAAGACCCTGTCTCCGTTCTTCTGTAGCCCGATCAATAAATGACCGATTTGACATCGCTGACGCTCGCCGCGGCCCGCAAGGGTCTCGCCGACAAGACTTTCACGTCGCTCGAGCTGACCGATGCGCATCTGTCCGCGATCGAAGCTGCGCGCGTGCTCAATGCCTTCGTCATGGAGACGCCGGACCAGGCGCGCAGCATGGCGCGCGAGGCGGACGCCAGGATCGCCAGGGGCGACGCCGGTCCGCTCGCCGGCATCCCGCTCGGGATCAAGGATCTGTTCGCGACCAAGGGCGTGCGCACCACGGCGTGCTCGAAGATCCTCGACAATTTCGTACCGACCTATGAATCGACCGTGACGTCGCAGCTCTGGCGCGACGGCGCGGTGTTGCTCGGCAAGCTCAACAATGACGAGTTCGCGATGGGTTCGTCGAACGAGACCTCCTGCTTCGGCCCGGTCGGCAATCCCTGGCGGCGCGACGGTTCGAACGCGACGCTGGTGCCGGGCGGCTCGTCCGGCGGTTCGGCCTCGGCCGTAGCGGCGCTGCTCTGCATGGGCGCGACCGCGACCGACACCGGTGGCTCGATCCGCCAACCGGCCGCGTTCACCGCGACCGTCGGCATCAAGCCGACCTATGGCCGCTGCTCGCGCTGGGGCATCGTCGCCTTTGCCTCCTCGCTTGACCAGGCCGGCCCGATCGCGCGCAGTGTGCGCGATGCCGCGATGCTGCTGCGCTCGATGGCCGGGCACGATCCGAAGGATACGACCTCGGTCGACATCCCGGTGCCGGACTACGAGGCTGCGATCGGCAAGTCCGTGAAAGGCATGAAGATCGGCGTCCCCAGGGAGTATCGTCTCGACGGCATGCCGGCCGAGATCGAGAAACTCTGGAGCGCGGGCGCGGACTGGCTCAGGAGCGCCGGCGCCGAGCTTGTCGAGGTGTCGTTGCCGCACACCAAATATGCGCTGCCGGCCTATTACATCGTGGCGCCGGCAGAGGCGTCCTCCAATCTCGCGCGCTATGACGGTGTGCGTTACGGCCTGCGCGAGCAGGGCAGGAACATCATCGAGCTGTACGAAAACACCCGGGCCGAGGGCTTTGGCGCAGAGGTGAAGCGCCGCGTCATGATCGGCACCTATGTGCTCTCGGCCGGCTATTACGACGCCTATTACCTGCGGGCGCAAAAAGTACGAACGCTGATCAAGAAGGACTTCGAGGACTGCTTCGCCAAAGGCGTGGATGCGATCCTAACCCCGGCGACGCCGTCGGCGGCCTTCGGCATCGGCGAGAAGGGCGGCGCCGATCCGGTCGAGATGTACCTCAACGACATCTTCACGGTGACCGTGAACATGGCGGGCCTGCCCGGCATCGCCGTGCCCGCCGGCAAGGACGCGCAGGGCCTGCCGCTCGGCTTGCAACTGATCGGCCGTCCCTTCGACGAAGAGACGCTGTTCTCGCTCGGCGAGGTGATCGAGCAGGCTGCCGGCCGCTTCACGCCCGCGAGGTGGTGGTGAATGTCGCCGCGTTCATCGCGAGCCTTGACGGCGCGGCGCCTGCGCCGGAATTGAACGCGTCGCTCGCCGGCCTCTGGTGGGCGGCCAAGGGCGACTGGGACCGCGCACACAGAATAGTCCAGGACGAGAGCAGCCGCGAGGCGGCCTGGGTGCATGCGTATCTGCACCGCGTCGAAGGTGATCTCGGCAATGCTGGCTACTGGTACCGCCAGGCCGGTCAGCCCGCGGCAAAGGATTCATTGGAAGCAGAGTGGGAGCGGATCGTTGCCACGCTGCTTGGGAGCAAGACATGAGCACGGCCACGCACAAGCTTCTCAAGGGCGCCACCGGCGATTGGGAGATGGTCATCGGCATGGAGATCCATGCCCAGGTGATCTCGAACTCAAAACTGTTCTCGGGCGCCTCGACCACATTCGGCGGGGAGCCGAACAGCCATGTCTCGCTGGTCGACGCCGCGATGCCGGGCATGCTGCCCGTCATCAACGAAGAATGCGTCAGGCAGGCTGTCCGGACCGGGCTTGGCCTCAACGCAAAGATCAATCTGCGTTCGGTGTTCGACCGCAAGAACTATTTCTATCCGGACTCGCCGCAAGGCTACCAGATCAGCCAGTACAAATCGCCGGTGGTGGGTGAGGGCGAGGTGCTGATCGAGCTCGACGGCGGTCGCAGCGTCACCATCGGCATCGAGCGGCTGCACCTGGAGCAGGATGCGGGCAAATTGCTGCATGACCAGTCGCCAAGCATGTCCTTTGTCGATCTCAACCGCTGCGGTGTGGCGCTGATGGAGATCGTCTCCAAGCCCGACATCCGCGATGCCGAGCAGGCGAAGGCCTATGTGACCAAGCTGCGCTCGATCCTGCGCTATCTCGGCACCTGCGACGGCGACATGGAGAAGGGAAGCTTGCGTGCCGACGTCAACGTCTCGGTACGCCGGCCCGGCGGTCCGCTCGGCACCCGCTGCGAGATCAAGAACATGAACTCGATCAACTTCATCGGTCAGGCGATCGAATACGAGGCGCGGCGTCAGATCGAGATCTTGGAAGACGGCGGCGAGATCGAGCAGGAGACGCGGCTCTATGATCCCAATAAGGGCGAGACGCGCTCGATGCGGTCCAAGGAAGAGGCGCATGACTACCGCTACTTCCCCGATCCCGACCTGCTGCCGCTCGAGTTCAGCCAGGAGTTCGTCGACGATCTGAAGGCGAAGCTGCCCGAGCTGCCGGACAAGAAGAAGACGCGCTTCGTCGCCGACTTCGGCCTGTCGGCCTATGACGCGAGCGTGCTGGTCGCCGAGCGCGAGAGCGCGGTATTCTACGAGACGGTGCTCGACAAGCTCGCCAACCGCGCGCGCGACGGCAAGATGGCGGCGAACTGGGTGATCAATGAGCTGTTCGGCCGTCTCAACAAGGAAGGCCGGGATATTACGGGCTCTCCCGTCAACGCGGAGCAACTCGCCGCGATCATCGACCTGATCGGCGAGGGCACGATCTCAGGCAAGATCGCCAAGGATCTGTTCGAGCTCGTCTGGCAGGAGGGCGGCGATCCCCGCGCGCTGGTGGAAAGCCGCGGCATGAAGCAGGTCACCGACCTCTCGGCGATCGAAAAGGTGGTCGACGACATCATCGCGGCCAATCCCGACAAGGCCGCGCAGGTCAAGGACAAGCCGCAGTCGCTCGGCTGGTTCGTCGGCCAGGTGATGAAGGCGTCCGGCGGCAAGGCCAACCCGCAGAGCGTCAACGACCTGCTCAAGTCCAAGCTCGGCGTCTAGCCTCGGCGTTCGAACGAGGTGACGAGTACGCTCCGTCACCTCGTTGTCGGCTCTCGGTGCGGCGCTCGCGCGCAATCCTCGGCGGCAACTTCATCGGATCGACAGCGATGCGGCGACCGAATCGCAGGCACGCGATTCGCGCAAAACGGCGGTTTGCACACGCTCAGGCGAGCCTTCGTGCCGTTAAGCATGAAAATTTTTTCGTTGCCAAAACTCGCGACTCAGAGTCCGCGAAACGCCTTCGCGAGGCAATCGTGGGATCGACGATGCGCGTCGTCACATCGATCATGCGCGATGCGTGTGTGCAGAAAAATACTTTCTGCATAGTGTTTTTCTGCAATCGCATCTGTTGCAGACGCCGACGATGCGCCCACTCTCTGCGATCGCAAGCACATGTAATGCAGTGCGCTTGCGCCGCGCTCGCCAAGCGCACGCGCGTTGCGTCGTCAACACTTCTTTAAGCGAGACGCTGTTTTTTTCTTCGTGTTGGTGTATTCGGGATGAGTGCATTCGATCCCCGAGTGCACGCAGCGATTAAAGCCATCTCACACATCGGAGGGCAACATGGCCAAGAAAGCGAAGAAGGCGAAGAAGGCGAAGAGCGCAGTGAAGAAGACTGCGAAGAAGACCCGCAAGGTCGCGAAGAAGAAGAAGTAACTTCGCTTCTGAAGTTGCCGGCTCCAGATAGCCGGCACGTCATCAGCGCCTTCTAAGGGTTCTGGTCGACGATAGAGGGTGTCGGCGAGACATCAGGTCAACGGTCGGGTCGTCTCTTGCGGCCCGGCAGAAGAAACGAGTTTTCTTCGTTCGGTGCGGTTCTCCTCAAGGGCTCCGCAATTTCACAAGCGGCCTTCGGGCCGAAGTGAAATCTGGTCCTGACGTGTTCGCCGACGCCCTCGTTCTCTTGAGGCCGGGGCATTGCCGGCATTCCATTCCCCAGGCATTGCTGATCTGACTGCGACGCGGTCGCGCGCTTGCTCGCCCTGTCTTGGGCAAGCTGGGCGTTGCGCCCATGTCGGCTGTCTGCTGTAGCCCGAGTGCCGTTCTACGTGTGCAGTGTCATCGCCCGGCTTGGACCTGGCGAGCCAGTACAGCGCGGCGTCTCGACTGATGACTGCTGTCGGCGGAACACTCGGTCACGCGCCTGCGCGGGTGAGGACAGCGAGCGGCACACGAGACCCCCACAACGCGCGTCCGACCCTGCGCGATGGTTATCGTTCTCCCAAAATCGCAGGGTAAACCGAATCTGACGAAGCGCAGAAGTGCTTGCAAGTCAGGCGCTTTTTGAATTCCCTGCGCAAACACCGCGCGCTCGCGTTTACGTCTGCTTCATCGCGATACTTAAACTGCCATTCAAATTTGCCCGCCATCATCGCCTCCAACAAGCCGGCAAACGGCATTGGGCAAAAAAGCCTCGGGGATGAGTTGAACAGCGCATGATCCCGGAAAAGTGGTCTTCCGGTTTTCCGGGAAGGATCATGCGAAATCAGAGTTGGACGGAGCCGCGCTCGGGGAAACGGGGCGGCATAAGAAAAAGGGGATGCGACATGTTTCAGGGTACTTTCGATCTGGAGACGGCGACGCCGATCGGCGCGAGCGCGCTCTCGGACGTGCTGTTCGAACGCGGGATGTACTGGGCGAGCGGCCGCTCCGGCCTCGTCGATCTTGTCGCCGCACATAAATGGTTCAACCTCGCCGCGCTGAAGGGCCGCAAGGACGCCGTCGCGCTGCGCCAGGAAATCGCCGGGCAGATGTCGGAGGCCGAGATCTCGGCCGCGCAGCGTGAGGCGAGGGCGTGGGTTTCCGCCCACTGAGCGGAGAATCGCATCCGGAACCGCCCTTACGGGCACGCCCCGGTTGAGCATGGGGCAGGGCTGCGATTCAGATCGCCCGATGACCTGGAACCCTGCCGGCCGCACGAGGCCGGCGTGTCCAAGATCAAGGTCTCGGACTTTCCACGCCGGCGCAGATCCGGCGTCCGGTTCAACGTCCGGCCGGCGGGGCGGTGTGGATCCTCGCATTGGCCAATCCGGCGGTCCGGCCGCCGGAGGCGGACATATACATACATATACATACATATACATAAAGACGGCGCGCATCGGTGGTCGCGCGCTGCGAATCCTTTCGCGGGCCTGAGCAGCCGCCCGCCTGGCAGCTTTCAGGTGAAAAGAACCCGCCGACCTCAATTCTGCCGCTTGCGGCTCGCCGCCGTGTCGGGCATACCCGGCATATTGGAGACGTGGCCGAGTGGCTGAAGGCGGCGGTTTGCTAAACCGTTATAGGCTTGTAAAGGCCTATCGAGGGTTCGAATCCCTCCGTCTCCGCCAGCCGAGCTGTGTCCGGCCCGGACACATGGGTAACAGGTCGTACCTGAGACATGGGTGACAACCTCGTGCCGTTCGGGTGTCGAGGGTTGCAGGGTCAGTCCACGCCTT
>NZ_JADPKD010000062.1:0-82703 GCF_023073735.1 Bradyrhizobium sp. 160
CGCTTCTTCGTCCCGACCTACGGCCCCTCATGACGTCGCGCGCAGCGTCCGTCAAGGATGGCCGTCGCTCGCTCGAACCTCACGTGGTCTGTTGCCAGGTCACGCCTTGACGGACGCGAGCACGGCGTCATCATGGCAGGCGCAGACGATCCGGGCGGAGCAAAAAACTGCCGTCACTTAATGGTTGCTACAATATCGGCGAACTACCATATCGGCGAACGACGTTACGCAGTCTTCGCCGCCTCAACCTTGTCCTGAGTCTTGGTCTCGAAATCGCTCGCGTCGTGCCGCTCGTGGAGCTGGCTGGCGAGATCGCCGGAGACGCGATTGACCATGCGGCCGCGCCTCACGGCCGGGCGCCTGGCGATCTGGTCGGTCCAGCGCTGCACGTTCTTGTAATCCTGCACCGAGAGGAATTCGCCGGCGCCATAGACCAAGCCCTTGGCGAGGGCGCCGTACCAGGGCCACACCGCCATATCGGCGATGGTGTACTCGCTGCCCGCGAGATATTCGTTGTCGGCGAGCCGCCGGTCGAGCACGTCGAGCTGGCGCTTGGTCTCCATCGCGAAGCGATCGATGGCGTATTCGATCTTGGTCGGCGCGTAGGCGTAGAAATGGCCGAAGCCACCGCCGAGATAGGGCGCGCTGCCCATCTGCCAGAACAGCCAGGACATCGCCTCAGTGCGCGTCTTGACGTCCTTCGGCAGGAAGGCGCCGAACTTCTCGGCGAGGTAGAACAGGATCGAGCCGGACTCGAACACCCGGATCGGCTCGGGCCCGGAGCGGTCCATCAGCGCCGGGATCTTGGAGTTCGGATTGATCTCGACAAAACCGCTGCCGAACTGGTCACCGTTGCCGATCCTGATCAACCAAGCGTCGTATTCGGCGCCCTTATGGCCGAGCGCCAGCAACTCTTCCAGCATCACCGTCACCTTCACCCCGTTCGGCGTCGCCAGCGAATAGAGCTGGAGCGGATGGCGGCCGACCGGTAGCTCCTTGTCGTGGGTGGGGCCGGCGATCGGGCGGTTGATGTTGGCGAACTGGCCGCCATTTTCCTTGTTCCAGGTCCAGACTTTGGGCGGCACGTAGGCAGGGGTATCGGTCATGCGAGAGGCTCCGGCGGAAAGATGCGCCTGCATTAATTAGCCCGCAAATGGCGGATGACAAGGGCTGCCCGATCTGCGCCCGGCGCGGGCCTCAGGCTCGCGTCATGCGCTCGCCTGTCTGCCGCCAGCTCCGGCGCTTCGGACTCCATCACGAAGCCTTCCAAGCACCAGGAGTTAGCCTGGGGGTGGAGCATCGCGCGGCGTGTCCACGCAAGATGCGCCGTCGAATCCGGCATGGCATCGCCAGCGACGATCCGCTAGCGTCGCTTTGCTTCGCCGCGACAGCAACGAGAACGCGAAGACTGCCGGGAGAGAGCCATGAAATCGCCGATCTGCGACATGCTGGGGATCGAGTTCCCGCTGCTCGCCTTCAGCCATTGCCGCGACGTCGTTGCGGCCGTCAGCCGCGCCGGCGGCTTTGGCGTGTTAGGTGCCACCGCGCATACGCCTGATACGCTCGAACGCGAACTGGCATGGATCGACGATCACGTCGATGGCAAGCCCTACGGCATCGACGTGCTGATCCCCGAAAACATCTCCACCGCGGGCGAGAAGAACGTCACCTGGAAGAGCCTGGAAACCCGCGTGCCGCAAGAGCACCGCAACTACGCGCGCGATCTCCTGAAGAAGTACGACATCGAGCTGACGACGACCGAGGTCGCCGCCAACCAGCCGCAGCCGTTCGACGCCAAAACGGCGCTGGAGCTGCTCGAAATTTCGTTCCGCCATCCGATCCGGCTCATCGCCAATGCACTCGGCGTGCCGCCGAAGGCCATGATCGAGATGGGCAAGACCCACGGCGTGCCCGTTGCTGCGCTTGTCGGCGCCAAGGAGCACGCGCTGCGCCAGGTCGCAGCCGGTGTCGACATTCTCGTGGTGCAGGGCACGGAAGCCGGCGGCCATTGCGGCGACGTCTCGACCATGGTGCTGGTGCCGGAGGTGATTAAGGCGATCAAGCCGATCCGCGAGGTGCCGGTGCTGGCCGCCGGCGGCATCATGACGGGCCGGCAGATGGCGGCCTGCATGGCGATGGGCGCGGCCGGCGCCTGGACCGGATCGGTGTGGCTTGCGACCGTCGAGGCCGAAACCACGGAGATTTTTCGCGAGAAGATGATCGCGGCCTCCTCACGCGACGCGGTGCGCTCGAAGGGCCGTACCGGCAAGCCCGCGCGACAGCTCCGCTCGGTCTGGACCGATGCCTGGGACCGCGCGCCGGAGAGTCCGGGCGCGCTGCCGATGCCGCTCCAGAGCATCATCAGTCGCGACGCCTTCAACTCCATCGATCGCGCGGCGGCGAGCGGCAATGCCAAGGCGCGTGATCTCGTCAGCTATTTCGTCGGCCAGGGCGTCGGGCTGATCGACAGCGTGAAGTCGGCCGGCGCCGTGGTGCAGGAGTTCAAGGAAGAGTTTGCGGAGGCCGTCGAGCACATGAATGCGCTGGTGGCGGAGTGATGGACCCTCATGGTGAGGAGGCGCGCAAGCGCCGTCTCGAACCATGAGAGCCCGTGGCCTATCCTTCGAGACGCCTGCTTCGCAGGCTCCTCAGGATGAGGTCGGAGATCTCAGAGAGTGAAGAAGCAAGAACAATGACGACTGTTTCCCCAGACCGCATCCCCGTCATCGTCGGCGTCGGCGAGATTGTCGACCGTCCCAAGGAGATCACTGACGGCCTCGAGCCGCTCGATCTGCTCGAACAGGCGCTGCGGCGCGCGGAAGCAGACGCCGGTGCAAAGCTGCTGGGCGAGGTGCAGTCGCTTGACGTCGTGAACTTTCTGAGCTGGCGCTATCGCGATCCAGAAGCGCTGCTGGCACAGCGGCTCGGCATCTCGCCTTCGCATTGTTACTACGGCCCAGTCGGCGGCGAGAGCCCGATCCGCTATATTCACGAGGCTGCAAAGCGCATCGCGCGGGGCGAATGCACCGTGGCGGCCATCTGCGGCGCCGAGGCGCAATCGACCGCGACCAAGGCTGAGCGCGCCGGGACAAAGCTGCCATGGACGCCATTCGCACACGATGTCGAGGAGCCCAAGCGCGGGGCAGCGTTCCAGAAACCGCTGGCAGTGAAGCTCGGCGTGTTCCGCCCGGTCACCGTCTATCCGTTCTATGAGGCGGCTTCGTCCGCGTATTGGGGCCAGACGCCGCGCGAGGCGATGGCTGAATCCGGCACGCTGTGGTCGCGCTACTCCGAAGCCGCGGCGCAAAATCCCAATGCCTGGCTGAAGCGGCGCTATGCGCCTGACGAAATCACGACCCCGACCGCGGACAACCGCCTGATCGCATGGCCTTACAATAAGCTCATGGTCGCCAATCCCAGCGTCAACATGGGCGGCGCGCTGCTGCTCACGAGCCTTGCCAAGGCGCGTGCGGCGGGCATTACCGAGGACAAGCTGGTCTATCCGCTCGGCGGCGCCTCGGCGGAGGAGCCGCGCGATTATCTCCTGCGCGACCAGTTCTACGAGAGCCATCCGCAGAACGCGGTCTTGAAGGCCGTGATGGATCTCGCCGGCGGCGACGGCAAGAAGTTCGACGCCATCGAGCTCTACAGCTGCTTCCCGTGCGTCCCGAAGATGGCGCGGCGGACGCTTGGCCTGGATGCTGACGTGCAGCCGACCGTGACCGGCGGCCTCACGTTCTTCGGCGCCCCGCTCAATACCTACATGACGCACGCGGCCTGCGCGATGGTGCGGCGCGTGCGCGACGGCGCCAAGCTCGGTCTGCTCTACGGCCAGGGCGGCTTCGTCACCAAGCACCACGCGCTGGTGGTGTCGAAGACGCCGCCGCGCGCGGCGTTGATGCAGGAGACGAGCGTGCAGGCGGAAGCCGACCGCAACAAGCGGGCCGTGCCGGAATTCGTCGCGGAGGCAACTGGCAAGGGCAAGGTCGAGAGCTTTACCGTGCTCTACGGCCGCGGCGGCGAGGTCGAGCATGGCGTGGTGATGCTGCGGACGGCAGACGATCGCCGCACGTTGGCGCGGATTCCAGCGAGCGACACGGCGACGCTGGCGCATCTGCTCAACATGGATCGCACGCCGGTGGGATCAGTCGGCGATGTCACGACGGCGACCGACGGCGTGCCGCAGTGGCGGGTGACGTAGCTCTCGTGTCCCGGACAGGGTGCGGCATGCAAGGCCGCTCCGCAGAGCCGGGGCCCCCGGCAAGAAACACGGTGCTTTGAGGGGAGACGAGCCCCGGCTCAGCAGCGCATGACTTCATGCTGCGCTGCGTCCGGGGCACGAGGCGCCCTAGCTCTTCGGTGCCTGCTTCTCCGACGCGGTCGCCGGCTTGGCCTTGGCGCCAACCACGCGCACTGCATCCCCATCCGACAAGCCGTCCGGCGGTGCCGTGATGACGCGGTCGTCCGCTGTAATGCCCGAAGCAAGTTCGATCTCGCGGCCGAGGTCGCGCGCGATGGTCACGGTCTTGAACTGTACCTTGTCGTCCGGGCTGACCGTCGCAACGCGCAGGCCGTTGCTGTTGAAGATCAGCGCACTGGCGGGGATGCTGAGCGGCGCGGAGTCGCGCTGCAAGCTGAGCTTCACGCTGGCATAACCGCCGGGCATCAGCTCGCCGCTGGAATTGTCGAGCCCGAGTTGCATCCGCGTGGTGCCCGAGGCGACGTCGACGGACTGGGAGGAGGCTTCCACGGTCGCCTGGAACGACCGATTCGGATATTCCGGGAGCGTGATGATGGCCTTGGCGCCGATCTTGATCGCCGGCACATAATTCTGGGGCACGTTGACGTAAACACGCAGCTTGGTGATGTCGGAAACCACGAACATCGCCGGACCCGCCCCGCCGCCGGCATTGATCAGTGCGCCGACGTCGGTGTCTCGGGCGGTGACGACGCCGTCGAACGGCGCGGTGATCTTCTTGTAGCCGGCCAGCGCTTCCAGCCGCTCGACGTTGGCCTGGCCCGAATGCACGGCAGCGTTCTTGTTGGAGAGATCTGCAGTGCGCTCGTCGATCTCCTGTGCAGAGACGAAGTTCGAGGCGACCAGCGTCTTGCGGCGGTTCAGCGTCGCTTCGGACAGCCTGGCGCTGGCCTGCTGGCTGGCGAGGTCGGCGCGGGCCTGCAACAGCTGCTGATCGAGGTCTGGCGCCTCGATCTCGGCAATCACCTGCCCTGCCTTGACGCGGGCGCCGATATCGGCGCTCCAGCTCTTCAGGTAACCCGACACGCGCGCGAAGATCGGCGCACGGTAGTAGGCCTCCAGCCGGCCCGGCAGATCGATGGTGGCGTTGAGGGCCTTGGCGTTGGGCTGGGTCACCGCAACGCTCGGAATGGCCTGATCATGGGTCCATTCCTTCAACTTGGAGCCCTGCTCCTCGCGGGCACGGATGCCCGTGCCCACCACGAGGCCTGCCGCAATCAGCGCCACCACGCCGAAGATGCCCAATTTCCGGTGCGACACCGGGGAGCGGGTTTCAGTGGGCGACATGCGCAGTCTCCAATGGGGCGGCGGCTTTGGCGCCTTGTTTCTTGTGTACCATGCTGAACACCACGGGAACAAACATCAGCGTGGCGAAGGTTGCAAAGATCAGGCCGCCGATCACGGCGCGGCCGAGCGGCGCATTCTGCTCACCGCCCTCGCCGAGGCCCAAGGCCATCGGCGCCATGCCGATGATCATGGCGAGCGCGGTCATCAGGACGGGGCGGAATCGGACGAAACCGGCTTCCAGCGCAGCGGCGACGGGATCGCCGAGCTCCTGGTAGCGTTCACGCGCGAAGGAGATCACGAGCACGCTGTTGGCGGTGGCAACGCCCATGCACATGATGGCACCGGTGAGCGCCGGCACCGACAGCGTGGTCTCCGTCATGAACAGCATCCAGACGATGCCGGCAAGCGCGGCCGGCAGCGCCGTGATGATCACGAAGGGATCGGACCAGGACTGGAAGTTCACGACGATCAGGAAATAAATCAGCACGACGGCGCCAAGCAGGCCGAACAGCAGACCAGTAAAGGCGCTGTTCATGGTCTGCACCTGACCGAGCAGCACCACGGACGAGCCCTTCGGCACCTCCTTTGCGGTGTCCGCGATCAGCTGACGGATGTCGGCCGCGACCGCCCCGAGATCGCGGCCGGACGTGGTCGCGAAGATCTGCACCATCGACTGAATGTCGTATTGCGAGACCACCGCGCTCGAGGTCGAGCGCTTAATATCGGCGATGCCGCCGAGGATCGGCGATTGCGCATTGCCGGTCGCGGTGATCGGCAGCGTCTGGAGCGCGCTGAGCGAGTCGATCTGGTATTGCGGCGTCTGCATCACGATCGAGTACGACACGCCGTTGTCGGGGTTGAGGTAGTAGGTCGGCGCGACCTGCGAGGAGCCGGCGAGATTGACGACGAGGCTGTTGGTGACGTCCCGTTCGGTCAGACCGACATATTGCGCGCGGGTGCGATCAACATCGATGTTGAATGTCGGATTGTTCGGCGATTGCTGGATGCGCGCATCGGCAACGCCGGGAATCTTGCGGACCTTGGCCAGCAGGTTATTGGCGTAAGCGAAATTGGCGCTGACATCGGCGCCGCGGATCTGGAGGTCGATCGGCGCCGGCGCGCCAAAGTTCAGGATCTGGCTGACGATGTCGGCGGGCGGGAACGCGAAGCTGACGCCGGGGAACAATCGCGGCAGCTGCTCACGCAGCACGCGTACATGCTCTTCGGTCGGCTTGTGGCCTTCTTTCAGCTTGATCTGGATGTCGCCGTCCTGCGGGCCGATCACGCCGGTGTTGTTGTAGGTCATGTTGATGCCGGAGATCGGCATGCCGATGTTGTCGGTCATGGTCTCGATCTCGCCCGGGATCAGCTTGCGGACCGCCTTCTGCACGTCGGCGAGCTGGTTGGCGGTCTCCTCGACGCGGGTGCCGACCTGGGTGCGGACATGCATTAGGATGTTGCCGGCATCGACCGCGGGGAAGAAGTTGCGCCCGAGGAACGGCACCAGGGCAAAGGACGCGCCGACCACGCAGAGGAAGCCGATCACGAAGACCGCACGGTGCGCCAGCGCGAGGCCGAGCAAACCACGATAGAAGCCGCGAATGCGCTCGAACCGCGCCTCGAAGGCGCGCTGGAACCAGACGAAGGGATTGCGCGACTTCGGCGGCCCGCCCTCGTGATGGACATGCGCCTGCAGCAGGTAGTTCGCCATGGTCGGCACCAGCGTGCGCGACAGGATGAACGACCAGATCATCGCGAACATCACGGCTTCGGCCATCGGCACGAACAGGAAGCGCGCGACGCCGGTGAGGAAGAACATCGGCACGAACACGATGCAGATGCAGAGCAGCGACACAAAGGCCGGCGTCACGATCTGGTTGGCACCGTCGAGGATCGACTGTTCGACCGGCTTGCCCTGCTCCAGATGGTAGTTGATGTTCTCGATCGTGACCGTGGCGTCGTCGACGAGAATGCCAACGGCGAGCGCAAGGCCGCCGAGTGTCATGATGTTCAGCGTCTCGCCGATCGCCGACAGCATGATGATGGCGCCCAGCACCGACAGCGGGATGGAGACCGCGATGATGATGGTCGAGCGCCAGCTGCCGAGGAACAACAGGATCATGACGCTGGTGAGCAGCGCCGCGATCACGCCTTCGAAGGCAACGCCCTGGATCGCGCCGCGGACGAACACCGATTGATCACCGATGAAGCCGATCTTCAGTGCGTCGGGCAGCTGGTCCTTGACCTCGATGACCTTCTGTTTGATGCCGGCGATGATATCGAGTGTCGAGGTCGCGCCCGCCTTCAGCACCATCATTAGCACCGAGCGGTTGCCGTCGACATGGACGATGTTGGTCTGCGGCGGATTGCCGTCGCGCACGCTCGCGACGTCGCGGACGTAGACCATCGCGCCGTTGACGGTCCTGATCGGCAGATTGCCGAGCTCGTCGATCCGGAGCGGCGAGTTGTTGAGCTGGATGTTGTATTCGAACTGGCCGATCTTCTGGGTGCCGACCGGCGTGATGAGGTTCTGGGCGGCGAGCGCGTTGGCAACGTCCTGGCCCGAGAGGCCGCGGGCCTGGAGCGCGGTCGGATCGAGGTCGATCTGAACCTGGCGCTGCTTGCCGCCGAACGGGTACGGGATCGCCGCCCCGGGCACAGTGACCAGCGGCGTGCGAAGCTGATTGATGCCGATATCGGCGAGGTTCTGCTCGGTGAGGCCTTCACCCGACAGCGCCACCTGGATGATCGGAACGGTGGAAGCGGAGTAGTTCAGGATCAAGGGCGGCGTCGCGCCCGGCGGCATCTGCTTGAGCAGCGTCTGCGAGATGGCGGTGACTTGCGCGTTCGCGGTGCGGATATCGACGCTCGGCTGGAAGAAGATCTTGATGATGCCGAAACCGTTATAGGAATTGGCAGTGATGTGCTCGATATCGTTGACCGTCGTCGTCAGCGCGCGCTGGAATGGCGTCGTAATGCGGCCGGACATCTGGTCGGGCGGCAGGCCGGTGTACTGCCAGACCACGCCGATCACGGGAATGCGAATGTCCGGGAAGATATCAGTCGGTGTCCGCAGCGCCGCCAGCGGCCCGATGATCAGCAGCAGCAGCGCGAGCACGACGAAAGTATAGGGCCGGCTCAGGGCAATACGGACCAGAGCAATCATGCGCCAGGCAATTCCAGGTCAAGCGAGAATGTGGAAATCCGCCCCCGGGCGACCCCCATCTCCCTTTACCCGAGCGCCGCCGGAAACGCTAACCTCCGGCGGCCCTCGCGCATTCACTTCCCTGCTACCGCACTGCGAAATCTACATCGCAGCCATGCGGCCGCGTGCCTCACGCGGCGCGCACGTTGGACAGGAACTTGCCGACTTCGTTCTTCAGCCGGTTCGAATCGTTCGACAGCATCTGCGCCGCCGACAGCACCTGCGAGGAGGCCGTGCCGGTCTCGGTCGCGCCGCGCTGCACGTCGGTGATGTTGGCGGAGACCTGCTGGGTGCCCTGCGCTGCCTGCTGCACGTTGCGCGCGATCTCCTGGGTTGCCGCGCCCTGCTCTTCCACGGCGGCCGCGATCGCCGACGAGATCTCCGACAGGCGCTCGATGGTCGAGGAGATCTCCTTGATGGCGCCGACCGAATCGTTGGTCGCCGCCTGGATGCCGGAAATCTGCTGGCCGATCTCGCCGGTCGCCTTCGCGGTCTGCTCGGCCAGCGCCTTCACCTCGGAGGCGACCACCGCAAAGCCGCGGCCGGCTTCGCCGGCGCGCGCGGCCTCGATGGTGGCGTTCAGCGCCAAGAGATTGGTCTGGCCGGCGATGGTGTTGATGAGCTCGACGACGTCGCCGATGCGGGACGCCGCTTTGGACAGTTCACTGACGCGCTCGGTGGTCGCGCGCGCCTGGCCGACGGCGTCGCCCGCCATCCGCGCCGATTCCTGCACCTGGCGGCTGATCTCACCGACTGACGAGGCCATCTCCTCGGTCGCCGAGGCCACCGACTGCACGTTGGTCGAGGCTTCCTCCGAAGCTCCGGCAACTGTGGTCGCCAGCCGCTGCGAGCGGTCGGCGGTCGAGGTCAGCGTCGAGGCGGAGGCTTCGAGCTGGGTCGAGGCCGACGACACGGTCTGGACGATCTCGCCGATCATCGTTTCGAATTCGCGGGTGATGCTGTCGACGCGGCGGCCGCGCTCGATCTTGGCTTCGGCGTCGACCGCGGCGGCTTCGTCGGCCGCCCTCTTGGCGATCAGCGCCTCCTTGAAGACCTGGAGCACATCGGCCATGGCGCCGATCTCGGTCTTCTCGCCGCGATGGGGGACTTTGGCAGTGAGGTCACCCTTGCCCAGCGCCTGCATGGGTTCGGTGATGGAGCTGATGCCCCGGGAGACGTCACGAACAAGATAGAAACTGACGCCGATGCCAATGACGACCGCCGCACTGAGAATGAGTGAGACCAGCATGACGGCATGATCATAACTGTCGTCAGCGTCTCGTGCGGCCTGATCCGCGCCCTTGGTGTTGAGCTCGATGTCCCGCCTCAAAACCTCGTCGGCCTGCAGCCCGATCTTGTTGACCGTCTTGCTGTTCAACTCGTGCGCTTCGTGCGGAATCTTGCCGGCCTCCTTGCGCGACAGGGCCATCACCTCCTGTGTGCCCTTTTTGTAGTCTTCCCACAGCTTGGACCACTCGCTGTAGAGTGCCCGTTCCTCGATCGACGTGATCATGGCTTCATACGACTGCCGAAGCTTGGTATTCGCCTCGACCACCGTCCCAAGCGTTTTTTCCGCCGCCAGCTTCTCTTCCAGGGTTTCGGACAGCATGTGCTCGCGGATCACGTTGCGATAGGTGATCACACCGGCGCGCAGTTCGCCCAGCACGCGCACGCTGGGCATCCAGTTCGTGGTGATGTCGACGGTGTTGGCATTCATCGACCGCATCTTCATGACGGCGAGCAGACCCATGCCGGTCATTGCGACCAGCAAGAATGCCACGACACTGATGATCTTGGCGCGGATGGAAATAGTGGCGAACATGAACTGGGTCTCTTTGTGCTGGCCGGTGCGCGTCCGGGAACTACGAATCAAACAAAAGGAGCAGCACCGACATCCGACACCAGAGCACCTGCGCAGAAGTTAACTACGACTCCGTACGAGTACGGAAAGCCGAAAGAAATGAACAGGCAGCTAACAATGCTCTGCGCTCAGCGCATGAGTCTAAGCGCGTCCGTGAAAAACTCCGGGCCACCGAAATTGCCGGACTTTAGGGCAAGCAGCATCTCGCCTGTCTCTGCGCCGACAGCGCGCAACACCGGGACACCCGCCGCAATTTCCACTCCTACGAGAAACCCGGGAATCCTCAACCGGTCGACCACGGCACCTGACGTCTCGCCACCCGCGACGATCAAGCGCCGAACACCCGCCTGCATCAGGCCTTCGGCAATGTTGGCCATGGCCTGCTCGATGGCATGCCCGGCCGCATCGCGGCCGTGATGCGCCTGAACGGCGGCAACGGCTTCCGGTGTCGCGCTCGAGGCGATCAGGACAGGGCCATCCGCCAGGCGCGGTCTCGCCCAGGCCAGCGCCCGCTGCGCTTCGCCGGCCCCTGCGACGATCTGCTCGGGATGAAGATGTAACACCGGCATGACACGCTCGGCATTGGCGATCTGCTGAAGTGTTGCCTGCGAGCAGCTTCCGGCAAGGCAGGCCGCCGGCCCGCCAACCGCAGCGCCCGTACCGCCTGCCGCCGTCGAGTTGACCTTGCCTGTCGACACCAGCGCACGAGCGAGGCCAAGGCCGATGCCGGAGGCGCCGACCGAGAGCCGATGTTCGGCGGCGACGAGGCCGATCGTCTCGAGGTCGCGGTCGAACACGGCGTCGATGATCGCGGCGCCGATGCCTTTGCCCGCGAGCTCGGCCAGGCGCGCCCGCACGGCGTCTGTACCGCGCGAGACCGTGGCGAGATCGACGAGCCCGATTTGCGTCTTGCTTTGGCGCGCCAAGACGCGCACCAGGTTGGAATCGTGCATCGGGTTGAGCGGATGGTCCTTCAGCGGGCTCTCGTTCAGCGGCACGGCGCCGACGAAGAGGTTGCCCTGGTAGACGGTGCGTCCTGTTTCCGGAAAGGCCGGCGTCACCAGCACGGCGCTTTCGCCGCAATCGGCGCGCAAGGCGTCCATCACCGGCCCGATATTGCCGGCATCGGTGGAATCGAAGGTCGAGCAGATCTTGAACAGCACGTGGCCCGCGCCGCGGCCGCGCAGCCATGTCTCCGCCGCGCGTGAGCGCGACACGGCAAGGCTGGCGTCGATCGAACGGCTCTTCAGTGACACCACGACGGCGTCGACCTCGGGCAGCGCGAGATCGTTCGCGGGCACGCCGATGGTCTGCACAGTACGCAGGCCCGCACGCGTCAGCGTATTGGCAAGGTCGGAGGCGCCGGTGTAGTCGTCGGCGATGCAGCCCAACGCAAGTATCACGGCTTCACTCCTGCGTAAGGCTTGAACCAGGCGAGCCCATCCGTTGTCTTGCCGCGCGGATTGTATTCGCAGCCGACGAAGCCGGTATAGCCGAGCCGGTCGAGCTCATCGAACAGGAACGGATAGTTGAGCTCCTCGCCGTCAGGCTCGTTGCGCGAGGGAATGCTGGCGATCTGGATGTGGCCGATGATCGGCATCATCTCGCGCAGCCGCATCGTGACGTCGCCATGGATGATCTGGCAGTGATAGATGTCGAACTGGAGTTTGAGGTTCGGCAGCCTCAACTCCTGGATCAGGTCGCGCGCGAAGCCGAAATCGTTGAGGAAGTAGCCGGGCACGTTGCGCGCATTGATCGGCTCGATCACGACGTCGATGCCGTGCGGCGCGAAGAACTCCGCGGCCCAGGCCACCGACTTGTAGAAGGCCTCGATCGCCACGCGCTCGCCGCGGTTGGCGATGCCGGCCATCAGGTGCAGGCACTTGACCCCGGTCGCCTTCGCATAGGGCAGTGCCGTCTCCAGGCTTGCCTTGAGATCGGAGAAGCGTGATGGCAGCGCGGCAAAGCCCTTCTCACCGGCGTTCCAGTCGCCCGGCGGCAGGTTGAACAGCGCCTGGGTCAGGCCGTTGCGCTTGAGCCGTTCGCCGACCGCCTCGGCGGGATGCTCATAGGGAAACAGGAACTCGACTGCGGTGAAGCCCGCTTGCGCGGCGGCATCGAACCGGTCGAGGAACGGCACCTCGGTGAACATCATCGAGAGATTGGCGGCAAAACGGGGCATCGGAATCCTCTCAGCTCTACTTGTCGCCGGGCAGCTTGACGCCGGTGACCTGCGCATACATCCGCGCCACCGAAGCGTCATCGTCACGGCCCATGCCGGCGGCTGACGTCATCAGAAACATCTGGAGCGCGGCGGCGGAGACCGGCACCGGGAATCTGGCGCTGCGCGCCATGTCCTGGATGATGCCAAGGTCTTTGACGAAGATCTCGACCGCGCTGCGCGGCGTGTAGTCGCCATCGAGCACGTGCGGCATCCGGTTCTCGAACATCCAGGAATTGCCCGCGGAGGCCGTGATCACCTCATAGACTTTGCGAATGTCGAGGCCCTGCTTGGCCGCGAACGCCATCGCTTCGCTGGCGGCGGCGATGTGCACACCAGCGAGGAGCTGGTTGATCATCTTGAACGCGGCGCCCTGCCCTGCGGCGTCCCCGAGCTCATAGACCTTTGCGGCCATGGCATCGAGAGCTGGCCGCGCCTTAGCAAAAGCGGCGGAGCTACCGGACGCGAGGATGGTCAGCTCGCCTTGCGCGGCGCGCTGCGCCCCACCGGAGATCGGCGCATCCAGATAATGCCGGCCGGTCGCCTCAAACTGCTTGGCAAGACGCCGCGCGACATCCGGATCCATGGTCGCCGAGGATATGAAGACGCTGCCCTTCGGCATGGTCTCGGCGGCGCCGTCCTTGCCGAACAGGATCGTTTCGGTCTGGGCAGCGTTGACCACGACGCTGACGACGATGTCGGCGTCCTTGGCAGCGTCAGCCGGCGTCTTGGCACCCGCGCCACCGTCCTTTACGAAGCGCGCGACGGCATCGTCCGAGACGTCGCAGCCGGTGACGGCATGGCCGGCGCGTTTCAGCGAGGTCGCCATGCCAAAGCCCATCGAGCCGAGCCCGATCACGACGATGCGCTGATTTTGTGACGTGGAGGCGGACATGCAACTGACCCTTGCGAACGTTTCCCGGACCGCCGCCCTTTGCGGCGGCTCGGCGAACCGATAACACGGCTTGGCCGCGCTGCCAAAGCGTGAGACAAGCAGGCATGACGGCCATGAGCAATGAGACACGGCTGCGCGAGGATATCTGCCGCTTCGGGCGGTCGCTGTTCGAGCGCGGGCTGACGCCGGGCTCCTCCGGCAATATCAGCGTCAGGCTGGACGGCGGCGGCTGGCTGGTGACGCCGACCAACGCCTCGCTTGGTTTCCTCGATCCGGCAAAGCTGTCGCGGCTGGATAGCCGGGGACGGCTGGTTTCAGGCGATGCGCCGACCAAGGAAGTTCCGCTGCACACGGCGCTCTATGACACGCGCGGGAGCGCGCGCGCGATCGTGCACCTGCACTCGACCCATTCGGTTGCGCTCTCGATGCTGCCCGAGATCGACCCGCGCGCCGCGCTGCCGCCGATGACGGCCTACTATCTGATGAAATGCGGCGCCACCGCGCTCGTGCCGTATTATCGCCCTGGCGATCCTGCCGTCGCGGATGCGATCAAAGGGCTGGCGGGGAAATATTCATCGGTGCTGCTCGCCAATCACGGCCCAGTCGTCGCCGGCGACACGCTGGAAGCCGCGGTGTTCGCGACGGAAGAGCTGGAGGAAACGGCAAAGCTGTACCTGCTGCTGCGCGGGATGAACCCACGGTATTTGTCGCCGGAGCAGGTGCAGGATCTGGCGAAGGTGTTCGGGGTGACGCTGCCGGAGCATGGGCATGGGGACTAGCGATTTGCGGTTAGGAATGGACGAGCGTCGCCTCGCCCACTGTCATTCCCCGCGAAAGCGGGGAATCCAGTACGCCGCGGCTTATCCGTCTCTCGCTGGCGTCTCTGGAATGCTGGATCGCCCGATCAAGTCGGGCGATGACACCGCGTGTGCGGGGGCAGCTTGCTCCACACTTCGTGCCTACAACCCCAGATACGCCTTCCTCACGTCGGGATTGCCCTTGATCTCCGCGGCCGCGCCCTGCATCAGCACGCGGCCGGTTTGCAGGATGTAGGCGCGATCGGCGATCTCGAGGCACTCGGCCATGCGCTGCTCGACGATCAGCACGGTCATGCCGGCGTCGCGGATGCGCTTCACGGCCTGAAAGATCTCGTCCACCAGCTTTGGCATGATACCCTGCGAAGGCTCGTCCAGCATCAACAGCCGCGGACGCGTCATCAGCGCGCGGCCGATCGCGAGCATCTGCTGTTCGCCACCGGAGAGCGTCTCGGCGCGCTGCTCCAGGCGTTCGGACAGACGCGGGAAAAGCTGGAAGACGAGATCGAGCGGCTCCTCACGGTTCGCCTCGCCGCGATAGAGATAGCTGCCGAGGCGCAGATTGTCGCGCACCGACAGGCGAGGGAACAGGCGGCGGTTCTCGGGCACATAGGCAATGCCGGTGGCCGTGATGTGATGCTGCGCCATGCCATCGAGACGCTTGCCGTCGAATGTCACCGTGCCCGAACGCGGCCGCTCGGCGCCGGCGATGGACTTGAGCAGCGTCGACTTGCCCGCGCCGTTGGCGCCGGCAACGCAGACGATCTCGCCCTTCTGAACCTCGATCGAGACCGCGGAGATCGCGACCAGGCCCTGGTAGGCGGTCGTGACTTCACGCACCGACAGCATGACGATCTCCCAGATATGCGCTGATCACCTTGGGATCGCGGACGACCTCAGCAGGCTTGCCCTCGACCAGCACCTTGCCGAGGTCGAGCACGATGGCGCGGTCGACCAAAGGCATCACGATCTCCATGACGTGCTCGACCATCAGCACGGTGATGCCGGCATCGCGCACCTTGCGCACCAAGCCGACGCCAGTCTGCGCCTCCGTCGGCGTGAGGCCGGTGAGGACTTCGTCGAGCAGCAGCAGCTTTGGCTCGGTTGCCAGCGCACGCGCGACTTCGAGGCGGCGCTTTTCGGCCGGCACGAGGTCGCTTGCGAGCACATCGGCGCGCGCGGCAAGGCCGGTGAATTCGAGCACCTCATGCGCCTTGCGGCGCGCCTCACGCATCAGGGTGTTGCGAACCAAGGCGCCGACGATGACGTTGTCGATGACCGTCATGGTCTCAAAGCTCTTGACCACCTGGAAGGTGCGCCCGATGCCGCGCTGGCAGCGCTCGGCCGCCGGCATGCGGGTAACATCCTCGCCGTCGAACCAGATCGAGCCTTGCGTCGGCGGCAGCACCCCCGCGATGAGATTGAACAATGTCGACTTGCCGGCGCCGTTCGGGCCGATCAGGCCGACGATCTCGCCGCGGCCGACCGAGATCGAGACATCGCTGTTGGCGACGAGCCCGCCGAACCTCTGCCAGACGCCGCGTGTTTCAAGCAGCGCGGTCATCGCGTGGCTCCCGTCTTGTTCGGGCGCGAAAACAGGCTCAACAGCCCTCGCGGCAAGGCCAACGAGATCAGGACGATCAGCGTGCCGTAAACAATGAGGTCGACACCGCGTCCCGAGCCGCCGAACTTGAAGCGCGTCAGCTCAGTCAGCGGGATCAGGATGGCGGCGCCGAGCACCGGCCCCCACAGGGTGCCGATGCCGCCGAGCACGGCGGGCAAGGCCATGAGCAACGAAAACTGGAAGCCCATGACGCTTTCGGGATCGATGTAGGAGACGAACTGGGCGTAGAAGCTGCCACCCACCGCGACCAGGAAGGCGGAGACGGCGGCCGCGCCCATCTTGGAATTGAACACGACGACGCCGAGGCTCTCGGCCGCCTCCGGATTGTCCTTTACCGCACGCCACCAATAGCCCCATTTGGAATCTTCCAGCCACCAAGTGACGAACCAGGCGAGGCAGCACAGCGCCAGCGCGAAGTAGAAGTACGGCAGCTTCGTGCGCAGGAATTGGAATTTCAGCCAGCTGTCGCCGCGGATTGGAATGGTGATGCCCATCGCGGCGCCGGCCCATTCCCAGTTATGGAACAGAAGCAACCCGATCTCAGCGATGACGATGGTGGCGATCACGAAGTAATGGCCGCGCAGGCGGAAGAAGGGATAACCGAGTCCCATCGCGATCAGCGCCGACACCACGCCGCCCGCCAGCATGCCGAACCAGGGCAGCACGCCGAACTTCATGAACAGCAGCTCGGTGGTATAGGCACCCAGGCCGAAATACAGCGCGTGCCCAAGCGAAATCTGCCCGCAATAGCCGGACAGGATGTTCCAGCTTTGTGACAGTCCCGCATACATCAGCGTCAGGATCAGGATGTTCTGGACGACGACGTCCTTCACGAACAATGGCGTCAGCGCGGCAACCACGGCGAGCACCGCGGCGATGACGAGGTCGCGGCGGCGCCGCGCTGCAAAATCCTTGTCCATCATATCGATCCGAACAGGCCGCGCGGCCGGACGAAGACGACCAGCAGATAGACCGCGTAGATACCGACCGATTTCAGCGACGGCGGCAGCACCAGCGCGGTCACCGCTTCGACCAGACCGACGATGATGCCGCCGGCGAAGGCGCCGAACACGCTGCCGAAGCCGCCGAGCGCCACCGTGACGTAGGCGATCAGGGCGAAGGACGCGCCAACGTCGGGATAGATGTAGAAGAAGCTCGCCATGATCGCACCCGCAAGGCCGACCAGCGCGGCGCCGAGCCCCCAACCGAACGCGAACACGCGGTTCTTGTCGATGCCGACAAGTGCGACCGCACCGGGATCTTCACGCGTGGCTTCCAGCGCGCGGCCGAAGTCGGTGCGGTGGATGAAGAGATAGAGACCGGCGAAAGCGAGAATCGAGACCAGCGCCCCAACCAGCTGCGGCTCCGGCAGGAAAATGCCGGCAACCGAGATGGTTTTACCGCCGAGCCAGGACTGGGGGATGCTGCGATAGTCCGGCGTGAAGAAGTACTGCGCGAGGCCGCGCATGACGATGGCCAGGCCGAAGGTCGAGAAGATCTGCACCATGCCGGCATTGGCCTTGGCGCGCATGGCGAAGCGTACAATGAGTAAGTAGACTACCGCCCCTAAGATAAAGAGCGCCGCGGCGACCAGCGGCGCAGACAGCAAGGGGTCGATCGCGAAGAACGCGAACAGAAAGAAGGACAGGTACATCGCGATCATCAGGAACTCGCCATGGGCGAAGTTCGTGACGTCCATCAGGCCGAAGATTAGCGCGAGGCCGACCGCGATCAGTCCGTAGAGCAGGCCCATGAGCAGGCCGCTCGCGAGACTTTGGATAATGGCTTGGGCTGTCACCTCTGATCCCCCGTTCGAAACGTCATAGTTTGCTCCGTCATTGCGAGCGAAGCGAAGCAATCCAGAATCTCACCGCCGAGGCAGTCTGGATTGCTTTCGTCGCTACGCTCCTCGCAATGACGAGGCATTCACGACGACCTCGATCTTCTATCCTGCTCCAGCAGCGTCTTACTTCATCGGCCAGATCGCCTCGGCGATCGCGGCCTGCGGCGGGAAGATGGTGACGAACTTGCCGCCAACATATTGCAGCAGCACCGGGTCGGCGTCGTTGTTCTGGCCCATCTCGTCGAACTTGACGCGCTTCCAGGGCATGATGGTCTGCTCGCCCGGGATGTCGGTCGCCGCCAGCGCATCGCGAATCTTCTCGCCGTCGGTCGACTTGGCGCGGCTGATGGCGTCGGCGAGGATGATCAGGCCCATGAACTGGCGCGAGGTGAGGTCGTTGAAGTCCTTGCCCGACTTCGCCTTGAACATGTCGTTGATCTTGCCGACCATCGGGCGCTTCTGCGCGAGGTCGAGCGAGAAGGTGCCGCGCGAGATCACGCCTTCGAGCTTGTCGCCGACGGCATCATAGAGCGCCTTCTCCGAGAAGCCGGCATCCTGCGCCACGATCGCGTTCGGCTTGTAACCGAGCTCGGCCATGGTCTTGACCAGGAGGATGCCATCGGTGGTGTAGCTCGACGGCATCAGCACGTCGGCGTTGGCAGACTTGAGCTGCTGCACCTCGGCCGAGAGCGAGGGCGAGTTGGCACGGTATTTGATGTCGGTGACGATCTTGTAGCCGCGCTCGCCGGCGATCTTGGCCTGAGCGTTGCCGGAGTCCGTGCCGAAGATGGTGTCCTCGTGGAACAGCGACAGCGTCTCGATCTTGGTGCCCTTCTTCTTCATGGCATCGAAGAAGTCGAACATTGCGGCCGAGTACATCTCGTCATGCGGCGCGGCACGGAAATAGTATTTCAGGCCGCGGCGATGCAGGCTCGGCGAGGAATTGTCGGCGGAGACGAACGGGATCTGGTAGCGCTCGCAGATCTGGCTGACAGTGACGGCGACCGCGCTCTGATAGGTGCCGATGATGGCGGCGACTTTTTCCTGCGTGATCAGGCGCTCGGCCTCGGCACGCCCCTTCTGCGGATCGGCCTGGTGGTCGGCGAACACGAGGCGGACCTTGGCGCCGCCGAGCCCCGGCAGGCCTTCACCTTTCGCCAGGGGCAGGTCGAAATCGGTGTCCTTGTTGATGACTTCGAGCGCGGTCTCATAGGCCTTCTGGGCATCGACGCCCTGCTGCGCGCTGCCGCCGGAGAACGGATAGATCACGCCGATCACGACTTCCGAGGTCTGTGCGCGCGCTGCCAGCGGCACCAGCGCGGCCGTAGCGGTAGCTCCCAACAACACGTCGCGGCGAGAGATCGTCATGGCAAAGTCCCCTGTTACTGAATCTCGACTGATCGAATGAAGTGATTGATGGATGCGGTAAAGCCCGAACAAGCAGCAAACGCTGCCTACTAAATCACGGCCATGGTCCTGTTCTTGAGATCCGTCACCAGCATCAGGCCGGGCGAATGCGTGATCGCGAACGGCAGCTTTGCTGCGTTGATCACCGATTGCGGCGTGACGCCGCAAGCCCAGAACACCGGGATCTCGTCATCGGCGACCGGCACGGGATCACCGTAATCGGGCTTGGCAATGTCCTTGATGCCGATCAGATGCGGATGGCCGAGATGCACCGGCGCACCGTGCACGGCGGGATAGCGCGAGGTGATCTGCACCGCGCGGATCGCATCCGCCGGCTTGAACGGGCGCATCGACACCACCATCGGACCGGCGAACGGTCCGGCCTCGCCGCAAGCGATGTTGGTGCGGTACATCGGCACGCGCACGTTCTGTTCGATGTGACGGATCGGCATGCCCTCCTCGAGCAGCGCCTCTTCGAACGAGAAGGAGCAGCCAAGCACGAAGGTCACGAGATCGTCGCGCCAGTAGCTCTTCACGTCGGTCGGCTCGTCGACGACCTCGCCGTCACGCCAGACGCGATAGCGCGGCACGTCGGTGCGGATGTCGAGATCGACGCCGAGCGAGGGGATGTGCGGGCTGCCGACGTCGGACATGCCGATGATCGGGCACGGCTTCGGATTGAGCTGGCAGAAGCGGTGAAAGGCGCTGGCATATTCCGCCGGCAGGATCGCCAGATTGCCCTGGACGAAGCCGGGCGCAACGCCGGCGGTGGAGGCGACCTGCCCTTCGCGATAGGCAAGCCGCGCCTTGCGGCTCGGGAGCGTGTCGGGCGTTTCAGTTTGCTGCGCTGCCACCAAAACAGTCATGGGATCGACCTGCCTATAAACTCGACAAAGACAAGCCAACACCAAGCGTGCTATAAAGTCTAATCGTCGTTTCTAATCAAACTCGATAAATTTTTTTTATCGATTAGGAAGATCCTTCCAATGCTGGACTTCAGGTCGATCGAGACATTTCTCTGGGTTGTGAAGCTCGGCAGCTTTCGGGGCGCCGCGCAACGGCTCAACACAACCCAGCCGGCGATCTCCCAGCGCATCGCCCAGCTCGAGCGCGAGATGGGCGTAAAGCTGCTCAACCGCGACCATCGCGTGGCCTCGCCGACCCCGAGCGGCCGGCAGATGATGGTCTATGCGGAGAAGCTGATCGGGCTGCGCGCCGCGATGATGGCGGAGATCGGCGACCGCTCGGCGATGCGCGGCGTGATGCGACTCGGCGTCGCCGAGACCATCGTGCACACTTGGCTGCCGCGCCTGGTGAAGAGCATGAACGAGGTCTATCCGAACCTGTCGCTGGAGATCGAGGTCGACATCACGCCGAACCTCACCGCCCGCCTGCTCGCGCAGGAGATCGAGCTTGCGTTCGTGGTGGGACCGCTGTCCGCTTCCGGCGTGCACAACCGCGTGCTCGCCGATTATCCGATCGGTTTCCTCGCCAGCCCCTCGCTCGGCCTCGGCAAGGGCCCGGTGACGCCGGCGGAGCTCGCGCGATTTCCGATCATCACCTTCCCGCGCAAGACCAAGCCTTACGAGGTCGTGCGCGAGGTGTTCGACCGGCCCGAGCTGCCGCCGATCCGACTGCATGCCTCCGCCTCGCTGGCCACCGTCATCCACATGGCGGTCGAAGGGCTCGGCATCGCCGTGATCCCCGACGCCATCGTCGAGAACGAGCTCGCCGACGGGAGGCTGCAACTGCTCGACACCGATCTCGCGATCGCGCCGCTGACCTTCACCGCGAGTTGGCTCGCCTCGCCCGACGTCGTGGCTATCGAGCGCGTCGCGGAGCTGGCGCGGCAAATTGCGCAGAGCAGCCTCGCGGTTGACGCGCCCGCGCTGGCGCGTCATTGAAAAAGACGCCGGACAATTGAGAGACTGACCGCATGAGCCGAGCCGCCACCAACCTGCAGATCGATCCCGCCCGCCTCTGGGGCTCCATCCACGAGACCGCGCAGTTCGGCGCGACGGCCAAGGGTGGCGTGCGGCGGCTGACGCTCAGCTCCGAGGACAAGCAGGTCCGCGACTGGTTCCGCAAGGCCTGCGAAGACGCGGGCCTGGAGGTGCATGTCGATGCGCTCGGCTCGATGTTCGGCCTGCGCAAGGGGCGCGACATGACAAAGCCGCCCGTCGGCATCGGCTCGCATCTCGACACCCAGCCGACCGGCGGCAAGTATGATGGCATTCTGGGTACGCTCGGCGCACTGGAAGTGATCCGCACGCTGAACGATGCCGGCATCGAGACGGAAGCGCCGATCTGCATCGTCAACTGGACCAACGAGGAAGGCTCGCGCTTCGCACCGGCGATGATGGCGTCTGCCGCCTATGTCGGCGATTTCACCACCGATGACATTTTGGCGCGCAAGGACGCTGAAGGCATGACCGTCAGGCAGGCGCTCGACGGCATCGGTTATCGCGGCGACAAGCCGGTCGGTTTCCAGAAGCTCGGCTGCTTTGTCGAATTGCACATCGAGCAGGGCCCGATCCTGGAGGCCGAAGGCAAGACCATCGGCGTGGTCGATTCCGGCCAGGGCGTGCTGTGGTACGACGGCAAGATTTCCGGCTTCGAGAGCCATGCAGGCTCGACACCGATGCCGCTGCGGCGCGACGCGCTGGCGACATTGTCGGAGATCGTGCTGGCGATGGAAGCGATCGCGAAAAAGCATGGGCCGAACGCGGTCGGCACCATCGGCGAGGCCGTGATCGCAAATCCGTCCCGCAACGTCATTCCCGGCGAGATCGCCTTCACCATGGATTGCCGCAGCGCGGATGGTGCCATCATGGACGCGCTCGATCGCGATTTGCGCGCCGCGATTGCCGAGATCGCTGCGCGCCGCAAGGTCGAGGTCAAGATCGACCTGGTCTGGCGCAAGCCGCCGACGCATTTCGATCCCAAGCTGATTGCAGCGGTCGAGAACGCGGCGAAGACGCTCGGCTATTCCTCTCGCCGCATCACCTCCGGGGCGGGCCACGACGCCTGCAACCTCAACACCGTCATGCCGGCGGCGATGGTGTTCGTGCCCTGCAAGGACGGCATCAGCCATAACGAGCTGGAGGATGCCACGCAAGCGGACTGTGCCGCGGGGACCAACGTGCTCATGCACACCGTGCTGGCGATCGCCGGCGTCGCGTCCTGACCGGAGAGAACCATGCGCGGAGTTTTCGTCGACGCCAATGAAACGCTGGCCGTGATCATGGAGCGGCTGGAGAAGCCCGGCGATCCCAAAGTGCGGATCCACAGGAATCCCGATATCAAGCCGGAGCAATATCCGGAGATCCTCGACGGCGCCGAGATCGCCATCGTCGACCACACCGCACTGCCGACCGGGGTTGCGAGGAAGTGCACCGGCCTCAAGCACGTCGTGTTCCTGGGCACCGGCGCGCGCAGCTACATGAACCCGGAGGAACTGGCCGAGCTCGGCATCTCCGTGCATCTGATCAAGGGCTACGGCGACACGGCGGTGGCGGAATCCGCGATCGCGCTGATGTGGGCCTCGGCCCGCGTCATCGCGATGATGGATCGCGAGATGCGCGGCGGCAACTGGCTGCGCGAGGACGGTATGCAGCTCACCGGCAAGACGCTCGGGCTGATCGGCTTCGGCGGCATCGCCGCAGAAGTTGCGCGCATTGCGTCCGGTAGCGGCATGAAGGTGATCGCCTGGAACCGCTCGCCGAAGAGCCATCCTGGCGTGGAATTCACCGATCTCGATACCGTGCTGGCAAGGAGCGACGTCGTGTCGCTGCACCTGCTGCTCAATGACGAGACGCGCGGCATGATCACGCGCGAGAAGATCTTTGCGATGAAGCGCGGTGTCATCCTGATCAACACCGCTCGCGCCGCGATCGTGGACGAAGCCGCCATGATTGATGCGCTGAAATCGGGCCACATCCGCCATGCCGGCCTCGACGTCTTCAACGTCGAGCCGCTGCCCGGCGACCATCCGCTGACAAAATTGCCGAATGTGACGCTGTCGGCGCATTCCGCCTTCCGCACGCCGGAGGCGAGCGAGAACCTGATTGGCGCGGCGTGGGAGCACTGCCGCCGGATCGTGAAGGGATAACAGCAACAACCATGGCCGATTACCGCACCATCAAGGCAGAGAAGCTCACCAGCGTCATCCATGCCATCGCCAAGGCGGGCGGATCCACCGATCGCGAAGCCGAACTGGTCTCCACCAACCTCGTCGAGGCGAACCTGAAAGGCCACGACTCGCACGGCGTCGGCATGATTCCGCGCTATGCCGAGGCGGTCGCCGAGGGCGGCCTCGCGGTCAACCAGCATGTCAAGATCGTGATGGATACGGGCCCCCTGCTGACCCTCGACGGCCTCACCGGCTACGGCCAGGTGATGGGCCATGAGGCGATGGAGCTAGGCGCCGAGCGCGCCAAGCGCAACGGCGTGTGCGTCGTCGGCCTCTCCAACTCGCACCATATCGGCCGCATCGGCCATTGGGCCGAGCAGTGCATTGAGCACGGGCTGGTGTCGATCCACTTCGTCAACGTGATCTCGCGCCCGATCGTGGCGCCCTGGGGTGGCAGCGATGCGCGCCACGGCACCAATCCGTTCTGCGTCGGCATCCCGCGCGAAGGCCACGAGCCGATCGTGCTCGACTTCGCCACCAGCAAGATCGCGCAGGGCAAGACCCGCGTCGCCTACAACAAGGGGGTCGCGCTCGAGCCCGGCACCATCATCGATAACGAAGGCAGGCCAACCACGAACCCGCGCTACACCGTGATCGCCCCGCACGGCGCCATCCTGCCGTTCGGCGAGCATAAGGGTTCTGGGTTGGCGTTGGTGTGCGAAATTCTCGGCGGCGCACTTTCGGGCGGGCAGGTCGTCAAAGGACCGGCCGACAGCAAGCGCCGCGTCCTCAACGGCATGCTCTCGATCATCATCGATCCGAACAAGCTCGGCACCGGCGAGAACCTCGCGCGCGAAGTCGAGAGCTTCGTTGCCTGGCACACCGGCTCGCCCCCCGCCCCCGGCGTCGACAAGGTGAAGATCGCCGGCGAGCCCGAGCGCGAGACCAAGAAGAAGCGGCTCGCCGAGGGCATTCCTGTGGATCCGAATACCTGGCAGGAGATTCTGGACGCCGGAAAGCGGTTCGGGCTTGATCAGGCGACGATTGAGAAGATTGTGGGCTAAGCAGAGCGAAGCACGCTTGTCTTCCCCTTCTCCCCTTGTGAAGGGGGCGCGAAGCGCCGGATGAGGGGGTTCTCGCAGCGAGCAAAAACCCACAATGAGAGGTCTGCTTCCGCGAAGATACACCCTCACCCGTCTTCGACGCTTCGCATTGAAGCCATCCTCTCCCACAAGGGGAGAGGGTAAAACAGCGAACTAGTCTACCATCTCCGCCACCGCCTTGCCGCAGGCAGTGGTGTCGGCATTGCCGCCGAGGTCCTTCGTCCGCAGCGTGCGTTCGGCGAGCGTGCGCTCGATCGCGTCGACGATCGACTTGCCGGCTTCCTTCTCGCCGAGATGCTCGAGCATCATCGCGCCCGACCAAATCATGCCGATCGGGTTGGCGATGCCCTGCCCCGCGATATCGGGCGCCGAGCCGTGCACCGGCTCGAACACGGATGGGAAATTGCGCTCGGGATTGATGTTGCCAGACGGCGCGATGCCGATGGTGCCGGTACAGGCCGGGCCGAGATCGGAGAGGATGTCACCGAACAGATTGGAGCCGACCACGACGTCGAACCAGTCTGGATGCAGCACGAAGTTCGCGGTGAGAATATCGATGTGGTACTTGTCCCATTTCACGCCCGGAAACTTCTTGGCCATCGCCTCCACGCGTTCATCCCAATAGGGCATGGTGATGGAGATGCCGTTCGACTTCGTCGCCGAGGTCAAGTGCTTCTTCGGCCGCGACTGCGCGAGTTCGAAGGCGAACTTCAGGATGCGGTCAACGCCGGTGCGAGTCATCACTGTCTGCTGCGTCACGAACTCGCGCTCGGTGTCCGGGAACATGCGGCCACCGACGGAGGAATATTCACCTTCCGTGTTCTCGCGCACCACCCAGAAATCGATGTCGCCGGGCTTGCGGTTCGCCAGCGGCGACGGCACGCCGGGCATCAGCCGCACGGGACGCAGGTTCACATACTGGTCGAACTCGCGGCGGAATTTGATCAGCGAGCCCCACAGCGAGACGTGATCCGGAATCTTGGCCGGCCAGCCGACCGCGCCGAAATAGATCGCATCGTGCTTACCGATCTTTTCCTTCCAGTCATCTGGCATCATCTGGCCGTGCTTCTCGTAATAATCCCAGGACGAGAAGTCGAAATGGTCGAATTGCAGGGACACCCCGTGCTTCTTCGCCGCCGCCTCCAAAACGCGCAGGCCCTCAGGCATCACTTCCTTGCCGATGCCGTCGCCGGGAATGATTGCGATCCGGTATTGTTTCTTGCTCATCGAGACGTCCTTGGTTGGTTTCGGCAGCCGCCTTTTGATTGCACTGCAATGGACCAAACGCGGCGGCAGTGCAACGCTGCACTGCAATGTTGACCGTGGCGCGACCGAGCGCCTACTGATCTGATCCTGTTCCCATCCTGCGAGTACCCCTCATGGATCTGCATCTGCGCGGCAAGCGCGTCCTGATCACGGGCGCATCCAAGGGCATCGGCGCGGCCGCCGCTGAGGCGTTTGCCGAGGAAGGCGCGCATCTGCTGCTTGCAGCCCGCAGCGGCGAGCAGCTCAAGGCGCTGGCCGAGCGGTTGCGTTCCGCGCACCAGATCGACGCCGCGACGAGTGTCGTCGATCTGCGCAAAGCCGAGGACATTGCGCGGCTCGCCAAGGAGGCCGCCGGCATCGACATCCTCGTCAACAATGCCGGCGACATCCCCGGCGGGTCCATCGACAAGATCGACGAGGCGACCTGGCGGCACGCCTGGGAATTGAAGGTGTTCGGGTACATCAACCTCACGCGGCAGATCTACGCGCAGATGAAGGCCAGGGGTGGCGGCGTGATCGTCAACGACATCGGCGCGGCCGGCGAGAAGTTTGATGCCAATTACATCTGCGGCAGCGCCGGCAATGCTGCGCTGATGGCGTTCACCCGTGCCCTCGGTGGAAAAAGTCTCGCCGACAACATCCGTGTGGTTGGCATCAATCCCGGCCCTGTCGGCACCGACCGCCACGTCACGCTGCTCAAGACGCGGGCAAAGCACCAATTCGGCGACGAGAGCCGCTACAGGGAATTCCAGAAGAGTCTGCCGCTCGGGCGCCCTGCGCATGCGCGCGAGATCGGCGACCTCATGGCGTTCCTGGCGTCGGATCGCTCGGGCTATACGTCGGGCGTGATCTATACCGTCGATGGCGGCATCAGCGCCGGCTGGGGTTAACTCTGTCCTCGTCATTGCGAGCGCAGCGAAGCAAATCCAGGAATGTATCGGCGGGTAAGAGTCTGGATTGCTTCGCTACGCTCGCAATGATGGTTGAAACACAGGAGCACGATAATTGTCTCAAGAGCTGATTCGCGAAACTGCGTGCACCGTCGTCGACAAATTGCGGTCCGGCGACGTCTCGCCGCTCGAGCTGCTGGATGTGCTGGAGAAGCGCATCAGTGAAGTCGACAGCAAGGTCAACGCGCTGCCGACGCTGTGCTTCGACCGCGCCCGGGATAACGCCAAGGCGCTGATGCAGAAGCCGGCCGGCGCGCGCGGGCTGCTCGCGGGCCTGCCGGTGCCGATCAAGGATCTGACCGACGTTGCGGGCGTGCTGAACACCCAGGGCTCGCCGATCTTCAAGGACAACATCCCAGCGAAATCCGATCTCATGGTCGAGAACCTCGAGGCCAACGGCGCAGTCGTCTACGCCAAATCCAACACTCCGGAATTCGGCGCCGGCGCCAACACCTTCAACGAGGTATTCGGCGCGACCCTCAATCCCTGGGATACTTCGAAATCTGCGGCCGGGTCCTCCGGCGGCGCAGCAGTTGCGCTCGCCACCGGCATGGCCTGGCTCGCGCAGGGCTCAGACATGGGCGGCAGCCTGCGCAGCCCTGCGAGCTTCTGCGGCATCGTCGGCATGCGGCCGAGCATCGGCCGCGTCGCGCATACGCCGAAGGCAGGCATCGACCGCAATCTGGGCGTGCAGGGTCCGATGGCACGCAACGTCGAGGATCTCGCGCTGCTACTGGATGCCATGAGCGGCGACTATGCCGCCGATCCGCTGTCGCTGCCGGCGCCTTTGACTTCTTTTCTCTCGGCGGCGCAGTCTGGCAAGAGGCCGAAGCGCATCGCCTATTCGCCCGATCTCGGCATCACGCCGGTCGATCCCGAGGTCAAGGCGATCACGGGCAAGGCGGCTGAACGTTTTGCCGAGGCCGGCGTCATCGTCGAGGAGGCGCATCCGGACTGGCGCGAGGCGCATGAATGCTTCCACGTGCTGCGCGCTTTCGATTTCGCGATCAGCAAGGCGCAACTTCTCCGGACCAAGCGTGACCTGCTCAAGCCCGAGGTGATCTGGAACATCGAGGAAGGCCTCAAGCTCACCGTCGAGCAGCTTGCGCGCGCCGAGGCCCAGCGCGTTGGCATGACGGCGCGCGCCGTCGAGTTCTTCAAGACCTACGACCTCCTGCTGGTGCCGACGACGATCGTGCCGCCCTTCCCGGTCGAGCATCGCTATGTCGCCGAATGCGCCGGCAAGACGTTCGAGAACTATGTCGAATGGCTCGGCATCGTCTACGCCATCACGCTCGCCTGCTGCCCGTCGCTGTCGCTGCCCTGCGGCTTTACCGCGTCCGGCCTGCCTGTCGGCGTGCAGGTGGTCGGCGCACCGCGCGCAGATGCGCAGGTGATTGCAGGCGCGAAGGTGCTGGAGGATATATTGGGCCTGCGCGGCACGACCCCGATTGATCCGAAGGTGAAGAATTAATCTCGCTCTGGTGCCCGGATGCAGCGCAGCGCTCTTTCAGCGATGCGCTGCATCGCCGGGGCCGAGCGTCACCGCGCGCCTGATGCCTCCAGACTCCGGCTATAGCGCGACATCGCAAAGCAAAAGACAAAATAGATTGCGGCGACGAAGATATAGACCTCGACGGAAAACTGCTGCCAAGCGGGATCGATGATCGCGGTCTTCGCCGTCGTCAGCAGGTCGAAGATGCCGATGATCAGCACGAGACTGGTATCCTTGAAGAAGGCGATGAAGGTGTTGACCAGTGGCGGGATGACGTGGCGGATCGCCTGCGGCAAGATGATCAGCCGGTGCTTGCGCCAGTAGGACAGTCCCAGCGCGTCGGCAGCCTCATACTGCCCGCGCGGTACGGCCTGGAGACCACCGCGGATGACTTCGGCAAGGTAGGCGCCCGCGAACAGTATGATCGCGATCTGTGCGCGCAACAGCTTGTCGATGTTGAACCCACTCGGCATGAACAGCGGAAACATCACGCTCGCCATGAACAAGAGGCTCACCAGCGGCACGCCGCGGATCAGCTCGACATAGAGCACGCTAAGCGAGCGGATTGCCGGAAGCTTCGAACGACGGCCGAGCGCGACGAGGATGCCGAGCGGAAAGCCGAACGCGAGTCCAAACGTCGCCAGGATCAGCGTGACCGGCAATCCGCCCCAGCGGTCCTGCGAGACGAACGAGAGCCCGAGCACCCCGCCCCACATCAGCACGCTGATCAGCGCGAGTGCACCGATCCAGATGAAAACGAGTTCGCGCCGCCACAGCGCGCGGCGGGTCGAGAGATAGAACAGCGCGATGAACAGCACGACCGACAACGCCGGTCGCCACTGCTCGTCGAATGGATAGGTGCCGAACAGGATGAAGCGGTACTTTTCGGGGATGACAGCCCAGCAGGCGCCGATGCCGCGCACCGCGCGGCAAGCGCTGGAATCATTCGCCGGCGTAAGCCAGACAGCGCTGGCGATGCCCCATTGCACGAAGCTGATCACGCCCTTCGCGAGCACCGCCAGCAGCACGATCGTGAGGATGCCGTTCGGAATCGAGGAGAACAAGTTGCTGCGCAGCCAGCGCAGCATCGGATTACCAACTTGCGGGCGGCGAGCGGCACGCGGCACGTCCGGCATATCGCTGATCGCCGTCATTCTCAGCGCTCCACCAGCGCGATGCGCGCATTGTACCAGTTCATGAAAAAGCTGATCCCGAGACTGATGGTCAAGAACACCGCCATGATCAGCGCGATCGCCTCGATCGCCTGCCCGGTCTGGTTCAGCGTGGTGTTGGCGATCGAGACCACGTCCTGGTAACCGATCGCGACCGCAAGCGATGAGTTCTTTGTCAAATTGAGATACTGACTGGTCATCGGCGGAACGATCACGCGCAATGCCTGTGGCAGGATGATCTGCCGCAGCATGAAGCTGCGGCGCAGGCCAAGCGCGTTGGCGGCGTCCCACTGTCCCCGCGGCACCGACTGGATGCCGCTGCGCACGATCTCGGCGACGAAGGCCGAGGTGTAGGTGACGAGTGCGAGCAACAGCGCGAAATATTCCGGCGCCAGCGTCAGCCCACCAACAAAGTTGAAGCCGCGCAACTCGGGCCATTCGATGCTCCAGGATGCACCGAGCAGCACGGACGCCAGCGCCGGCAACGCAATCACCAGCGCAACCGCAAAGGGCCACGCCGACCGCGGCTTGCCATCGCGCATCTGCTGCGCGACCAGCGATCGCCGGACGATATAGAGCACCGCGCAACCCAGCACGGCGGTGCCGAGGACCGCGAGCTGCGCCGGCCCGAACGGGATCGCCGGCAGGATCAGGCCCCGATTGGACAGGAACACACCCTCGACTGGTCGCCACGCGGCGCGTGCGGCCGGCAGCGCCTGCATCAATACGTACCAGAACAGGAGCTGAAGCAGCAGCGGGATGTCGCGGAGCGTCTCGACATAGACCGCAGCGAGCCGTGACAGCAGCCAGTTCGCCGACAATCGCGAAATGCCGATCAGCGTGCCCAAAATCGTCGCGAGCACGATTCCGATCACGGCAACGCGCAAGGTGTTGGTGACGCCGACGACGAACGCCCAAAAATAAGTGTCTCTCGGATTATAGGCGAGCAGACTGTCGGCGATCGGCATGCCGGCCTCGCGACCGAGGAAGGCGAAGCCGGTCGTGATGCGCCGAGCCGAGAGGTTCGTGACGGTGTTGGACCAAAGGAAAGCGATGACCGCAACCGCGATGCCGACGACCAGCACCTGCCAGAACAGGCCTTTCAGCTCGCGGCGCCCGAAGGCGCCGAAGAAACGACGGCGTGGCGGCGGTCTCGGCACGTCTGATGTCACGGCACAAAAACCTTCTCAAAAGGCAGCGACTTCCGGCAGCGCACGTCAAGTGTTGCACCAAACCTCAATTCATGCAACAAATGTTTCATGGTCGAGCCTGCGAAATCCTCGCCGTTGAGCGAGCTGCGTATTGCATTGCCATCGCTCCCGATGCGCTTGCAGGAGGTCGGACGTTTCGTCGCCGCCAACGATTACGACGCCACCACCCGTTCCATGCGCGATCTCGCGGCGGAAGCCGGCGCCGATCCTGCCGCGTTCACGCGGCTTGCGAAGGCGATCGGCTATTCCGGCTGGGAGGAATTGCGCGCGGCGCTGACCGAGGCGCGGCGGCCATCGCAGGCGGCGCCCTTCTCCGGCCGCGCAAAGGGCCGTCGACACGGGCCGAACGCCGATGTCGCGCTCGTTATCGACAAGCTCCAGGCGGAGGCCGCGGGTCTTCGACGGATCCCGGCGCAGCCGATCGCGGAAGCTGCCCGCGCGCTGCACGACGCCAAGCGGATTTGGATCGCCGGCTATCGAAGCTGCCGCAGCGTCGCGGAATTGCTGAACTACGAGCTGCGACTGTTTCGACCCGAACAGGTCCAGCTCGTCGGCGCTTCCGGGCCCGACGACCTCGATCTCGGCGCCTTCCGGCCCGGGGAAGCGGTCATTGTCGTCGGCTTCTTGCCCTACACGCATGCAAGCGTCTGCGTCGCACGGGCGGCCTATCGTACCGGCGCGACACTGGTCGCCATCGCGGATAGTCTCTCGGCACCCATGGCCGAGGGCGCCGACCACGTGCTGCTGTTCGAGGCGGCCTCCTCCCCCGGCTTCTTTCCGAGCCTCACTGGCGCGATTGCGATCGCGCAGTCGCTCGCGGCGGTCACGTTCTCGCTCGGCGGGGTTGCCGCGAAGAAGCGTCTGGAAAGTACTGAGGCGCGACTCGCCGCGGCCTCCACTTACGTCCCAGAGAAAGGTTGACCCATGGCCGCCCGCACCAGCCGTGTGCTGCATCGCTCATTGCGCGAAACGCCGCCTAAGGCGATCGGCGGTAAAGGCGTCTATCTCTTCGCCGAGGATGGCCGGCGCATCATTGATGCCTCCGGCGGCGCGGCGGTCTCCTGCCTCGGGCACCAGCACCCGCGCGTGATCGCGGCGATGGCGAAGCAGGCCGCGACGCTTGCCTATGCTCATACGGCGTTCTTCTCCTCCGAGCCCGCCGAGGCGCTGGCCGAAGCGCTGGTTGGGCACGAGCCCGGCGGTCTCGCCTATGCTTATTTCGTCAGCGGCGGATCGGAAGCGATCGAGGCCAGCATCAAGCTCGCGCGGCAATATTTCATCGAGCGCGGCGAGCCGCAGCGGCAACACTTCATCGCGCGGCGGCAGAGCTATCACGGCAACACGCTCGGCGCGCTTGCCGCCGGCGGCAATGCCTGGCGACGCGCGCCCTACGCGCCGCTGCTCTCGACTGCGTTCAGCCACGTGACGCCGGCCTTCGTCTATCACGAGAAGCGCGAGGGCGAGTCGGACGCGCAGTTCGTCGCGCGCCTTGCCGCCGAGCTCGAGGCCGAGTTTCAGCGGCTGGGGCCCGACACGGTCGCGGCGTTTCTCGCCGAGCCCGTGGTCGGCGCCACCGCCGGCGCCGTGACCGCGCCCGACGGCTACTTCAAGGCGATACGCGAGATCTGCGATCGGCACGGCGCGCTGCTGATCCTCGACGAGGTCATGTGCGGCATGGGCCGCACCGCCACCATGCACGCCTGGGAGCAGGAAGGTGTCGCGCCCGATATCCAGGCGATCGCAAAGGGGCTCGGCGGTGGCTACCAGCCGATCGGCGCGATGCTGGCGAGCGGCAAGATCATCGACACGATCCGCGCCGGCTCAGGCGCGTTCCAGCACGGTCACACTTATCTGGCGCATCCCCTCGCCTGCGCGGCCGCGCTCGCGGTGCAAAACGTGATCCGCGAGGACGGCCTGCTCGATCGGGTCAGGGAGCGCGGACGACAACTCGAGCAGCGGCTGACCGAACGCTTCGGCAATCACCACCATGTCGGCGACATCAGGGGCCGCGGCCTGTTCTGGGCCATCGAGCTCGTCGCCGATCGCGCCAGCCGCACCTCGTTCGATCCGGCGCTCAAGCTGCACCAGAAAATCAAGGCGGAGGCGCTCGCCAACGGGCTCGGCTGCTATCCCGGCGGCGGCACCGTGGATGGTGTGCGCGGCGACCACGTGCTGCTGGCGCCGCCCTATATCGCTTCCGCAGACGAGATCGACCTGATCGTCGACAGGCTTGGCACGGCCGTCGACAACGTGTTGCGTAATGTCAATAACTGAGGGGAGAGTAGCATGATGAGGAAAGTGGTTATCGCAGCGGGCGTGCTCGCAGCGTCGGCTGTTGTCGCTTCGGCCGCGACGCTCGACACGGTGAAGAGCCGCGGCACGCTGGTGTGCGGCGTCAGCGCCGGCTTTGCCGGCTTCTCCGCGCCGGATTCGCAAGGCAATTACAAAGGCCTCGACGTCGACTATTGCCGCGCCCTTGCGGCCGGCGTGCTCGGTGATCCCAACAAGGTGCGTTACGTCTCGCTGACTGCGCAGAATCGCTTCACCGCACTGCAATCGGGCGAGATCGACGTACTCTACCGCAACTCGACCCAGACCTACTTGCGCGGCGTCACGCTGGGCCTGCGGCAGGGTCCGATCAACTTCTACGACGGTCAGGGCTTCGTGGTGAAGAAGGACCTCGGCGTGAAGGAGCTCAAGGACCTCAAGGGCGCCACCGTCTGCGTGGCTCAAGGCACCACGCATGAGGTCACGCTGGGCGATTACGGCCGCGCCAACGGCATCGACTGGAAGCCGCTGGTGTTCGACCGCATCGACACCATGTACCAGACCTTCTTCGGCGGCCGTTGCGATGCCATGACCCAGGACGCTTCCGCGCTCGCAGGTGCAGTGACCACCGCGGCGCCGAACCCGGCCGACTACGTCGTGCTGCCGCAGACCATCAGCAAGGAGCCGCTCGGCCCCTTCACCCGCAACGGCGACGAGGTCTGGAGCGACATCATCACCTGGTTGCATTACGGCCTGATCGAGGCAGAAGAGCTCGGCGTCACGCAAGCCAATGTTGACGAAATGGCGAAGTCGCAGACGCCTGCAATCCAACGGCTCCTTGGTGCCTCCGGCGACCTCGGCTCGCGGCTTGGGCTCGACAACAAATGGCTGGTCGCGGCGATCAAGACCACCGGCAATTATGGCGAGATCTACGAGCGCAATGTCGGCAAGGCCAGCCCGCTCAAGCTCGATCGTGGCCTCAATGGTCTCTGGAGCAAAGGCGGCTTGATGTACGCCATTCCGTTCAAGTAAGGAGTTTACCTCTCCGCGCTTGGTCGGATTGCGCAGCAATCTGGGTGAGGCAGGACTCTCCACCCTCACCTTAGCGCAGATAGAGCCCCTCACCCCAGCCCTCTCCCCGTAAGAACGGGGAGAGGGAGAAGCAGCGAAGATATGCGGATCGCCCTCATCCACGCCCTCAAGCATTCCATCGCGCCGATCGAGACGGCGTTCGCGAAGGCTTGGCCCGAGGCACGGCTGATGAACCTGCTCGACGACAGCCTGTCGGCCGATCTGGCGCGCGAGGGCGTGCTCAGCGATTCCATGACCGAGCGCTTCCTGGCACTGGGCGACTACGCGGCGGCAACGGGGGCGAATGGGATTTTGTTCACCTGTTCGGCCTTCGGTCCCTGCATCGAAGCGGTCGCGCGCGCCCATGCACCGATGCCGGTGCTGAGGCCGAACGAGGCCATGATCGAACGTGCCGTGACCATGGGTCAGCGCATCGGCCTGCTCTCGACTTTCCCGCCGACCCTGGCCTCGATGCCCGAGGAGTTTCCGGCCGCCGTCGAGGTCGTACCGAAACTTGCCGAAGGGGCGCTGGCGGCACTCGACCGCGGCGACCGCGCCACGCACGATCGGCTGATTGCAGACGCATCGCGCGATTTGCGCGATTGCGACGTCATTGCGCTGGCGCAGTTCAGCATCGCCGCGACGGCGCCGCTGGTCGCCGAGGCCACCGGCCGCCCTGTCGTAACCACACCGGACAGCGCGGTCGACAAGCTGATGAGGCTGCTGAAGGCGAAGGCCTAAGCGCCGTTCTTTTTTCGCCGGGCATCCTTGATCGCGACGGCCAGGGCGGCCTTCGTTTCGCTCACGAAGTCCTCGACCAATTCCTCACGCGTGGCATGCGCCGCCTCGCCGGTGAACAGACCCTGCTCGGCAAGCATCACGACGCCGTGCAGTGCCGCCCAGATCTTGAGCGCTTGCCGCTCGCGCAAGTAACCGACCGCCGGAGCCTCCAAGGCCTCGATCACGAGCGCAAAGGTTTCGCGCGTGGCCTCGTGCAGCTCGCTGCCCTTGGCGGCGCATGACACGGTGCGCGAGGCAAACATCAGGCGGTAGACACCATTGCGACGGAGGCCGAAATCGAGCGTGGCCAGCGCGAGCCGCGACAGCTTCGATTGCTTCGACGGCCTTGCCATCGCCTCGCGCAGAATTGCACTGAGCTGCCGGAACGCCTCCGCCGTCACCGCCGCGAGCAAGGCCTCGCGGTCGGCAAAATGCCGGTATGGGGCCGGCTGCGAGACGCCGAGCTGCTTGGCCAGCGCCTTGATGCTGATCGCCTCGGCGCCGCCGCGTTCCGCTTCGCGCAGAGCGGCCTTGATCAAGGCATCGCGAAGATCGCCATGGTGGTAGGTCTTCTCGGGCTTGCGAGTGAGTTGTGAGCGCATATCGAGCGAAGCCTATAAGTTTGCGCTTGACAGGGGAAGCCTGTCGCGAATGTAATAGGATATAACTTAAGAAGAACTCAGACGAGGAAACGCGCCGCCTTCGGGCCTCGCGCGCAAACGACCGAGGAAGCCGCGATGACAGAGCGACTGAAGGTTCACGTCGATCCCGACAAGTGCCAGGGCCACGCCCGCTGCAAGGCGCTCGCGCCGGAGCTATTCGAGCTCGACGAATTCGGCAACGCCCATGAAACCGGCGACGGCACGGTCCCGCCGGGTCTGGAAGACAAAGCCTGGCTTGCCAAATCCAACTGCCCGGAAATCGCAATCGACGTGATCGAGGAGTAGCGCGCTCTTCGCCCGCTCGCCTGTCTTCAGCGACCACGAACCGAGGGATTAGAGATGTCCGACGCCAGCCTGCCTGCCGCCCATCCACCCGTCACCGACTGGGTCCATGATTTCGACCACACCGATCCGCAATGGACGGAAGATCCCTTCCCGATCTGGGACCAGTTGCGCGCCGCGAGTCCGGTGGTGCACACAAAACGCTTCCTCGGCTGCTATCTGCCGACGACCTATGAAGCGGTGCGCGAGATCGCCAACGACACCACGCATTTCTCCTCGCGCCGGATCATCGTCCGCGACGTGCGGCCGGAGATCACCAGCAAGAACGCCGCCCCGCCGATCACCTCCGACCCGCCCGTGCACAAGCCGGCCAAGCAATTGCTGCTGCCGCCGTTCACGCCGGATGCGATGAAGAAGCTCGAACCGCGGGTCCGCGCCATCTGCAACGAACTGATCGACGACTTCATCGCCGAAAAGAGCGTGGACGCTGCGGCGAGCTACACGAAGCACATTCCGGTGCGCGCGATCGCGCATATGCTCGGCATTCCCGAGAGCGACAGCGACCTCTTCATCAACTGGATCCACATGATCCTCGAGCTCGGCATCAAGGACGAGACCAAGCTGCTCCAGGCCGTCGAGGAGATGAGCGCGTATTTCAGCGGACACATCGAGGCGCGCAAGACCAAGCCGACCGATGACCTGATCTCCTATCTGATGGATGCCAGGGACAAGGACGGCAATCCGCTTGAGGACTCCCACGTGGTGGGCTCGCTGCGCCTGCTGCTGATCGCCGGCATCGACACCACCTGGAGCGCGATCGGCTCCTCGCTGTGGCATCTTGCGAAAACGCCGGCCGATCGCGAGCGGCTGATCGCCGAGCCCGGGCTGATCCCGATCGCGGTGGAAGAGCTGCTGCGCGCCTATTCGCCGGTGACCATGGCGCGCGAGGTGGTCCAGGACACCACCATTTCGGGCTGCCCGGTCAAGGCGGGCAATATGGTGCTCTTGTCCTTCCCGGCGGCGAACCGTGACCCCAAGATGTTTCCGGACGCTGACAAAGTCGTGATCGACCGCCGCGAAAACCGCCACGCCGCCTTCGGGCTTGGCATCCATCGCTGCGTCGGTTCCAACCTTGCGCGCATGGAGATGCAGGTTGCGCTGGAGGAATGGCTGAGACGCATTCCAGACTTCGCGCTCGACCCGGCAGGCACCGTGACCTGGTCGCAGGGCACGGTGAGAGGCCCCCGCCAGTTGCCATTTCTGCTCGGAAAGGCGATGTAGGCCTCTCCAACAGAGTACGGGAGGCCGGACGTGACAGAGCAAGCAACCAAGCCGGCCTCTGGGCATTTTGACGTTGCCGACGCTGAACGGCGGATCAAGGCGATCTTCATCGGCTCGATCGGCAATCTCGTCGAATGGTACGATTTCTACGCCTATACGGCGTTCGCGCTCTACTTCGCTCCCGCGTTCTTCCCTGGTAACGACCCCGTCGTCCAGCAATTGAACGTCGCCGTCGTATTCGCGGCGACCTTCCTGATGCGGCCCTTGGGCGGCTGGTTCTTCGGCTATCTCGCCGACCATTTCGGTCGCCGCATCTCGCTGACCCTGTCCGTCGTCTTCATGTGCTTCGGCTCGCTGATCATCGCGCTGACGCCGACCTATGCCACGATCGGCTTCGCCGCACCGGTGATCCTGGCGCTCGCCCGTGTGATCGAGGGCCTGAGCCTCGGCGGCGAATATGGCGCCAGCGCCACCTACCTCAGCGAAGTCGCCGACCCCAAGCACCGCGGCTTCTATTCCAGCTTCCAGTACGTGACGCTGATCGGTGGTCAGCTCACCGCGATCATCGTGCTGCTGCTTCTGCAGAAGGTCTTCCTCACGCCGGCGGAGCTGAAGGAGTGGGGTTGGCGTATCCCCTTCGCGATCGGGGCGGCGCTCGCGATCTTCGCCGCGGTGATGCGGCGCGGCCTGCACGAGACCGAAGCGTTCGAGGAAGCCAAGAAGGTGGTGAAGCCGACCGGCTCGATCACCAATCTGCTGCGCTATCCGCGCGAACTGCTGTTAGTCGTCGGCCTCACCGCCGGCGGCACTGCGGCGTTCTACACCTTCACCACCTACATGCAGACCTTCGTCAAGCTTTCGGTCGGGCTGACCGAGGACCAGACCACTTTCGTGATCTTCGGCACGTTGATTTTCGCAACCATCCTCCAGCCCATCTACGGCGCCATCTCAGACAGGATCGGGCGCAAGCCGCTCTTGATCTTCTTCGGTGCCGCGGGCACGCTCGCGACCGTGCCGCTGCTGATGACGCTGAAGGAGACAAAGTCACCCTTCGTCGCGTTCATCCTGATCTGCGCCGCCTGGCTGTTCGTCGCCGGCTACACTTCGATCAATGCGGTGGTGAAGGCCGAGTTGTTCCCGACCAATGTCCGCGCGCTCGGCGTCGGCCTGCCCTACGCCATCACGGTCTCGATCTTCGGCGGCACGGCGCCGGCGATCGCGCTCTACTTCAAGAGCATCGGGCACGAGGAGTGGTTCTATTTCTATCTTGCCGGCATCATCTGCCTGTCGCTGATCATCTACTCCACCATGCGCGACACCAAGCACGCCTCTGCAATGCATCGGCACGAGTAGGCCATGACCGACGAGACGCCATCCGACAGCAAGCTGACGCGCACCAAGGAGAAATGGGCGCGCGAGGGCCGCTTCCTCACCGGCAAGATCACGCGGCCTGAAGACCAAAGGCTACCGCCCGGCCAGCATCTCACCAAGGATTGGCCGGTGCTCGATCTCGGGGTCGTGCCGCCGGTATCGCGTGAGCGCTGGCGGCTCGACGTCTATGGCGCGATCGAAAATCCCGTGTTCTGGACCTTCGACGAGTTTGTCGCGCAGAAGCAGGCGCGGTTCACCTCCGACATCCATTGCGTGACGACCTGGTCGCGCTATGACAATGAGTGGGAAGGACTCGCGACGCGTGAGCTGCTCGCGGCCTGCCAGCCGCGCGAGGATGCGCGCTTCGTCGTGCTGCATTCCTATGATGGTTACACCACCAATCTCGCGCTGGAAGACTTTGCCGCCGAGGATGCGCTGCTCGCCCATAGCTGGTCCGGCCAGCCGCTATCGGCCGAGCACGGCGGCCCGGTGCGGCTGGTCGTGCCGCATCTGTATTTCTGGAAGAGCGCCAAATGGCTCCAGGCCATCGAGTTTTTGAACAAGGACGCGCCGGGCTTCTGGGAAGTCCGCGGCTATCATAACCGCGGCGATCCATGGACCGGGCAGCGCTATTCAGGCGATTAGGTTGAACAAAGGACGGGGGGAAGTCCAATGGCGACGGAGCGCTTTCAATTCAGGGGTGAAGGCGGCCATCAGCTTTCGGCCGCGCTGGAGCTGCCGGACGGAGAGCCTGCGGCTTTCGCGCTGTTCGCGCATTGCTTCACCTGCGGCAAGGATACGCTGGCGGCCAAGCGCATCGCGGTCGCGCTCGCGGCCAAGGGCATTGCTGTGCTGCGCTTCGACTTCACCGGGCTCGGCTCCAGCGAGGGCGATTTCGCCAATTCCACGTTCTCCTCCAATGTCGCCGATCTCGTGCGCGCCGCCGATCACCTGCGCGCGACGCGCAGAGCGCCGTCCGTCTTGATCGGCCACAGCCTCGGCGGTGCCGCGATCCTCGCGGCAGCAGGACAGATCCCCGAAGCCACCGCGGTTGTGACCATCGCGGCGCCGTCCGATCCCGCCCACGTCACCGGTCTTTTCAAGGACCACATCGACAACATCCGCGCGCAGGGCGAAGTCGACGTTTCGCTGGCCGGCCGTACATTCCGGATCAAGCGTGAATTCCTCGACGATATCGTCGAGCATGAGCTGATGAAGGACGTCACCCGTCTGCACAAAGCGCTTCTGGTGATGCACTCCCCGGTCGACGATACCGTCGGCATCGACAATGCGACCAAGATCTTCGTCGCGGCCAAGCACCCCAAGAGCTTCGTCTCCCTCGACCACGCCGACCATCTGCTGGCGAAGCCCGGCGATGCTCTCTACGCAGCCGATGTGATCGCGGCCTGGGCCAGCCGCTATGTCGACACCGCAAAGTCCGCGAAGGCGATGGATCTCCCGGAGACGCCGCGCCAGGTCGTGGTCCAGGAGACCCGCAAGAGCAAGTTCCACCAGATCGTCTCGGTTGGTCCGCACCGTCTGGTGGCGGACGAGCCGGTCGCCGCCGGCGGCGAGGATGCCGGGCCCGGCCCTTACGATTTCCTGCTCGCCGGCCTCGGCGCCTGCACCTCCATGACCATGCGTCTTTATGCCGAGCGCAAGTCACTGCCGCTCGACCGCGTCACGGTCACACTGAAGCACTCCAAGATCTATGCCAAGGACTGTGCGGAGTGCGAAACGCGCGAGGGGATGCTCGATCAGATCGAGCGCGGCATTGCAATGGAGGGCGCGCTCGATGCCGAGCAGCGCAAGAGGTTGATGGAGATCGCCGACAAGTGCCCGGTGCACCGGACGCTGACCTCGGAGATCCGCATCGTGACGAAAGCCGTGGAGTAGCTCAAGGGGCCGATGAGCCAGCCCCGGCTGCCGTCTTGAGAGGCTGAACGCGCAGCGCACCGCGCAGTCCCGCCGCCGTGCCGAGCAGGATGCCGGCAACAGCGACGAACGAGCCCAGCGCCAGCGTCGAAATTCCGGTGAGCCCCTGCCCGATCGAGCAACCGAACGCCATCACGCCGCCGATTCCCATCAGCGCGGCGCCGCCGGCCGAACGTAGCATGTGGCGGGGCGAGGAATAGCCTTCGACATGGAAACAACCCGTCGCGAGCGCCGTGACCAGGCTACCGGCGAAGACGCCAGCGACGGTCGCGATCCCGAAATTGAGTGTCAGGCCGGTCGAGAGCATGGCGTATTGCAGGCTATCGGCTATCGGCGCGATGAAGGTGAGCGAAGTCACCGGCACCGGATTGAAATCGTCGGCGCCGAGAGAGCCGGTGGCGAACCAGCCACTGGCAACGAGAAGTCCAATGATGACGCCGGCCGCGATCTGGCCCGGCGAGCGCCGGAACGCCGGCTGCGCGAAGGCGAACAGGATCAGCGCGACGACGACCGCGGCAGCAGCGAGCGCGCGCGAAACCGGCTCAGCGGCACCAAGCGCGGCCAGCAGCGACGGCAGCGAATTCGCGTTGACGGTAGCTTGCGACGCCTGAACCAGCGCAATGCGGGCCGGCGCAATCAGGCCTTTGAGCGTCATCTGCGCGGCAATCGCAAGCACGATCACGACGACGAAGGAGCGCAGATTGCCGCGGCCGAGCAGCACCAGCGCGCGCGAGCCACAGCCATTTGACAGCACCATGCCATAGCCAAACAGCAAGCCGCCGAGGAACAACGCCGGCGCAGAAAAGGTTTGTTGCAGATAGATCGACTTGCCGAGATCGACCGTGCCGCTGCCCGCCAGCAACTGGCTGGCGGCGATCGCAACCGCAATCGCCAGCGCATAAGTGCGCACCAGCCGCCCGTCGCCCTCCGCCAGAACACCGCGCATGCTGCTCATCAGACAGAAGCCACTGAGCAGGCCGACGGCGCCATAGATCAGGCCGATGACGAGACCGGCGAGGATGACGAGCTGTGCAGATTCCATCGGTGGTTCTCAGGTCTCTAGCCATTCGCCGTCATTGCGAGCGCAGCGAAGAATCCAGACTGCCGCCGTGGAAAGACCCTGGATTTGCTTCGCTGCGCTCGCAATGACGCGTTTCATGGCCGCAGGATTACCCTGTCGCGGGACGAGCCAGCGACGGCGACATAGGCGTCCTTGGCGCGCTCCAGCGGGTAGACGGCATTCGCCTTGATCGGGAACGGCTTCAGGTGGCCACTCGCAAAGCCCGCACCGAGATCGCGCAGCACCGCGCCCGTCGCCGACGACGACAGGCCAAGCGTGTCGATGCCGACATATGTATGCTGACCCCGGTAGAACTCGAGAATGTTGAATTGCACGATGCGGTCGATCGCGGCGATCAGGATCTGGCGGCCGCGCAAGGCAAGCGACTTGTGCGCCGCCTGGAAATAGGGATCGCCGACCGTGTTGAAGACGATGTCTGTGCCTTTGCCGCCGGTCAAATCGCGCACGCGCGTGGCGATATCGCTCGTGGAGGCATCGATCACCTCGATCGGCGCGTTGGTGTGGCCTTCATAGGCTTCTGCCTTGCGCACCACGCCGATCACGCGTGCGCCCTGCCAGGTCGCGATCTGCACGGCAGCCTGGCCGACCTTGCCATTGACGCCGAACACCAACACGGTGTCGCCGCTCTTCGGCACGCCGGCGCGGCGAAAGCCTTCCATGGCCGTGACGAAGGGCACGCCGATGCCGGCGGCTTCCTCCCAGGACAACGTCTTCGGCTTCTCCATCACGGCATCGGCTTCGACCACGAGATGGGTTGCGTGGGTGCCGTCGCGGCGGATGCCGAGATCGCCGGACGAGCCGAACACCTCACGGCCGATCGTGCCGGCCGGCCCATCGATCACTACACCAGCGTAGTCACGGCCGGGCGTCCGCGGGAAGACGGCATAAGGCATCAGGCCCGTTGCGGCCTTCACATCCGAGCGATTGACTGCGGCAGCCTTCACCTCGATCAGGAGATCGTTCGGACCGCGCATGAGCGTCTGAGGCTCGACCACCGGAGCAAGCGCCGCGGCGTTCTCGGCCCTGGCATTGAGGCGGACGCAGCGCGCTTCAACGGTTTTGGCATCGGCTGGCGACATCGAAAGACCCGTGATTTCTTGCGGGGCTTGTCGCCTTTGGAGACGATCAAGTCAATCCTTCGGCCGCTTGTCATAGAGCCGCTTGGCCTTGCCAAGCGAGCGCTCCAGCGTGGCCGGCGCGACCACCTGAACCTTGGAGCTGATCCCGATCGTATTCTTGATTTGGGTCGATACCCTGTCGGCATGATCGAGAAGCCCGCGGCCGTCCCAGCTTTCGGGACGCGCTTCCGCGATGATGGTGAGCTCGTCCATGCGGCCTTCGCGGGTGAGTTCCAGGATGAAGTGGCCGCCGCACCAGTCGGTGGCGAGCAGCACCTCCTCGATCTGAGTTGGGAACAGATTGACCCCGCGCAGGATGATCATGTCATCCGAGCGCCCTGTCACTTTCTCCATGCGCCGCATGCCCGGCCGCGCCGTGCCCGGCAATAGCCGCGTCAAGTCGCGGGTGCGATAGCGGATCACCGGGAACGCTTCCTTGGTGAGGGAGGTGAAGACCAGTTCGCCCTTCTCGCCGTCGGGCAGCACCACGCCGGTCTCGGGGTCGATCACCTCGGGATAGAAATGGTCCTCCCAGATATGGAGCCCGTCCTTCGTCTCGATGCATTCCTGCGCCACGCCGGGACCGATCACCTCGGAGAGACCATAGATGTCGGTCGCATCCATGTCGAAGGCGTCCTCGATCTCGCCGCGCATGGCGTTGGTCCAAGGCTCGGCGCCGAAGATGCCGATCTTGAGCGAGCACTGGCGCGGATCGAGCTTCTGACGCTTGAACTCGTCGAGGATCGCCAGCATGTAGCTCGGCGTCACCGTGATGATGTCGGGCCGAAAGTCGTTGATGAGATGCACCTGCCGTTCGGTCATGCCGCCGGAGATCGGCACCACGGTGCAGCCGAGCTTCTCGGCGCCGTAGTGGACGCCGAGTCCGCCGGTGAAAAGACCATAACCATAGGCATTGTGGATGATCATGCCAGTCCGGCCGCCGGCAGCGCGGATCGATCGCGCCATCACGTCCGACCAGGTGTCTATGTCGCGTTGGGTATAGCCGACTACAATCGGCTTGCCCGTGGTGCCTGAGGAGGCATGCACCCGCACCAGCTTTTCGCGCGGCACGGCGAACATGTTGAAAGGATAATTGTCGCGGAGATCCGTCTTCACGGTGAAGGGGAATTTTGCAAGATCCGCAAGCTCGCGAAAGTCGGACGGATGCACGCCGGCCTTGTCGAAGGCGCTACGGTAATGCGCGACGTTGTCATAGGCGTGCTTCAGCGACCAGGCCAGCCGCTGCTTCTGCAGCGCCATGATCTGGTCACGCGAGGCGCGCTCCTGCGCGTCCATCTCCGCGCTATAAGTGTTGCCACCTTCCTTGAGTCTCGTCAGAGCCATCCTCGTTTCCCCTCATTTCGTTTGTTCTTTTCTTTGCTCTCTTATTGATCCTGCGCCGGCAGCCACGTGCCGGGAATGACACGCGAATGCCCGCGAAATTCCGCGATGACGGTGTCGCCGACAGTGACACGCACGTCGTAGATGCCGGAGCGGCCGCCACGGGTGACCTCTCTAGCCTTCGCAACCAAGCGATCGCCGAGCTTGCCCGGTCTGATGAAAGTGATCTGGCCCTGCGCCGCGACGGCGCGCTCATTGTGCGAGTTGCAGGCAAATGCGAAGGCAGAATCGGCGAGCGTGAAGATGAAGCCGCCGTGGGCTATGCGCTGGCCGTTGACCATGTCCGGCCGCACCACCATCGTCAGCGTCGCGAAGCCCGGGCCGATTTCGACGATCTCCATGCCGAGCCCCTTGGAAGCATCGTCCTCCACCCACATCGCGTCAGCACAGGCGCGGGCAATATCCTCGGACGAAAGAGCAGCTTTGATGTTCACGCGCTTCTCCCGGGCAAGTGTTTATCCATCATGCTCTGCTGCTCGGCCAAAACTGTCAAACATGGTCGTAATCGACCACGACGCGCTCCGACGACGGCTTCGCCTGACAGGTCAGGATAAAGCCGGCCTTCAGCTCCCAGGGTTCCAGCGAGTAGTTGATGTCCATCGGCGCCTCGCCCGCGATCAGGTTGGCGCGGCAGGTCGAGCACATGCCGCCCTTGCAGGCGAAGGGCAGATCGACGCCGGCGCGGAGCGCGGCATCGAGGATCGCCTCGTCCTCGGCAACAGGCACGTCGCGGCGTTTGCCGTCGATGATAAGGGATGCGACCGCCTTCGGCGGCGCGTCGGGGGCAACGACCTTCTTCGGCCGCGGCTTGCCGCCGAATTCGGAGACGAAGCGCTCGACATGGATACGCTCTTCCGCGACCCCAAGATCGCGGCAGGTCGCCTCGATGTCCTCGCTCATGCCTGATGGACCGCAGATGAAGACATGGTCGACGCTTTCCGCCGGCACCAGCGAACGCAAGAGCACCCTCACCTTGTCGCCGTCGAGCCGGCCATGCAGGATCGGGATGTCCTGTTCCTCGCCGGAGATGACGTAGAAGATCGAAAGACGGTCGATGAAGCGGTCCTTCAGCTCCTCCAGCGCTTCGAGAAACATGATGTTGTCGGTAGAGCGATTGCCGTAGAACAGGAAGAAGCGGCTCTGCGGTTCACGCGCGAGTATGCCCTTCACGATCGAGAGGATGGGCGTGATGCCGGAGCCCGCGGCAAAGCCGACATGGATGCGCCCGCTCTCCGCCGATGGGACTAGGCCGAAGCGCCCCGTCGGCGTCATCACATCGAGCTCGTCACCGCATTTCAGCTCGTCCGCCGCCCAGCTCGAAAATGCGCCGCCGTCGACCTTCTTCACGGCAATCCGGATCTCGCCGTCCTCGGGTCCGGAACAGATGGAATAGGAGCGACGAACCTCTTCGCCATCGAGCGTCGTGCGGAGCGTCAGGTATTGGCCGGGCGTGAAGGCGTAATCGCTGGCGAGTTCGCCGGGGATGGCGAAGGTCATCGAGATGGCGTCCGAGGCCTCGCGGCGGAGGTCGTTGACGGCCAGGCGATGGAAGCGCGGTGCGGCTGCTGACATTACGTGCCCGCTCGTTCGGTCTCTCCGACGTCATTGCGAGCGAAGCGAAGCAATCCAGAGTCTCTCCGCGGAAGCAGTCTGGATTGCTTCGTCGCAAGAGCTCCTCGCAATGACGATGGGGTTGGCATTCGTTCAGCTCAATGACACTTGAAATAGTCGAAGGGTTCGCGGCAGGCCTTGCAGCGCCAGAGCGCCTTGCAGGAGGTCGAGCCGAATTCGGACAAGAGTTCGGTCTTGTCAGAACCGCATTGCGGACACGCGACGGTCTGTCCGCCGAATAGCGCGCGGCGCGAGCTTGAGGCCTGCGGCGGCGCGATGCCGTAGGCGTGCAGCTTGGCGCGCCCCTCCTCGCTCATCCAATCCGTGGTCCAGGCCGGCGACAGCACTGTACGCACGTTCGGACGACGGAAGCCGGCGCGTTCCAGCGCGAGCTCGATTTCGAGTGCGATCATGTTCATGGCAGGGCAGCCCGAATAGGTCGGCGTGATCGCGACCTCGACGCGATCGCCGTCCAGAACGACGTCACGGAGCACGCCGAGATCGCCGATGGTCAGCACCGGAATCTCGGGATCGACCACGCTCGCCGCAGCATCCCAGGCGCGCCGGCGCAGGTCAGTGTCGCGATCCAGCACCGTCACCATGTCAGCCCCGGAAAAGTGCGCTGCATCGATTGCAGCTCGGACAGGAGATGGCCGAGATGCTCGCTGTGCCGGCCAGAACGGCCACCCTGCTGCATCCAGTCGTTCTGCGGCAGCTCAAGTGTCGCCTCGCTGACGATATCCGACAACGTCGTCAACCAGCGACCGCGCAAGCTCGCCGGATCAACCGCAATGTCGGCATCGATCAGGGCGCGTTCGCCTTCGTCGACGGCAAACATCTCACCGGTGAAGGCCCAGAGATGATCAATCGCGGCCTGCGCGCGGGCGTGGCTTTCGTGCGTGCCGTCACCGAGCCGGATGATCCACTCCGAGGCATGGCGCAGATGATAGGCGCTCTCTTTCTCCGACTTGGCTGCAATGGCGGCAAGCGTTGGATCGCGCGAGGTCATCATCGCGCGCCAATAGAGATCGGCGAAGGCGGAATAGAAGAACTGCCGAACCAGCGTCTGGGCGAAATCTCCGTTCGGCTGCTCGACCAGCAGCAGATTGCGGTACTGCCTGACGTCGCGCAGATAAGCGAGCTTGTCCTCGTCGTTGTCCTCGCCCTCGACCCTGGCAGCATAGCCATAGAGCTCCCGTGCCTGCCCGATGAGATCGAGCGCGATGTTGGACAGCGCCATGTCCTCTTCCAGCATCGGCGCATGCCCGCACCATTCCGACAACCGGTGGCCGAGAATCAGCGCATCGTCGGCCCGGCGCAGCGCGTAGAGCACCAGCGGCGTTTCAGAGACCTGGATGTTGGCGACCGGCATCACATATGTCCCACTTCTTCGGGCACCTCATAAAAGGTCGGGTGCCGATAGATCTTCGACTCCGCCGGCTCGAACATCATGCCCTTGTCGGCGGGATCGCTCGCGGTGATCGCAGTGGACGGCACGACCCAGATCGACAGGCCCTCGCCGCGGCGGGTGTAGATGTCGCGGGCGGCCTGCAGCGCCATCGTTGCGTCGCTCGCATGCAGCGAGCCGACATGCTTGTGCGCGAGCCCGTTGCGGCTGCGAATGAAGACTTCCCACAGCGGCGTGTTCGGCGTGGCCATCGTAATCTCCTATTCCGCGGCTTGTGCGGTCTGACGCTGCGCGCGCTTGGCGGCATAGCTAGCCGCGGCCTCGCGCACCCAGGCGCCCTCCTCGTGCGCCTTGCGGCGCGCGGCCAGCCGATCGCGATTGCAGGGACCGTTGCCGGCGAGCACCTGCTTGAATTCGGTCCAGTCGATTTCGCTGTAGCGCCAGTGCCCGTCGGCATCCTGGGTCATGCCGGGATCGGGAATGGTGAGGCCGAGATATTGCGCCTGCGGCACGGTGGCATCGACGAATTTCTGGCGCAGCTCGTCATTGGAGAAGCGCTTGATCTTCCACTTCGTCGAGGTGTCGCTGTGCTGGCTCGCGGCATCGGGTGGGCCGAACATCATCAGCACCGGCCACCACCAGCGGTTCAACGCATCCTGCGCCATCGCCTTCTGCTCCTCCGAGCCGCGGCACAGCGTCAACATGATCTCGTAGCCCTGGCGCTGGTGAAAGGACTCCTCCTTGCAGACGCGGATCATCGCGCGCGCATAGGGGCCATAGGAGCAGCGGCACAGCGGGATCTGGTTCATGATCGCGGCGCCGTCGACCAGCCAGCCGATGGTGCCGATGTCGGCCCAGGTCAGCGTCGGATAGTTGAAGATCGAGGAATATTTGGCCTTACCGGCGAGCATGGCATCGACCAGCTCTTCGCGCGAGGTCCCTAACGTCTCGGCGGCGGCATAGAGATAGAGCCCGTGGCCGCATTCGTCCTGCACCTTGGCGAGCAGCGCGGCCTTGCGGCGCAGCGTCGGGGCGCGCGTGATCCAATTGCCCTCCGGCAGCATGCCGACGATCTCGGAATGGGCGTGCTGGGAGATCTGGCGGGTGAGCGTCTTGCGATAGGCCGCCGGCATCCAGTCGTTCGGCTCGATGCGCTCCTCGGTATCAATGCGGGCCTGGAATTGTGCAGCCCTGGCTGCGTCCTCAAGACCGCGATCATCGGTCTCGGCCATGTTCAGCGCCTGGGTGTACATGCGCATCCTCCCGATTTGTTGGAGGAAATGTATAACAAAATTTAGTTCATGCAAGATATTTCTGTAACATATATCAGACCCCAAACCTCCGTTCCAGAAGCTTCCGCGCCGCCGGCAAGGGTCCCCTCTCGTTAGTTCCATGCCTGTCGAGCCACTGTTCCGACGGAGCCAGCAGCGCGCGATAAATCTCGCCACAAAGCGCACGCGCTGCCCTGCCCGGCCAATCCGCCGGCAGCAGGCTTTCGGGCAACAGCGGGTCGCGCAGCACGACGCGGCGGTAATAGTGGATCAGGAGGATGCGCGCGGTGAAGGCGTCAGTCTCGGACAAATCCGTGCCGCGCGCGATCGCGGCACGGAGCGGCTCGAACGTCTTCATGAACTTCACATAGGCGTCCGCGGTACGGTCCAGCGGCCAGCTCGCGCTGAGCAGGCGGCGCCCGCTGTCATCCTCCGCCGAGATTTCAAGGCGGATCGCGCCAGCGGCCTCGTCGGGCACCGGTACGCCCGATGGCGCAACCCATACGCCCGGCAGCGGAGTGCCGAAGCCGGCATTGCGGAGTGCCTCGCGCGAGGCGTCGCGGTCCTCGCCATTGCCGATCAGCAGCAGCTCGAAACGCCCGGTCCAGTTGGACGGCGGCGGATCGTAGATGTGGCGCGTCGCGGCCTCGAAGGTCTGGCGTCCCTTTTCGGCCAGCCGATAGAAGCTGTTGCGGCCAACCTTTTCGCGCGTCAGCCAGCCATCGGCTGCAAGGCGCGACATCGCGGTACGCACCACGCCGCTGTCGATGTCGAGGCTTTCGAAGAATTCCAACAGCGTACCGAGCCACACCACACCGCCACGCGGTACGATGGCGTCACCGAATACGGTGATGACGATGGAGCCAGTGCGCGACGGCTCGCGCTTGAGCTGATCGATGATGCGGGACAACGGATGTGCCATGCGCAAGGCATAGCGCGTTTGGTGCGGGCGCGACAATGGAGGGGAACCACGCCGTTGCTCCTCTTCCCGTTTGTTCTTACGGGCAGAGGCGAAGCATCACCTGTGCGGATCGGGATAGGCCAGGCTGCGCCAGCCGCTGCGGTCGAACGGCTGCCACTGGCCTTCCGTCTGTGCGAGGCGATCGGCGACCGCGTAGACCACCGCGGGATGATGTCCCATGCCGCAATGGCTGCTTTCGACCTCGATGCTCTCGGTCTGCGCTCCCGATTTCTCCATACAGCCCTGCCAGGCGCAGATGCCGTCGGTGCGGCTGAAGATGGCGGTGGTCGGCACGGGCGGCGGGACGGCGAGCTCGCCGCCGAAGTGCGGATCGACCTCGTCGGCCTTCCGCCCGCTCGCCCATTCATAGACGCGCCAGGCGTTGGTCGAACGCGGATTGCCGGCAAAGGGGCTGCCGAGCGTGATCACCTGGCGCACGCGCTCCGGCATCATCTTGGCGAGCTGGCGTGCATAGAGGCCGCCGAGGCTCCAGCCGATCAGGCTGATCTTGCGGCCATGCGTATCGCTGAGTTCCTGGACCAGATCGACCATCGCTTGCTGGACGCCGGGACGCAGGCCGTAGTTGCGACCCTGGCCCCAGCCGCTCACCGCATAGCCCTTGCTGGTCAAAAACGCGCGCAGCGCGCGCGTGGAGGAATCGGAGGCCACGAGGCCTGGCAACACCAGCACCGGATGCCCGTCGCCGCGCGGCGCGAGGCTCAAGAGCGGCAGCGCGCCGAGGAATGCGCCGAACTCGTGGATCGCGCGCCCCTCCAGAAACATCAGGGAGCGGGACGGCGGACGCAGCGTCTGGGCAGTTGCGCTCATCAATGTTCCCCTGGGAAGAATTCCTGGAAAGGCCGGCTGCATTGCGGAAAATGGGCATGGATTCCAACACGCCGGCCTCTTGAACGTTCCGCAGCGCAACATGAATCAGCTAGGCGGCCGGTTCCCGATATTCAAGCGGGAGAGGCGCAAGGCGACAATAGGCTCAGGCGTTAATGCTTACGCCGTGACGCAAAAGTCACAACAATCGGAGCAGGAATTCGACGGAGTAGAGCACAAGTCCGGCGAGACCGCCGATCAGCGAGCCATTGAAGCGGATGTATTGCAGGTCGCGCCCGATATTGATTTCGATCAGAGAAATCAACTGCGTCATATTCCACGCCTTGACCTGGTCGGAGATGAAAGTCGAGACGCCGCCCTTCTGATCGGCGACGAAGCTGCGCAGCACGGTCACCAGGCCCTTGTTGATCTCGCCCCGCAACTCGGCATCGCCCGCGAGCGCTTCGCCTGCGGCAACGAACATGCCGGCGAGATGATGCTGGAGCATCTGCGTTTCGCCGCTGGCGCTGCGCTCAATGAAGGAGCGCGTGTTGGCCCAGACGGTGCGGGCGAGTTGGGCAAGCTCGGGGCGCGCCAGCAGATCGCGCTTCAGCCCGGCGATACGGTCGATATAGGCCTGGTCGGTGCCGAGCCTCTCGACGAAGGTCAGCACCATGCGGTCGAATTCACCGCGAAACGGATGCTTGGGATCACTGCGCACCTCATTGAAGAAGGCGGTGGCGGATGCGACGATCTTGTTCACCAGAAACTTGTCGGCGCGGTAGAGTCTCAGCAGGGTCGGCAATTCCGCGCGCACCTTCTCGCGGATCATCGCCATCGTCTCCTTCTGATTCAGCGTCTCGTGCATCACGCGCAGGAGATCGTCGAACAGAATCTGGTGCCGCCCCTCAGCTACGAATCCGCGCAGCGTGCCGGCTGCGAGCGGCGCAAGGTCGATCGCCTGGAGCTGCGATGACATGCGGCGGATGATGAAGGTCATCAGGCCCGAGCTCTCCGTCGCTGAGAACGCCTCCGGCAGCAGGCGCAGCGCAAAGCGCGCGAGATCGTCGCTGCGCTTACGATCACGCAGCCAGTCGGCAACGAAGGAGCCGAAATCGATTTCCTTCAGCTTGGCCTCGACGGGTCCGGCCTCGAGGAAATGCACCTGGATGAACTCGCCGAGCTTGTCGGCGATGCGGGCCTGGTTGCTCTGGATGATCGCGGTATGCGGGATCGGCAGGCCGAGCGGCCGCTTGAACAGCGCAACCACGGCATACCAGTCGGCGAGCCCGCCGATGGTCGCGGCTTCCGCGAAGGCCGCGACGAAGCCGAACACGGGATGCACGTTCAGAAGGATCTTCGCGACGATGAAGAGCGCAAGCGTCGCGGCCAGAACCAACGTCGCGAGCGCTTTCACGCGGCGCAGCTCGGCCGCACGTTTGGCGTCACCAGGGGTGTCGAAGGAGAAGGCGGCGGATGGAGTCATCACTGCATCACAGTACTCGTCATTCCGAGCCAAGCGAAGCAATCCAGTCTGCTTCCGTGGAAAGACTTTGGATTCGCTTCGCGGAGCCTGTCATCGGGCCGCGCTTTGCGCGGGCCCGGTGGCTCGCAGTGACGGTGGCGAAAAAAAACAAAGGCCCGCCGAAGCGGGCCTCAAAATCAGTTTCTCGTCCCAAGGCGCCGTATCACGCGGTCTTGTTGTAGACCTTGGCGAAATTGTCCTGCGCAGACTTCGCACCGTTGGCGGCGAGCTTGCCGAAATAGTCGGCAGTCGCCTTGGCTCGCGAGACGAACACTTCACCGCGGGCGCGGAGCAGGCTCGACTGGATCTCGACGGCCTCGCTGATCGACTTGGCGGACGCGAGCTTGTCGATGCCCGAGAAGAACGCCTCAGCGTCCTCATAGATCGCCTGCTGAATGTTGCGGCTGATCTTGCCGGCCTCGGCGATCGATTCTGTCACCGCGTTCTCGACGGCGGCGGTCACCCGCTCGGAGCCGGCGAAAGCTTCGGCAGCACGGTCTTTAGCGGTGCTGGCCGTCTTCTTGACGAACTCGCGGGCGGCCTCAGGAACTTCCAAATTCTGGATGTTCTTGAAAGCGTCCTTGAAGCCCTCGAAGGCGGTGTTGGTTTCGGTGGTCATGGGTTCCTCCATCCTCATTGCGCTGAGCTATGGCTCACCCCGTCCGCATGGCCCGGGGCACGACATATATGGCATGGACTATTGTGCGATGCAATATCCTTATTGCACTGCGGCATCACGGAATCGTGAAAAGCCTTAGAAAAAGGCGCCGCGCTGCCTTCGTCAGCGGCCGTCCCGGACCACCCGATCTTCACCTTAGTGCTGGACCGCGCCTGGCAATCCATAGGCCTCCATCTGGGCCTGAACCTGCGCGATATGGTGCCCGAGCACGACGATGTCGTGGGTCTTGCCATCGACGTCCCGGACATGATCGCGCAGCAGAGCCTCGGCCTTGAAGCCGAGGCTTTCGAACAAGGCAATCGCCGCCTGCTGGTCGACCGTCATCTGCACCGAGAGCTTTTCCAGGCGAGCTCCGAGCGCAAGTGCAAAGGTCTCCTGCGAGAGCGCCTTCCCGACACCCTGCCCGCGTACGTCGGACGAGACCACCATGCGGATCTCACCGACATGAGGCGACCAGGAATGCGGATCGCGCACCAGCGTGCCGCAGCCGACGACCTTGCCGTCCCTCACCGCAAGCAGGCTCGTGATCGCGCCGCGCTCGATCTCCTTGACCCAGGCGGAGAGCACCTTCGGCTGGCTGATATTGCGCGGCAGGAACAACAGATCATGGGACGGAAGACCTTGGCCGAAGGCCAGCACCGCGGCTTCGTCTCCAGGCGACATCAGGCGGATCTCGATATCACCGGCATCGGTCCTGAGGTGACGCGGATAGGAACGCTGCTCATTCATGTCGATCTCTTTCCCAGCCAGGAGTCCAGTTTCGGCCACAGCCGCTTCACCGCGTTGGCACCGGCCACGAGGGAGACGTGGCCGCCCTTCAACATCACTTCTTCCTTGTCCGCGGAGCCGATCTTTGCGATCAGGTGCTTTGCGGAGTCATAAGGCACGATGTGGTCATGCTCGGCGACCGCATGCAGGAGCGGCACCTTGATGTTTTCGAGCTTCGCTGCGCGGCCGCCGACCGACATGGTGTCGTTGAACAGCTTATTGTCCCACATCAGATCCTTGGTGATGGTGCGGAAATATTCACCCGCCAGCGGCAGCGTGTCGGTCGCCCAACGGTCGAACATGCGGTAAGACTTGACGAACTCGTCGTTCCAGATGTTCTCCCAAAGCTGGATCTGGCTCACCGTGCGCGAGGCCGGGCGCAACATCTCGAACGAGGACAGGATCATCTCCGGCGGCACGTTGCCGACGCTATCGACGAGATGGTCGACATCGAAATAGCGGCGGTCGGAGAAGTTCGAGAACAGCTTCATCTCGCGAAAGTCGATCGGCGTAGTGAAGCAGATCAGATTCTTGATCGGCCCGTCCTTGTGGATCGAGCCGTAGAGCAGCGACAGCACCCCGCCGAAGCAATAGCCGATGATGGAAACGTCCTGCTCGCCGGAATCGGCTTGCACACGGCGGACGCAATCCGGAATGAAGTCGAGGACATAGTCCTCCATCCGCAGGCTCTTCTCCTCCGGCCGCGGCGCGCTCCAATCCAGCATGTAGACGTCGTAGCCGCGCCTCAAGAGGAACTCGATGAAGCTCTGGCCAGGGACGAGGTCGAGAATGTAGCCACGGTTGGTGGTGGCCATCACGATCAGCACCGGCACGCGGTAGATCTCGTTCGACATTGGCCGGTAGTGATAGAGGCTCATCGTGCCGCGCGAATGCAGCACGTCCTTCGGTGTCGATCCGAGCGTGGGGCCGGAGGTCGAGAAATATTCGACGCCTTTGATGCTGCGCTGGATCGCGCGCTGCACCTCGGTCTGGATGCGCTCCGGGATAGATGCGAAATCAAGTCCCGTCGGCGCGTTCATGTCCGCTCTCCGTCTTCGGAGGGCGGGCGCTTCGTCCGCGGCGGCCGTGGGGCGCCGTCGCCGCCTTGCGATATTCCGGAATTTGCCGCCATCTGACTCAGCATCGACCTCATCTCGCCGATCTGAGCTTCGATGGACTGGAGCCGTTCCGCAAGACCCATGACCTGCTGCCGGCTCGCCAGGTTCATTGCGACGAGATACTTCTCCATGAGTTCACCGAGCTGCTTCTGAGCACCTGCAGCAACTCCTCCCGCGCGGTTCATCGCCTGTGAGAATTCGGGCGACGACATGGCTTGGTTGGCGAAGGAGTTGAACCCCTTCTCCATCTCGCCCATCATCTTCTGCCACATGGCGACAGGGTCGTTGGTCTTGTCGGTCATCGGCGTCGTCCTGATGTCGAGAGCTTCGATGCTCTTCTTTTGGGCCATACCACACCCTTGCGAGGGGCCGGTCAACCGGCGAGCGGCCCGGTGCCGCGCACACGGCTTCTTTGCCGCGGGAAACCGTGCAATACAGCATTGGTCAGCAGCAAGGGATAGCGACCGTGAACGTCCATCAGCCGCCCCAGACCGTCCGCGCCAATGGGATCGACATCTGCTACGAAATCTTCGGCAACGACAATGCCGAGCCGCTGCTGCTGATCATGGGGCTCGGGGCGCAGATGATCCATTGGGATGATGCGTTCTGCGAGCAGCTTGCCGCGCGCGGCTTTCGCGTGATCCGCTTCGACAACCGCGACATCGGCAAGTCGAGCCATCTGACCGGCGGCAAGCGGCTGACGCCGCTCGAGCTGCTGAAGCTACGCTTCCTCAGGATTCCGGTTGCTGCAACCTACAAGCTGATCGACATGGCGAAGGACACGATCGGGCTGATGGATGCGCTCGGCATCAAGTCGACGCATCTGGTCGGAGCCTCCATGGGCGGCATGATCGCCCAGGAGGTGACGCTGTCATTTCCCGAGCGCGTACGCTCGCTGACCTCGATCATGTCGACCACGGGCAATCCGCGCGTGCCACCGCCGACACGCGAGGCCGCCGCAATGCTGATGGCGCCGCCGCCACGCAGCAAGGAGGAATTCATGGTCCGCTTCGGCCAGACCTGGAAGATCTTGCGCGCCGGGTCATTTCCGGAAGAGGAAGCGCTCGACCCTGAACGCGCCGAGCGCGTGTTCGCACGCGGACTCAATCCGGCCGGCGTCGGCCGGCAGCTCCGCGCCGTGCTCGCCTCGGGCAGCCGCAAGGAACGGCTGCATGGGGTGAAGACGCCGACGCTCGTCATTCACGGCACCGTCGATCCCCTGTCCATCCCGAAGGCGGCAAGGACACGGCAGCGTCAATTCCCGGCGCCAAGCTGTTGATGATCGAAGGCATGGGCCACGCGCTGCCGATGCGCTTCTGGCCCGAGATCATCGGCGCCATCGACGACCACGCGCATGGCGCGGCGGCGCAAGCCGCCTAGCCCTTCCTCGCGATCCAGATCACGTGGCGCGCGCCGCCGCCTCTGCCGGTAGCACGGACGTTGACTTCGTTGACGTCGAAGCCGGCGCTCGCAATGCGCTTGGTGAAGGCCGGGTTGGGCCCTGACGACCAGACAGCGAGCACGCCGGTTGGCCGCAGCGCCGTCTTGGCCGCCCTCAAACCGTCCGCATTGTAGAGCGCGTCGTTATCCTTTCGTGTCAGCCCTTCCGGCCCGTTGTCGACGTCGAGGAGAATGGCGTCGAAGGCGGAGCGCTGCGCCCGAATGATTTCGCCAACGTCGGTCTCCCGGATGCTCACCCTGGGATCGTCGAGGCTGTCGCCGAAGACCGACGCCATCGGGCCGCGTGCCCAGGCCACCACCGCAGGCACAAGTTCGGAGACCACGATCCTCGCCTTGCCTCCGAGCACGGCAAGCGCCGCGCGCAGCGTAAAACCCATGCCGAGGCCGCCGATGAGGACGACAGGGTTTGCGACGTTCTCGATCTGCTTTGCCGCCAGCGTTGCAAGCGCGGCCTCCGAGCCCGACAAGCGGCTGTTCATCAGCTCGTTGCTGCCGAGCTTGATAGAGAACTCCTTGCCGCGCCGCATCAGGCGGAGCTCACCGTCGGAACCGGGGATTTGCGCGGTGTCGATCTTTTCCCAGGGAATCATGCCTGACGTTTAGCACGATCGGGCCCGTGGTCACCCACCCGCCCAAACGTCCAGCACATAGCGGTTGTTCGCGCCCATCGCCTCGATCCAGCGTGCACTGGCCGCGGCATCGCTACCGCTCTTCTCGCGGTGCATCGCGACGAGGGCAGCCTTCACATCGGGCTCCATCTTGCCGCCGTCGCCGCAGACATAGATGATGGCGCCTTGCTCGATCAGCGGCCAGACCTTGTCCTTCTGCGCGGCCAGGAGATGCTGCACATAGGTCTTCGGGCCATCGGCACGCGAGAACGCGGTGAAAAGCTCGGTGATGCCGCTTGCCGCCAGCGCCTTCAGCTCGTCCGCGTAGAGAAAATCCTGATCGGGATGGCGGCAGCCGAAGAACAGCATCGCCGGACCAAGAGCAGCCCCCTTCGCCCTGCGCGCAGCGCGCTCCTGAAGGAAGCCGCGGAACGGGGCAAGTCCCGTGCCCGGTCCGATCATGATGATCGGCACCGATGGCTCGTCGGGGAGGCGGAAGCCGGCCTTGGTCTCACGCACGGTGGCGAAGATCGTATCACCCGCTCGCCGGTTCGCGAGATAATTGGAGCAGATGCCCTTGTAGGTGCCGCGCCCGGAAGCGGCCGGCCCTTCGACCACCCCGACGGTGATGCTGCAGCGCGCCCGGTCGACCGACGGGGAGGACGAGATCGAGTAATAGCGCGGCGCGAGCAGCGAGAGCATTTCGAGATAGACGTGGAACGGCAATTCGCAGGCCGGATATTCGAGCAGCAGGTCGAACACCGATTTGCGTCTGACCAAGATCTCGGTGCGGTAACGCTCGAGCGGCTCCGCCTCCTCGCCAAGAAAGGCGAGCAGCTTTGGTTTCGTCACCGGGCAGCGGGTGTGCTCCGCCATGATCTGGATCTGCTTCCGTGTCGCGACCTGCTGCAATTCGACGAACTCACTGAGCAGACGGCCGACCGACACGGCCTCGCCGACGGGCAATTGCGCCCGGCGGCCTTCCGCGACCTGAAGCCGGATCTGATCGGCTGGCAGGAAGCCGAAGCGGCGAGCGACCGAATCGACCAGCGTCGGGTCGTTGCGCGGGACCACGCTCAAATGATCGCCGACCCGATAGGTGACATTGGACGGCAGTTGCACCTCGATATGGCGCGTCGAACGCTCCGACGGATTAGGCCCGCTTCTGTTCTGAAGCTCGTCATTGACCAGAACCTTCATCGCGACAGCACCGCCCTGGGCCACGATAGTGTTGGCGGCGGTCACCGCCACCGGCTCGATTGCATAGAGCGGATCGTCCTCCGCGGTGCGGGTGAAATTCCAGTCGATGCCGAATTCCTTGGTCGCGACCTGAGCAGCCGCCGGAAACCATTTCTGGAATTGGCCGTCGAGATCGCTGCGCGCATCGCCCTCGCCGCGCGGATAGACGGCGCGCGCGCCATGTGCCGACAATTGCTCGTCGATGAAGCGCGGCACCGACTGATACGTCGCTGCCCAGTCGCTGTTGCCACAGCCGAACACGGCGTAGCGCACATTGGCAAAGGCGTCCTTCGGCAAGTCGCCGCCGAGCCATTTGACGAATTGCGTCGCATTGTCAGGCGGTGCGCCGTTGTAGGAGGCGCAGATGATCAGCACGCCGCCTTCCTGCGGCAGCTTGCCGACGTAATCGTCGAGCGGGCCGAGACGCACGGCAAAGCCGTTGATTTCCGCGAGGTCGGCCATGCGCGTCGCGAGTTCCTCGGCGGTGCCGAGATTGGAGCCGTAGAGCACCAGCATCGGCGTGTTGTGGCCGGGCCGGGCGGCCGGCTGACGCGGTCCCTTGGGTGCCGAAGCCATTGCCACGACTGGTCCGCCAAAGGCACCGCGCTCGCGATCGGCGCGCGGGCGAACCTTGATCTTGAAACCCTCCGGCTTGATCGTCAGCGTTTCCTTCAAGTGCATCTGATAGCGCTGGTGATCGATCAGCTTGAAGCGCTGGAGGATCATCCCGAGCGCAAGCGCAGCCTCGTGCATGGCAAAGCCCCGGCCGATGCAAGCGCGTTGGCCGTTGCCGAACGGCTTCCAGGCATTGACCGGCCGTTTGGCTTCCGCCTCGCGGCTGAAATTCTCGGGATCGAATGTATCAGGGTTCGGTCCCCAGACTGAGGGATCGCGATGCAGCGCCGTCACCAGGATGGTGGTGAACGTGCCCTTCCTGAGCTTGTACTTGCCGCCGCCGATGGTCTCATCGTTGAGCGGCGAGATACCATAGGCCGGCGCCGGCGGCCACAGCCGCAGCGCCTCCTTCAGGACCTGCGTGATGTAGGTGAGCTGCGTCACCTGCTGATAGGTCGGCTTCGCATTGACGTCGGGACCGAAGACGCGGTCGACCTCGTCATAGGCCTTCTTGAGGATGTCCGGATGCTTCAGCAGTGCATAGAGGGTGTAGGACAACAGGCCGCTGGTGGTCTCGTGGCCCGCGATCAGGAAGGTGTTGATCTGGTAGCGAATGTTGACGTCATCAAGCTGCTCGCCGGTCGCGCGGTCGATGCCGGTCATCATCGCGGCCAGCATGTCCTTGTTGTCGTCGATGCCGTCCGCACTCTTGCGTCGTTCTGCAATGATCTCGTCGACCATCTTATTCATGAAGGCGACGTCTTCGGCCAAGGTCTTGCGCCGCTTCTGCATCCAAAGCTGCTCGAAGGGCAGGCCACGCGTCATCATGATGGTTTCGAGCGAGCGCACCAGCGACTCGACGAACGGGTGATAGTCGCGCCGGTAGAACGAGTTGAAGCGGTAGTCGAAGCCGCACAGGCCAATTGTGTCCAGCGTCAATGCGGTCATGTCGTGGACGACGTCGATCTCGTCGTCGGCATTGAGCCGTTCCCATTTGCGAACGAGCTGCTCGGCGATGTCGACCATGCTCGGATGATACGACTGCATGGCCCGGTTGCCGAACGGCTGGAGCAGGATGTTGTGGGCCTTGCTCCAGTTCGGCTCCTTGGTATCGGCCGTGAACAAGCCGTCGCCGCCGACCGCACGTACACGCCGCAGCGCACCGCGCACCGTCTTGTCGAAGCGCTTCTCGTCGGAGAGCTCGTCGACGAGGTCGTGGCCGGAGACGACCACGATCGGCGAGCCCATCATGTCGAGCCAGAAGATCGGACCCAGCTCCTTGGCGAGCCGCGTCAGGTGCTGCACGGGGGCGGCCGAGTCCAGCGACAGCTTCTCGAGATCGGGAATCAGCTTGTCCATGCCATCAGCGGAGGATGGCGGCAACACCGCGTCATTCTCGGCCATGATCATCAGCGACGGCACGCGGACCGTATGATCGAGCCCTTCGGAGCGCGCCCAGTTGCGCGACATGTTGCGGTACCAGTTGATGCCCCCGGTAAAACCCGTTTTGGTGAAGGCATCGACGAAGACTTTCTTCTCTTCCGGCGACAGGATCGGCGTACGCGGATCGTGCTTCGCGTCATAGCCGGCAATCATCTGCGGAAATGCCAGATTGAGCCGCGGCGAAGCGCCGACACCGGCAACCACCTCCTCCGGCGGGGTGTCGGCCGGGCGCGGCACCGGCTTACGCATGAACGCATCGAAAGTCTGTTCGACACGGCTGCCGAAAATCCTGTCCGGCTCGCGCGCCGGATCCTGGAATTGAACGATGTACATCTTGTCGCCGAAGCGTGCGCGCAACAGCTCGATCGGATCGGCCCAGGGGCGATTGGTGTGGGGCGTGTTGATGCCGACTACGCCGGCGACCCGGTCGATGTGCCGCAACGGCATTTGCCAAACGATGAAGCCGCCCCAATCGTGACCGACGAAGATCGCCTTATCGATCTGCAGATGATCAAGCAGTCCGACGAGATCGCCGGTCAGGTGCTCAATGTCGTAGGCCTCGACCGGCTCGGGCCGGTCGGTCGCACCGTAGCCGCGCTGGTCGGGCGCGATCACGCGGATGCCGGCCTCGCTCAGTGCCTTGATCTGGTGGCGCCAGGAAAAGGCGAGCTCGGGCCAGCCGTGGCACAGCACGACCGGCGGCTTGTCGTCGGCCGGGCCAGCCTCGTAATAGCCCATGCGGATTCCGTTCGTCGTCGCGAACTTGAGCGGCGGCATTTCAATCATCGCGAACTCCTTATTCCGCAGCACGCTTGATGTCGGCCGCGGGCGGCGCATAGGCCGCCTCCAGTGCGGCGAACTCTTCCGGCAGCATGTCGCTCATCACCTGCACGTGCGGAATGATATTGGCGCCGACGATGAAGCCGAAATCGAGCTGGTCCCGGTAGCTCTGCACGGTGATGTTGAGCGCCTGCCCATGCGTCGAGATCGAGACCGGGAAAATGTGCAGAAGCTCGGCCCCTGCAGCATAGAGCGTCTGCCGCGGTCCTGGGACGTTCGACACCGTGATATTGGCGGCCGGCGGCAGCACGTCGGACAGATTGGAGCGGCTGTAGAGCAGCGCCAGGATCTGCACCATGATCGGGGCACCCAGCATCGAGATGTTGGAGACCTGCGGCATCAGCGCCCGCAGTGGATGCGACATCTCTTTGGACTTGGCCGATTGCGCGATGATGGCTTCCAGCCGCGCCTTTGGATTGTCGATGTTGGTCGCGATCGAGCAGATCATGCCGAACACCTGGTTATTGGCCTCGGTGTTGCCCTCCTCGCGCAGCGAGATCGGCACCGCCGCAGTCAGCGATTTCGCCGGCAGCGTGCCATATTGCTGGAGATAGCGGCGGACCACGCCCGAGGCGAGCGCCAGCACGACGTCATTGAGCTTGCCGCCGGCCTGCTTGGCCAGCGCCTTGGCCCGCGACAACGAGATCGATACGCCGGCGAAGCTCCGCTCCGACGAGATGGTCTTGTTGAGCATGGTCGGCGGCGACACCATGCTGGCGAGGCTCTCGCGCGATTTCGGATCTGCGACCTTGCCGAGCACGTCGGAGACGCTCTTGAGCACCGTCGGGATGTTGCCGGCGAACCGCACCGCGCTCTCGATCTGGTACATCGCATTGTCGAACAGGATCGAGCCGATGTCGCTCTTGCCGGTACGCGGCAATTGCAGGTTCTTCGCGGCCGCCGACGCATCGAGCGGCTGGCTGAAGAGCTGTCGATAGGAATCGAGCAGGTTGGCCGTGATATCGCGCGGCTCCTGTCCGGGCTTGGCTCCAGCCGTCGGCGGCTCGACCTTCCGTGGGATCGGCGAGATGTCGTAGATCAAGTTGGTCAAGGCCGCACCGGCGCCGCCGTCGATGGCGGCATGATGCATCTTGGAATAAAGGCCGACCTCGTTGTCCTTCATGCCCTCGAACACGTAGAACTCCCAGAGCGGACGGGCCCGGTTCAGGAGCTTGGCATGCATCCAGCCGACGATGCGTTCGAGCGTGGCTCGGTCGCGCGGCTGCGGCAGGCTGGCGCGGAAAATGTGACGATCGATGTCGAACTGATCGTCCTCGACCCAGGAGGGATGATCGATGTCGAGCGGCGCCTTCTCTAGCCGCGCCTTCAGGATCGGCGCGATGTGCAGGCGCGAGACGATCATGGCCTTGAAGTCTTCGAAGAAGTCGCCCTTGTAGTCGTCGGGCAGGTGAAAGATTGCCATGCTTCCGACATGCATCGGCATTTCCGGCGTTTCCAGATAGAGAAACGACGCGTCCAGCGACGACAGCTTCTTCCCGTCAGCCATAATTCCCTCCCGCAAGACTTGACGGGCGCGTTTGGTCCGCGCTTCTCGTCAGGCCGATACTGCCTGTTCCGCCGGGGCATATGCAATGGCAAACGGTCCGGCCCGGTCAAATGGCCGGAATTCCCCCTCCGCTTGCGCCAGCCGGTCCGCCACGGCCCACAGCGCCGCGGGATTGACCCCGAGCCCGATATGGCTCGCCAGGTGCACCTCGATGTTCTCGGCACGGGCGGAGGGACGGAGCAGACAGGTCCGCCAATTCACGACACCGTCGGCACGCGAATAGATCGAACTCGTGGGCACCGGCAGATCGCCGGCGAGCGCCTCGCGCTGTTCGGCATAATCCTCGACCCGCTCGCCTGACAGCGCCTCGTACAGCCGCGTGGCGTTGGTCGCCCGTACGTCGTTAGCAAAAGGGGTGCCGAGCGTGATGACATAGCGGACCATCTCCGGCGCCTGAAGTGCGAGATCGCGGGCATAGACGCCGCCGAGGCTCCATCCGACCAGGCTGACCTTGCGGCCGGAGGCGGCGTGGATCTCGGCCAAGCGCATGCGCAGCGAATCCCGCATCCGCCCGAGCCCGCCGAGATTGCGGCCCATCCGCCAGGCATGTGCCTCATAACCGAGCTCGCTGAGATAGCGTCGCATCGGTGCCATCGAGAGATCGCTGGCGAGGAAGCCCGGCAGCGCCAGCACCGGATGGCCGTCGCCCCTGGGCGCGCGCATCAGAAGCGGTGACAGCAGCAGGCTCGCATTGAATTCGAGCAGACCCCGAGCCTCGGCAAGTAGCAGCCCGATACCCGGCGGACGAAGCCGGCCTGAATCCAGCGTCCCGTCCGGCCCTGATGACACTATTTCTTCTTGTCGCTGCTGCGCGTGCCGCCGAGGCCTGCCATCGCGACGAACATGTCCTGAAACCGTTCGGCGAGCTTGGGATCGTATGTAAACCAACTCTGCACCAACGATTCGGGCGAGACCTTGTCGATGTTGCTCAGGACCTGCTGCTGCAGCTTGTCCATCACCGCCGTCTGCATCGGCGACACGTCCGGCAGTCCAAAGAATTGGCGGGCCTCGAGGGGAGTGCAGTCGATTTCGATATTAACCTTCATGTCCCCTCCGGATGAGATTCGAGCGGCCTGCCGGCAGTATCGCCGCGAGTTGTGGTGCGACGCAAGCGCCTGATGCCGGCGCGACATATCCCGACCCGCAACGGCCGAATATGGTCAACCAAGTCGAAAGTCGAAAGCCGCCCAAGCCAGCCGGCACGATCAGCATTGCTGCACAGCGGTGCAACTTGGCGCGTTCCTTGCTGGAATGGCGCTTGCACGGGTCGAGAACTCTGGGCAACATGGATTGATCGGCCGGCCGAACAAATCAAAAATCACCGGCACGGCAGTGTGGAGAGGGTCAAGAATGTCATTAGGTCGAAGTCTGTTTGCGGCGACGCTCGCCGGTATGGCTGCGTTCTCGGTCTCGCCGGCGTCGAGCCAGGCGCTGCGCTATGCCAACCAGGGCGACCTGAAGTCGCTCGATCCCTATACCCTCAACGAGAGCACCACCCACGCCCATCTCGGCCACGTCTATCAGGGCCTCACCGCGCGCGACAAGGACCTCAAGATCATTCCGGCGCTGGCGGAAAGCTGGGAGACGCCGGAGCCGACCCGCTGGCGCTTCCACCTGCGCAAGGGCGTGAAATTCCATAACGGCGATCCGTTCACCGCCGACGACGTGCTGTTCTCCGCCGATCGCGTCCGCAAGAAGGGGTCCAATATGCAGACCCGCCTTGCACCCGACGTCAAGGTCGTCAAGGTTGACGACTACACCGTCGATTTCGTCCTGCCCTCGCCCAATCCCATCCTGCATTCGTCGTGGGATGTCTGGTACATCATGGACAAGAAATGGGCCGAGGAGAACAACGTCGTCGATCCGACGCCGGTGGCGGCGACCACGCCGAGCTACGCCTCGCTCCACGAGAACGGCACCGGTCCCTTCATCATCGAAAGCCATCAGCCCGGCGTGAAGACGGTGTTCAAGGCCAACCCCAATTACTGGGGCAAGATGGATGGTAACCTGAAGGAGATCACCTTCACCCCGATCGCCTCCGACGCCACCCGCGTCGCCGCGCTGCTCTCGGGCGAAGTCGACGTCATCGAGCCGGTGCCGATCCAGGACATCTCCCGCGTCGATTCCAGCCCGAATGCCCAGGTGCTCAAAGGGCCGGAGCTGCGCACCATCTTCATCGGCTTCGACCAGACCCGCGACGAGTTGCTCTACTCCAACATCAAGGGCAAGAATCCGTTCAAGGACGTCCGCGTCCGCGAAGCCTTTTACAAGGCTATCGACATCGAGCTGATCAAGACGCGCGTGATGCGCGGGCTATCGACGCCGTCAGCTCTGATGATTGCGCCGGAACTGTTCGCGCTGTCCAAGGAGTTCACGCGGCCGAAATTCGACCCCGATGGCGCCAAGAAGCTCCTGATCGAGGCCGGTTACCCCGATGGCTTCGAGGTCGCCATGGATTGCCCGAACGATCGTTACGTCAACGATGCGGCGATCTGCCAGGCCGTCGTCGGCATGCTCGCCCGTATCGGCGTCAAGATCAATCTCCTGGCGCAGCCGAAGGCGCAATACTTCGCCAAGGTGCTCAAGCAAGGTGGCTACCAGACCTCGTTCTATCTCTTGGGCTGGACGCCGAGCACGATGGATTCCCACAACGTGCTCTACGACATCATGGGCTGCCGGGACGATGCGAAATCCTCGCGCGGCGAAGCCAATCTCGGCGGCTATTGCAACAAGGAGTTCGACGCCATCACCGACAAGGTGCTGGTTGAAACCGACACCGCCAAGCGCAACCAGTTGATCAAGCAAGCCTACGAAATCGCCAACAAGGACTGGGCGTACATCCCGCTGCACCAGCAGGCGTTGGCCTGGGGCGTATCGAAAAAGGTCAACCTACCGCAGCGCGCCGACAATCTCGTCATGTTCCACTGGGCGACCAAGAAGGAATAGCCTCAGTTGAACACAAGGTCCCGGCAGCATCAGGCCTCCGGGACCTTTTCCTTTTCCGGCTGACAAAGGCGTCGGCCAGACACACACTCAAGGACAGTGGAAGGCATGCTCGCTTTCACTCTTCGCCGCGCCGTTCAGGCCATCGGCGTCATGTTCGCCGTCGGCATCATCGCCTTCTCGATGTTCCGTTTCGCCGGCGACCCCGTCAACCAGATCGTCTCGATCGACACGTCGGCGGCCGAACGCGAAGCCGTGCGCAAGTCGCTCGGCCTCGATGATCCCGTGCCGGTGCAGTTCGTGCGCTATTTCGCCGATGCCGCGCAGTTCAAGTTCGGCGTGTCCTATCAGTTCCGCCAGCCGGTCTCGACGCTGTTGATGGAGCGCATGCCCGCGACGCTGGAGCTTGCGATCTGCGCGACCGTCTTTGCAATGGTGCTCGGCATTCTGATGGGTGTCTATTCGGCGCTCAAGCGCGACACCGTGCTCGCCAAGTTATTCCAGGCGGTTTCGCTGATCGGCATCTCGCTGCCGACTTTCCTGATCGGTATTCTTCTGATCTATCTGTTCGCGGTGACATTGGGCTGGCTGCCCTCCTTCGGCCGCGGCGAGGTGGTCAAGCTCGGCTGGTGGACTACGGGCCTGCTCACGCTTTCGGGCCTGAAGGCGCTGATCATGCCCGCGATCACCCTCGGCCTGTTCCAGATGACCCTGATCATGCGGCTGGTGCGCGCGGAGATGCTGGAAGTGCTGCGAACCGACTATATACGCTTCGCCCGCGCCCGCGGGCTGACCACCCGTGCCATCCATTTCGGCCACGCGCTGAAGAACACGCTCATCCCCGTGATCACGGTGGCGGGATTGCAGTTTGGCTCGGTTATTGCATTTTCGATCATCACCGAAACCGTGTTCCAATGGCCGGGCATGGGACTTCTGTTCGTGCAGGCCGTGCAAAACGTCGATATCCCGATAATGGCCGCCTACCTGCTGATGGTCTCGCTGATCTTCGTCACCATCAATCTGGTGGTCGATATCCTCTACACCGTGGTCGATCCGCGTCTACGCGCGACCGTCGGCCGCGCCACGTAAGGCAGCCTGCATGTCCGACGCAGTCGTCTCCAATTCCAATGGGCAGAGCACGCAGCCAGCGCAAACGGCCCGCGGATGGCTCAGCCGCGCGCTCGACAGCGATATCTTCTATTCGTTTCGCCGCTCCAAGCTCACCATGGCAGCAGCGGCGATCACGGTCTTGTTCTTCCTGCTTGCGATCTTTGCATCCGCGCTCGCGGTGCAGAACCCATTCGATCCGGCACAATTGCAACTGATGAATTCGCGGATTTCACCGCTGTGGACCGCCGACGGCCAGAGCCCGTTCCTGCTCGGCACCGACGAGCAGGGCCGCGACGTGTTCTCCGCCATTCTCTACGGCATGCGCATCTCGCTCGCCGTGGGCGTGGCCGGCGTGATCTTCGCCGGTGCGCTCGGTATCGCGCTCGGCCTGATCGCCGGCTATTTCGGCGGTGCAGTCGATGGCGTGATCATGCGCATCGCCGACGTGCAGCTCACCTTCCCGGCCATCCTGATCGCGCTGCTGGTCAATGGCGTCGCCAAATCGATCCTTGGCAACCGGCTGGATGCCACCAGCATGCTGGTCGTGCTGGTGATCTCGATCGGCCTCAGTTTCTGGGTGGGTTACGCCCGGACCGTGCGCGGTTCCGTGATGGTCGAGAAGAATAAGGACTACGTCGCCGCCGCGCAGCTGATCGGTCTGCCCGCACCGAAGATCATGCTGCGGCATGTGCTGCCGAACACGATGGGCCCGATCCTGGTGATCGCCACGATCAATCTCGCTCTTGCGATCATCACCGAGGCGACGCTGTCCTTCCTCGGCGTCGGCCTGCCCGACACCATGCCCTCGCTCGGCACGCTGATCCGGATCGGCAACAACTACCTGTTCGCCGGCGAATGGTGGATCGTCGCCTTCCCGGGGCTTGCGCTGGCAGCGCTGATCCTCTCGATCAACCTGCTCGGCGACTGGCTGCGCGACGCGCTCAACCCGAAGCTCAGATGAGTACGCCTCGCTCATGACCGAACCTGTTCTCTCCGTGCGTAATCTTCATGTGGAGTTCGCCTCCCGCCGCGGCACGCTGCGCGCCATCGACGGCATCTCCTTCGACATCGCCAAGGGCGAGGTGCTCGGCGTGGTCGGTGAATCCGGCGCCGGCAAATCCGTCACCGGCCTCTCCGTGATCGGCCTGATCGATCCACCCGGCCGCATCGCCGGCGGCGAGATTCATCTCGCGGGCCTGCGCATTGACAATCTGCCGCCGGAAGAGATGCGCCGCATCCGGGGCAAGCGCATCGGCATGATCTTCCAGGATCCCCTCACCTCGCTCAATCCGCTCTACCGGGTCGGCGACCAGATCGTGGAGACGATCCGGACCCATCTCAATCTCTCCGAACAAGCGGCGCGGCGCCGCGCCGTCGAACTCTTGGCCGAAGTCGGCATCCCAGCGCCGGAAAAGCGGATCGACGGCTATCCCCACGAATTCTCCGGCGGTATGCGCCAGCGCGTGGTGATTGCACTGGCGATCTGCGCCGAGCCGGAGCTGATCATCGCGGACGAGCCGACGACCGCGCTCGATGTCTCCGTGCAGGCGCAGATCATCTCCCTGATCAAGCGGCTCGGGCGCGACCACGGCACGGCCGTGATGCTGGTGACCCACGACATGGGCGTGATCGCGGAGACATCGGACCGGGTCGCGGTGATGTATGCCGGCCGCATCGCCGAGATCGGCCCCGTGCAAGATGTCGTGAAGAATCCGCTGCACCCGTACGCCAGGGGGCTGATGGGCGCGATCCCGACTCTGGCCGGAGACGACAAGCGCCTCGTGCAGATTCCCGGCTCGATGCCGCGCCTGTCGGCGATCCCGCCGGGCTGCTCGTTCAACCCGCGCTGCGCCTTCGCCTTTGACCGCTGCCGCGTGGAACGGCCGGAGCCGCTCACGCGTGGCGCGCAGTCGGTCGCCTGTCACCTTTATGATAATGTGCCGGCGGAGAGCGCGGCATGAGCGCACCGTTCGTCCAGGCTAGAAATCTGCGCCGGGTGTTCGACGTGTCGAAGCCATGGCTCAACCGCGTGCTCGAAGGCGGGCATCTCGAATATCTCAAGGCTGTCGATCACGTCACCTTCGAGATCAGGAAGGGCGAGACGTTCGCTCTGGTCGGTGAATCCGGTTCCGGCAAGACCACGGTGGCGCGGATGGTCGTCGGCCTGCTGCCGCCGAGCTCCGGCGACGTGCTGATCGACGGCGTGTCGATGACCGATCCGCGGCAGGCTCCCGCACGCCGCAAGCTACGCCGCCGCATCCAGATGATCTTCCAGGATCCGTATGCGAGCCTGAACCCGCGCTTCCGGGTCGACGCCATCATCTCCGAGCCGATCCGCGCCTTCGACCTGATCCAGGGTGAGCGTGACATCCAGGCGCGCGTCGGCGAGCTGCTCAGCCTCGTCGGCCTGCACCCCGACGACCGACTGAAATTTCCGCACGAATTCTCTGGCGGCCAGCGCCAGCGCATCGCGATCGCGCGAGCGCTCGCATCGGACGCCGAATTCATCGTCTGCGACGAGCCGACCTCGGCTCTGGACGTCTCGGTGCAGGCGCAGATCCTGAACCTGATGCGCGACCTCCAGGACAAATTCGGCCTGACCTACATGTTCATCAGCCACAACCTCGCCGTGGTGCGCCACATGGCGAGCCGGGTCGGCGTAATGTATCTCGGCCGCATCGTCGAGATCGCGGAAGGACGCGAGCTGTTCGCCCGTCCGCGCATGCCCTACACCAAGATGCTGCTCGGTGCCGTGCCTGATCTCGCCATGAGCGGCCGCCAGCGCATTCCAGTCAAGGGCGAGATCCCGAACCCGATCAATCCGCCCTCCGGATGCGCCTTCAATCCGCGCTGCCCGCTGGCGTTCGATCGCTGCCGCAAGGAGATCCCGGAACTGATCGACGGCGTCGCCTGCCACGCGGTCAACACCGCGCCGGTCCCGGCGTGACGCGCGCGTGCCATGCAACCTGCGCATTTGGCGGCGGCGTGGCCCTGTGATCAATTGCGCGCGCCGCAAATGAGGTAGCCTATGGCCAGCAACATCAATCCCGATCCGTTCACGACGAGACCGGAAATCGAAGGCACCTTCGGGGTCGTCGCCACCACGCACTGGATCGCGACCGCCGTCGGCATGGCCATTCTGGAGAAGGGCGGCAACGCCTTTGACGCCGGTGTCGCCACCGCCTTCACGCTCCAGGTGGTCGAGCCGCATCTCAACGGCCCCGGCGGCGATGTGCCTATCATCGTCCATGACGTGAAGCGCGGGCGCACCGAGGTGATCTGCGGCCAGGGCCCGGCGCCGGCGCGCGCCACCATCGCGCACTACAGGAGCGAGGGACTCGACATGGTGCCCGGCACCGGCCTGCTCGCCGCTTGCGTTCCCGGCACCTTCGAATCCTGGATGATGCTGCTGCGCGACTATGGCACGATGCGTGTGCGCGACGTGCTCGAGCCCGCGATCTCCTATGCGCGTGACGGCTATCCGCTGGTCGAGCGCGCCTGCGCCACGATCCACACCGTCGAGCAGTTGTTCCGCAAGCATTGGCCGACCTCGGCTGCCGTCTACCTGCCGAACGGTCAAGTGCCAAAGCCCGGAACGCTGTTCACCAACAAGACACTGGCTGCGACCTACTCCCGCATTCTCAGCGAAGCCGAAAGCGGCGGCGGCGGCCGCGACGCCGAGATCGAGCGCGCGCGCAAGGCCTGGTCGCAAGGCTTTGTCGCAGAAGCAATCGACAAATTCTGCCGGACGCAAGAGGTGATGGACGTCAGCGGCTCGCCGCATCGCGGCGTCCTCTCAGCGGACGACATGGCGCGGTGGCAGCCGACGATCGAGGCGCCGCTTACCTACGATTATGGTCGCTACACCGTCTGCAAGGCCGGGCGTCTGGAGCCAGGGGCCGGTGACGCTTCAGCAGCTCGCTCTGTTGAAAGGCTTTGCGCTCGATGGGCTCGATCCGACCGGGCCGGAGTTCATCCACGTCCAGATCGAATGCGCCAAGCTGGCATTCGCCGATCGCGAAAAATTCTACGGCGACCCCAAATTCACCGAGATCCCGATCACGACGCTACTGTCGGATGCTTATAATGACGAGCGCCGCAAGCTCGTCACCGACAAGGCCTCGCTCGACTTCGCGCCCGGTATGGTCGAGGGTTTTGGTGGCGTGGTCAGGCTTCGCCGTGCCGAGGGCCAGCGCGAGGCGGTGGGCGCGCTCGGCGCCGGCGAGCCGACCGTGGGCCGCTTCGGCGAAGTGCGCGGCGACACCGTGCATTTCGACATCATCGACAAAGCCGGCAACATGGTGTCCTCGACGCCATCGGGCGGCTGGCTGCAATCCTCGCCGATCATTCCCGAGCTCGGCTTCTGCCTCGGCAGCCGTGCGCAGATGTTCTGGCTGGAGGAGGACCATCCCGCCGCGCTTGCGCCGGGCAAGCGGCCGCGCACCACGCTGTCGCCGACCATGGCGCTGCGCGACGGCGAGCCCTATCTCGCCTGGGGCTCGCCGGGCGGCGATCAGCAGGACCAGTGGATCACGCAATTCTTCCTGCGCCACGTCCATTGCAACCTCAACCTCCAGGAGGCGATCGACGCGCCGGCTTGGCACTCCGAGCATTTTCCGATCTCGTTCTGGCCGCGCACTGCGCGCCCGGGCGTGCTCGTGGTCGAGAACCGCGTGCCGAGGGCGACGATCGAGAACCTTCGCGAGCGTGGGCATATCGTCGAGGTCGGTCCCGACTGGTCCGAAGGCCGTCTTACCGCGGCCTCGCGCGTCGGCCCCCGTCGACGCGCTGCCGCCAATCCGCGCGGGATGCAGGGCTATGCCGCGGGACGCTGAAGGCAGCACATGACCTGGTCGATCATCGCGCGAGATACTGCCACCGGCGAGTTCGGTATTGCCGTCGCGACCCGCTTCTTCGCGGTCGGCGCGCGTGTTCCGTACATTGCCGCCGGCCTCGGCGCCATCGCGACGCAGGCCTTCGTCAATCCCTATTACGGCATCGACGGTGTCAAGCTGCTGCGTGAAGGCCTCAATGCACACGACCTGCTCGCCGCCCTGCTCGCGACCGATGACGGCCGCGAAAGCCGGCAGATCCACATCATGGACGCTAGCGGCGACATCGCCGCGCACACCGGGTGCGATTGCGTCGAGTGGTGCGGGCACATCGCAGGCAGCCGCTTCTCGATCGCCGGCAATATGCTGACGGGGGCCGACGTGCTTGACGAGACGGCCAAGACCTACATTGCCAACGACAGCCTGCCCTTTCCGCGCCGCCTGCTCGCGGCGATGCGTGCGGGCGAAGCCGCCGGCGGCGACAAGCGCGGCAAGCAGTCGGCCGCGCTGTTGATCCACGGCGAGGAGGAATGGCCGGCGCTGGACATTCGGGCCGACGATCATCCCGATCCGCTCGGCGAGCTCGAACGGCTCGAGCGTGTCAGCCACGAGCTCTGGGTGCACTTCCGCGCCTCCATGCCGACGCGGCGGAACCCGGCCGGCAACACCGATCGCAGCGTGATCGACGCCAGCATCGCCGCAGCCCGCGCAAGACAGTCATGAGCGCCACCCCCCTCATCGAGATCGAGGATTTGCGCATCCGCTTCCACGGCGACGATGGCCGTATCACCCAGGCGGTCGACAGTGTCGATCTCAGCGTCGCCAATGGCGCCACGCTCGGCCTCGTCGGCGAATCCGGCTGCGGCAAGAGCGTGACTTCGTTGGCGATCATGGGCCTGCTGCCGAAGAGAAGCGCGGAGATATCCGGAGCGATCCGCTTCGAGGGGCTCGACCTCTTGAAGACGCCGGACCAGACGCTACGCGACCTGCGCGGCAACCGTCTGGCGATGATCTTTCAGGAGCCGATGACCTCACTTAACCCGAGCCTGACCATCGGCGAGCAGATCGTCGAGACGATCCTGCGCCATCGTGGCGGTTCGCGGCGCAATGCGCGGGAGCGGGCGATCGAGCTCCTGCGCCGCGTCCACATCCCCTCACCGGAGCGACGCATCGACGAATTCCCGCACAAGCTCTCCGGCGGCATGCGCCAGCGCGTGATGATCGCAATGGCGCTCGCCTGCGATCCGCGCCTGCTGATCGCGGACGAGCCGACCACGGCGCTCGACGTCACCTTGCAGGCGCAGATTCTGGAGCTGATGCGCGAGTTGAAGGCCGCGAGCGGCGCCGCCATCATCCTGATCACGCATGATCTCGGCGTCGTTGCCGAAGTCTGCGACGAGGTCGCGGTGATGTATGCCGGAGAGATCGTCGAACGCGCGCCTGTGGACGAATTGTTTTCGGCGCCGCAGCATCCCTACACCGTCGGCCTGCTCGGCTCGATCCCGCGGCTCGATCATCGCGCCGAGCAGCTCGCCACGATCGAAGGCATGGTGCCGAACACGGCACGGCTGCCCGCCGGTTGCCGCTTCGCCGCGCGCTGCCCGTTCGTGCTGGACGCCTGCACCAGGGCGCCGCCGCCACTGCTGCAAGTCAGCCCCGGCCACCTCTCGCGCTGTATCCGCGCGCCACTCGAACGTTTGGTGTCGTGATGGCACTGCTCGAGGTCCAAGGCCTGGTCAAGCATTTCGTCGCGGAACGCTCGCTGTTCGGCCGCGCGCGGGCGCATGTCAAGGCCGTCGACGGCGTCAGCTTCTCGCTCGAGGCCGGCAAGACGCTGGCCCTGGTCGGCGAATCCGGCTGCGGCAAATCCTCCGTCAGCCGCCTGGTGCTGCGGCTGATCGAGCCGGATGCGGGTACGGTACGCTTTGATGGCCGCGATCTTCTCTCCCTCGACGCCAATGCGCTCCGCGCCTTCCGCCGTGAAGCCCAGATCATCTTCCAGGACCCTTACGCCTCGCTCAATCCGCGCATGACCGTCGGCCAGATCCTGACCGAGCCGCTGGCGCTGCACGATCTGGTGCCGCCGACGCAGCGGCGCGGGCGGGTCGCCGAACTGCTGCGGCTGGTCGGGCTGGAGCCGCGGCTGGAGCGCCGTTATCCGCATGAATTCTCCGGGGGTCAGCGCCAGCGCATTGCCATCGCCCGTGCGCTCGCAGTCGAGCCGAAGCTGATCGTCTGCGACGAGCCGGTCTCGGCGCTGGATGTCTCGATCCGCTCGCAGATCCTCAACCTGCTGCGCGAGCTCCAGGACCGGCTCGGCCTCGCCTACATTTTCGTGTCGCATGATCTGGCCGTGGTCAAGCACATCGCCGACCACGTGGCCGTGATGAATCTCGGCCAGATCGTCGAGACCGCGGAGGCGGACGCGCTGTTCGCAGCGCCCCGCCATCCCTATACCCGGGCGCTGTTGTCCGCGATCCCCCTGCCACAGCCGAAAGCGAAGCGAACGACGGTGCTATTGACGGGCGAGATCCCGAGCGCACTCAATCCGCCGGCGGGCTGCCGCTTCCATACCCGCTGCCCCTTCGTTGTCGAGCGCTGTCGCATTGAGGCGCCGGAGCTCGTGGCAGACAGCGCGGGCCACGCCGCCGCCTGTCACCGTACGGCAGAGCTGCCGTCCGCCGACGCTATCCTGCCGGCAGCCGGCGGGTTTTCGCCAGCACTTGCGAAATTGGTCGCGGCCTTCAGCCGAAAGACGGAAGGCGCAGCGGTCTCCGGGGTTGGTATACAAGGCACCGCGCCCACAACGACGTAGCCGAAGCAATGGGGACTGTCCGATGAACATGTTTCGCCTGGCCGCAACGGCCACCGCCTTCCTGCTGTCGGTCGTAACAGCGCAAGCCCAGACCACGCTGCGCATCGGCCTCGCCGAGGACCCCGACATCCTCGATCCGACCATGGCGCGCACCTATGTCGGCCGCATCGTGTTCTCCGCATTCTGCGACAAGCTGTTCGACATCGACGAGAAGCTCAACATCGTGCCGCAGCTCGCGCTGTCGAGCGAAACGGCCGACGACGGCAAGGCGCTCGTCATCAAGCTCCGCCCCGGTGTGAAATTCCACGACGGCGAGCCGTTCGATGCCGAGGCCGCCAAGTTCTCATTGGAACGACACCTCACCTTCCCCGGCTCCTTCCGCAAGCCGGAGCTGGCCTCGGTCGATCACGTCGAGGTCGTCGATCCCCTCACGATCAAGCTGGTGCTGAAGTCGCCGTTCTCGCCATTGCTCGCGCAGCTCACCGATCGGGCCGGCATGATGATGTCGCCGAAGGCGGCGAAGGAAGCCGGCGACAAGTTCGGCCTGCGTCCGGTCTGCGCGGGCCCCTATAAATTCGTCGAGCGCGTGCAGCAGGACCGCATCGTATTCGAGAGGTTCGCGGACTACTGGAACAAGGACAACGTCTTCATCGATCGTATCGTGTTCCAGCCGATCGTCGATGCCACGGTGCGGCTCGCGAACCTGAAATCCGGTGGACTGGACCTGATCGAGCGCGTGCTCGCCACCGACCTCAAGGAGGTCCGCGCGGATTCGCGGCTGAAGGTCGCGACCGCCATCGAGCTCGGCTATCAGGGCATCACGCTCAACATCGGCAAGGACAAGGCCAAGGGGCCACTCAGCCAATCCGCCAAGGTGCGACAGGCGCTCGACCTTGCCATCGACCGCGAGGCGATCAACCAGGTCGTGTTCAACGGCGAGTTTCAGGTTGGCAATCAATGGGTCAATCCCGATCATCCCTATTATCAGAAATCCCTGCCGGTCCGTCCCCGCAACGTCGAGAAGGCCAAGGCGCTGCTGAAGGAAGCCGGCGTGACACCGCCGGTCAGCGTCGATTTCCTGGTATCGAAGGGCGCGGAGACCGAAACGCCGGCGCAGGTGATCCAGTCCATGGCGGCCGAAGCCGGGTTCGACATGAAGCTCCGCGTCACCGAATTTGCAACCGGGCTGAAGCAGGCCGAGGCCGGCGATTACCAGGCCTTCATGCTGGCCTGGAGCGGGCGCGTCGATCCCGACGGCAACACCTTCGTCTTCCTGCACAGCGGCGCGCCGCAGAATTACGGCGCTTGGAACAATGCGCAGGCCGACAAGGCGCTGGAGGATGCGCGATCGGTGACCGATCCCACCAAGCGCAAAGCCAGCTACGAAGTCCTGGCGAGGCTGGTCCAGGACGAGGAGCCCCTCCTGTACCTCTACCACCGCCGCATCATCATCGCGCATACGACGAAGCTCGAAGGCTACCGGCAGATGCCCGACGGGCTCGTGCGCGTTATCGGCCTCAAGCTGAAGTGACAATGAAAGGATGCTGAAGTTCCTCGCCCGCCGCCTTGTGCAGATCGTGCCGACACTGTTCTTCGTCTCGGTGCTGATCTTCTCGCTCCAGCAATTGCTGCCGGGCGATCCTGCGCTGGTGATGGCGGGCGAAGAGCGCGATCCTGCCGTGATCGAACAGATCCGCCATCAGTACCGGCTCGATCAGCCCGTCCCTGTGCAGTACGCCTATTGGATCAAGGGCGTACTCGCCGGCGATTTCGGCGAATCGCTGCGCAACAAGATGCCGGTGCGCGAGCTGATCGCGCAGAAGCTGCCGGTGACCTTACAGCTCGGCTCGATGGCGATCCTGATCGCATTCCTGATCGGCATCCCCGCCGGCATCGTCGCGGCCGTGAAGAAGGGCACCGCCTGGGACTACGGCGCCAATTTCTTTGCGCTATGGGGAATCTCCACGCCGAACTTCTGGCTCGGCATCATGCTGATCTTCCTGTTCTCGATCGAGCTCGGCTGGTTGCCGGCCTCGGGCTATGTGCCGCTCACCGAAAATTGGCGCGCGAGCCTGGCTGCCACCATCATGCCCGCCTTCGTGCTCGGCAATGCAATTGCCGCGATCCTGATGCGGCACACCCGCAGCGCTATGCTCCAGGTGCTGGAGAGCGACTATGTCCGCACTGCGCGCGCCAAGGGATTGTTGGAACGCTCGGTCATCCTCAAGCACGCGATGCGTAACGCACTGACACCTATCATCACGCTCGGTGCGCTCGAGCTCGGTACCCTGCTCTCAGGCGCCGTGCTGACCGAACAGATCTTCTCCATCCCCGGCTTCGGCAAGCTGATCGTGGATGCGGTATTCAACCGCGATTATGCGGTCGTGCAGGGCGTGGTGCTGGTGACAGCCACCGTCTACATCACTCTGAATCTCATTGCGGACGTCGCCTATATCCTCGTCAATCCGCGGCTGCGGGGCTAGTGCCATGAGCGACACGACGCTGGCCAGTCCCGCTACGCAAGCTCACGAGCTGGACAGCCCGGCACGCCGCGCGCGGCGGCGCCTGTTCAAGCGCAAGGCCGCTGTGTTTGGCCTCATCGTGATCATCGCGTTCATCCTTCTTGCGGTGCTTGCGCCGGTCGTCGTTCCCTTCGACCCCATCGCGACGAGCTGGAGCCTGGTGCGCAAGCCGCCGACCGCCGCGCACTGGTTCGGCACCGACGAGCTCGGCCGCGACATCCTGAGCCGCGTCGTCTACGGCGCGCGCGCCTCGCTGCTCGCGGGCCTGATCTCGGTTGCGATCGCGCTCGGCATCGGCGTGCCGTTGGGCCTCCTCGCCGGCTATCGCGGCGGCTTCACCGACGCACTGATCAGCCGGATCACGGACGCAATGCTCGCCTGCCCGTTCCTGATCCTGGCAATTGCGCTCGCGGCATTCCTCGGCCCGAGCCTCGGCAACGCCATGATCGCCATCGGCATCTCGGCCACTCCGATCTTTATCCGCCTGACCCGCGGTCAGGTGCTGAGCGTCAAGGCGGAGGATTATGTGGAGGCCGCGCGCGCACTCGGCAATCCGCCATGGCGGATCGCATTCTCGCACATCCTGCCGAACATCCTTCCGGCGCTGCTGGTTCAGGCGACGCTGTCGATCGCCGCCGCCATCATCGCCGAAGCGGCATTGTCGTTCCTCGGCCTAGGCCAGCAACCGCCGGCACCGTCCTGGGGCAGCATGCTCAATGCCGCACAGCGCTCCTGACCCAGGCGCCCTGGATGGCGATCTGGCCGGGGCTCGCGATCTTTCTCGTGGTGTTGTCGCTGAACCTGCTTGGCGACGGCCTGCGCGACGCGCTCGACCCGCGCCAGCGCTGAGATTGGATCAACGCTGCCGCCCTCCACCTCTCCCCGTTGGGGAGAGGTAAAGATCACCTGCCGATAGACCTCAAATCACGACCTCCCGCATCACGCGGCGGCAGTCCATCTCATATTCGAGATCGACCACGGGCGGCCGGGCAAAATGCCAGGTGAGGCCGGAGCGCAGCGCGCCGCGGCGCACCAACTCGTCGACCAGCGCGTGATGGAAGTCGTGCACCGAATAGGCCTGCACGCCGGTGGTGTCCTTCCAGCCGAAGCCGAAGGCCGCCATCCGGTTCTCCATCTGCGCGGTCGTTGTGAAGCGTACTTTCTCCCGCAGCCCTTCCGGGCTGAGGTCGCGGTAACGCACCGTGCGCTCGACATAGGTGCCGCTGCCCTCGCGAGCCTCGGCTCCGCCGGCGATCACGAAGCTCGGCGATTTCGACGGGGTCGGGCGCGTGAAGGAGAACGCGTAGAACGACGGCTCCGACGGCGGATCGATCTCGGGACAGACATTGCTGCGTGCCACGGGATTGGTGGTGCCGTCGAAGATCCCCCATTCCGACAGCGTCTTCACATAGTGCAGGTTGAACGCGCGAAAACCTTCCTCGCTGAAGGCCGCCGGCGAGCGCAATTCGCAGGCACAGAACGCCGTGAGCGGCCGCCCTGCCTCCCGGATGAACTTTGCCGTCAGCGCAAATCCTTCCGCAAGCGGCACCAGGCGATCGAACCGGACGCGCTCGATCTCGTAGCCCTCATCTGCGGCGGCACCCGCCGAATACTGGAACACGGACGGAATGAAACGATAATTGCCGGCCGAGAACTCACGAATCATGGCGGACTCCTATTCCAGTTGCATGCGAATGCCCTTGGCGCCGTTGAGCAGGCGCCTCAGGTGAAAGCCGGCCAGGGGATCGTCGGCGTGCATGCCGACCAGCGCTGCGAATGCGGGCATGGCGGCGACGTCGCCGGCCTCCATCTTGGCAAAAGCATCGGAATATAGCGCGGTTTCCGGCGCTTCGAATTTGGCCTCCGACAGCGGTTCGAACGCGCGCAGCGGCTCGCTGCGTCCGCGCAGCATCAGCTCGCCTATTGGGCGGCCTTGAAAGTTATCGGCCGATGTGGCGACGCTGATGCTGACACACATGCGCGTTCCCAGATGCTTGTTGGCAGCCTCCAGCCGCGCCGCAATATTGATGGTGTCGCCGTAGGCGGTGTAGTCGAAGAAGCGATTGCCGCCGAAATTGCCAACCAGCGCCGGGCCTGCATGCACGCCGATCCGGGTGGTCCCGAAATTCACGCCTCTGCCCCTCCAACGCGCCGAGAACGCCTCCGCCCAGGCGTCGAGATCATGTGCGCAGGTGACTGCACGCGCCGCATAATCCGGCTGGTCCCCCGGCGCGTTGAAGAGCACCTGGATCGCATCGCCGATGATTTTCGTGACCGTCCCCTCATGCGCGAAGACGATTTCGGTCATGCCGCCGACATATTCATTGAGGAGCTCGCCGAGCATCTGGGGCGGTGCGCTCTCCACCAGCGAGGTGAAGCCGGTGATATCTGTGAAGATGGTCGCGACGTCGCGCCACTGCACCTCCATGCCGTCGCCGGCGACATCCGCCGCCAGGCGCCTTGCGATCTCCGGCGAGAAGAAGCGCGACAGCGAGGCATGGGCGCGCTCGGCTTCCATCTGGCGCCGCCGCACCTCGCGCAGCATCTCGACGTGGCGAATGGTTTTATCGATCGTGGCTTCCAGATCGGCGAAATCGATCGGCTTGGTCAGGAAGTCGAATGCGCCGCGGTTCATGGCGGTACGGATGTTGCTCATGTCACCATAGGCGGAGACGATGATGGTCGACTTCTTGTCCTCGGCCTCCTGAAGCTTCGCGAGCAGCGACAGCCCGTCCATCCGCGGCATGTTGATGTCGGAGACCACCATGTCGACATGCGGATTCTGCTCGAGCGATTGCAGCGCCTCGAGACCGTCGCGCGCGAACATGATGTCGACGAGCCCGTCCCGGATCTGCCTGCGGAATTTTTGCAGAATCAGCACCTCGAGATCCGGTTCATCATCGACGAAGAGGATGGTCGCAGTCATGCGGCTTGCTCGAGCCTCGTGTCGATCTCCTGCCGCAACAGCGCAAAGTCGATCGGCTTGGTGAGGAGCCCGACGGCGCCCCGCTCGATCGCCTTGCGGCGCGTTTCGGCATCGCCATAGGCCGTGATCATGATGACGGGAACATCCGGATGCGCGGCACGCACCTTCGGCAGCATGTCGAGCCCGCTCATGCCGGGCATGTTGATGTCCGAGAGAATCAAAATCAGCGAGGGATCGCGAACTTCGGCCGCGCGCCTCAGCGCATCTGGCGCAGAGGACGCAAATTCCATCTGGAAGCGTCCCGCGCGCAGCTCCCGCCGGAACTGCTGCCGGAACAGCGCCTCGACGTCGGGCTCGTCATCGACGACCAGGATATAAACGTTCAAGTCCCGTCTCCAGTAGTTCCGCTTGCCGCCATCATGCGCGGCAGCGTGATGATGAATTCGGTGAATACACCGGGCTCGGTGTTCACGTCGATCGTGCCGCCGTGCTGTTTCACGACGATGTCATGACTCATGGAAAGGCCGAGCCCGGTGCCCTCGCCAGCCGGCTTGGTGGTGAAGAAGGGATTGAACATCTTCTCCTTCACCTCGGGCGGGATCCCGGTGCCGTTATCGCGGATCCGGATCTCGACTCTCTCGCCGAGGTTCTTCGTTGCCGCGCGCAAGATCGGCTCGAAGGCGTCAGCGGCGCTCTCCTTGCGCTTAGCGGTTGCGTAGAAGCCGTTGGAGATCAGGTTGAGAAAGACGCGCGTGATCTCCTGCGGATAGATATCGACCATACCGGCGGCGGGATCGAGTTCGCGCTGGAGCGTGACGTTGAAGGCCGGTCTTTCGGCGCGCGCGCCGTGGTAGGCCAAATTGAGGCTCTCCTCCACGACTGCATTGATATCGACGGCGCGATGCTCGCCGGAGCCCTCGCGCGAATGCAGCAGCATGTTCCTGACGATGGAATCGGCGCGTTTGCCGTGCTGCACCACTTTCTCGAGATTGCTCCTGAGCATGCCGGTCAGCTCGTCGACCTCCTCCTTCGTCTTGCCGTCGAGCGCGGCCGACTGCAGGGCCTCCTTGAGCTCGTCGATCAGCTCGGTCGAAACCGCGGAGAAGTTGTTGATGAAGTTGAGCGGATTCTTGATCTCGTGGGCGATGCCCGCCGTGAGCTGGCCGAGGGACGCGAGCTTCTCGGTCTGGATCAGGCGATCCTGGGCGGCGCGCAAGTCGTCGAGCGACTGCGACAACTCTCTGGTTCGTTCCTGGACCTCCTCGAACAATCGGACATTCTCGATCGCGATAAGGGCCTGGTCTGCAAAGGTCGTGGCGAGTTCGATCTGCTTCGCGCTAAACGGCCGCACATCGTGTCGCGTCAAAACGAACACGCCGATCGGTGTCCCCTCTCGAAGCAAGGGCACACCCAGCATCGTACGTACGTGGGCGCGCCTTCGGGCGGACGAGGGCGCGTATTCCGGGTCGGCCTGCACATCCGGGACATGGACCGTCTTGCCATCGAGCAGGGTGCGGCCGACCACACTTCCCCGTTCAGGTACAGACGCGAAAGTCCGGAGCTTGTTTTCCTGCTCGGCGTCGAGCCCGCAGCTTGCCGCCAAATAGAAAACGCCATCGTTGGGCCGGAAAATCGTTCCCTCCTCCGCGTCACACAGGCGAGCTGCCGAGCCAACAAGCGTGTTCAGCACGACTTGCAGGTCGAACGCCGAACGGCTGATGACTTTCAGCACGTCGGCGGTCGCAGTCTGCTGCTGCAGGGATTCGCTCAATTCCGCGGTGCGTCGTTCGACCTTGTTTTCGAGGTCGGCGTAGGATTCCTGCAAGCGTGCGCCCATCTCGTTGAACTGGTCGGCGAGACCTTCGAGCTCGTCGCCGGTTTTGATCGAGATGCGCTGGGAGAAATCGCCGGCGCCGATCCGCTCGGCGCCGCTGCGCAGCGCTTGGATCGGACCGACCATGCGGCGCGCGAGAAAGATCCCTGCAAGCACCGCGAAAATCGAAGCCGCCGACAGCACGATCGCAAGGCGCTGCAACGAGGCGTAGAGCGAAGCGTAGGCCTCCTCGACAGGCAATTCCACGAACATTGTCCAGCCGAGCGGCGCGATCGGGGCGGAGGCCGTCAGAACCTTCTGCCCCTGGATGTTCGTCGCCTCCTGCAATGCGTCCGGCATGACGCCGCCCCCGGCCTGCGCAGCGCGCACCTGCGCGAGACCAGACATGTCGGTGTTGCGCAGCACGAAACTGATGTCGGGATGCGCGATCAGGCGCCCTTCCGGTCCGACGACGTAGGCAACTCCGCGCTCACCGACCTTGATCTGGGACACAACGTCCCAGATCAGCTTGAGATTGACCTCGGCGATGCTGACGCCGGCATCCTTGCGCGCACCAGCCAGCGCCAGCGTCATGTAGGGCTCGGACTCCCTGCGGAAATAGATGGGTCCGTAATAAACCTTGTGTGCGACTGCCTCGGTAAACTTTGCGTCGCTCGACAGGTCGATGCCGCTGTCGATCGCATCCATCGCCAGCCGCGAGACCCGCAACCGCTCCTTGCCAGTCGAATCCACCTGGGCAAGCTCGGTGATCCCAGGCACCTGACGCAGCAGCCGCAGCGCGTCGAACCGGTGCTGCTCGATCGAGCCCCCAGACCAGGGCAGTTGCGTGGTCCAGCCGAGCTGGCCCTCGATCTCCTTGACGAACTGGCCGATCTTGGCCGCGGCCGCCTCGGCCTGCTCATGCTGGACCCGGATCAGCGAGGCCTTGTGCTCGCGATAATAGAAGAAGACCTCGAACAGGCCGTTGGCGAGCAGCGCGACGGTGACCACGGCCACGAACAGCGCGACGTATTTGGTGAACAACCGGCTCCTGATCCCCTGCCCCGTCGCCGCGCCGGCAGTGACGCCAGCCGCTGCCGCGCTCGGCAGCGTCCTGGCTTGCAGGGTGTCGGGATGGACGGAAAGGCTCATCCCTCGGAAACTACCAAGAAGAGCGGACCTTGTCTCTCGCAAGCACCCGGGAGCGGCCGCCCGATGGCCGGTGCGGCGCCTCGCCGGCGCACAAAAAACACAATAAAAGGGCGGCAACGGAAACCGCTGCCGCCCTCTGGTTCGCGCGCCTACAGCCTCAGGTCGGCCGCAAGGCCTTGTTGGAGCCCAGGTCGAGCTCGTTGACCTGCTTGTTCCGCTCCGAATCGGCGGCCGCGCGATGGTCGGTCGCCAACACCACGTAAACCGCCGGCAGCACGAACAGCGTGAACAGCGTGCCGATCGACATGCCGGCCACGACGACCAGACCGATCGAGAAGCGGCTGGCCGCGCCGGCGCCGGTGGCGGTCAGGAGCGGGATCAGACCCGTCACCATCGCGGCCGTGGTCATCAGGATCGGGCGCAGCCGAATGCGCGCCGACATCTCGATGGCCGAGCGGCGGTCGAGCCGCTCGCTGACCTGGAGCTCGTTGGCGAACTCCACCATCAGGATGCCATGCTTGGTGATCAGGCCGACCAGGGTGAGCAGACCGACCTGGGTGTAGATGTTCATCGTCGCCACGCCGAAGAACAGCGGGATCAGCGCGCCGACAATCGCCATCGGCACCGAGATCATGATCACCAGCGGGTCGCGCAAG
>NZ_JADPKD010000031.1:0-81368 GCF_023073735.1 Bradyrhizobium sp. 160
GATAATCTGCTCTTCCGTGAACCTTGCTCGCTTCATCCGTCCGTCCTTCTTCGGGGCGGACTCTAACTCCTTCTGGAGGAAATACTCAGTGGCAGGTCAGGGGGATCCAGGCGGTAGCAGGGCGATGCAGAGCAAATCCTTTGGGGGCATCGGCCCTTATCGGATGTAGTCGGAGTTTCTATCTAAAAACCAGCACGGGTCATGTCCCGCTGCGGGCCTCCGAGGCACGCCAGTCGGAGTGCTTTGCTCGCCTACGCAAGTTCGCGCAGGAAGCCCGGGGGGATTGATTTTCACGTTCCGCAATTGCAATTCGCACCAAATCAAAGGCCTCCGGCGGGCATGCCGGAGGCCTTCTTGGAGGTTAACCTAAATTGATAGAGCCACTTCTCCTTTGCTGGTGCGTTAGAAGACTTAGAAATTGCGCTGCGCGCGGAACATCACCTGCAGGCTGCTCTGATCCTTCAGCTCGTAGGTAGCCGCAGGCTTGGCGATGCCAGCCTGCACCGGCAAAGCGACCGTGCTTCCGCCGGCATACTTCTGGTCAAGCATCGTGTAAGCGAGTTCGGTCGTGAAGGTCAGGTTTTTGACGGGATTCCAGCGCGTCGCCACGCCAACAACCGAGTAGTTGAAGTCGGGATTGCAACCAGCAAGGCCGCTCGACAACGCAAGCGTCGCAACGAACGCGCCGCAGATGTAGCCCTTGGCTGTACCGTTGTAGCGCACGGCACCAAAGCCACCGAAGATGGCGCTGTTCCAATACGGGTTCCAGTTGTGGGTGTACGCGCCATTGAAGCCGTATGTCGTCGTCAATTGCTGGCCAGCGCCGGCAACGAACACAGAGTCAACGACGCCCGCGAGACCGAGGCTCTGGTAAGCCCCTCCCAATCCCGTGCCGCCGTAGATCGCATAAGTGAACGGCGTGTATGACTGGAAGTTGTAAATGCTCGCGCCGTTCGTGTAGACACCCTGGAGGTTGATGGTGTCGCCAGCGCCGGTCGGAATATTCTTGATTGACAGCGCAAGCTGACCAGCCCAGCCCCACTTGTCGCCCGGATGCCCGGTCGTTTCATCGACCCCATAATAACCAGCGTGATTGTCATGCGCGGCGACCGACGCCTGGAAAAGGCCCCAAGCCTGGTCGACCCGCAGCATGGCTACGAGATCGGGAGCGCGCGAGCCGCCGGTGTCGTACGCCCCGTAAGCGCCCGTTGCAAGGCCTGCAGCAGTCGCACCGCTCACGTTCCAGATGCCAGTTGTACGTTGAACCTGATCCTCGGCCGAGAATGAAGCCGTGATGCCCTGGCCGAAGTCAGCGGTATAGGCGAATTGGTTGACGGCCTCCCAGCCTCCGCCGCCAGGCATGCCATCGAAAGAGTTACCAGGATAGTTGGTCCAAGGCGAGGAGAACTGCGACTGCGCCCTGCCGAAGGTGAAGCCGGCAAACTGCATGAAGGCGTAGTACACGGAGAGTGAACCACCAGAAATCATGCCGCTGCCACTGCCGGCGGGATTGCTTCCGGAGTAGGCAGTCGCGCCATTGATCGCGGTGCTCCCGGCTCCGCTATAACCGCCCGCCGTCCAGGTGAAGGCCAATTCTGCGTAGGTGCGAAGGACACCATACTCCGTGGCTGTGCGCGTATCGGTGCTAAAGTCGAAACGAGATTGCGCCGTGTAGTAGTTGCTCAGGCGGTTGTGTGCGCCTGCGACGCCACTAGCCGCCGCACCCCAGACGCTGTTCGTGCCCAGTTGGGTCGAAGCGCGCACGTAACCACCGAACTTGATGCACGTGTCGGTGCCGGGGATGTAATAGAATCCGGCGCCATACAGCGAGCAGATTTTCACGTACTCAACCGCCTTGGCCTTCACGGGAAGATCGGCGGCCTGTGCCCCGGCGCCAGCAAACATTGCGGCCGAACCGAGGATAAAGCTCTTCATCAATTTCATGTTGAACCTCCAAGTTGGAAACGTCGTTTCCGTCCTTCAAAGATCCGCCCCTGCTCGCCTCACCTACTGGCGGGTGCTTGACGGACGACGTCGAGGCGCCCCCTCTCCGTCAGCCCATGGTCTAATTGGTCGCATCAATTGCTGCAATTAATTAACGAATGAAAGCATTGTTTGGCTGTCAACTGTGGCATTTCAGCGACACGGCTCATTCTGCAGTGCGACATTAGGCAGTTTCGCGAAACAAAGAACCTCCGGGGCGCATCCCGGAGGTTCTCCTTGGAGATTTTACATGATCGCTGAAGAGCCCCTCAAACGATCTAAGCAGAGCACTAGCAAAAATAGTTAAATATATCAATTGATTTTTTACATGGCATCTATGCCCAATGGAGCCTTTCAGGGGCGCCTGAACCCAGATACGAAGGGGAAATGTCACGCAGCGACTTACCGGGCGTCGCTGGGTTTGGCGGGACAATCAACATGGCTGAAAAACAAACAATCGACAGGGCCGTCAGGGACTTCATCTGGAACGTTGTCGAGATCCATTCCCAAATCGAGGAAATACATAAGAGTTGGGCGGAGCTACTGGGCTTGACCGAGCCACAGTGGCTGATCCTCATGGCTATCGACGAACTCGACCAAGGTCGCGGTGTCTCGGGGATAGCAGTTGCAAGCAAACTCCGAATTCATCCCGCGTTCGTTACCAACCAAACGAAAAAGCTAGAGGTGATGGAGTTTCTGGCGCGCGAGCCGTCGCCAGATGATGCAAGGTTCGTTCAAATGTCCCTGACTGAGAAGGCGCGAGCAGAAATCTCAAAGCTGTCGAGCAAGAGGGAAGCCCTGAACTCCGCGCTGTTGGAGGGGCTGGACCAGGCGTCGCTAGACTACCTCAACAAGCGGCTGACCTCGATCGCGAAGAATAGCCGAATGGCATCCCAAAAACTGAGTATTGGCGCATTGTAGGCCTGAAAGGGTGACAGCCTCATCCAGCCTGGCCGTATCCATCACTTGCTCCCGACCAAGGTGGACAGATTCACTTGCCAACGCTGGCGGCGGGCGTCGAGCGCGCACTTGAGTCCATTTTGGCAGGACCCATCGATTGAACTTCTCCAGGCCGCATCGCCCCCTCGGCACCACTGCACAGGCCCCATCTAAACCCGCAAGACAATCGATTTCGCCTACGATCCGTCGATCAGAGACAACTAGGACTTAATGAGAGCTCCTGCGAAAAGATCGGGAGAGAACCGCATCGCCGCTAGCCTATGATTCGCCCTGAAGTTGATTTCCGTGCGAGCTTCTGCTCCAGCCACCTGAAGATGCAGTCATCTGAGCTAACGAAGTTGTCAACCTCCTCGCCCAGGCCTCCTCGCATGAGTTGCGGCATGACCAAGTCCACGTCGATGCGCGCCGCCATGCAAACAGTTTGCAGTTTGATCGCCTCGGACACGCTGACGACGCCGCGCCCACCGGCTACCACGAGTATTGGACAATTCGGCAGTCGAGCCAACCGTGAGCGATGCCCCGACACCATATCCCTGTCTGCGCCGTCATCGGTCGACGTCATCCAATCGATGGAGCTCAGGGAGCGCGTCCAATTCCAAATGCCACCATCACAAACCGCCGCGACAATGCGGCGATCGTGGGCGGCAAAATCAGTAACTAAAGAGGCCGATAACCCGTCTCCATAAATGCCGATCCGACCACTATCAACGTCAGGCCGAACCGACAAAAGGTCCAAACAATGGGACAATACGATTTCGGATCCACCGCGTGCGTGATTTGCGATGTTCTCGTGGGAGACAACCAAGACGGATATCCCCCGGCCAACCACCACAGGCAAGAGCCTGCCTAGCAATGTCACTCCCTCCTCTTCTTCATTGCTGACGCAAATGGCCGCCGGCGCGCGCGAGTTGGGAGTTCCAGCAGGCAGATAGTAGGCGATAAACTCCCCCAGATCACCACACGCGATCTGTACGCTTTCCACCTCATGACCAAAGGATAGTCCGATCCTCTGAAGGCCAGCTTCGACTTTGGCTGAAACGTCCGCCCGTCGCGGATCATCGTCCGCGACTAGCCTCCTGGCGACCTCGAAGGCAGTGAGCGCGCAAAGCCAAGCCTGCGTGGCTTCATCGTATTTCTTTTTGTTTATGTTGAGGTCAGCAAGACGGCAGTAGGCATCGCCGGTCCCAGCCCAGGTTGCGCCCCAGTTCTGCCGAGCCAATTGGGCGCGATCATCTTCTGGCAGTAGACCATCCAGGAACGCCGAAGCGTTTTGTCGTACGGACTCAAGATCGCCCCTGACGTGAGACCAAGCACCAAACTCCATCGATTTGCCCCTCGGTGAAGATCTTTACCCCTGCACAGCCCGCACCCGTCATTCAGCTGATCCTATGGAGATCGACTTTTTGTTTAGAGAATTGCTTCTCAGAGGCGTGTTGTCTTCATCTCCTTGTAATAAATTTACCAAGAACTGGGCGCCGAAATCTCCCCATGGAGAGGCGTTCAACTTAGAAATTCCGTGTTCGAACGGGGCTGTACGAGCTTTTTCTGCGCGTCGGCCCATTCGGCTTGGAGAAGCACGAAATGCGATAGGAGGAACTGGCGCAACCCAAGGGACCAGCAGGTGTTTAAAGAGCGATCTGGGAGGTTAGCCGTTTAAGCAGCGGTTTCTAGAACGGCGCCAGCAACTTTCGGCCTTGACCTCCACCAAGTAACGTACAAAACGATTAGCCAAACCACAGGCAGAAGCACGAGCATCGATGCTATCGCGGCAATCGTCGGGTCGATCTCATGCCGCATGTTTTCCCACATTTTCAAAGGCAGCGTGCGGATCGAGAATCCGCTAACCAGTGACGTTTTGACGACTTCGTCGAAAGAGTGAAGAAAAGCAAACAGGGCACCGCCGATAATGCCGGGCCGCACCTACGGCAGCGTCACTCTCGTAAACGTTCGAAATGGATTGGCCCGCATACTCTTTGCCACCAGCTCCAAACGTCGGTCGAAATTTGCTAGAGTCGCCGAGACGATCACGACTACATAGGCGGTAGCACCGATGCTGTGCGTCAGGATGATTCCGGTCTTCGTACCTATGAGTCCAAACTTGAGCAGTCCTAGATAGGCTCCAATACCAACAACGATGCTTGGAATGGTGATCGGGGTGAGGATCGCCATTGTGATAATACTGCGTAGTCGAGGAAAGGTACGGCTGAGGCCATAGGCCGCGAGCGTGCCGACGATTGTTGACAGGAAGGCGACCGCCACAGCGATCTGAATGCTGGTCCAGGCAGCTTCAGTCCAGGAGGACGTGTTGAAGAAAGAGCGGTACCACTGGAGTGAAAGAGCTGATGGCGGAAATTGCAGCGAAGGTCCGGCGCTAAACGACATGACAATGACCACAACGCTCGGAAACAGCAGGTAAAACATGACAAGCGCAACAAAGGCCGCGCCGACCGTTCTCCACGAGCCACTGTTATCGGCTGCTTGGTACAGCGTCGCGGCCCACCGCTTCGCCCGATAACGACCGGCAAACTCATTGAGATGCTGCCCAGGAGAGCCGAGTGAGCGCCACCAGTTCTGTGGAGACTTCGATACTGGTTTCGGCGCCCGACCTTGAGCGCCGGCCAGATCCAGTCCGAAAATCGCGAGCATAACTCCGGCCAGTCCCAGCAGAATGAACGCTGAGGCAGCAATACGCGCGAGATCAAAAGAGTTATCGACTTGAGCCGCAATGAAAGTTGACAACATGGCGTCGCCTAACCCACCTAGCGCGGCTGGCGTTACGTAGAAGCCAAGGCAGAGGACGAAGACCAGCAACGAGCCACTGCGAACGCCGGGCAAGCTAAGCGGGAAAAAGACGCGCCAGAAGGCGGCGAAGGGGCGTGCACCCATGCTACGGGCTGCTGCTGCGAGTGACTTGTCGATTCCCAGCATGACACTCACTAAGGGGAGCACCATGACCGGGAGCATGATGTGGACCATGCCGATGTAGACGGCCAGGCGATTGTAAATGAGAGGTATGGGGCTAGAGATGAGCCCGAGATCGAGCAGCAGATTATTGATCAGGCCTCGATCGCCAAGGATTACGATCCAGGCGTAAGTGCGCACCAGAAAACTGGTGAGGTAGGGAATTACGACGAGTACCAGAAGCACCATGCGCACGCGCTTCGAGGCAGCCGCGATCAGATATGCCGTGGGATATCCTATAAGGACGCAGATCGCTGTAGCAACGACGCTCACCTCAATCGTCTGCAAGAGCACACGAACATTCGCTGCGCGGCTGAAGAAGGCCTCGTAATTAATGAGCGAGATGGTCGGCGCATTGAGGCTGGTCAGAAATAGCAGAACGGCCGGCAGACCAAAAACAGCAAGCAGAATGGCCAAAGCGGGAACGGTAAGCGCAATGGACATCCGGCCAAGCTTATGAAGAACGTTCATGAACCGTCTCCTTTGCGGCGTCCTACGCAGCAACGAATCGCACATCGGAACGCAGCCATTCAAGTCGCACCTCTTCGCCTGGTTGCAAGGCCGGTCGTCCCGACACGACGTGCTCACGCGCGACAAGCAGGGTGCTGCCGACACGCACGTGATATTTTCGCAGTGGACCCGCATAGATCATGTTTTCCACGATCCCGATGACGGACTGGCGCAGATCCGCGTCGACCCGCTTAGGCGCATCGAGTGCGGCGACGCAGATTCGCTCCGGCCGAATCATGGCAATAGTGTCGGACGGTTGCGTGGCCTCGGATTCGATCATGAAACCAGGGTTCTCAAGAATGTTCGCCTCGCCCAAAAACTTCGCTACGAACTGCGTTGCCGGCCGGTCGTAGATTGCCTCGGGTGTATCAGTCTGTTCGATCGCGCCGGCGCGCATCACAACGATACGATCCGATAGCGTGAGCGCTTCGTCCTGGTCGTGCGTCACGCAGACAGTGGTGATACCAAATTCCTTGTGCAGGCTCTTGATCTCGCTCTGCATCTGTTCGCGCAGGTTGCGATCCAGTGCGCCGAGCGGCTCATCGAGCAGAAGGATCGGCGGGTCAGCTATCAGGGCGCGAGCCAACGCCACACGCTGTTGCTGGCCTCCGCTCAGTTGCGACGGCATGCGGTCCTCGAGACCGCTGAGATGCACGCGCGAGAGAATTCGATCCACACGCGCCGTCCTCTCGGCAGCTTTCATGCCACGCATTTCGAGCGGAAATTCAAGATTGCGGCGTACGTTGAGGGGCGGAAACAGGGCATAGCTTTGAAAGACAATGCCCTGATCGCGGCGGTACGAGGGAACGGCGGCGACGGATTTTCCAGCGATGAAGATGTCGCCTTGACTTGGCGCCTGGAAGCCGGCCAGCAGCATCAGAGTGGTCGTCTTACCCGAACCACTTGGACCAAGAATGGTCAAGAACTCGCCGCGGGAAACGCTCAACGAGAGGTCCTTGACTGCAGCAACCGATCCGTAATTCTTGGTGACGTTCCGAAACTCGATTTGTGCGAGAGCCACGTCCTTCTCCTTCGCTTCATTGCCGGCAATGGAGGCGGAACTGTTGACAGCCACGCTCGCAAAACCATTAGCAGGTTGCTGATTGATGAAAGCCAAGGCGTTCGACATGGCGGCTCCTTCAACACATGGAACTGCCCGGCGACCGATGCATCCGGTCGCCGTGGCAGTGGTTTCAAGACTTTCAGGCTCAGCTAAGAATCCAATCGTTCCAGCGTTCGCGGAGCCGATCGGAATTGGTCTTTCCATCCGCCCCTTTCTGGCTATACCATTGCCCATTCATGACAATGCCGGTCTTCAAGTAGTCGGGATGGCTCGGGAGTTTACGCGCTAGCTCTTCCGGCAGCAGCTTGAACGCGTTTCGATTGGTCGGGCCTTCCGGCCACAAGCGAGCCAATGCAGCTTGGCGTTCCCCCCGGGTGGCGAATTCAATGAATTTTTGCGCCTTCTCAGCATTCGGGCTACCCTTGGGGATAGCCCAACTATCCCACTGCAGCTTGGACTGCGTCCGGTTCATTTCCATCGGCGCGCCTCTCGAAATCACCACCCCCGTTCGCCCGCTATAGGACTGCATAAGGTCGGCCGCCTTATCGGTCATGATCTGCTGGATCTCGGAGCCGACGGTCCACCATTTACGAATATGCGGTTTGATCTTGTCTAAACTTGCGAAGATCCGATCGATGTCCATTGGATAGATCTTGTCTGGAGCCACGCCATCCGCCAACAGTGCCTCCTCCCAAGGGCCCTCGCCACCGCCCCGGCCAGAGACCATTGACCGGACGCCCGGGAATTTTTTGACGTCCCAGAACTCAGCCCACGTGGTCGGGCGCGGCTTGTCCGCGGGGAATTTTTCGGTATTGTAGACCATGACATAAGAAAAGATCAGCTGCCCCACTCCAAAAGGGTGCTTGACGAATTCGAAGAGACCGTCCAGCTCGTCCTTCTTGAACTTTGAATAGTCAATCGGCTCAAGGAGGCCTCTTTCGCTCCCGATGATAACAGAGCCTTGAGTGATCGGAGCGACGTCAACAGTAACGGTTTTTGAGTTCACCATAAGCTCAAGTTGCGCGAAGGTGATCTGGTCGGTGATCGGGGTGACCTTGATTCCCGTCTCTGCTTCGAACGGCTTTACGAAGGTCTCGATGTATGCCTTCGCAATGTCGCCACCGTAGACGACGACCCGCAGCTCATCCGTATTTGCCGCCAGCGCGCCGCCGGCCGTGGAATTCATGGCACCTGCCAACAGGGCGGAGGAGCCGGCCTGGAGGACTCGCCGGCGGTTCATCAAAAGGCTCATGGTTCACTCCCTTCTGGTTGCGATTGTGTAACATTTCGGCGGCTATTATCGTTGTGAGAACTTTAACGGCGCTTCAACGCCGATTTTCTCCGATTTGAGGCGCGATTCGGCTCGAATCTTGCGGCCATCTGGAGGAATGCGAAGCTTTCGAGCTTGCAACTCAAGCCGAACCGGCGCGGCTCCAGTCGCTCGAAACCGCTAGGCTAAATCGCCCGCACAGCCTCAGCTGCGCAATTTTGTTTTCATCATAGCCAAGCTTGCCGGCCAGCACACCTTGCGTGTTCTCGCCGCGCAGCGGCAGGCTGCGGTATTCAGTGATCGGTGTCTCCGAGAAGGTCAGCGCGTTGCTGATTGAGGCCAGCTCGGATTCAAAGTTGTGCTTCACAACACCCGCATGCCGCGCTCGACGACGTGCGGATCCACGAACACCTGGTGAAAGTCGTTTCCCGGACCACAAGGGACACCGGCCTTCTCCAGCTCGTGGAGCCAATGCGCGCCGTATTTTTTGATAGAAGATCAGCAAAGCTCGCCATGATTTCCTCCACGTTGGCGACGCGATCGTTGTTCTTCAGGAAATTTTGGGTCGGTAGCGAGTTCAGGTGCCTCGAGAGCGGCGCATGTCCGGCAGACTGATTGTCATTGCCGACCAGCAGGCATCATCTCGCCGGCCGCCCAGCGAAACGTGCCGACTGGCAACGCACCATTGCTCTATACCCTGAATAAGGCGATGTTCGGCAAGATTGCCGTTTGTCGCGGTCCAATTTCGAGTGAATGCTGGCGTCCCTGCGACCCGTCTCTCGCGGGAATGATTGTCGGTGTCCCTTGGCTCTGAGGCTGCGTCGCGCGCGCATTCAAACTCTCTAGGGAGTTGCCCTGCCAACGCGCAAGACGGTGCGATCTTGCCAAGCGACGTGGCGCGAAGTAACTGGTGGTAAGCACGCCGTCAGATTTCCCACTAACCGGCCTCCCATCGCGCGAGATCGTCGTAGCCTTCCGTTCGCGTGAAGAATTTCGGCCGCCAGTCCCCGACATTGAAGACTTCGGTTCACCGGCGGTGAACCTCGCCAGTACTCTTTCGCGCGAACGGATTGAGCACAGCTGGGATTGCGCAGCATCTCTGCGTACTTGCTTCGGATTGGCTCGATTTGCGCAGAATTTCTCAAGCCGGCGACGCGTATCTGGCGGAATTCTTCCCCAAAATTGCGCTAACCTGCCCCTGTGATATCGCAAGATCAACCCTCGCTGGGCGTACTGCTGCTCGAACGCGGGGTGCAGCCCGTGCGCCCCAATCCGACGCCACTAGCCGGCTCACTGACAAATCCGGCCACGTTCAACTTTCCCGTCATCTCCGAAACGGTCGAGGGTGCGTGGGTGGAGAATGTCGTCCGGGGCGATCCGTCCCTTGAGGGACCCTACATCGCAGCCGCTCGTCGCCTAGTACACCGGGGCGCTGTCGCGATCAGCTCAAACTGCGGCTTCTCAATACGGCATCAAGCGGCTGTAGCTGCTTCAGTGACAGTGCCCGTGGTGATGTCGAGCCTCCTCTTATTACCGGCGTTGTTGCGCCAGCTGCCTGCGCCAGCGAAAATCGCGGTTCTGACGTATGACTCGACGCATTGCAGTGAGGATTTGCTCGGCATCAATGATCCAGTCACTCGCGCGAGAATCGTGATCGGCGGCATCGAAGGTGGTAAGTTCTGGCATGACGAGCTACAGCGTCCGGCACCGCCGGTGGACGTCGCCGCGATTGAAAAAGACGTCGCTGCTTGCGTAGCGCGCCTCCGTGAGGCGCAACCAGAGATCGCGGTCATCTTGTTTGAATGTGCCGGATTTCCGTTGGTCGCAGCTGCAATTCGCCGAATTTCGAGATTGCCCGTCTACGACATCACGAGTCTCTGCCGATTGACGATCGCCTCCGTCGCTTGATGGATTTGAGTGAGGTCGAGATCGGCCGTTACGAGCTTTGCTGGTCGAAAGCGTATCCTCAGCGGCTTCCATCGAAGAAGGCCACCTCCCCGCAGCCTAATGCGCCAAGCTCGTGGAGCTTGTGGGCCGCACAAGCTTGGATCTGCAGCAGGTGATTTGGACTCATGTCTGACCCACCTCACATTGGGGCTCGACCTTTCAGCGTCTGAATAGTCGAGGGAATGTTCCAGCCCTTGCCTTGGCTCTTAGAAACCGAGGCCCCATCAAGCTGGAGCATCGGAGCATCCTCAATCTCAAGCGTTTGGCACGGCCGCGGCCGAACACAAGGCCGACGCGCGTGAGCGAGACTGTGACAGAACTTGTTCAGCTTGTGTCTCGCGCCGACGCGGAAAACTGGTGTCTTAGAGTTGTTCTCTGCGCTCTATCAAACCACGGCGTAGCCGTCACTCCAGCGTCGCCAGTAGCCCCGCCATTAGCCGCCCGCGCTCCGCGAGACTGTCGACCTCGATGTGCTCTTCCAAAGTGTGGGCCTTGGCGCCACGCACGCCTAGGCCATCTAGAGTGGGAATGCCCAGTGCTCCCGTGAAGTTGCCGTCGGAACCGCCGCCGGCGCTGGCATGAGGCAACTCGGCGCCGAGTGCGTTGGCAATGCCGCGTGCATTCTCGTAGAGTGCCATGGTGCCGGCGTCGGGGTCCCAGACAGGACGGGTGACCCCGCGCGTCACCTTGAAGTCTACATCATTGGTTGTGCCCGACAGCGCCAGCATCTTCTCGACGCCGCTGTCGAGATCGGCCTGGCGCTTGGCCATCGACAGCGCCTCGCCGGTGCAGGTGGTTGCAACGCAATTGACCCATTTTCCACCATGCACGATGCCGACCGAGAAGGTGCAATCCTCTGTGGTCATTGCGTCGATCGCAAGAACCTGCCGCGCCATCTCGCGGATCGCAGAGCGGCCCGCCGATAGCGTTGCGCCGGCGTGGCTCGGCCGGCCCGTCGCTTCGAGGTTGAAGCGCGCGATTGCGTAACGCCCTGTGACGACACCATTGTCGGCCCGGCCGGGTTCGGGCACCAGCACGTATTTGTTACGCTTAGCCTCGGCCTCGATGATGTCGCGAGTTGACGGCGTGCCAACTTCTTCGTCAGGTGTGAACAGCACCGTGATCGGCAGCGGCGTCATGAACGAGGCGCGGGCCAACTGTCTGATCGCCTCGAGCGAAAGATAATTCCCGCCCTTCATGTCGAAGATGCCCGGGCCGTAGCATTTGTTGCCCTCGCGGCGCCATTTCAGCTTCTCGATGGTGCCGACGGGATGCACGGTGTCCATGTGCCCCGCGATCAGGATGCCCGGCCCGCCTTGCTTGGGGTGCGGAAAGCGTGCGCGCACAACGGCGCCGAAGCCCTGCCGGCCCGCGATGCGCTCGACCGTCGCGCCTATGACCGCCATGTCGCGAGCTGCGATGTCTAGCATGCGGTTCACCGCGCACGCGTCCCAGGTCGGGCTTTCACACTCGACCCACTCGCGCAGCCCCTGCAGCATCTTTTCGGAGTTAAAGGGGAGATTGGCTGGATTCATAGCGACCATTGTGCATTCCATATTGTGCAGCGCACCGCAATTGGCGTTTCGAAGAGCCCACATCATCTTCAAATCCGACCTCGGTCTCGCGCTCGGGTTTCAATACGGAACAGGCGAACCACGGCCGACGACGAGTAACAAATTCGGTCCCGGCCCTTTGTCACGCGCATTTTCGCTGCGGAGCTCTACTCGCTCAACGAACAATAACGCGTTCGCTTGCTCGCTGCGCCAGGATTTAAGCCGACGTTGAAGCGTTCGAAGAAGCTTGTTCGGATAGGCTCCAGGATATTCCACCTGCAACCGGGAGAGCAGTTCGCTACCAGTCCGCCAGAGCTCGGCTTCAAAGCATTTTCGCAAATCTAGCGTTGCCCGGATGAGGGGGGCGGGACGGCGCCCGCCTCTTTTCGGTTTCACGATTGGCCGATCCGTCTGTCGCATAGCTCCATCCTTCCAGGCGGTTCGTAGGCTTGCCAGGAAGAGATCGATCGATTGCAATGCCGCAGCAGGATGGGCGATTGGCTAGGTATCCGCGAGCGCCGCGAGGCGTTCCTGCGCGCCGAGGATGTCGCGCAACAACGCGACCGGGTCGAGAGCGGCATAGATTTCTTGGAGGTGGTGGCGAACCGCGTCGGGCGTGCGGGCGTCGGCGACAAGGCGCTGGTGTGGCGTCGCCGGCGCGCTGTATGTCTTGCGCACACGAGCGCCGTCGCGCTGCTTGGCTATCAATTTGAACGAGGGTTGAAAGAAGTTCACGAACAGCCGCGCCGATCGATAGAGTTCAGCCAGCAGCTTGGCCGCTTCCAGGCCCTCGAACCGACGATAGCCGACATCCTGCGCACGACGGCGCGGTTCTTCTGCTCGACGAACGCCTGGTCGTTCTTCCGGTAGGGCCGGCAACGCCTGAAGACGATGTTGGCCCCATCGCAGTAAGCTTTCGCGTCTCATTCATGAACACGGTGTCATTGTCCGTATCGAGGCCGAGCAGCGCAAAGGGCAATTGTTTGCGCAATTCCGTCAACACCGTGCTCAACAGCGTTTGTTCGCGCACGATCAGAGGACCGCATTCCGTCCAGCCGGTAGCAATGTCGGTGAGCACGAGGGTCTGGATGAAGCTGCCGCGCGCCGATGGACCGCTATGCGCTGCAAGGTCAGCCTCGACAAACCCCGGCGCCGGATCGTTCCAATCTGCCGACGTCCGAATTGGAATACTGCGACGCAACGAGTGCGTCGCGTGCCGTCGGCGCTTGCGACCTAATCCTTCCCGGACCCGCGCCAAATGCGCGGTTGATCGTCGCAGCGCTCATTGCCAAACGTTTGTCGCGGATCTCGGGCCAAGGTGCCCGTGCCGTTCCATCGCCGCAATCAGCGCAGGCATCAACGCCTTCAGCCGCTTCCCGCAGATCCGGTCTGACGCCTCTCAAAGGAGCACGAGTGCGTTGTGTTATGCCTCCATTATGGACCCGGCGTCACCCGCCGGCCTGGGCGCGCGTCTTCCCGACCTCGAAGAAGCCGCATCGCATGCTTGCGATGGAATCCGGTGATGTCGACGAACTCGTCCAATATCCGCGCCTTCCTCGCGCGATCCGACGTCCGATAGCGCGCGTCTGCAGCCGCCGTCAGTTCCTTCCGCGTCGCCATGCTGAGCCACCCCGTCGTCGCCCCCGCTCGTTTCCGATCCAAGGGAGCAATTTACGCGAGGCAACGGCTTAGCATCCGGTAACAATTGAGGTGAGGCAATGCGCAGTCTCACTTTGATCGCCGCGCCGCACCAAAGCTTGCGACGAGAATGATCGCACGCGCGATAGCCGCGTCTGTACCATTCAAGTGGGTTGCCGGTGATACCGTCTACGGTGTCGGTAACGTCGAACAGCAACTACGTCGGGAAGGCAAAGGCTACGTGCTTGGGGTCAGCGGCGCTCATGTTTTTCGATCCTGGGGAAAGCGACCGCCGGTCGCCGGTGCGGCTGCAGACCTCGCCCGGACGCGGCGCTCATCCGACTGGAAGCGCACATGGTCCGACGCACGGATCGTCCTCTGTTGCGCGTGCGCGCTTGCATCCAGCGGGGCGTCCACAGATGGGCATGTGGGCAACGCCCTTCTGCGTTGACCAAATGCCCACAGCAACAGCAGACAACGTTCTTGGCGGCGTGATAGAAAGGAAGTAGGAGCGGTCGGATTTCCCAACTGACAAACCGGCTCAAACGGTCCCGCTCCGCGAGTCCACTTCAATGCTGCGCAGCCGCAGCTGGATAGGCCTACGCCTCACTTGGGACGCCTTCAACCAAATCAAAGAACGGACAACGTTGCTGAAGCCTGAGCTGCGGCTCCCTTATCGGGAGCTGCAAGCGATTGCGGTGCTGTGAACCAACTGTCGAAAGCGTCGGTGCAGGAACTCCGCACGCCCCCGTTCTGTGGAACCGGGGGCGGGCAACCGCCTCCGGTGACCCGGTAAAAGCAAAATCGCCGCCCCACCCGACCACAATCATCGTCCGCCCTGGCTGGGCCTCCTATTTGTCGAGAGTGGGGCTTTTGCGATGTCGCGTTGCGCACTCATATGCGTATGCGTACGCCAATAGTTCGGCCTCACTCCACATTCTGCCCACAAAGATTAAGCCGAACGGTGAGCCCGACGCGTAGTAGCCCGCGGGAACAGTAACCCCCGGAAGGCCAGCAATGTTAATTTCGTCGACCGTTGTCTCACAAATTCGCTGCTTGCCGTGCAGCGGCGGCAGCTCCTGAAGCATCTGCGGAAAGACGCAGGCGTCGAGGTGATAGCTCACAAGCACCTCATCGAATATCGTGAGATACTCCTCCTTGGCAGCGATGAACTCACTGATGTTTGGCGGTTGTGACGGGTTCTCCAGGATCCTCGCGAACTGCGGTAGATTATGCAGGGAGCGCAGCAGGCCCGTCGGCCCGAATGGGTTTTCCTTTTCGATTGCCTTAGCGAACTCCGCAAACGTCTTTAGGGCGGCGTTTGGGCCCAACCGCTCGAGGTATTTGTGAAGGTCGTAAGGAATGGACTCGAGGCCGCGCGCATCGTAATTCGCAGGCGGAGAAGACAGCTTGCGGAGGTCCGCAAAACCCGAACCGGCAAAGGGATCTTCGATCAGAACTGCGCCGAGTCCTTCTAGCTCTTCTTTTGCTCTGTCGTAGAGTTGTTCCGCCTCGGTTGAGAGGGGCTGATTGCGCCATCCGGTGCCGTAAAGAGCAAGCCGCTTGCCCTTGAGCCCATCCACGCCAAACTTAGAGGTGTAACCTCCCTTTGGCTTCTTGCCGATACCCGCGAGGGTCTTTGGATCCTCTGACGTGTAGCCGGCAAGCACATCTAGGCAAATGGCCGCGTCGCGCACACATCGAGCAATGGGACCGACGACGTCCCGATTTCCCGATAGAGGCATAACGCCCGCGTTGGACACCAACCCGACAGTTGGTTTGACGCAGACAAGATCCTGCGCCGAAGCGGGATTTTGGATCGAACCACCGGTCTCTTCAGCCAGGCCGAGCACAACCATAGCCGAGGCAACCGCAGACGCGGTGCCTGAACTGCTGCCGCCGGGTACGCGGTCGGGCATCGCGACATTTAGTGTCGGCCCGGCCCAACTGTCATTGGCGTGAGCACCACTCCAACTGAGGGGGGGAACGTTTGTCTTCCCGATGATCACGGCTCCGGCTTCCCGCAAGCGGGACACGACCGGAGCGTCACGCTCCGGCATAAGATCAACCCCGCCCATTTTCCCGCAAAGCAGCGACCATCCCGCCGTCGTGGGAAAGCCGGCTATATCGATAGTGTCCTTCACGACGACCGGAACGCCCGCCAATGGACCAAGGCACTCGCCAGCTGCACGGCGCCTATCGATTTCCTTCGCGTCGTCGACGGCCGACGGATTCAGAAAGATGATCGCGTTGTATTTCGCGTTGTACCGCTCGACCCTGTCGAGGCTCGCCTCGACCAACGATTGGGCCGTCCATTCTCCGCTTGCGAAAGCAGCTTGGACATCTCCGACAGTGAGGCTTGTAAGATCCGACGATTTAATGCTCGACGGCTTATTGCGGACAGTGGCGGGCTGACTCATCGATTGCTCCATTGTTGCTGCAGTCAGTGATCTCGGGCTTGTCGGCGAGCCTTGAGCATGACTACTTGATTCTTCAGTGCTCGATGGACTGGCGCATACCGGTCCCACCATCGACCGTGCTCCAGGAGCCAATGACCGCCCGTCGAAGCGCGCAGGGGTAGGGGATCGCTTTCGATCTCCCCAAGAGCGACCAGATCGTCGTGCACGAGCCACAGCGCTTCGGGGCGAGATCGCGTCCGCCTGTCGACCACCGTCAGCAACCTGTCGGCCGGCAGCAGGATCTGCGACAGCCATCGATAGGCTCGCCGCGCGTTGATCAGCATCTTGAAGCGCACCGATGATAAGTTTCAGCTCGAATAATTAGTACCGGCACGGGGGCACTCTATTTGAGCAATATCGTCGGCCGCAGCGCAGTAATTCTGCGCCTGTGCATCGAGACATGCAGGCTATCGAGCTATGCGGGGTTTTGGGTGATGAGGTGATCTGGTGGCGTGGTTCGCCGGCATTTGGATGACCTCGATGCCGTCGTTGAACCTGACACCTGCGATCAGCTTCGGCAACTGATTTGTGCCTTTGAGCCGCCGTCAGGTCTTTGCTGCGGCCATGACCAGCTTAAACACCATTAGCCTGGCCGTGGTCGGCGACAACGAGCCCTTGGTGCGCACTGTCCTGTGCCGCACGGTCGCGAACACGCGCTCGATGGGGTTGGTAACCGGTATGAGATTTCTCAGTGCCAACGTTCCGCCGCGGTGTTCTACATCGTGGCGTATAGTGCGACCATCGGGACAGAGGCACCGGGAGCACGAAGGTGCGGGCAGGCCGATGCACACGATGAGCCGAGAGCTCGTGTTAGTAGCTGGCCGCCTCTGCGACTCGCCCGGTTGCGCCGTGAGCGCGAATCCGTAGTTGTCGTGTCGCCCGCCGCTCCCGCCATAACCAACGGAAGGGAGGAGCGCAGATGCGACGCGTGATTGGTATTGATGTTCACCGAACCTTCGGCGAGGTGGTAATCTGGGAAGACGGCATCCTTCGACATGCCGGCCGGGTCGACATGACCCGGACCGCCCTTGAAGGGATGGGCAAGAGTCTGCGGTCGACCGATGAAGTGGTGATCGAGGCGACCGGAAATAGCATGGCGGTGTCGCGGGTCCTGGCGCCATTCGTGGCGCGGGTGATTATCGCCAATCCGTTGCAGGTGAAGGCGGTCGCTCAGGCGCACGTCAAGACTGACAAGATCGATGCCGGTACACTCGCCAGCCCTGCAGGCGGCGGGTTACCTGCCGCAGATCTGGACGCCTGAAGCGGAAACCGAACGCAAGCGCAGACTGGTGGCGCGGCGCCACCAGGTCGTGCGGCATCGCACGCGGCTCAAGAACGAAGTGCATTCGATCCTGCATACGCACCTGATCCCAAAGTGTCCGCATGCCGACGAAGTCGACCGAGACGCTGTTGCCGATCCTTTACCTGAAGGGGATCTCGACCGGCGACTTTTCGGAGGCGCTGGCTGCGCTGCTCGGCAAGGATGCTGCCGGGTTGTCGGCATCCGCCATCGGTCGCTTGAAGGATGGCTGGCTCGACGAGCACACCGCGTGGCAGAAGCGCGATCTGTCGGCGACAGCGCTACGTCTACATCTGGGCTGATGGCACCCATCTTGAAGCGCGACTCGAAGACGAAAAGCAGTGCATCCTCGTGCTGATCGGCGCGACGCGGGAAGGCCGCAAGGAACTGGTCGGCTTCACCGACGGCGCTCGCGAGAGCGCGCAGGACTGGCGCGATCTGCTGCCCGATCTGAAGCGGCGCGGGCTCGACGTGCGGCCGCAGTTCGTCATTGCCGATGGCGCACTCGGGTTCTGGAGGGCCGCCGGCGAGGTCTAGCCAAAAACGCGCGAGCAGCGCTGCTGGGTGCATAAGACCGCCAACGTGCTCGCCAAGCTGCCGAAGAGCCAGCAGCCGAAGACCAAACGCGCGTTGCAGGAGATCTGGATGGCCGAAACGAAGGCTGCCGCCGAGCTCGCGTTCGACGCCTTCATCGAGAGCTACACGCCCAAATACGAGAAGGCGGCTGACTGCCTCAGCAAGTATCGACACACGCTGCTGACCTTCGACGACTTCCCGGCCGAGCATTGGGATCATTCGCGCCACAAGCGATTTTTTTATGACCGAGATGACGATTGCAGAAATCGCTGTAAGTCCATTCTTTTGTCGGTCGCACCGCGGGTCATTCTTCCGTCCCGGCCACCGATCTCGCAGCCGCTGGAAGTTGCCGTCAGCAGCGACTATGCTTGTTGGGCGCGGGCGACCTCGTGGCGAAGCGTGACGCGTCGGCTGCAAGCGTCACCGGATTGCCTATTTTGTCCTGCCGAACTGAGGCGCCCGCGCGCCGGGTTTTGGCGCCGCGCTTTCCACTGCGACATGAACCGTTCGTAGCTTCGCTCCGCCTGGGCGGCAATCGACATCTCGCGGTCGCGCAGCGCCTTGATGTTGTAGGCATAGGCTGGTCCACGCCGGTTGCCCTTCTGTTGCGGAAGTCCGGCTTGAAGTTGCATCGCGCGGGTCTTGTTGGCGACCTGTGCTGGGCGGGCCCACAGGTAATCTTCGCCCCTCGTCAATAAATGCCAGCAGAGCACAGCTCCGAGCCACGGCGACCGCGGCGAAGTGGCTGAGGGCGCTGGAGGAGGAGAACGCGAAGCTGAAGAAGCTTCTGGCCGAGCAGATGCTGGATGCGGCCGCCCTTCGCGAGCTCCTTTCAAAAAAATGGTAGGGCCCGCCGCCAAGCGCGCAGCGGTCGCGCATCTGCAGGCCGTGATGAGCCTGTCGGAACGGCGGGCCTGTTCGATTGTGGACGCGGATCGGAAGATGATCCGCTATCGCTCCAGCCGTCCTCCGGACGCGGTTCTCCGCGGGCGGCTGCGTGACCTCGCCAACGAGCGGCGACGTTTTGGCTACCGCCGGCTGTTCGTCCTGCTGCGGCGGGAGGGCGAGCCGTCGGGTATCAATCGGATCTACCGGCTTTATCGCGAGGAAGGGCTCCCGTCCGCAAGCGGCGGGCTCGCCGCAAGGCCGTGGGGACCCGTGCCCCGATCCTGGTGGAGACCAAGCCCAATGCACGCTGGTCTCTGGACTTTGTTCACGACCAGTTCGCCAATGGCCGACGCTTCCGCATCCTTAACATCGTCGACGACGTCACCAAGGAATGCCTGGGCGCCATTCCAGAGACGTCGATCTCGGGGCGGCGCGTGGCCCGCGAACTGACGGCAATCATCGAGCGACGCGGCAAGCCAGGAATGATCGTGTCCGACCATGGCACCGAGTTCACCTGCAACGCCCATGCTCGCTTGGTGCAAGGACGCAGCCATCGATTGGCACTTCATCGCACCGGGAAAGCCGATGCAGAACGGCTTCGTCGAGAGTTTCAACGGCCGGATGCGCGATGAGCTACTCAACGAAACCCTATTCTTCGATCTCGACGACGCCCGCGCCAAGATCGCTGCCTGGGTCGACGACTACAATCTCCAGCGCCCCCACTCGTCGCTGAAATACCTGACCCCCGCGGCCTATGCCGCCCACCTCACCGCAACGGACGATCGGCTGCGCAACCCCGACCAGCTCCGCCGATCGCCCGTTGCTCCACCCGCGCCACTTGGCGTACAAACCCCCGAGACTCCAACTGCCGCTGGATGAAAGTTCAGTGGCAGGTCACTATCCATAACGCGCGGATTTTTGTGAGTAGAATCAACACATGATTCCCGCTCCTCGCCGAGGCACTCCATCCTAGGTAAACTTACAACGCAGGTGCATCACCGTTCAATTTCCGATAAATTTGGGCGGCCGACTTGCGGTGAACGCCCGGGCGCCTTCAGACGCATCTTGCGTGCTCATAAGAAACCGATTGAACATCTGCTCTATTCGGAGCCCCGTTGCCAAATCGACATCCCTGCTGCGAAGGGCAAGTTCCTTTGACGCCTGCAGAGCGAGCGGCGCGTTGCGAGCAATCCGATGTGCGTACTCCAGCGCTGCAGGCATCAACTCGTCGGGTGCAACTACCTTGTTGATGATTCCCCAACGGCTCGCTGTCTCCGCATCAACATCATCGCCGGTCAGGAGTAGTTCCATCGCGAGTGGATACGGCAAGTTCATCAGCGTCCGTTGCGTGCCGCCATTGCCTGCGATGATTCCTCTTTTAATCTCCGGCACCCATCATCGCGGCCGTGAACGGGTGGTGCTTGGGAGGTGGAATGACACTCCTGGCCGATTGATCGCGACCACAGATCACAACATGCGCACCGTCTTGCGCCAAACGCTTCGCGATTGCAGAACTCAGGCCCTTGCTGCCAGCCGTGACTAGAACCTTTCGGCGGCTATCGCAATTCATCTGCCCCCTCTAGTTGAAAGACGAATCGCGCTGGCTTGCACCACTCGTTCGGCAACGCGCCAGCCAGCTGTTAGGCTGACTGACTTGTATAGCAGCATCCCGATGCATGTCCGTCAATCTGTCGGGCGCTGAGCGTTCCACGTTGCGCTGCGAGGAAGAACTGACAGTTTTGGCGGTGCATTCAGTTGTTGTTCAACGCTGTACCGGCGAATCTGACGAGCAAACCGCAATTCCCCTTCCGAGTTCTTCGAGAAACTCTCAAGCAACTAGCGAGCGTTCCACGAGCTTGATCCAGAACGATGTTCCATACAAAATGGCGTCGTCGTTGAAATCATACGCGGGGTGATGGAGGCCTGCGCTATCGCCGTTGCCACAACAGATGTATGCACCTGGACGTTCCTGCAGCATGTAGCCGAAATCTTCCCCGCCTAGTGAGGGCCGGCATTCGAGCACGTTGTCCTCGCCGACCACCTCTTTTGCAACCATCATCGCAAGATCTGTCTGTGCGGCATGATTGAACATGGCTGGATAGCCGGGGCGGTAAGTCACGTTGATCGTCGCACCGGTCACTTGAGCGATTCCGGCTGCGATGTCATGCACCCGCTTCTTGACGAGCTGATTAGCCTGCGTCGTCAGCGTGCGGATCGTGCCGCGGAGTTCCGCAGTCTGAGGAACAACACTACCCGAGCTTCCGGACAGGAAAACGCATACCGAAACCCCGGCTGGCTCCAAGGGATCAATGTTGCTGGCCACGATCTGCTGCAGAGCAGTGGTGAGCTGTGCGCCGACCAAAACCGAGTTGATGCATTTATGCGGCGTCGATGCATGGCCTCCATGGCCCTCGATTTTGATTACCATCCCTTCTGTCGACGCTGACATCGGGCCTTGGCGGATAGCGAAGCGACCTACCGGAAGTCCAGGCGAGTTATGCATGGCAAAAACCTGCTCGATACCGAAGCGATCCATCAGACCGTCGCTGATCATTGCGGCCGCACCTGCGCCCGCCTCTTCCGCGGGTTGAAAGATCATAACGGCGGTTCCGGCAAAGTTCCGCGTTTCGGCAAGATAGCGCGCTGCGCCTAACAGCATCGCGGTGTGCCCGTCATGGCCACAGGCATGCATAACGCCTTTTGTTGTGGAAGTGTAAGGCCTATCGACCGCTTCGTCGATCGGAAGCGCATCCATGTCGGCACGCAAACCGATTACTCTGATGTCGGCATCGCTTGGAGCTTTTCTGCCTTTGATAACGCCAACAACGCCGGTCTTGCCCAGACCAGTCGCGACCTCATCGCAGCCAAATTCGCGCAATCGCTCGGCCACGAATGCCGAAGTACGGTGCTCATCGTAACCAAGTTCGGGATTGGCGTGGAGGTCGCGCCGCCAGGTTACGATGTCAGAGTGCAGAGCGGCGACACTATTAAGAATAGCCATTGGAATTCCTTTCGTACGATCGGCAGGGGCCCGCACTTCTTGTGCGGTCTTGGTGTGAATCATTTTCGTAGCCGCGGGTCCATCGCGTCCCTCAGGCCGTCACCGACATAGTTGACGCTGAGGACGGTCAGAGAGATCACAATGCCTGGCCAAAGAACGAGCCATGGAAAGTCCTGCATGTATTCGATTCCGTCGTAGAGTACTCGCCCCCAGGTCGGAAGATCCGGTGGAAAGCCGAGACCCAGGAACGATAACGTACTTTCCGTCAGGATGGCCGTGGCGATTCCAAGGGTGGCCGAGACGACAATCGGCGACAAGATGTTAGGCAGAACATGGCGCAATATAATCCGTCGAGGCGGTGTGCCGATGCTGCGCGACGCGAGCACGAATTCGCGGTCTTTGATGGCCAGCACTTCGCCGCGCACGATGCGAGCTGTATTCATCCAGCTGGTCACACCGATAGCCGAAACGATCAGGATGAAGATACCCATGTCGAGACCAAAGACGCTGGCCAGCGGATCGCGGAACAGCATCACCATGACCAGTAGTAGTGGCAGCACCGGCAATGCCAGAAACAGATCGGTGAGGCGCATCAGCGGACCGTCGAGCCTTCTGAAGAAGCCGGCAAGGACGCCGACAAATGTGCCGAGAAAGATTGAGATAACCTTCGATGTCAGCGCTACGGCGATCGAAATTCGCCCGCCAGTCATCATCCGAGCGAGAAGATCCCGGCCGAGCTGGTCGGTGCCGAGCGGATGAGCCCAGCTTGGTCCCTGATTGATCATCGTAAAGTCGATGTACTCGGGGCTGATATGCCAAACGAAGGGACCAAGGACGACAGAGACAATAATCACAATGAAGACGGCAGCTCCGGTCACCGCGCCCCTATGGCTCTTGAACTGGTCCCAAAGATCCCACCAACCATGACGTGACGGGACGTCGGCAATTCCAAGATCGGAACCGCTCGCGTGATCGACTGTCTGTGTTTCCGCGACAATCGCATTGGTAACTGCACCCGTTTGGGCGTGGCTTCGCAATTCAGTCATAGCGAATCCTCGGATCGAGCGCTCCATAGAGCAGATCGGCGATCAAGTTGAACGTGACGATCAGCACAGCAAAGATAAAAAACAACGTCTGCACCATGGGCAGGTCGTTGGCGTAGATGGCGCTGATCAGGAGCTGGCCAATTCCGTTGACCTTGAAGATCTGCTCGGTAACGATAGCCCCCGCAAAGATTCCCGGTATCCCGAGCGCGATGAGAGTGACAACCGGAATCATCGAGTTGCGCAAGACGTGGACGAACAGCACGACCGCTTCGCTCATCCCCTTGGCGCGCGCTGTACGAACGTAGTCTTGGCCGAGGTTGTCGAGCATGGACGAGCGCACGTAGCGGCTGGTATAGGCAGTGGTCTGCACCGCCAGCACCATAGCCGGCATAGCCATCTGGCGGAGCTGCTCGAGAAAGCTGCTCCAGCTGTTGACGACCAGGTTGGTGTTGTAGATCGATGGGAACCAGTTAAGGTTGACGGCGAAGATCAGGATCACCAGAACGCCAGTGAAAAAGGACGGCATGGCGAGGCCTAACATCGATAGGAAAGTGCCAACTTGGTCGAACACGGAATGGCGCTTGTAGGCGGATACGATCCCGAACAGCAGCGCCACCAGCACGCCAACGACATAGGCAAGGCCGACCACCGACAGAGTCTGGGGAAGTCGCTGGGCGATGATGTCGAAGGCGGGGCTGCGCGTCTGCCACGAGATAACCCGCTGCATGCCGTCTGCGAAATGCGTTCCAAACAGGAGGTCCAAGCCATGCAGTGGCTCGACCAATAGAAACTGCTTCAACCACAAGAGATACTGCACGATCAGCGGCTGATCAGCACCAAGCGCCGCTAAAATCTTCGCGCGATCTTCGGGCGGAATCGTTATTGGTATGTCTGCCAACGGATCACCGGGCGCCGCTTTAAGCAGCGCGAAGACGATGAGGCTGATTAGAAGTACGGTTGGTACGGCGGTAAGCAGCCGCCGAAGGGCATAGTTGAGCATGTCTCGCGCCTAATGACTCCCGGCCGTGTTACCCGCGGCCGGGATGTTGGGTCGTCAGAAGCCGCGTGCATTTGAGCACGCGAGTAGTCTCACTTCTTGCGATACCAGTCCTGGATGTTTGCAAACGGGGAATCCCAGGGAAAGATAACTCCACCCAAAGTATTGGAGACTGCCATTGGGGCGGCACGCCAGACCAGTGGCAGGTACGTGTTGCTGTCCACGGTCAGCATGTTGTTCAGCTTTTTGAAGATCTGGGCGCGTCTTTCAAGGTCGGTCGTCTTGCCAAGTTCGACGACCAAGGAGTCGTAGTCTTTGTCGCAATAGCGAGCGTAATTCGTGTTCCGCCACTGGTTGTCTGCGCGCGGCGCCTTATCGCAGGTGTTGCCTGCCACAAACGTGCCGGGTTCGATACCCGAGATGAAGGTGAACATCTCGACGTCCGCGTAAAACTTCTGATACGTATCCGGATTACCGGGATCGCTGCTGAAGAACACCGAGGCGTTGATGTTCCTCAATTCTACATCGACGCCAATCTCACGCCACCATTGCTTGATGATCGCCTGTAGCTGCTGACGAACGGCATTGGTAGAGGTCTGAAAGGTTAGCTTCAGTCTCTTGCCCTTCCTCTCTCGGATCCCATCGGAACCCGAATTCCAGCCCGCTTCGTCAAGAAGCTTCTGGGCACCCTTGATGTCCTGCTTCAGGCAGTTCGTGTTGCCAGCGGCGAAGAGCTCCGGGGCCGATATAATGTCGCAGGTCGGCTTGCCCATGAAGTCGTAGCCGATCTTGGTGAGGGTCGCGCGGTCCAGCGCCATCGACAGCGCCTTGCGCACACGAACGTCGCTCAGAAAGGGATTCGGATGCTTGGCGCTCGATCGCTCCTCCGGCGGGAGGCTTGACGAAGGATCCGTTAGGTTTAGCACCAGAGTTTCGACCGTCGTGCCGAAGAACAGAGACAGTTTACCCTTGCCCGCTTCCTCCATTTTCTTCAGGACGTCCGGAGCGACGACCGGGTTCCAGGCAATGTCGTATTCGCCGGTCTGCAGGACTGCACGCGCCGCTCCCAGCGCGTCGCCACCCCCTTTGTAATTGACCTCGGCGAAGGCCGGCTTGTTCGGATCGCGGTAGTTCGGATTGGCCTTCAGCTGGATAGCGTCGTTCGGCTTGAAGGAGGTAACGACGAACGGTCCAGTACCGATCGGGTTGAAGTTCGCGTCCGTGCAGGTCGACGCCTTCTCACCCAGGCAATCGGAGAACTGCTTGGCCTGTATGACCGGAGACCTCTCGCCGACGAACGGACCGTAGGGATCCGGCATCATCTCGCTAAAGGTGACCTTTATGGTGAGTTCATCTGCTGCCTCGACGCTATCTACCGCCCGGAAACGGTTTAGCGATTGGCAGCCGGCCTTCGGGTTCATGCAGTAGTTGGCAGTGAAGACCACGTCCTTGGCGGTAACCGGCGAGCCGTCGGACCATTTCAAGCCGGGCCTCAGCTTCCAGGTGATCGATTTGGAGCCGTTCGACACGCCGCCGTTTTCGACGGTCGGAATATCCACTGCAAGCCGCGGGGAAAGTTTGGCGTTCTCGTCGAACAAGGCTAACGGTTCGAGCACCAGCGAAGCGGCGTCTGCGTCCTTGTCCCCGCTCGCCAGATAAGGATTGAGCATCGAGGGCGCTTGCCAATAGATAATATTAACGGTGCCTTGTGTGCCGCGTCCGGGCGCCGCCACTGCGACCGTCGCTACTAATGTTGCCGCGGCTCCCAGAGCCAAGAATGAGTTCAATTTCGACATTTGTATCCCCCTTTGTTCAACGACTGATCAGCCGGGCTACACGTCCAGGCGCTATAATCGTCCGCTTAACCCATCCCTCTTGGAAGAACGGGCCCATGGCGCAACCATCCTATTTCGAGGTTAGCGGTGCCAATCTCTTCATTCGGCGCGATGGCAGGCAACCCATCGGTCGCCCGCCAGCTTTCGCCAGGTTGGTTCTTCTGCGGCACACCGATCGAAGGCGGCCGGGCAGCGAGTGCGAAAGCGGCAGCCGGAAGGCGGATTTGCTGGATTCGGCACGTCTCCTTTCAGGATGATCCGCTGGCGCGCACGTTCGATTTTCGGTTCAGGCACTGGGATCGCGGAGAGCAACGCCTTCGTGTAAGGATGTAACGGGTCTCGAAAGATGAGACTGCACGAAGCGAGTTCAACGACCTTTCCGAGATACATCACCGCGACCTCGTCACATAGATGGCGAACCATCGAAAGGTCGTGACTGATAAAGAGGTAGGTCAGCGAGAATCGATTCTGCAGATCATGCAGCAAATTGACGACCTGCGCCTGAATGGAGACATCGAGGGCGGCGATCGGCTCATCGCAGACGATGAAGTGAGGATTTAGCGCGAGCGCTCGGGCAATGCCGACACGCTGGCGCTGGCCACCTGAGAATTCGTGTGGGTAACGGTTGGCGAACCTCGGATTGAGCCCGACAGATTCCAGCAGCTCGCCGATCCGCCTCTCCTTGTCATTACCTTGCTGCGCGCCGTGCTCGTTCAGTGGTTCCGCGATGATCGATCCGACGGTCATGCGGGGATTGAGGCAGGCCTGCGGATCCTGAAAGATCATCTGCATCCGCGGACGGATGCGACGCAGCTTGTTGCCTTGCAGGTGCGTGATGTCGTGGCCGTCGAAGATGATGCGACCACGCATCGGATCGCAAAGGCGCAGGATGGTGCGTCCGGCCGTCGACTTGCCGCAGCCGCTCTCGCCAACCAGGCCGAGCGTCCGGCCTCGCCTGACTTTTAGATTTATCCCGTCCAGCGCTCTGATGGCGCCAACTTGGCGGCCGAAGACGCCCGCATAGATCGGGAAGTGCAGTGCAAGGTCAGTGACACTCAGCAGGATGTCATCCTGGCCGGCCTGTTCTTCGCTGACGAGGACGCGTGGCTCAGACATCATCGCGCGGCCGCTGCCTGGTTACGTCCCACCAGCATGCCGCTTCGTGGCCTTCGCTCACAGGGATGAGCGGCGGTCTTTCGCTGCGACACCGATCAAAAACGTGCGGGCATCGGGGCGCGAAGGGGCAACTCGTGGGAAAGGCGGTAAGATGAGGCGGCTGCCCACCGACGCTCTTCAGTCGGTCACGTGCAGTGTCGGCGCGGGGCAAGGTTTCCAGAAGTGCGCGTGTATAAGGATGACGGGGAGTTGCATAGAGATCGTCAACAGCGGCGGATTCGACAATGAGCCCGGCATACATGACGATCACTCGATCGGCGATACCGGCCACCACACCAAGATCATGCGTGATCCAGATGATGCTCATCCCAAGTTCTTGGCGCAGCTTTTTGACCAGCTCAAGGATCTGCGCCTGGATCGTCACGTCGAGCGCAGTCGTCGGCTCGTCCGCGATGAGGACCTTTGGCTCGCAGGCGAGTGCAATAGCAATCATTACCCGTTGACGCATGCCGCCGGAAAATTGGTGAGGGTAGTCGTTTATTCTGTCCTGTGGAGATGGGATACCAACAAGGGTTAGAAGCTCAATCGCGCGCTTGCGCGCCTCGCCCCGGCGGAGCCCAAGATGCTTGCACAATGGCTCCATCAGCTGGTAGCCGACCGAGAAGACCGGATTGAGAGACGTCATAGGATCCTGAAAGACAAAGCCGACCTCCCTGCCGCGCACCTTTTGCATTTCGCGTGGGTCAAGCTCCAGCAGATCCCACCCCGCGAGGCGGACCAGCCCTGAGACTATTATGGCAGGCGGCATCGGCACGAGCTTCATCAGCGACATCATCGTGACGCTTTTGCCGGAGCCGCTCTCGCCAACCACGCCCAGAAGCTCGCCGCGGTTGACATGGAAGCTCACGCCGTTGACTGCGTACACGCAGGCTTTGCGAGACCCAAAGGTCATTTGAAGGTCAGAGACCTCCAACACAGGCCTCGAGGCCTCACCTTGAATCGACTCGCGCCCACCCCGATCCAAGGTGGTTGCGCAGCTTACCGGTGCAGCCGGCCGCTTCCGTTGGTGCAGGGCGGATACTCCTTCCATTACAGGTCCGTTTATGTGCGGCGTTCGCGCGGGTTACCGAGTAGAACCGCGATCACTTGTGATCCGCGACAATGTTCAACAAAATTCCGCCGAGGCGGCAGAACCATCGAAACTTCGAAGAGGACCCGCGAACGAAGAACATTCTCATGGACGTCCAGGTCGCGGCCGGCTTGCGCCACCGATACCCCGCGTTCCATGTCCAGCTTGATCGCCTCGACCTTGAACTCGCGCCTGAACTTCCGTCTTTTCATTGCCCACCTCCGGCTTCATGAAACACCTAATCTCGGTGTCCATCAAACCGGCAGCAGCTCAGTTCTCAGCCTCGCCAAAAGGCGCATTATTCATCTCCTTAGCGCTCCCCAGCCGTTTTCTTTCGCAAGGCTGATGATTTTACATTTTAACCTGCAGAGAATGGTATCGCGTTCCAGCAGCCGAATTACTCTAATGCGCGGCTTGAACCCGTCGAAATTCTGCGTCCAAGGCAACAATTCGAGAATTTTCGGATGGTACCGCTCGCGGGCTGCATGGCCATAATTGAGAGAGATATCGCACCATGCACGCAGCACATTGCCCCTAGTCTATGCCTTGCGGGTTTGTTGTAGAGAGCGTGTGCTGCGAGAAGGATAGGCCCCGAGGCTAAGCTCCGGCCGATCGTCCATCCGCCGTAACGCCGCCTTGGGTGGACATTATATCTTCGCGAGCGTGTCGCCCCGAGACATCGCTGATCGGTCGGACGCTGGCTTGTTCGGCATCGCCTTGCCGGTGAACTAGGCGTGCCAACGCCACCCAGGCCCATCGCCGCTCTGATCGCAATCAATGGGCGTGCGCAGGCGACTTATGGAGCCGATGATATCATCAAACGGGTCGAGCGCATGCTCAACGAAATCTTTGAGCGCGAAATCGCCGGTCGTCGCGGCGGACGGCGAAGTCGTCGTGTGTGAAGAATTCGGAAGCGATTGATTTGGCACTGTGATTTGAGTTGAGCAAGTATTCGATTTTGCAAGAAAGCTGGGGGCGGATCTTGGTTTTCTTGCGATTTGGAATTCCGGATTTCGGAGCTTCGTGATTCCTTTGGCGGCAGATTCGCTGTCGGAGGAAGACCCGTGAGCCAGCCGCGCGACGATCGTCAGGACGACCTGTTTGGTCCATCACTGGAGAAGATCATCAATCTTCGCCATCCGCTGGTGCGGTTGGCAGCGGAGATGAATTGGGACTTTCTGGCGGGACGCTTTGGTTCGGTCTGTTGCGTCGGGCCAGGGCAGCCGCCGCTGCCGACGCGATTGCTGGCCGGCCTGCTCATCCTCAAGCACATGCACAACCTCTCCGATGAGGCGCTGTGCGAACGGTGGGTGGAGAACCCGTATTTTCAGTATTTCTGCGGGGAAGTGGTGTTTCAGCACAAACTGCCATTCGATCGCTCATCGCGCACGCGCTGGCGCCAGCGGCTGGGGGAGGAGCAGATTACAGCGCTTTTGCAGGAGAGAGCCTTTCGGTGGGACACCGGAGCGGGGCCATCGAGAGCAAGGATCTCGAGCGCGTGGTGGTGGATACCACCGTCCAGGAGAAGGCGATTGCGCATCCGACCGATGCGCGGCTTACCCACCGGGCGATAGAGAAGCTGGTTGCGCTGGCCAAGCGCGAGGGCATCGAATTGCGCCAGAGCTATCTGCGCGTAGCCAAGCGTGCCGCCATCATGGTGGGGCGCTATACGCATGCCCATCAGTTCAAGCGAGCCCGGCGGGAGCTCAAATTCCTGCGCACCCGGCTCGCCGCATCATGCGGGACATTCGTCGCAAGATCGGGGGTGATCCCGCGCTCGAGGATCGCTTTGGCCGGCTGCTCGATCTCGCAGTGCGGGTTCGGCATCAAGAGCAGCGTCAGCGCGGACCGAAGGTCTATTCGCTGCACGCCCCCGAGGTGGAATGTATCGGTAAAGGTAAGGCGCGGGCCCCCTACGAATTTGGCTGCAAGGTGTCGATTACCACGCCGGCCACCGCGCCCAAGGAGGGCCAGTTCGTGCTGCATGCCAAAGCCCTTCACGGCAATCCGTATGACGGCCACACGCTCGGTCCCGTCATCGCCGATCTCGAAAAGCTCACAGGTGTCGCAGCACGCCGCATCCATGGTGACAAGGGTTATCGCGGCCACAACTATCCAGATCGGTTCAAGGTCTGGATCAGCGGCCAGGTCCGCCGGGTCACCAAAGCCATCCGTCGTGAGATGCGCCGTCGCGCCGCCGTCGAGCCCTTGATCGGCCATCTCAAGGACGATCACCGGATGCGGCGCAACTATCTCAAAGGCCGAAATGGTGACCGGATCAATGCCATCCTCGCAGCCGCCGGCTTCAACTTCAGCCTACTTTTGCGTGCAAGACGCTTTTGCGCGCATTGTTATTGATCCTCAGTCGCGACTTTCCCATCGCCGGCCCTACATAGTCCGGCCCGCAAAACAAAACTTCACGAACGACTGTTTCAGGGACTGCATGATGAGTCCGCAGTCCCTGAACTCGGTTTGCTTTTGGAGCCCCTCAGGTCCCCGCGACTTTCCATCGGTTAGTCTAGTAACCCAAATCCAGGCTAACTTCCCGCGTGAGCGGCTTTTCCGTCGCAAACTCTAGCAGGTTCTGAGTACCCCACTTAATATTTCGCTGCAGAACGTCATCGGCGTTCGCAGCTTGATCATCGGAGCCAATCACATTTGGAAGCTTATGAACAGCCAAGCGTGAGCCCGAACCGGCTGGAAAGGCCCGCCCAAATCCATAGGTCCACCAGACATCCGCTGCGTAGCCGCGCAACCGACCGGACGTAAGCGCCTCATAAAGCGGCTTCTCTTGGATCACACTTCCACGCGAAATGTTGACCAGAAAGGCAGATGGCTTCATCGCTGCAATTTCGGCTTTGCCAATCAACTGATTGGTTTCAACCGTATTGGGGGTCGCGACGACGACATAGTCACATTTCGCAAGCACGGACTGCAACTCGTCGACTCCGTGAACTGAATCTACGCAGTCCACCGGCCTTCCCTTGTCGCGGCGGACACCGACAACATGCATGTCGAAGCCCTTCGCATGCTTAGCGATGCGGGCGCCGATTTGTCCAAGGCCGATGATCCCGATGGTTCGACCATGCAACATAGCCGATCGAGTCTCGTCCTCATATACGGGGTGCGGTTTCTGTCGGTGTTGCAATGCCTGGTGCTTGACTATCGTCTGCTTCGCCAGCGAAAGCACGAACATCATCGCTTGCTCTGCTACCGCGACGGCGTTGGCACCACGGATATTCGCAAGTTTCACGCCGCGTTCTTTGAAGAGAGAGAGAACCCCCATTTGGCGGAGGTCATCAACCCCCGAATGCATCCAGGAAAACACCTTGAGTTTTTTGGCGATCTCCAAAGCGCCTTCCGGGACGCTCAAGGCGATAATCGCGTCAGCGTCGGGGGCAAGGTGCTTTACATCTGAGTATGCACAATCAAAGCGAGAGAGATAGTCGCCTTTCGGAGCCACAACTTCCGTACCAGCCGGCATCGCTCCTTTGATGTAACTGATTTCGTCATCGGTCGCGTACCACAAACAGAGCACCTTCATCGTGCCAATTCCCCCTATCAGGTTTCCTAAGGCCTTGAAGCCCCTTCATTGATCGTACGGTACGGGGCCGAAGGAGAATATTTGCGGCACATTCCGAGGCAGCTGAGGCGAATTTCTGCAACAGAGGTTGTTTGCCCGCGGAAAACCGTTCTCCCACTGGAATTCTCGGCACTGCGCACCTTGAAGCAGCAACTGTCCGCATCGGTCGAGTATTTGGGCCCGCAAATGCCGCGCTCCATACTTTTCATTCATGGCTCGCTGCGCCGGGGTCTGTAGCGCGACGATCTGGGAGAGGATTGCACCCGGGAGCATCAATACATAAGGCAATACGCACTCTCACTTTGATCGCCGCGCCGCAGGGGTCCAATATTCGGGGCGCGGGAAGATGGGTTGGGTACCGTTCATGGCTTAGCGGGTCTTACCGCTTGCCATCGGCAACAAAGCCGACACCGCACAATGCGAGCGGAGCGAGGTGCACCGCGATGTGGCTTCACGATAGCCGCGCGGACTCTCGTGCGAAAGATCGCGTGCTCGTGGAATTCATGACCTTATTGACGATCCTACGTAACGATTCGTCCGCTACCTCCATCGACAACAATCGTTGTACCATTGAGATATCTCACTCGATGGCTCACAATGAAGTCCACCGCGTCTGCGAGCTCTTCGGCGTCTCCGATCCGGACCAGTGGAGTTGCATTGGCGATCCGTTCGATAGCCGAATCTCTGTCGAGGCCTTCACCGATCGTCAGAGCTTCAATTCTCTGGCGTATCCTGCCGGTATCAAAATAGCCTGGCGCGACAAAATTCAAGCGCATGCCACTTGCCGAAAGCGCGGCGGGCAGGATGTTCGGCCACTACCGCTGTGCCGGCACGCATGACATTTGACAGAAGCAGGTGCCCTGCTGTCTCATGCACCCCGGGTAACGAATACGATATCCCTTGCACGATCTGATGTTTTAATAAGTCTGGCCGCGGCTCGTGAAAGCTGCACTGCGCACATAAGCGCATCTCGTGTGATGCATGCCAGTCTTCGTCAGTCAAAGCCTCGATAGTGCCATAAGGCATGTGACCAGAGTTCAGCAGACAATCGACGGTCCACATGAGCCTCACCGCCCGCTCGAACAACGCGTCTACCTCCGAGCGACGCCCGAGGTCAGCGACGATTCCATGGGCGCATTGCGGAATGGTTCGCAAATGAGCGGCAGCTCTTTCCAATGCCGATTGATCGCGACCACAGATCACGACATACGCACCGTCTTGCGCCAAACGTCGCGCGATTGCAAAACCCAGGTCTTTGCTGCTGGCCGTGACCAGAGCCCTTCGGCGGCTATCGCAATTCATCATCACCCCGCTACTTGAACGATGAAGCGCGCTGGCTTACACCACTCATGCCCGCGACACGGCGCTCTGAGCCAATGTCCGAGCCGCGGGAGCGCGGTTGATTAAACCTGCTAACAAGCAGCGATCTGCTGAAGTCCCACTTCGGTAGTCGGCGGTTCCGCGTCCGAGAGATTAAACGCGGCATCGCGGGCGCCCGTGGCACGCCCGCCCCGATCAAGAATTAAGCAGGTCCAGAATATATCTGACGGTGAGCACAGTTGTCGGGATAATGAGTTCGTCGGATGCACCGAACGTGGGAGTATGCACAAACGACTCATTGCCGGGCGCGCGGGTACCGAGCCAGAAATAGATCGAGGGCACGCAAGCCGCGTAGAAGCCGAAGTCGTCGCTCCCTGCTATCGGTCTCCTCTCGCTGAAGAAGGCGTCGCGTCCAGCAGTATCGTGGACAAGCTGGCGGAATTTCCTCACCATTTCGGGATCGTTGACGACAGCCGGTTCACCTTGGCGAATGATGCATTCGGCACGACCCCGGTGCAGTGCAGCGACGCCTTCCGCGACTTCACGCACGCGCTGTGACAGGAGCGCCCTGCGTTCCGAGCACGCTGTCCTGATCGTCCCTTCCATGACGACGGATGGGCATATGATGTTAGTAGCCTCCCCGCCATGGATAGTGCCAATCGTTATTACTGCAGCGTCGTCGATCGGCATTTCGCGCGAAACTACCTTCTGCACCTCGTTGATGAAGGCTGCGGCGATAGCAATGGCGTCGATGCCATTATGAGGTGAAGCGCCGTGCGCCATTTTTCCGGTGACGGTAAGCTTGAATTGGTCGGCGGATTTCGTTACCGCGCCTTCCTGTGCGCCGAACATACCGGCGGGAATTCCAGGACTGACGTGAAAGCCGACGGCCCGGTCGAAGCCGTCCAGCAGTTTCTCGTCTTGAACCGTGCGGCCCCCTAGGGGCTCCGCTTCTTCGGCTGGCTGGAAGAACACGCGGACCTTACCTGCGAAGTTGTCCCGCATCCGATGCAATGCGAGCGCGGTTCCGAGCGCAATCGAGCCGTGCACGTCGTGACCGCAAGCATGCATGACACCATTGACCTGGGAGCGATAGGGCAGGTCGTCCCGCGTCTCCTGAATCGGTAACGCATCAATGTCGCCGCGCACGGCGACCGCACGCTTTGGACCGGAGGCGCGCCCTTCGATATCAATATAAAGACCGGTGTTGTGGAACGTCTTGAAACCGCTGAGGCCGAAACGTTGCAACACCGCCCGGATCCGCTCCTGCGTTTTCCATTCCGCGTTCGAAAGCTCAGGTTCGCGATGCATATCGTGGCGCAGCTCGATGACCGCATCGCGCTCCGCATCTGACAGGAAGCTGTTGCTGCGTGTGCTCATCAAATCGATCCTATGTTCCGCCGGAGCATTCACTAGACCTAAGACTAACACTCGCAGGGGACCGATAATCGGCAAACTTCTCGCTCGGAAGGCATGCGTCCAGCTGAGTTTCTTGGTTTTGCGCAGGAGTTCTTCGCCAAAATGGGAGGACCGGCTAGCCTGCGTACTAGCTGCATTGTAACGCGCAGCCGGTCGTAAACTCGCATTCGCGTACCGGGCTCGAAGGTAGGATGGCCCGGCACGAAGCCTTTCAAGGTATTCGTTTTGCTGGACGCTCGACGTGCTTGAGATTTACAGCTTTGCTGTCCTCCTCAAGAGCCAAGCTAAAGGGCATCTATCGCAGATAAGCCGGTTCACGTAGAAATTGCCAAAGAGGTGTTATGAAGAACAAATCGACCTTCTAGCGCTCCGGGAATGGGCAATGATCCTCCTCACTAACAACCAATAATTCGACACAACCGCCTCTAGGATACCGGACTAACATTGGCAGCCCACTATACTGCGAAAACGAACCTGCAAAGCCCCTGCAGGTCCGCATCGCGTGAGGGCCTCGTCCTCCAAACTCAGATCTCGAAAATGACCCGCGGCAGCTTTGAGAACGCCTCGGCGCCAGTGTCGGTGACCCGGAACGTCTCGCTAATGACGTAACCGAAGTCTTCGTCGATCCAATTCCCGAGCATCAGATGAAAAGTCATATTCGGCTTTAAGACTGTGCGGTCGCCTTCCTTGAGGCTGGCCGTCGGTTCTGTCCAGTCGATACCGATAGCGTAACCGCACCGTGATTCCTTTTGCACGCCGTGCTTTTTCATGGCCGTGTTGAATGCGGTGGCGACATCGCCGCAGATGGCCCCTGGTTTGACAGCAGCGAGTGCGGCCTCTAGACCTGCCACCTCAGCTTCATGGACGCGGCGCAAGCGGTCTGAAGGCTTACCAATTGACATGGTTCGCATCAGCGCCGACGTGTAGCCATGACGCACTCCGGCAAATTCCAGATTGATTTGCGATCCTTGTCGGAAAGCATCCTCGGTCCAACGAATATGGGCCGTGGCCGAACGCGGCGAGGCGCACAGGAAGAAGCCCGCAAGGTCCGTGCTTGGCTTGCCATCAACGCCGCGCACCAGTGCGCCGATGATCTCAGCGGCCGCGTCTGCCTCTCTGACGCCCGGACGGATAACTTCTGTCGCTCTCGCCATGCCAGCATCGGCGTTCGCCGCGGCCTCCCGCATGACGCCGATTTCGAGATCGGATTTAATTCCCCGGATCCAGTGGACTCCATTAGCGAAATCGACAATCTTCCCTTTCGGAATTCTGACCTTGAATTTTTCGGCTGTTTGAGCCGAGAGGGCCTTTGTCTCAAGACCGACCCCCCCCGCTAGCAAGGCCCTTGTCATGCAAGAAGTCGATGATCGCATCAAAACCGTCCAGGTCGGGATTGGCGATGAGATCTTCGGCATAACCGATGACGCGGCTGCTATCGAAGAACATCTGATGCATCGCCGCCGGTGCATCCATGCGCCGCGTGAAAAAGGTCGGCTCTTCTTCCTTTAGCGAAAGGATCAGGCCTTGCGGCACGTATCCGGATTTGCTCGTGTAGCCGGAGAGATACGTGATGCTGGCCGGACTTGTGACCATCAGCACGTCGATCTCGCGTTTTTCCATTTCCGCTTTAACGGCGGCGATTCTTCGTAGATATTCGGTTCGCGGGAACGCCTGCGGCGCTTTTGGCATTGCCATGAGTTTGACTCCTTATTGTTGGACATTGCGGTCTGCAGTTGTGACGGCAGATCACTGAATTTCGGTTTTGCGCAATATCCTCCGCGCTTGCTTCAGTTCGGCCGAGCGCGTCTATTGCGCGAATTGTGAGTAGAAGCGCACTTAGCGCGGGCCAGCTTCCCGAGCCAACATAAAGGCTGTTCGTTGTGCAACTAAAAGCAACCCTTGCTTCCGCCTCCCTTCCTCGAAGACGAGTTAGGATACTTGCGTGGCATACATGTTTAAGGGGCATTTCCGCGTCGTGGGTACGAATTTCTGCATGAGATGGTCATTTCACAAAGATTCCCCACGCCCAAATCAAAGCGCAAATACTGGCCCGACCTCTCATGGGTTTTTCAAGAGGCTAGGGTCCGCTTCCTGAGTATCGCCCGAGGTTCAGCTTGAATCGTCAAACTGCTCAGGGCTTCACGATCTCGACTTTTACGGATTTACCGGCCGCCGTGGCAACCAGGACGTTGGCTTTTAGCAGGCGGCCTCAGACTCGCGCTCTAGGCGTCGCCGGAGCCTTCGCGCCTCGCGTATCTCGCCCTCCCAATGGGCACCTACTCATGACGTGAAACTTCGCATTTTGCGGAGTTAGAGCTGAACTTCGGCTATGCTGGGGCTCACTCCAGAGAAATTCCCTGCATGGGGGGGTGCATGCTCTCGAACAATCAGACATGAACCTTCACGAGGGAGAACGAAGATGTCCACATCACGCCGCGAATTCTTGAAAGGCGCTGCCTCGACTGCCGCTCTTGGTGCTGGCTTCTCCTTAGCGGGTGTTACGGGGGCTCCTGTCATTCGGCCTGCAATATTGGCTCTGACTCACTTTTGATGCAGTTTGAGGGATGTCGGGCGCTTTGATTGGGGAGAATCAGCGCCATGCAGCAAGCACTCCACCGCTCCAGTCTGGTGCCGCGTGGGTTTGTTGTAGAGAGTGCGTACTACGAGGGTGATAAGGCCATTGTTGTGGTCCGGGCGTCCGGAAGCGTTGGTCGATGTCCATCGTGCGGAGCAGTATCCCGGCGTGTCCATAGCCGCTATCGAAGACGCGTGACCGATTTGCCGCTCTCGGGCGGATCGTCCAGCTCCTGGTAGTCGCCCGCCGCTTCCGCTGCGACGCCGTTCTGTGCGGGCGCCAAATCTTCACAGAGCGCTTCGCTGAAGGGGTACTGGCACCATCGGCGCGGCGCACGGCGAGACTGGACTCTATCGTTCATCACCTCGGCTCGGCGCTTGGCGGTCGACCGGCAGCAGACTTCGCAAGGCGGCTGATGCTGCCGGTGAGTAAGGATACTCTGCTGCGCGTGGTCCGACGCCGTCACCGTCCCCCGGCTGACCCGCTCAAGGTTATCGGCATTGATGATTGGGCCTGGCGGCGCAATCACCGATACGCCAGCATCATCTGCAACCTGGAAAGGCGCCGGATCGTCACCCTGCTGCCAGATCGTGAGCCCGCGACAGCCCAAGCCTGGCTCGCCGCTCATCCCACGATCGCTATCGTCGCTCGCGATCGCGGCGGGGGATATGGCGAAGCTGCGGCAAGCAAGGGCCCTCCCGCATGCGGTACAGGTCGCAGATCGTTGGCATTTGATGAAGAACGCCAGTCGGGCCTTCCTCGACGCCGTCCACAAATCGATGCGCCAGATCCGCAGCGCAATCGGGGCGACAACCATCGATCCCAAACTGCTCAGCGCGGCCGAGCGCGTGCAGTATGAAGGATATCTTCGCCGAAGAGACCAATGCGACGATCTTGGCCCTGTCGAAAAGCGGAACGCCGATCAAGCAGATCGTGCGCCAGACCGGTCATAGCAGGAAGCTGGTTCGTCAGGTGATCCGTGGCGAACGCCACGATGTCTTCCGGACCCGGCAGAGTTCGCTCGATCAGCACCTGCCATGGCTCGACGATCAATGGGCCGCCGGCTGCCGAAACGGCGCTGAACTTTGGCGGGGTCTAAAGGCGCGCGGCTTCCGAGGCTCTCTTCGTGTCGTCGCAGAATGGGCAACACGCAGGCGGCCGGCCGAAAAGGCCGACGCACAAAACCTTCACCGGATCCCGTCGGCCAGAACGATCGCTCGTCTCATGACGATTGGACGTGATACGCTCTCGAAGGCAGAGACGGTCACTGTCGCGGCGATCGAAGCTGGCGTACCAACCCTTGTCGAGGCACGCGAGATCATCGCCGAATTCCATTTGATGATCCGGCGCAGAGCCGCCGCCGAGCTGTCACCGTGGATCGAGCGCGCTCGCGCCAGTCTCGTTGCCTCATTCGCCCGCGGCGTTACGAACGACGAAGCGGCGGTTCGGTCGGCGATCACCTTACCTTGGTCCAACGGACAGAAGGAGGGGCAGATCACCCGCCTGAAACTCGTCAGGCGGCAAATGTACGGCCGCGGCAAAATCGATCTGCTCCAGGCCAGGCTAATCGGCGCAGAATAGAGTGGAGCTGCACCAAGATTGCGTCAGAGCCAAATTTGAACGCCGATTGACATCCGAGTTCGCCTTCACCTATCACCCCGCGCCGGGATCTGGCGCTGCGCTATGCCGACGGCTCCGCGCCAGCTCCCGTCGCCCCCACCGCCCAGCCGGGCAAATCCAATGGCCCGAGCGAACTCAGGACTGGATAAAACTTGATGTGGTGGAACGGCCCGCTCCAACAGCATCAAAGTGCTAGAACGTGGTCGTTGTTCGAACGCCACAAAGGAGGGACCGTTCCGTGAAACAGGTTAGCACCATCGGGTTAGATTTGGCCAAGCACGTTTTCCAGGTTCACGGCGCGGATGCGGAGGGCTCGCCCGTGTTCAACAGGAAATTGCGGCGCAGCGAGGTTCTGCGCTTCTTCGAGAAACTGCCACCATGCCTGGTGGGGATGGAAGCCTGCGGTAGCGCCCACTATTGGGCGCGCGAGATCGCAGCTCTCGGTCATGAGGTGCGGCTCATTCCGCCGGCTTATGTCAAACCCTTCGTAAAGCGAGGCAAAACGGATGCGGCGGACGCAGAGGCCATCAGCGAGGACCCGCAAGACCATGCGCTTCGTCCCGATCAAGACGGCCGAGCAACAGGCTGCTGCGATGGTGCTGAAGACCCGCGCCCTTCTAGGTTGTGTACTCAAATTCGAGTAGCGGATCAGAGCGGACCATGATTCAAGCTACCGAACATCGGGGCTGGGATCATGCGATACGACCTGACGGATTTCGAGTGGAGTGTTATCGAACCCCTTCTCCCGAAGGACCGTCGAGGTCGCAAGCCAGGCAACAACCGCCGCGTTCTCAACGGCATCTTTTGGGTGCTGCGCGCAGGAGCGCCGTGGCGCGATCTGCCGGAGCGATACGGGCCTTATACGACCGCTTACAATCGCTTCAACCGCTGGCGCAAAGCCGGCATCTGGGACCGGCTGATGGATGCGGTCGTCAAGGCACATGATGGCAAGGTGCAGATGATCGACAGTTCGATCGTGCGGGTCCATCAGCATGCATCCGGGGTGAAAAAAAGAGTGGAGATCGTTGTGTGGGCCGAAGCCGAGGCGGCCTCACCACCAAAATCCACGCGCGCGTCGACGCGAAAGGCCGCCCGGTCCGCCTCATGATCACCCCCGGCGAGGCCCACGACGTGACGTGCGCCGAAGCCCTGCTCGACGGACTCGATGCGCGCGCCATTGTCATCGCCGACAAAGGTTACGATGCCGATCGTGTTCGTGCCCACATCCGTGATCAAGGCGCGACCCCCAACATTCCGAACAAATCCAACCGGAAGAAGGGGTTCCGGTGGAAGAAGACCATCTACCGCGAGCGCAACCACGTTGAGCGCTTCTTCAATAAGCTAAAGCAGTTTCGACGCATCGCCACCCGTTACGACAAGCTCGGCGCGACGTTCTTCGCTTTCGTTCAACTCGCTTCGGTGCGAATTTGGCTTCAATCAATTGAGTCCACACCCTAGTGCGGCAGCGAACGCAGGCGGTCAACGCGTTGCGCGCGCATCTGGCCGAATTGGGCATCATCGCCACCGCTGGCCTGGCAAAGGTTGAGGTGCTGGTCGCAATCGTACGGGATGAGACAGATGCTCGCCTTCCCGCAGCAGCGCGCTTCGCGCTGAGTGCTATTGCCGACGAGATTGAAGCTTCAGCCGACCAGATCGAGAGGCTCGAGCGCGCAATAGTCCTGGAGACCAAGCACGACGAGGACATGCGTCGGTTGACCACGATCCCCGGCGTCGGCGCCATCACGGCGGCGACCATCAAGGCGCGGATCCCGGCGGGTTCAAGTCGGCTCGCCACTTTGCCGCCTGGCTGGGATTGACGCCGCGGCCTCATTCAAGCGGAGGCAAAGAGCGACTGGGAGGAATATCGAAGATGGGAAATGCGGAACTCCGCTCTCTGCTCGTTGTCGGGCGACGGCCGTCTTGCGGGTTGTCCGAAACGACGCTCGGGCGCGGCCGTGGCTGAAGGCGCTTCTCGCCAGACGGCCCTTCAAGGTTGCAGCGGTCGCGCAGGCCAACAAGACGGCGCGGATCATCTGGGCGCTTCTGAACAAGGGCGGGACTTACCGACGTCCCGACCCGCTGACTGCCGCGGCCGCCGTCTGATGGACGCAGTGACAGCCAAAGCGATCTGACCGGTGCAGGCCGGCAGAGGGCAAGGTGCAACAACAGCCGATGAACCCATGGGACGACATCCCGAAACGAGTGAAGCTACTGCCCCCAATGCGCTCAAACGCGTAAACTTGATTTAGCTCCTCGTTCCGCGGATCTCATCGAGGCCAGCGGCCATGTGCCGCGCGCAAAGGCCGGACATATGACCGCACCGTTCCAATGTGTGAAATCGACTGAAAAAGCTCTTGCCACGCGGGCCGTTCCACATATGGGGGCAAGATCACAGTCGATAGCGCTTCCTATTGCGGATCGATGAAATATGCCAAATCGGCATGCCCGACAGATCACTGAACACGTGATTCTTCGACACTACCCGACAGACTGAGATGAGGCCGCCCCCAGCTCGGCGATACACCCCGGGGGCGGTGCATGTTCGGTATCATGGACAAGAGCGAGGCGGTGTAAGGGTGCTTCGGCGCTTTAAACAGCTCTTCCGTCTCGCTACTCTCGCAAACTTGGCCATTTTGTAGAACTGTAACTCTGTCGCAAATCTGGCGGACCACAGGAAGATCGTGGCTGATGAATAGCATTGTCAGCGAGAGCTTCTCTTGAAGGTCCTTCAGAAGATTTAGGATCTGCGCCTGGATAGAAACGTCGAGTGCCGAGGTAGGTTCATCGCAGATCAAAAACCGCGGGCGGCTCGCCAACGTTCGTGCGATTGAAATACGTTGTCGCTGACCGCCCGAGAAGGCATGCGGATAGCGGCGGGCGGCACTTGGTTCCAGACCAACCGCGTTGAGCAGCTCTAACATTATCGGTTCGGCCTGGCGCCTATTCTTTGCGAGCCCAAAGTGAATCATGGGCTCGATGATAATCTCTCCAACGCGCATCTGTGAGTTCAAAGACGAATAAGGGTCCTGGAATACCATCTGGGTCTGACGGCGGATATGTTGGCGGGCTTCGAAGCTCGCCGCATAGACATCTTTCCCATCAAACATTAGCTGGCCGCTGCTTGGGGGCGCCAAGCCAGCGACGATCCTCGCGATCGTGCTTTTCCCGGAGCCGGATTCGCCAACGAGACCCATGACTTCGCCATAGCGGATGTCCAGATTCACATCGTGCAGCGCCTTAAAGACCTCCCGAGTGAAGCCGCCAAACATCCGCGTCGTTCCATAAACCCGCTCCACGCCGCGAAGCTCTACAAGTGCTTCTGGACGTGCAGAACTTCGCTGCGTGTCCTCTTCTAGCAGCCACTGCATCGCGGAATCGATATTTCGACCAGCACCAGCCACAGGGAAGCGATTTAGTTTAACGTCACCGGGCGGCACAACCGAAATCAAGGCCTGACTGTATTCATGGCGTGGATGTCCAAGAACAGCCGAAGTGTCATTGAGCTCGACGATTTCCCCGGACCTCATCACCGCGACTCGGTCAGTGACCTGGGAAATCACTCCCATGTTGTGGGTGATGAGCATCACGGCCACTTGACGTTCGCGAGCCAAGTCCTGGATCAGCTTCAAGATCTGTGCTTGGACCGTCACGTCAAGCGCTGTCGTCGGCTCATCCGCAATAATGAGCTCGGGTTGTGAGCAGAGGGCAAGCGCAATGACCGCGCGCTGTCGCATGCCGCCAGAGAATTCGTGCGGCCAGTTCTTGACCCGTTGCGCAGGCTCAGGAATTCCCACCGCTTCCAATTGACGCACCGCTTCCGCTCGTGCCTCAGCCCGCGACAAAGCGCGATGGACTCGGATAGTATCGACCAGTTGTCTCTCAATGGTGAAGAGCGGATTTAAGCTGGTTAATGGATCTTGGAAAATGGTCGAGATGCGTTTTCCGCGTAACGCGCGCATAGCGTTAATATCGCGCGCATCGATGATGTCACCGGAAAGCCGCACTTCGCCCGCACTAATACGGCCGGGAGCTTGTAGTAAGCCCGTGATGGCGGCTCCGACGGTCGATTTACCCGCGCCAGACTCGCCGACTATGCCAAGTATTTCACCAGGCGCAATCTCGAGGCTGACATTACGGACAGCGTGGAACGTGCCATGGCGGCTTGCAAAGTCGACGGAAAGTCCGCGAATGGAAAGAACGGGAGGCCGGGCAGTTGCCGTCATCAGATGCCCCTCGAATTAATCACATCTCGCAACCAATCGCCCAGGATGTTAATGGCGAGCGCGAGTGCAAGGAGAGTGACGGCAGGAAACACCAGGACCCACCACTGGCCAGCAAACAGAAAATCTTGGCCGCTGCGGATCAACGTCCCTAGAGATGGTTGAGTAGCAGGCAGACCAGCGCCAAGATAGGAGAGTGTAGCTTCCGTAATAATGGAGAGGGCAAGTGAAATCGTTGCAATAACAAGGATTGGACGACGTACGTTTGGTAGAATGTGCCGTACCAGCACTGTCCGGGTCGGAAGCCCCATCATGAAAGCTGCCTGCACATATTCGCGCTGTTTCTCCACCATCACGGCGCCACGCACAGTGCGGGCATATGTCACCCACCCAGAAAATCCAATCGCCAATATTACCATGTAAACAGCAAGCGCGTCGCGTGCGCCCGGTGGCAGTAGTGACCGCGTTAAGCCCGAAATAAGTAGCGCAATGAAAATGGCAGGGATGGACAATTGAATGTCTGCTATGCGCATGATTACTGCGTCAATGTTCCCCCCGAAATAACCGGAGATCAGTCCTAAGCAGACGCCGATCGACATCGAGACCAAAACCGAGGCAAGCCCGACTAGGAGGGAAACCCGCGTTCCATAGAGCGTTGCTGAAAGCACGTCGCGGCCCTGGTCGTCTGAGCCGAAAGCGTAGAAATGGTTCGTGAACTCGTTGACACTCCACGCCGGTGTATTTGACGAGAGCAGGTCGAAGCTGCTGGCATCGAGAGTGTTTTGCGGCGCCCATAAAGGAGCGCCTACCGCCGCGGCAGTGAGGACTAGCAGGACTAGCGTAGAGAAAACCGCTCCCGGGGAGCGAATGTAGGAGTGGCCGACATCAGAATCAAACAACGCCGCAAACTTGTCGATTGTCATCTGATTGCTCCTCCCGTGCTGCGGAGACGAGGATCCAGAAGGTAGTAGATGCAATCCACGACCGTGTTGATGGTGACGAAAATGACCGACACGATAAGAAGGTATGTCGCCATGATTGGGACGTCGGAAAATCTGATCGAATTAATGAAGAGTAGCCCAACGCCTGGCCATTGGAATACGGTCTCAGTAACAACGGCGAATGCGATAATGGATCCCAACTGCAAACCTGCGACTGTGACGACGGGCACCATCGTGTTCTTCAGTGCATAAGAGAAATAGATCAGCCGATCTGGCAGTCCCCGCGCTCTTGCGAACCGGATGTAATCGGAATGCATGACCTCAAGCATTTCCGTGCGAACTAAACGCAGGATTAGCGTGAGTTGATAGGTCGCCAGCGAAATCGCAGGAAGAATGATGGCCTGCCAGCCAGTCTTAGTCAGCAAACCGGTCGTCCACCAGCCGATCTTCACCGTCTCGCCACGCCCAAAGGATGGCAGCCATCCCAGTTTGACCGCGAACACGTAGATGAGGCCGATGCCGATCAAGAAGTTGGGCATCGATACTGCGATCAGCGAACCCGTCATACTACAACTCGATAGTATAGAACGCGGTCGCAATGCTGTCATGACGCCAAGCGCGACGCCCACGACCATTGCAAAGATGAACGATAACATTGCTAGTTCCAGAGTCGCAGGCAGCCGCTCGAGGATCAAATCCAGCACGGGCCTTCCAACGCGAGTGGAAGTGCCGAGGTCTCCATGGAGGGCCGAACGAATAAACAGCACGAACTGGATGTAAAAGGGGCGGTCGAACCCAAGTTCGGCCGCCAGCCGAGCACGGTCCTGCGTAGTGGCCTCCGGTCCCAACATATTTTGAAGCGGATCGCCGATAAAGTGAAAGGCGGCGAATGAGAGAAACGCCGTGATCAGCATCACCGGGAGCACGGACACTAGTCTGCGCAGAAAAAAGCCTGTCACTTGTCCACCTTGATGGTTTTCACGGCGATCTGATTACCAACGTTGGGCGTGATGTGAATCGTCTTCAGCGACGCACGGGCCAACATTTGCGCGTGAATCGGAACATAGCGACATTCGTCCTGAACGACCTTCCAAATTTCGGCGATTGTGGCCTTGCGCTTCTGAGGATCGGCTTCTGATCGGAGTGATTCAATTTTGGCATCAATCTCCGGGTTCTTGTAATTCGTTGCCGCCCAAGCGCCGCGAGAGTGGACGAGATTATCGAAGATCAATTGAGAATCGAATGAGCCCCACGTCATTAGGTAGAAGTCCGTCTTCCGATTGAGAACTAGGGGCCAGACAACGGCACTGGGTTGGACATCGAGATGCACCGTGATGCCGATCTTGGCTAGCATTGCCACTACGGCTTGACAGATGCGCTCATCGTTCACCGCGCCGTCATTTGGGCAGTTCAGAGTAACCGAAAATCCACCGGGGTACCCCGCCTCGGCTATAAGCTGCTTGGCTCGGTCGATATCGAGTTTTGGAAACTTACCCAATTCTTCCGTATAGCCGTCGGCGATCGGAGAAATGATTGTGCCGAGCGGAACCGACTCACCTCGCATGATTGCCGACTTGATCGCTTTGCGATCAATGGACATGTTCATTGCTTGGCGGACCCGCTTGTCGGCAAAGGGATTCCCCTTTGCTTCGCCGCTGGTAAGCTTATCCGCACCCACGTTGACGCCCAAGAAAACCGTGCGGATCTCTGGACCTCGCACCACCCGAAGGTTTTCGTTCTGCTCCAACCGCGTAATGTCTTGGGGAGGCACGTCTTGGAGGAAGTTAACTTCTCCGCTTATCAATGCGGACACCCGTGTCGCGGCCGACTGGACGGGAGTATAGATGATCCGATCAATATCCAATGGGAACTGGCCGATACCCCAATATTTATCGTAAGCTTGCAGTTCCGTACGCCGATCCGACTCGCGACTCACGAGGCGATAGGCGCCCGTGCCGTTCTCATGGCGCGCCGCATAGTTTTCTTTGCCGCCCTTAAAGTCCTGCGGGACAGCGGATTCATTCTTCTCGGCCCACGCCCTGTTCATGATAAAGATGCTTGTCAAGTTTTCGGGCAGAAGCGGGCTGGGACCCTTGGTCTTGACATGCACGGTGTAATCGTCCTTCGCAATGGCTTCCTCAACCACTGCTGCATTCAGATAGGTGCGCACGTTCGAAGTGGGCGCCATAGCTCGCTGGATCGTAAATACAACGTCGTCCGCCTTGAAGGGCGCGCCATCGTGGAAAGTGACGTTCCGGCGAAGCTTGAACTCCCAAATGTCGGAATGATCAGGAAGCATCCGCCATTCGGTCGCTAGCACTCCGATCAGCTTTCCATCGTCGGAACGCTCCACAAGGCCCTCATACATCTGCCGATTGAACGCAAATGTAACGTTCTCGTTATAGGCGTGAGGGTCGAGGGTTTGAACGTCCAAGCTCCGAGCCCATTTCAGCGTTTCCGCGCCAACGGGAGAGGCGATCGCGAGTAGTGCCGCCACGCTTGCGATGATAGCAGGACGCACGTTGAGATGACTTGTCATGTTACGGTAAGAGCGCGCAATAGAATTTGGCATTTGAACTATTCCTCTCCCTTGTTAGAATTTTTGATTCCGCCAAGACCCTCTAGGCTGTTGTCCGACGGGCGTTAGTAACTTTGCTGCAGTTTGCTGACCCAGCGCCGCCTTTTGCCGGCAAATCCGGGGCGTCCCTTGCAGAAATTGCGCAGGTTTTACGGCAATTGCGCCGGATGACGACGATTCATTTCGAAGAAGTCTTTGGAGACGTTTGCCGCCTGCCCACTTTCGTCGCTCAACAAGAACTCACCGCTCCAAGAGACGGCAACAAATCAACAACCGCGCGTGAAATTTGAACGGACGGTTCTCGCCTCCGGCCTGATGCCAGGCTGGGGACCGCGCTATGCCGGCCGGGAAGCCGGTGATTGTCGAGGCAGATGGACAGCTCCTCGGACAGTTCGCTCTCGCAGCCGCGCTCGTGGGCGAGGCCAAGAAGCTCGACCATGATGCGGCAGGCCTGGCGCTCGGGCAGACGCTCGACGAGGAGATCGAAAGTCCGCCGGTAGGCCTCCCGCAGGAAGAGCCGATCGCGATAGACCAGATTGATCAACGCCATCGGCTTCCTTCTGATGACGTGCCTCTCGGCATAACTGCGATTCCATCGCAAGAATGCGATGCGGCTTCTTCGAGGTCAGGGAGACGCACGCTCGGCCGGCGGGCGCGGCACCGGGTCTATAATGAGGCAGAACACCACGCGCTCGTGCTCCTTTGGGAGGCGTCAGACCGGATCTGCAGGAAGCGGCTGAAGGCGTTAATGCCCGCGCTAATTGAGGCAATGGAATGGCAAGGCCACCTCGACCTTGCCACCGAGATCCGCGACAAACTGTTGGCAATGAGCGCTGCGACGATCGACTGCGAATTGGGGCGGGACCGAGAAGAATTAGGTCGCAAGCTCTGACGGCACGCGACGCACTCGTTGCGTCGCAGTATTTCAATACGGACGTCGACAGATTGGAACGATCCGGCGCCGGGTTCCTCGAAGCTGACTTTGTAGCGCATAGCGGTCCATCGACGCGCGGCAGCTTCATCCAGACCCTTGCGATAACCGACATTGCTACCGGCTGGACAGGTGCGCTCCTCTGATCGTGCGCGCGAGCAAGTGCTGTTGAGCACGGTGTTGACGGATTTGCGTAGACAATTGCCCTTTGCGCTGGTCGGCCTCGACACGGACAATGATACGGTGTTCATGAATGAGAGCTGAAAGCCTACTGCGATAACGCCAACATCGTCTTCACGCTTTGCCGGCTCTACCGGAAAAGCGACCAGGCGCTTGTCGAGCAGAAGAACTGCGCCATCGTACGTAGGATGTTCGGCTGTCGTCGGTTTGAAGCCTGGAAGCGGCCAAGCTGCTGGCGGGGCAAGGTCACGATGAAAAGTTCAGGCTGTCGAACCTAATGCCATCTCGCTTTAGGTTAGCTCGGATGGATGTGATGCTGCACGCGATGCTGCGCGCCGAGCGAGGGGCACCAGCATCTCGTTTGCTCCGCCGATCGCGAATCACAGACCAGAACGGAATCAGTCAATTCGGACTTTTTCAACGGCCCCACGCGGCAGCGCTGCCAGGTGGCGTTGAGAACCTTGCTGACCGTGGCCTTGATCCCCTCATGGGCGTCGGACAGGACCAGCTTGACACCGCGCAGGCGGCGCCGCGCCAGCTTGCGCAGGAACGCGGTCCAGAACGTCTCGGCCTCGGAAGGACCGATATCCATGCCGAGAACCTCGCGCCGTCCATCGCCGTTGACGCCGACCGCGATGATCACCGCGACCGAGATGATACGCCCCTGTTGGCGCACCTTCACGTAGGTTGTGTCGATCCACAGATAGGGCCAGTCGCCCTCGATCGGGCGATTGAGGAAGGCCTTCCCCTTGTCGTCGATCTCGCCGCAGAGCCGGCTCACCTGGCTCTTGGAGATCCCGCTCATTCCCATCGCCTGCACAGATCGTCGACCGAGCGGGTGGAGACGCCTTGCACGTAGGCTTCCTGGACCACGGCGGTGAGCGCCTTTGTTTGTGCGTAGACCTGTGAGCGCCGTTAGAAGAGTCATCTTCTGCAAGGGTGCTCACAATGGACGACCATTCGGACGACATAAGACGACCGTTGTCACCGCGCATAGAAGTGTACGCCGGCGGCGGCCGGAAACGGTGGCCAGATGATTTGAAGGCGCAGATTGTCGCGGACAGTCTCGAGCCGGGCGCGATCGTAACAGATGTCGCACGTCGCCATGGCTGCCGGCCCCAGCAGGTACATGACTGGCGGCGCCGGGCGCGTTTGGGCCAGTTGGTGCTGCCAGCTGCGGCGGGAGCACTGTCGTTGGTGCCGTTGGTGTCGGAATCGTCCCCATCGGCGGCTGCAGCTCCCTCCGGGTCGCCGGAAGCAGCCGTTGTGACGGTTGAGCTCCATGGGGCACGAGTTGAGGTGCGAGGGACGCCTGGCCTTGCCGTGTTGAGTGATGCGTTTGTTGCGTTGCGCCGGACACGTTCATGCTGACGGCTCCCGCTGGCCTCATGATTTACGTTGCGACCCGACCTGTAGACTTCAGGAAAGGCGCGGATGGCCTGGCGCTGTTGGCGAAGGAGACGCTGGGCCACGATCCGATGAAGGGCGTGGCGGTGGTCTTCCGTGCGAAGCGAGCTGATCGGGTGAAGATCGTTGTCTGGGATGGTAGTGGCCTCGTGCTGTATTGGAAGCGGCTTGAGGGCAGCGCCTTCAAGTGGCCGCCGGTCGTTGACGGCGTCATGCGAATGAACGCCGCGCAGTTGTCCGCGCTTCTGTCCGGCATGGATTGGACACGCATGCATGCGCCTCGAATCCCGCAGCCGAAAGCGCTTGCGCAGGACATAAAATCTTCGCTGCATCGGGGCGCGAAGCATGGCAGACTCGGGCCAATGAGTGATTTGCCTGATGAGCTGCCGAGCGATCCAGCCGAGTTGCGTGCCTTTGCCGCGGCTCTGCTGGATCGCTGCGCCAGGCTCGAGCGGTTGCTCAAGCTTGCAAAAGACGCGCAGTTCGGTCGGTCCTCGGAAAAGCTTGACGCTGATCAGCTTCAGCTTGTTCTGGAGGATATCGGTCAGGCTGTCGCGGCTCTCGAAGCAGCCGAGGACCGCGCCAATCCCAAAACACGCGAGAAGAGAGCTGCCCAGCGCAGGGCCAATCGTGGCAAGCTGCCGGAGCATTTGCCGCGCATCATCGAGACCTTGATGCCCGCTGCCACCTGCTGCCCGTGCTGCGCAGGCGCCCTTTTTGAGATCGGTCACGATGAGAGCCAGAGGCTGGACGTCGTACCGGCGCAGTATCGCGTCATCGTCACCCGCCGGCCCAAGCTGGCCTGCCGCGCCTGTTACGGCGTCGTCCTCCAGCACGCTGCGCCCGAGCGATTGATCAGTTGTGGATTGCCCACTGAGCGGCTGGTCGCGCATGTGATCGACGCCAAGTATCATTGGCATTTGCCGCTTTACCGCCAGGCGCAGATGCTGGCGACGCACGGTATCGCCATCGACGTTCCACACTCGCCTTCTGGGTCGGCTATGCCGCCCAGGAATTGAAGCCTTTGTGGCATCGTTTGCGCCAGCTTCTGCTCGACTCTTCGAAGCTCTGTGTCGATGAGACCCCGGCACCGGTGTTGGATCCGGGACGCGGCAGGACGAAAACCGGCTACTTCTGGGCGTTATCGCGCGATGACAGGCCCTAGGCCGGACCTGACCCACCTGGGGTGGTTTATGCCTATGCACCGGGCCGCGGGGCCGTTCATGGCTTGCGCTTGCTCGAGGGCTATCGCGGCATCATCCACTGCGACGGCTATCAGGCTTACAAGACCATGACCCGAGAGACGCGTGCGGACGCCCTGTCCGGGACGCTCGCCTTCTGCTGGTCGCATCTGCGGCGCCAGTTTGTGAAGATCGAGCGCGAGGTTGCTCCGGCGCCAGCTCCGGTTGCCCGCGAGGCCCTCGAGCGTATCGCCCAGCTTTACGCGATCGAGAAGGCACTCCGCGGCCGATCTGCTGCCGAGCGCCGCGCGGGGCGACAAGCGCATGCCCGACCTCTGGCTACAGCTTTGAAGCAATGGTTTGAGGCCAAGCTTGATCACTTTGCACAGAAGAGCGACACGGCGAAAGCCTGGCGTTACGCGCTGCGTCACTGGGACGGCTTGACGCTCTACCTTGATGACGGGCGCATCGAGATGGACACGAATGCTGTCGAGCGTGCGGTGCGGCCGATCAAGCTCAACGCCAAGAACTCCCTTTTTGCCGGTTGCGACGAGGGCGCTGAGAATTGGGCAGTCCTGGCTTCGTTAATCGAGACTTGTAAGCTCAATGGCGTCAGTGCCGAGCACTGGCTCACTGATGTTCTCGCGAAGCTCGTCAATGGTTGGCCTGCGGCGCGACTGGACGAACTGCTCCCTTGGGCATCGACCTACACGATGCAGGCGCTCGATCCGAGGCTGGCAGCATGAGCCTGAACACGACCGCCGTCCGGATCAGGGTAACCCTCAAGGACGTGAAACCGGAGGTGATGCGATGTCTTGTCGTACCCATCACCCTGCGCCTTGATCGGCTGCATCTGACGCTTCAGGCGGCGTTTGGGTGGACGAATAGCCATCTCTTCGAGTTCCTGGCCGGCGACGGCCGTTGGGGTATCCCTGATCCCGATGGAGATTTTGACCCTCAGCCCATCGATGCCCGCAAGACGCGGCTCTCCAATATCGTTCAAGAGACGGGCGCGAAGACGATCCACTATCTCTACGACTTCGGCGACAGCTGGGACCATGTGATCAAGCTTGAAAAGTGGTTCGACAACACGACAACGGAGGGACTTCCCCTCTTGCTCGAGGCCGCCGGCCGTTGTCCTCCGGAAGATGTCGGCGGCGCGTCAGGCTATGCCGAATACCTCGACGCCATCAGCGACCCCACCCATCCGGACCACGAACAAATGCGCCGCTGGGGCCCGGAGCGGTTCGATCCCACCGTGATCGACCGGAAGGCCCTAGAGGCGCCGTCAATGCATTGTCGGAAATATGGAAGCCTCGGCGACGCGCCACGCGAACAAAATAGACGTCAAGCGCCATTCAAAAGGGCCGCAGAGCTACGCTTACCCTTCTCGGCCATCCGCCGCGGTTCGAAGAAGCCCGGGAAGTACGAGCCCTTGCGCAGCTTGGGGATGCGCAGCTCGACCGTGCCGGCGCGGGTCTCCCAGGTCCGGGCGCTGTAGCCGTTGCGCTGGGCCAGACGCTCGGGATTCTTCTCGCCGTAGGCCGCGCCGGTCTGGCCTTCGACCTCCAGTTCCATCACGCGTTGGGCGGCAAAGCCGATCATCTCGCGCAAGAGATCGGCATCACGGGTCTTCTCCGTACGCATCCGGCGAAGGCCCCTGCTAGGCCGCTTTCCGGGGGAAGGCTGATCGCGCTTAGGCGGCGCGAGCGATGCTCTGAGACTGCCAATTCCAAGGCAGCAGTTCGTCAATACGTTTGGCAGGGTGATCCGGCAGGCGCGCCAGCACGTCGGCGAGCCAAGCCTGTGGATCGATGTCATTGAGCTTGGCGGTGGCGATGAGGCTGTAGATGGCAGCCGCACGCCGACCGCCCTCGTCGGACCCAGCGAAGGTCCAATTTTTTCGCCCTACGGCGACCGCCCGGAGCTCACGCTCGGCAGCATTGTTCGACATGCAAAGCCGCGTCCGTCATCAAGGAAGCGGCTAAATGCATCCCAGCGGCTGAGGCAGTAATTGATCGCCTTGGTCGTATCGTTGTTCCTGGAGAGCTTGGCGCGCTGCTCGCGCAACCAGGCCTCCAGCTCGACGATCAGGGGGCGGCTACGCTCCTGGCGCACACGCAAACGCTCCTGCGCAGCAAGACCGTTGATCTCCCGCTCGATGGCGAACAGGACATCGATGCGCTTGACTGCCTCGGCCGCGATCGGCGCCTTGCTGAGCCGCGCGAGATCAAAGAACTTGCGCCTGCCGTGCGCCCAGCACGCAGCCTCGATAATCGGGCCGCCCTTGCGATGGGCCTCGTAAAGCCTGCCAAAGCCGGCGTAGGCGTCGGCCTGCATCAGTCCGGCATAGCCCGCCAGATGTTGCTCCGGATGCGCGCCGCCACGGTCGGGCGAATAGAAGAACACGGCCGCCGGCGGATCTGGGCCAGCAAACGGACGGTCGTCGCGGACGTAGGTCCAGAGCCGGCCGGTCCGGGTCTTGCCCTTGGCCAGGACTGGCACCGTGGTGTCATCGGCGTGGATGCGCTCGGCTGCGAAGACGTGGCTCCGGATCACATCGACCAAAGGCATCAGGGTTGCCGCGGAGGCACCTACCCAGTCCGCGAGCGTCGATACGTCGAGATCGATGCCTTCACGCTGGTAGACGTCGCTCTGACGATGAAGCGGCAGGTGCAGGCCGTACTTGGCGAACAGGACATGGGCCAGCAGCTTGGGCCCTGCACGACCGCGCGCAATCGGATGCGAGGGAGCCGGCGGCTGGGTGATCGCTTCGCAGGCCCGGCAGACGAGCTTCTCGCGCACGTGCTGGATCACCTTCCACTGGCGCGGAACGAGCTCCAGCGTCTCGGTCACGTCCTCGCCAATCTTGCGCAATCGGCTGTCGCCGCAGCATGGGCAGATGGCAGGCACCGGATAAACAATACGCTCCCGCGGCAAATGCTCCGGCAGCGGCCGGCGGGCTGGCTTGCGACGCTCGAACGATGGCACCGCAATCTTCTCGGCTGCCATCTGCGCCGCGGCCTCAGCTTGCGAGGCGTTCTCCTCCAGGTCGGCGAGCTGTAGCTCGAGCTGGTCCAGCAAAGCGCCTCGCTCGGAGGACTGTCCGAACTGCTCGTGCCGGAGCTTCTTGATCGTGAGTTTGAGCTTCTCGATCAGCAAGCTCCCCGCCTGGGCTTCCGCCTCCGCGGCCAACCGGGCCGCTCGCTCGGCGCGCAGCATCGCCTGCAGCGTGGTCACATCGTCGGGAAGAGAATCATGAGTGCCCATCGCCGACCAGAGAATCACAAGACGCGGCCGCTGTCCGAACCGCTGATCCTGCTACCGATTCAAATCCCAGCGATCAGCCGGCCGCCTGCGGTCGCCAGGTATGTTGCGGCATCCGCCAGTCGATGCCTTCCAGCAAGTAGCCAAGCTGGGCTGGGGTGATCGTCACTACGCCATCAGCCGACGACGGCCACAGGAAGCGGCCCCGCTCCAGCCGCTTGGCGTAGAGCGACATGCCGAGCCCATCGTGCCAGAGGATCTTGATCAGCTTGCCGCTTTTGCCACGGAACACATAGAGGTCGCCGCCGTGCGGGTCTCGCTTGAAGGCTTCCTGCACCAGCAAGCCCAGCGTGTTCATGCCGCGACGCATATCGGTGTGGCCGGTCGCAATCCACACCCGCACGCCCGACGCAATGGGGATCACCGTAGGCGCCCATCTGCCAGCGCCGCCACGGCGGCCTTCAGCGTCGCAGCGTCGACCGGACCCGTGATCCGCATCCGAGCTCCGGTCGCAAACTCGATCTCGATCGCCCCGCCGCTGCCGGCCGGCGTGACTGGACAGGGCGTCGGCCCTGACTCCGCGACCACCATCGCCGGTACGAAGCCAGGTTGATCGGCGGCATCCTTCGGCTCTGGCCGAAACGAGCGTCGCCATCGCAGCAGCAGTGAGCGCGAAACGCCGTACCGCCGCGCCGTTGCCGCGACTTGGCGCGGCGTCTGTAAGCTCTCCAGGACGATCTTGAGCTTCTCGTCCTCGGACCAGCGCCGTCGCCGGCCCGTGTCCACCACCTCAAGCCGTTCGACTTGGGCACTGCGCCTATCACTGTCCATAAGGACAGTTCTCTCAACAACACGCCTCATTCGGCAAGGCGGCCTTCACCGGACGGATACTCTTCTCCACGAGCGTGCGCAGGTTCATCATGTCGTCGGTCATGGGTGGTTCCTCGGTTGCGTTGGCGTGTCGCAACCCGATCCTACCGGAGAACTTCCGGTGACCACCGCAAAGCCGCCCGCCCGCTACGGCGCTAGTTGAGGCGCGCGTCCGGGCGGCTTTGCTCTACCGAGCTACACCACCACCGGGGACACGACCCCCCAAGTCGGGCCGGCAACTCGCTTCGTTGGTACGTACACCCCAGCAGCCGGCAGACGGCGATTTCGGGGTGGTGCGATTGGATATCGCCCCGCGCATATCGCTGTGCTCCGCACGCAGCGGTCACATTGGGATACGTCGGTTGCGGTCCCTAAAGGATGAGGACAGCGTCGTTCGTCAATCGAGCTTATAAAGCGACCTGTTATTTTGATAAAGTATCTTCTTGGCGGCCTCGATTGCCTCATCACGGCTAAGACTTCCGCCGACGACATGTTCAGTGAGCGCTTGTGCCAAATATCGCTTACCCCACCGTCCAGAGAGCCAATAAAGCTCAGGAATATGATAAGCGTCGCTTGCGAACATTATTTTGGAAACAGGAACGACTTCTAGTACCTGCATGTATCGCTGGAACAAACTCTGGTGCACAAACGGCGTCATAATCGACAATTCAAAATAGCAGTTTGGATATAGATGACTGAGCCAAGCAGCCTTTCCTACTGATGGATACCCCGCATGTAGAGGAATTATTTTCGGCATGCGCATTACATCGTCGCGGTCGAAGCGGCAAACTTCCTCAAGAAAGAAGGGATCTTGATTCCGAAGTATGACTGATGGCGCCTCACCATCGCCGGTATGGATCTGCATCGGAATGTCCCGCTTCAGGCATTCCTCCAAAGCCAACGTGAAATTGTAACGGCGGAGGTCTTTCGATATATTGTAATGAGCCTCTCGATCTCTGGGCGGGATTTTATGAAACGATTCTCTAAGGCTCTTCCATGAATTCCGAGCCACTTCGCGATCGTAAAGCGGCCTGATAAGGCCGATAAATGGAAGAAGATAGGACTTCATTCCATAGGATTTTTTCCCATAGTTTCCTTCCCTCTCTCCGTCGAGCATTTCCATCATCCGAGTTACAAAGCGCTGTTCGTACTCTTCGAACGTAATGTCGAGAGGAAAGAGCTCTCTTTGGATCATCTCGATTCGGGCGAGCCGGTTGGTACGGCAAGGCAATATGGCGTCTTCAAACCGCGATATCTCTGCCGCTCCACAACCTTCAGCATATCCTGTGTCCAGCATAATATTTTCGTAATTTACGTCTCGGAAGAGGCTGTTGACGTAAGCCCAGTAATTCTTTCCGCGTTCATTCCTGGCCTCAATGACCGCTTCAAGTCTTGGTTCGCAGCTCAAAAATTGCGAAAGCTCCTTAACAAGGAACTTCATAAATACGCTTTCCGCGATATCGCGAGTGATACCAGTGACCTTGCTCTGAATATCAAATGTCTTGTTGAGGTCGTGCCTCGTTGCCTCGTCGCCATTTAGCCAGCGGTCATATACGCCCTGTGGAAAGTAATTTGCGATTGGATAACCAGCCAAGGATATGCGCTCTATGTAGCGCTGCGGAGTTGTTTGGGCATCCCGGTCGGTGATCAGGTGACAATGCGTGTCGTCTATCGGCAGGGCATTTACTGCCTCGAATACCTTTATGAACTGAGGATGCTGTCCAGCTAAAAACAGCGAGAGGTGATCGACGTGGGAATTGTTGCGGACGATCATGGCTTTCGTATCTCCGGTCCGGGCTCTCTTTGGCCGCAGGGTCATTACTAGAAAACAGCTCAGAACCGCGGGCTTATCTACCGTCCCAGCAGTCTTGTAGGTTCCTTGCCCTTGACGGCAAAGTCGTTGGCGGCTGACGGCAGATGACATCATAGCGACTTCCACGAACGCGGTCGCTGCACCTCAACGCTCACCCCTGCCTAGCAGCGACCGGCGCAAACCAACAATTTTGGCCAGATCGAGGCCTGCCGCAGCGGCAATCGGCATTGCTGCGAGTTGTTTGGCCGATTAACAGCCCCAGCGTGCTGCGGCATTCTTGACGAGAAAGAGGTCAGGCAGATCGGCACGCATGGCCGGAAACCAAATCGACGTACTGCTCCATTTGCTTAATGTGAGACATCCCGTTATTGTCGCTGACTAGGTGCTCTCGCAGCTTTTCGATGCGCATCAACGTCTTTTCTCTCCGAAAGAAGATGTTTCGGAACACAGGTGTAGGCGTTACATTCTCGATGTAAGTACGGCTTGCGCCATCAATATCGCCTTTCGCCAAATCTAGATTCAGGACCATGCTTAGAATCAGATGAGGCGCCGTATACCAATCCCACGTCAAGCTCCCCAAGGAGTAAGCGATAACTGCAACTCGGTTTGAGTCTCTTTTCGTTCTATAATACTCGATTGGCTGAATCACGTGAGGATGATGCCCTAGAACTAAATCGACGCCGTCCTCCACCAACGCATGTGCCGCCTCAATCTGTCGATGCCGCGGGAAAAATTCAAATTCAAAACCCCAGTGGACCGATGTGATGATGAAATCGCAGCCGTTGTTCTTGCAATCCCTGATCTGTGACTTGAGCAGCTCCAAGTCGGTCGCCACATGCTTAGACATAAGCTTTGAAGTATGGACTCCATAACTGTTTCCATTCGGCAGCTGCCGTCCATTAAGACCAAAAGTAGACGAAACGAACCCAACTTTGACTCCATTCTTGGTAAGTATCCGACCTTTGCCGTACTCCTCGGCAGATCGAGGAACGCCGATGTCGAGGATCCCGTTGCGGGAGCAGAGAGTTTGGGTGGTCTCGAGAGCATCAACGCCCAAGTCGAGCGAATGATTGTTCGCTAGGTTAAGCACCGTAAATTGCTTGCCCTCATGCTGAGTCAGTGCCGAATATTGGTCGAATGAGCAACACATCATCGAAGAGCGGCCGTCCCCTATGGCCTCCTTAACCACGCTTTCTTCTGCCACGACAGATTCATAATTGGCGAAGGATATGTCTGCCTCAAAGACGATGTCCGCGATTCCGTCGAACAGTAGGTCCTTAGAGTGCTCCAGGCCGTTGGCCTGAATTAGGTCGCCGACCGCGCTGATGGTAACGGATTCACGTTTTTTAAATTGAGCCGGCAATTTCACGATGGACTTGTCATTGAGGAACAGCTCGTCGGAGACACTCTCCGAAGTCCGCGCAATTGGGTTCCCGCTCTTGTAGAACCAGTATGCCCGGTCAGTGCTATCCATCTCCGCTCCATCCGCGGCGGCCCCTTCAAGGGGACAGTCCCACCAACCAAAGAGCTTGGCCCTCTGAACGGCATTTAGCGTTTCTGGAGTAGCGCGCCAGATATCCATAGGGCTCTTCGGAAGTGGACGTGGCATAGCTCATGTCTCTCTATCTGATTGAATCATTCACCCATAGTTGACGGATCCGCAGCTTTACTCAACACGTCAGAAGGCTGCTTATATCAAACGCGGCGCCGGCATCCTACAGGATCAAACGCCGTGTTCCCTATCGCGTCCCAGGGCCACTGTTGTTGATCGTGGATCAGCGACCAGCAGGAAAAACTTCCGCGCTCACGACACTCTCTGCTTATTTGCCAGTTCGTCCATCACCTGTTTGGTTGCTTGATAGGCCACGTCAACGATTTCGTCGATCTCCGCCTCGGAAACAACAAGAGGTGGTGCAAAGCCAAGAATGTCTCCATGCGGCATCGCTCGCGCAATAAGTCCCCGATCGCGGGCAGCCTTTGAGATGCGGGCACCGACCTTCAGCTCCGGATCGAATCGCCGCTTCGTCTGGCGATCGGCAACATACTCGATTGCGCCTAGCAGGCCCACGCCTCGAACTTCTCCGACGATTTCCAATTGTGCAAAGCGCTCCTTAAGGCGCTTTTGAAAGTGAGCGCCGACGGTTCGGGCGCGATCGCCTAGTCGCTCCTTCTCGACGATGTCGAGCACCGCATTGGCGGCGGCTGCCGCGATTGGATGACCGGAGTAAGTATAGCCATGTGAGAACGCTCCGACGCGATCGGCAGCTTCCTCCATGACCTTGTAAACTTTCTCGCCGACGATGGCTCCCGAGAGCGGCATGTACCCGGATGTTAGCCCTTTGGCGACTGTGACAAGATCTGGTTCGATCCCGTACAGCGTGCTCCCGAAGTCCGCGCCAGTTCGGCCAAAACCACAGATGACCTCATCCGCAATCAAGAGGACGTCGTACCGCCTTAGCACCGCCTGGATTTCACGCCAGTAGCCCGCAGGCGGCGGTGTGATACCACCTGTGCCGAGCACCGGCTCAGCAATGAAAGCACCAACCGTTTCTGGACCCTCTCGCACGATTAGCTGTTCGAGCTCCGCCGCTCGCCGGCGAGAAAAGTCCTCTTCCGTCTCGCCCGGTTCGGCGCCCCAATAGTGATGCGGCGTGCCGGTATGGAGAACGCCCGGGAAAGGCAGGTCCATGTAATCGTGATAGAATGACATACCGGTCATTGATCCGGAGATCACCGAGCAACCATGATACCCGCGCTCGCGTGAAATGATCTTCTTCTTCTTTGGCTGGCCGCGCAGATTATTGTAGTACCAGACGAGCTTTGCTTGTGTCTCGTTGGCATCCGATCCCGAGAGCCCGAAGAACACTTTGCTTGCCTTGCCAGGCGCCATGCGCACGAGTCGGTCCGACAGCGTAGCCAGCTCTTCAGTCGTGTGCGCTGCGTACGTGTGATAGTACGCCAAGCTGTAGGCTTGGCGCGCAATGGCCTCGGCCACTTCGGTGCGACCGTAGCCGATGTTTACACAGTAAAGGCCAGCGAAGCCGTCGATATAACTGCGCCCCTCTGCGTCCTTGATATGAATCCCCTTTCCGCCAGTGACGATCGTCGGGTCACCAATCTTACCGGTGGCGAAGTCCTTGAGCTGGGTGAAAGGATGCAAAACACTTGAGCGATCCCGTTCAGCAACGGTCTTGATGTCCATCATGTCACTCTCCTATGCCGTCAGGTCGCCGAAGCAGACGTATTTCAGTTCCATAAATTCGGACAATCCGTGTCGCGACCCTTCGCGACCCAGCCCGGACTGTTTCCATCCCCCGAACGGAATGGGTGACCCAGTAAATGAAGCTGTATTGATACCGAGCATGCCGCACTCGATCCGCTCTGACAGTCGCATCGCTCGACGTAGATTGTCCGTGTAGACGTAGCCAGCGAGCCCCATTTCGCTAGCGTTTGCCCGAGCGATAACCTCTTCTTCGGAGTCGAAAGGAAGCACGGCTGCCACCGGCCCGAATGTTTCCTCGCGAGCGATAAGCATGTTTTCAGTGACTTCGCTAAGTAAGGTCGGACGAATAAAATTGGGACCTAAGCTCGCGCCCTGCTGCGGCGAGACAACACGCGCACCCTTCTTCACCGCATCGTCAATGTGTGACCTGCACTTCTCGGCGACTGACAACTTGGTCATTGGCCCGATATCTGTTGTAGGCTCCAGACCATGGCCCATTCTGAGCTGGGCTATCCTGGCGGCAAACTGTTCAACGAAGGCGCCATAAATGCTTCTTTGCACGTAGATGCGGTTAGCAGCCAAACAGTCCTGACCAGACGTAGCAAATTTTGCTGCCATCGCACCCTTGACGACCTTCTCAAGATCGACGTCGTCAAACACAAGAAAGGGAGCATGGCCGCCTAGCTCTAGCGACACTTTCTTGACGCTCTCGGCTGCCCCCTCAAGAAGCAAACGGCCCACTTCCGTAGAACCCGTAAACGAAAGAGCCCGTATTCTCGTGTCGCTCAACAGGGGCTTCGAAAGTTCGGTCGGGTTGCCGACGAGCACCTGAAACACACCCCGCGGAAGCCCAGCTTGCTCGGCCAGCCTGGCCAGCGCGAGCGCGGATAACGGCGTCTCGGCAGCAGGCTTCACAATGATTGGACATCCCGCGGCTAGGGCGGCACCCGCCTTCCGTGTAATCATCGCTACAGGAAAATTCCACGGGGTTATCGCCGCCGCGACACCTGCTGGCTGCATTCGTACGTGAAGCAGGCTTCCAGGCTTATGGCTTGGGATCGTTTCACCATACGCCCGTTCTCCCTCTGCTGCGAACCACTCAAGAAAGCCAGCACCGTATGCGATCTCCTGACGCGCCTCAGCAAGCGGCTTACCTTGCTCGCTCGTTACTATTATCGCAAGTTCCTCCTCGTGGTCGAGCATCAACGAGGCCCAGCTTTGGAGAAGCGCACCTCTCCTTGCGGGCAGTAATTCCCGCCACATAGGAAAAGACCGCTCGGCCGCAGCTATTGCCAGCTCCATCTCTGGGAGCCCGCAACGAGCAACATCCGCGATCTCCTCGCCCGTGGCCGGATCGATCACTTGGTCCCGCTCGTCGCAGGACACCCACTGCCCGTCGACGAACGCCGCTCCAGACAGAAAATCACGACGGCGCAGGCTTTGCAGATACCTTCTAGCCAGACCGATCGAGTGCGGACGTTTGTGCCGGGTACTTTCAAAAGTCATTGGGGGTCCCACACGGTCATTTTGTTGAAATTGGCCATGCAATCAGGATACTGATAGTGCATAGAGATTTGCGTCGCATTTCCCACTAGCTCGCACGATTTCCTGCAACACACCCGCAATTCGCGACGGAATGCACCTAGAGGCTGGAGTTCAATCATGCAATACGACCGGATAGATGCCCGCATCCTGGAGATCGTACAGAAGAACAACCGGCTGACTTCCGAGGTCATCGGTGAAATGGCTGGGCTTTCTGCTACGGCATGTCAGCGCCGGTTGAAGCGCCTCCGTTCGGACGGAATAATTGAAGCCGATGTTTCTATTGTTTCCGCGAGGGCCGTAGGGAGGCCCATCCAGATGCTTGTGCTTGTGAGCCTCGAACGAGAGCGTTCAGACATCATCGACAAGTTCAAGAAAGCCATCAAATCCTCGGCTGAGGTCGTCAACGGCTTTTACGTCACCGGTGACGCCGATTTCGTTCTCTACATTACCGCCCGGACCATGGAGGACTACGAGCAGTTCACGCGTCGCTTCTTCTACGAGAACTCGGATATCAAAGGCTTCAAAACGATGGTCATAATGGATCGTGTTAAGACAGGTTTTGCCATTCCGATTGAGTCTCCGTCCGAGGAGTGACTGTGGCGTTCCTCCCTCGAGCTAAATCTTCGGTGCGGTTTTTCATCGCGCATTTGCCTAGAACGCCAAAAACAAGCGGCCTATTGCTCTAATCTACCCTGCTTGCTCGCATGCTTTCTGACCGGCTTCCTTTCGGATGCTTTTCAAAGCAGCCGACTCGACCAAGTGGCTCGTCGATCAATCGCGTGAGCCATCCAGTCTGACGGGACGATGCAAAATACAAGAACTAGGCAGAAGTTCCTCTGCGGTTCACTCGATGAAGTACCTCTACTTGCTCCGGCGTACCATGGCTGCTACGCCGATTTCCCCTGCTCACGACGAACAACATCAATGTCGATGTTGGGATCGCCGCGACTTGAATATGCCGCGAGGGCGGTAAGCCAGCTTACTGATCGCGAGTCGCATCCGATCCACCTCGCCGATCTGTCGCAGGTTGCTCTCGCATTACGGGCGATGTTTTTTCGCGTCCGAGGCGAACAGGATCATGTTCGATGGCATTTTCCCGGCGTTGACCATTGCTGCAAGGTCTTCGTGCTCGAGCTGTGCCGAGCGGAGAAAGCGTATGGCCGCTTCCCGAGGGCGACGTGCTTTAGGCCGGCACCGGCCGCGGGAATCCAATCATCGGATGCGAGGTAGGGAACAAGATGATCATGTCGTCCAAGCCGAAGAGGTTACGCGCCGATGGCATCATCGCACCACTCCGGCTTCTCACCTTCCGTCGCATCTGGATAGCGAGCGTGCTTGCCAATCTCGGCGCTCTCATTCGGAGTGTCGGCGCTGCTTGGGCAATGACACAGATGACATCGTCTGCCGACAAGGTCGCGCTCGTGCAGACTGCTCTGATGCTGCCAGTCATGCTGATCTCTATGCCCGCTGGGGCGATCGCCGACATGCACGACCGGCGTATCGTTGCGCTGGTCTCGGTCAGTATCGCTCTCGCCGGCGCGGCCGCACTGACGGCACTCGCTTGGCTCGACTTGATCACGCCAAATTTGTTGCTAGCATTGTGCTTTGTGGTTGGCACCGGCATGGCCCTGATGGATCCGGCCTGGCAATCCTCGGTCAGCGAGCAAGTGCCCTTCGAGACGCTTCCAGCGGCAGTGGCACTGAACAGCATCAGCTACAACATTGCGAGAAGCGTTGGGCCCGCCATAGGCGGCATCGTGGTTGCAACCGCGGGTGCGGTCGCTGCATTCGCGTTTAATGCCTTGCTTTATCTTCCGCTGATCGTCGCGCTGTTCCTCTGGAAGCGCACCTCTGTGCCGAGTCGTTTGCCGCCCGAGAGGCTTAGCCGCGCCATCGTTTCGGGCGTGCGCTATATCATCAATTCGCCGTCGATCACGATCGTGATGATTCGCTCCATGGTGATGGGCGTGATCGGTGGCGGGATTATCGCGCTCATGCCCCTTGTCGCTCGCGACCTTCTGCATGGTGGCGCCCAAACGTATGGCACCATGCTTAGTGCCTTTGGTCTTGGCGCGGTGCTCGGAGCACTCAATATCACCGAGCTGCGCAAGCGCATGGGTGGCGAAGCGGCAATCCGCGCTTGCGCGCTTTCGATGGGCGGGGCGATTACAGCAGTAGCGCTGAGCAGCGAGCCAGTGTTGACGGCGGTTGCGCTTTTCCTTGCCGGCGCCGTGTGGATGATTGCGTGGGCGCTATTTAACATTGGGGTGCAGTTGGCGGCGCCGCGCTGGGTCGCGGGTCGATCGCTGGCGGCCTACCAGGCGGCAGGATCGGGCGGAATTGCCATTGGCAGCTGGGCATGGGGTTATTTAGCCGATGTCGCGGGGGTACAGACGACCCTCCTTATTTCGGCTGGCTTTATGCTTGTAACACCAGTCTTGGGGCTCTGGCTGCCGATGCCACGCATCAGCGCTCGTCAGCAAGAAGCCGAAATGCTGGCCGATCCCGAAGTTCGGCTCGAACTTTCCGGGCGCAGCGGCCCGCTTGTGGTCGAGATTGAATACCGCGTATCGCGGGAGAATGCGCGGGCGTTTCACAATGTAATGCAGGACGTGCAGCTATTCCGCCAGCGCACCGGCGCCTATGGCTGGTCCATTGCACGCGACATCGCCGACCCCGAACTCTGGACTGAGCGTTATCACTGTCCAACATGGTTGGACTATCTGCGACAGCGCAACCGCTCGACGACGTCGGAGCGCGCCCTAGATAGACAGGCAGCGGCTTTCCACGTTGGCCCTGGGCCTATACGGGTCCGCCGCATGCTGGAGCGCCCGTTCGGATCGGTGCGCCGGAACGACGATGAGCCTGATCGCGCAGCGAAGGAATTGGTGCGCGGCCAAGGTCTGATCGGAGTTGACGAGTTGACCGAAGCGGGGCGCCCGACAGGCAAGCTTGAGCAAAAGCAAAGATCGCCCTAATCGGCGCTTTGGCCGTATCAGGCATCACCAATGGGCGCATTGCCGTTTAAATGCTTCGAGACGCCAACTCACCCATCGAGCCAGCGACGACGTTCACGCCATGCATTGGATTATTGACCCCCACGAGCACGTCAGGAAGCCATAGTCGTTCTTGGCGTTCAAACCGCCAGCATTAGAGAATCAATTGAATACGGAACAAGCGGCGGACGGCATGCGGCCTTTCCGGAACCAACACGTTCGCAGCTTAAAAAAGGACGAGCCACTCCCAACGAGTGGCCCGCCGAGTCGGGAGGAAATGTCCCCTCGAGGACCTCTGGGATCAGGCCGCAGCCTGTTCGATCGAGGAGGATGGCAGCCCGAGGCTCTCGGCCACGGCTTTGTAAGTAAGCCGGCCGCGATTGGCGAGAGCCAGGTCAAAAGACAGCGTAGCATTGTTCGGAGCGTGGCTGTTGCCGCCAATACGGAAGTCGATCCCGCTCGCCCTGATCAGATATTCGACCTGCGGCTCGATCAGGCCTGGCGGCGAAGGCGGCGCCGTCGTTGCGATCTCCCATGGCAAACCGTCGCGCTGATCGGTATTAAAGACCGTGAAGCGCTTGAGGAACGGAATGGCCTGCGCTTCGTCGCCCGTTTCGCTCGCGCGCCGCTTTTCGTCGACCCGCACAAAGCGGTCGGCATAGACAACGGTGGTCCCGCGTCCGCGCCTGCGGACGTGGCCGCCGAGCGAGAGTGCTTGGCGGAAGGTAAGCGAGCTTTGACCGGTGAATGCGCGTTCGGTGGTGGCCCCCAGAGGATCAGAACGTTGATGCCGCTGTGCTGACGGTCGCGGCGCTTCTCGGCATGGCCAAGGATGCCCTTGATGCCGACGTGCCCCAGGGCTGCACCCAAGGCGCGCGGCCGGTCTCAAGCTCGCCGATGATCTTGTTGGTGATGTCGTCGTAAAGGTTTGTCCGGTCCTCACCGGTACGCGCCTGAAGATCGTGTCTGGACATCGCGGGTCTCCGCGACGGGCGCCGCGAGCCTCTCTCGCAGCCTGTAACCCGTCACGGCACGGCCCGCGCGACACTCTGACTCTCGGCCTCCAATTGAAGAGGTTCCGAATCGGTGCGCCGGACCTACCCTTCCGCCCCCTTTCCGTCATGTGATTTGCAGGCCCGACCGGGCGTGCGCCGACGGCGCATCGCAAGCCTCTCCGTCGGCATCCAGGGTCCCCTTTCGCAAAGCCGAAAGGTTGACCCTATGGGAGCCAGAAGAGGTCTCGTCACCCCGGGTTCGCTTTTGCGATACCCCGGGCGACATCATCCCGGAATGGTGGGCGACATCATCTCGGAACGGGTGGGCGACTTCAAAACTTCAAATCGGAGTGCTGGGCGAGATCATCTCGGAATGCTGGGCGACATCGATCGGAATCCGCATGACCCGGCGCTTGGGCGATTTGTTGCGCAATTGCAGGCCCAATTCGCGATAGATGCGGCGGGTCTTGTTCTGGCCGTGACGCCATCCTTCGCGGCGGAGGAGCACGTGGACACGGCGATAGCCGTAGCGCACGCGGACATGGCAGATCTCCTTGATCCGTTTTTCCAAGGCCGCCTGGCCGGAGCCACGAGACTTGTAGTGGTAGGTCGACCGATCGAAGTCGAGGGTCGCGCAGGCTTTGCGGATCGACACCTGCCACTCACCACAAAGCTCGTCGACGAGCTTGCGCTTCCGACCAGGCTTCACAGCTTTCGGCGGATCACGTCCTGCAGCATCTCCTTGTCGAGCGATAGGTCCGCCACCGGCTTTTTCAGCTTGGCGTTATTGTCCTCGAGCTGCTTCAACCGGCGCATCTCGGTCGGCAGCAGTCCGTCGTACTTTTTCTTCTTGAAACAGGTCGCCCGGCTGATCCCGCCTTGCGGCAGATCTCCGCCACGGCGCCCGCGTCGCTACCCTGCTTCAGAATGAACGCCCTCTGGGCGTCCGAAAACTTCGAGCCCTTCATCGGTGTCCGCTCCTCCCAGCCGAGGGGATTTACGCAGCGCAACTCTAGCCAAAAATGGTCCAGTTTGCCGGCCTCAGATCACGACCCAAAGGCACGCTCCCGGGTTGGAGGCGCCTGGGTCGAAGCCCTGCTTGAACGGCGTCGGCCGATGGTCGCCGCCATCGCCGTTGCCACCAAGTTGGCCCGGATCGTCTGGGCGATGTTGACGAGCGGGGAATTGTCGGCCTAAGCTCGCGACCTGAATGTCGCGTGTGTTGGCCACGTTATAGTGTGAGGGCAAATGACAGCATGATGGACACCGGCGGAGCTGGGGATCGAGCAAGCCCGAAGAGCTTTAAGCGAAACAAGCGCGACCCGTTGATGAGGCCTCGATCCGCGATCTCCATCAGGGCCAGCGGCCATGGCATCGGTCGCACAAACAGGCCGTATACATGAACGTACCCGACCGGTGTCCAAAGTGCTGCTGAAATCCCTTGCATCCGCGGGGCCGTCTATACTTAAAGCTCTCGATGAAGGCATTCTGCATGGGCCTGCCCGGCGCGATGTAATGCCATGCAACACGGCTCTGATCGGCCCACGTTAGGATCGCGTTGCTGGTGAACTCGCTGCCATTGTCGCTGACCACCATCTTCGGCCTGCCGCGTTCCATCACCAGCCGGTCTAGCACCCGCGCTACGCGAGTTCCCGAGAGCGAGGTGTCGGCCACCAGTCTCGCGGGTGCAATCATCGACGAGGGTGGGGATACGGAATCGACGGCCATCGGTGAGCTGATCCGATACGAAGTCAAGCGACCAGCGGCCGTTCGGCGCCATCGGCACCATCGTCGGCGCCCGGGTCCCGATCGCCCGCTTGCGCCGGCCACGGCGGCGCACCGCAAGCCTCTCTTCCCGGTAGAGCCGGAACGGTTTCTTGTCGTCTAATCGCTGTCAACTGCCCTGGGTACCGGACCTTGTCGTCTTCGAGGTCGGAAGAATGTGCCGCCTCATCATGGCCCTCGCAAGTGGATCTCCCCAAGTGATTCCCGCGGTCTGAAGCCGCCCGAGAAGTTACGGGATAATCCAGCCAGCGTCCGTCCAGGGCGATCTACAGAGATCATATTGGCTTAGCTAGCTAGGCTCAGCTAGCCGGTGCAACCGCGAACTCCGTGCCATCCAGCCAGATACGATGCAGGATGATGGCGAGTTTGCGCGCACGGCGAGCTTCGCCTTTCGCGACCCGATCCGAGCCATCAATTGCTGCCCCCAACGGTGGAGTGCACTATCTTTGCGCACGCGCGTCATGAGCGCGTTGGCCGCCTCGAACAGAAGTCTTCGGCTCATGCGGTCACCTGCAGAGATATCGACCTCGCCGGATTGATAGCGCTGAGGTGTCAGGCCGAGAAACGGTCCGACATCGGTGGATCGGGAGAAGCGTTAGGATCGTCTATGGCCGTCGTGAACGTCAATGCAGTAATCGCGCCTACACCGGGGATCGTTATCATGCACTGGCAGGCCTCATGGGAGCGCGTAAGACGTAGAAGTTGCGAATCGAGCCTCTGCCTGCGCTCTCCCGCAACACGCCAAGCCTCAAGCAGCGCGTCAATGGCGCTTCGGATCAAGGGGTCCGCCGGACATCGCGTAAGCACTGCGCGCTCGAACGTTCCACCCTTACCGGCTGCGAGCACCACGCCGAAGGTCTTCAGTAGACCACGAATTTGATTGTAAAGCGTCGTACGAATCGCGACGAGTTCGCCTCTGGCTGAGAGCAGGGCTCGGATACGACAGCTCTGCAGGCTCTTGATGGCGACGGGCCGGTACCAACCGGAGCGCACCACTTGCGCGATCCCAAATGCATCGTTCACATCCGTTTTGTTAACTTGTAGCGAGAGCGCCGCCGCGACATCGGGCGCGTGGATGCAGTCGATTGGAACGTCGAGAGCGCGGAGCCCATGCCAAAGCCAGATCGCCAACGGCCCGGTTTCCATGCCGACCCGAACTGCGTCTGGAGCGTGCTCGCGCAGCGCCATCGCGATGCACTTCGTTCCGAGGAGCATTTGCCCCGCCAAGTGCGCCGACTGTCACCGTCGATGACACAAATCTCTGTTTTCCTTTTGCAATACGTCCCAACCAACATAAAGGGTCATCACATGCTGTCATTCGGCCTGCAATATTGACCCCCCGTATTGCCGCATCAGCAAATGTTACCCTGATGGCACGGATGCGAAGTCGACTGGTCGGCCGCGCCATGTAGCTTTCCCGGCTTGCTCGACGAGAGGGGCTGTGGGCGGGTCGGGCCCTACATAGCCCGAGCCGTCCACAATCCCGGGCAATGGGGCAGCGGTGGTGGCCTCACCGAGCGGCTCCTCCGCAACCAACTGCTCGGCGGTCTTCCGTCTAAGCGCCCTCAGCAGACGCTGCACGATCGAATGCTGTCTCGTCCCGAACTCCTCTGGGTGTTTCTCCCTCAGCCGGTCGACGATGGCGAGCGCGGTTAACTGCGGTTGCGTAGTGAGCCAGCCCTCGATCGTTAGGATATGCGGGTCGAGTTTGGACGGCATGCGAACCCTGGTTTTATAGGGCCGACGGGGGTGCCGGTGCGTGGCACGCGGCTCGCCGGACGTCGTCGTCTTACCGAGTGTCTTCGCAAAAGTGGCTGCGGTCGCTGGCGCGGTGCTCGTGCTGTCGGGTTGCAAGCCGCGTACCTGTCCGGGACGACGATCGACGCGATTGCCGAGTTCGTCCTGGGTCGCGCGAATCTCGGACAACAGCGCGACTGGATCGAGCGAGCGATACTGATCGCGCAGCCGCTTCTTCACGGCCGCGGTCACCTTGGGATGCGCCAATGCGCGCTCATAGGGCGTCGATGGAAGATGATAGCGTTTGATCACCTTGGCCCCTTCGCGGCGCTTCTCCTTGAGCTTGAATGACGGCTGGAAGAAGTTGACGTAGAGCCGTGCCGCCGCATAGAGGCGGCCCATCACACGGGCCGTATCGACGCCATCGAAGCGGCCGTAGCCCATCAGGCGACGGACGACGGCACCATTCTTCTGCTCGACGAACGCCTGGTCATTCTTCTTGTAGGCGCGGGAGCGAGTGACTTCGAGCTTCTGTTCGCGACACCATGGCACAACGACATCGTTCATGAAGGCGCTGTCGTTGTCAAAGTCTACGCCGCGCAACAGCCAGGGGAAGAGGCTCTGCGCCCGATTGATTGCCTCGACGACCAGCGAACCTTCCCGCGTCAGCAACGGCAGGCACTCCGTCCAGCCGGTAGCGACATCGACCATCGTCAGGGTCTGAATGAACGAGCCAGCCACCGACGTGCCGCCATGGGCGACCATGTCAACCTCGCAGAAGCCGGGCGGCGGGCTGTTCCAGTCATTAAAGGTGCGGATCGGGACCTCGCGCCGGATTGCCGAATAGAATCCAGCACGGCGCCGCCTCCCGCCGCTCGCCGCGATCTTCACATCGACGAGCACGCGATCGATGGTGGCGGCGCTGATCGCCAGAACACGATCACGGTCCGACGGGCCAAGCTGCAATCGGCCATGTTGCTCAAGGGCAGGCAGCAAGGTCGGGATCATCACCTTGAGCCGCTTGCCGCACACCCGATCCGACGCCTCCCACAGCGCCGTCAGCGCGTCCTTGATCGTCGCGCCATATCTGCGTCTTCGCTTTCTTGTTGTCTCGAGCTTGCCCGATCCAACCGTCTCGCGTCGCCGGAGCGCGCGCACCGCATGCTTGCGATGCCAGCCCGTCGTCGCGCACAGCTCGTCGAGGATCCGTCCCTTCTCCCCTCGTTTGGCCGACCGGTAACGCTCCGTTACTGCCGACACCACCTCGCGCCGCGCGCCCATGCTGATCTTTCCCGCCATAGACGCCACCGAACCAATTCGATGGCCCCGACCCAATCATCGGCGAGAAGTTGTCCAGTAACATTCTGGATGAGGCAATGCGGGGGTCAAATTTGCAAGCCGATTGACAGATCATATCTCCGCTGGCCCTGATGAAGTCCGACAACCAAGGGGTCACATCAAGGATGCGAGCTTTAAAGCTCACACGACTGGTCGGGTTTTCCTGGCTTTCGGTGGCGACCGTTGTCTTTCATCATGCCTTTCTTGCACTTACCAAGCTTATTGCGCCTTTCGGATGCGGCTATCCGACACCAAGATTCAAGGCTTGGCAAACATCTCAGTGCGGAAGCATTCTCCCGTTTTCATCTTGCCCAGATGATCCGAGCGAGCTTGTTAGCGAGGCGACGGTTACAAGCCGCGCCGGCTTTTTTGCAAGCGCCCGACATCCCAGTCGCGCAAGCCGCCGCGGCGTTTCCCGACAACGTTTAGAAGCGATGTTGCGCCGAGAACAAGTAGCTTCCTTATGTATCGATTACCCGCTTTGGTGATGGCTCCGAGAGTCGGTTTACCCCCGCTTGAAAATTTGCCTGGGCGTCAGCCCCAGCCAGGCAGCAAAATCCCGCCCGGAGTTGAATACGCTCGGGTCGGGTACACTGGCTGCAATTACCGAGGCAACAAGCTTGCCAATGCCGGGAATTTCTCCGAGCGAACGGCTCGTCTCGCTGAGCGCGTGGACCTTGGCGATCTGCCTCTCTAAATCATTGAGCGCGCCTCCGAGCGCATCAATTTTTTGACCGAGAACCCTTGCTGCCATGACAGCAGCGTCCGGCAGACCCGTGTCGCCTTCTGCGAGACTTAAGAGCTCGTCGACGCGGCCGGTGCCCTTGGCGACGACAAGGCCGAATTCGGCTAGATGGCTGCGTAGAGCGTTTACGCTCATCGTTCGCTGTTTGACGAGCAACTCGCGCGTTGCTTGTGCAGCATCAGGGTCGCCTGCTGATCAGCGCTCTTGATCGCACAAAGCGCATGGCAGGACGCGAAACCGCTTCACAGATGGCTTCCGGGTGACTGCATCATTCTTTCCGCGCTTGACATATGGTTTTGTGTAGGCCGGCGGTATCAGAGATACATCATGTCCCATAGCCTTCAATTCGCGCGCCCAATAGTGCGCTGAGCCACAAGCCTCCATACCAACGCGGCATGGTTCGATCTTAGAAAGAAACTCGCGCATGGTCCGGCGCATCAGTTTGCGCTTTACGGCTGGAGCATCCTCGCTGGATAGCGCGTGAATCTGAAAATAGTTCTTGGCGAGATCAACGCCAATTCTGATAAACTTCATTGCGGACGGTCTCCCTTCTTAGTGGCGCTCTGGCGGCCACGCCTTGGCACTATGATGCCGTTGAGGTGAGGCCGTCCACACCATCAAGGATAGGAGATCGACCCTGGCGAGGCTTTTCATGCGCGCCGCGATGCGGCTGTCACCCTTGGCCAGGGACGGGTCATCGATCAGGCGCGGCAGCCGGGCGTAGAGGACCGAGCGATTGTCACGGAAAGCCTTGTGGCCGATGGCGCAGGCCAACCAACTCTTCCCGACGCCGGCCGGCCCGATAATGGCCAAGCCCTCATGGGCGGCGATCCAGTCGCCCTTGTCGAACAGTCGGCGATCGAGACCGCGCGCAGCGCGGCCGCCGTTGCTTCAAGTTCGATGAACGCATCGGCCATGCCTGCCAGACCGAGTTGGCCCAGCAGTTCGAGAGTCGGGTGTTTGAGCATTGCAGTCCTTTCAGTGGTAATATCGGGGGCCCCGGATGTCGGTGTGGAAGATCGGCGTTTGCTCCGGGGCTTTGCGCACCGGGATCTTGTCGAGCCCCTTCTCAAGGATCGATTTGACTGAGGGATAGTTGCGCGCCTGGATCTCCAGCGCGCGCCGCGCGGCCGCTTCCAGGCGTTCGGCGCCGAAGCGCTTCTCCAGTCCGATGATGCCGAGGCATGAACGGTAACCCTGCTCGGGAAGCGGCCGATCCTCGATGATCTTCTCAACCAGCAGCGACAGCATTGGCCCGATCCGCGCAGCTTCTTCCCGGATTTTCAACGGCGTCCATTCACGGTAGCGCCAGGTGGCTGGACGGCATATGTTCGGGGATCGTCGTATTCCGCCCGTTGCCACGTCCACGCATGTGGGCGGCGATGCGTTCCCATCAAGGAAGATTTCGAAGGTGCGTGGGGTAATGCGGGCCTCGACCTCGCGACGGGCGAAGCGCCACGGCACCGAGTAATGGTGGTGCTCGATCACAATGTGATAATCGAGCCCAACCCGGCAACGCTTTCACTCAGCATGGATCCACGGTTCGCTCGGCAGCGGCTTGAGGTTCGGCGCGTTGATCTCCTCGAACAGCTGACGCCGCGTTTTGCTGTACTGGCGCAGGACCCGTGTGTCGTTGAGATCGGCGATGCACTCGGCGACCGCAGCGTTCACGTCGGTCAGGCTGTAGAAGATCCGGTTAAAAGCGGCCCAGAACCCAGCGTTCGACAATGCCGACGCAGGCTCGACTTTCGCCTTATCCCGCGGCTTTCTCGGCCGCGCCGGGAGCACCGCCGTGCCGTAGTGGCGGCCATGTCGGTATAGCTGCGGTTGACCACCGGATCGAAGTGACACGCCTTGATCACCGGGACCTTCGCGTTGTCGGGCCACGCCGCCGAAGAATGCGAGGCGCTATTGTGCGCCTCGATCCAGTCAGCGAACTGCTCGGTCCACGTCGCGCAGGCAAATGACAAGCTCGACCCGCCGAGCACCGCCACAACCAGATGGGCATCGCGCACCTCACCGGTCCGGCGGTCGACTACAAGCGGCACCCTGTCGCCGGCGTAATCGACAAACATCTTCTCGCCGCCCACGTGGTTCTACCGCATCGTCAGAGGCAGGCGACCTTCCCAGCGCCGGAACAGGTCACCAACGACTGTAGCGATAGCCACCCCACCCGGGTCAGCGGCGCTATATTCTTCCACAGAACCTGCAGCGTCACATGCTTGCGCTTCAGCTCACGTGCCACCGCCGACCAGTCCGGTTCCGCCTGCTTGCGCCGGCCGGGCTTCACACCAGGTAAGCCGTACAGGCACGCTTCCAGGTCGGCATCGCTTATCTCCACAGGGACTGGCCAGCTCAGCCCGGGAGCGGGCAAACCGCTTCAGCAGTTCCGGACCGTCGTCGCCCGACCCCGGAACGCTCGCGAATCACCCGCGTCGATAGCCCCGCTTCCAGGCTCAGATGCAAAATCTCGCGCACGTGGCGCATCGTAACCCTCCTCGTCGGCATCCATTTCTCCGATCGCTATCCGACCGGAAAATGCTCCAGCGATCAGGTTCTCCTGCCTCCAAAGTGCGCGCGATCGCTCCGCAATCCTGCGCGGACAATTCTCGGAATGCTGCGCGCGCCATCACTTCGGAATGCCGAGCGCGATCAAATCGGAACGGTGCGCGCGATCGCCTCGGAATCGGCATCCTGCCAAATCCCTCCAGCGCAGTCGGCCTGCATGTCGAAGCCTGCCGTAGCCAATGACCCGTCGCATTCGCACCTCTGCCCGACACATGATGATGGGAGCTGCGGGCGACACGACAGCTACGGGTTCGCGCTCTCGGCGCAACCGGGCGTGTCGCAGAGGCGGCCAGCTACTAACTCGAGCTCTCGGCTCATCGAATGCATCGGCATGCCCGCACATCGTGGTCCCGGTGCCTCTGTCCCGATGGTCGCACGATACGCCACGATGTAGAACACCGCAGCGGAACGTTGGCACCGCGAAATCTCATACCGGTTACCAACATGCTGGAGCGTCTCAATGATAAGATCCGGCGGCGGACCTATGTGGGGAAATTCTTCCCCAATGCCAAGAGCTGTTTTAAGGCTGGTACGAGCGCTGACCGTCGAGCATCACGAGGCCTGGATCGAGACCATCGGACATCTCAATATGGATCTGCTCAAGGAGCACAAGAAGGAGGCGTTGCGCCAGGCGGCCTGACGATGCTCAGGCCCACCAAGGGGATGCACGCCACCTCTCTCCGCCGCCGTCGCTCGCCAGGGCTGCGCTTTTGGGCAAGCGAGCGACGGCGGCTCCGAGGGGATGGCTCGGCCGGACCCCATGATCAATTTTGCTGAACTTGACGCAGAACTTATCTCTCGGGATTCCGGTCTTTATCAAAAAGATCACCTTGCGCGACAACAGATCGCGTCCCCAAGGACGCAGTAGTCACCTGAGTGGCGTCGATCCACAGATACGGCCAGTCGCGCAAAATCGGACGGGCGAGAAAGCCCGTCACCTTGTCGTCTATGACCCCGCAATAACTTCAATCAGTCGACGCTCTCGAGAGTGACTGCGTTCGAATTACAGGGCGCCCCCGTAAATAAGATCGCAGCCTTATGCAAGCGTGATTTTTGGTAGTTGCAGAACGTCGCTGTCGATGGTCATGTGATGCTATGTGACGCTCAAGCATTGTCTCTCTCTCGTAGGACGCTAATCATGACCTTACTGAATGTTGCACTGGTGTTTGGTGGCGGTCCCGTTGAGCACGAAATTTCAATGACGTCGGCAAAAACTGTCTACGAAGGCTTAGACAAGAAACGCTATCGCCCAATATTGGTTGGCGTCGCACGGGATGGCAAGTGGTGGCTGCAGAAGAATTCAAAAGACTTTCCCTCACATGTGGAATCCTCGGGCGCCCAGCTAATGTTTGTGCCGGGAAGCGGCGGCGATGCTCTTGTTTACGGAGTCGGCGGAGATGTCACCACAGTTCACGTTGACGTAGTGTTCCCAATCTCCCCCTATTTCTGCTCCGCCGTGTTGGAAGCGGCGCAGGTTGCTTTCGTGGGATCTCGCGGGCCCGCGCCGTGGATATGCTTCGACAAACAGATAGCCAAGCAGACATTGCTCGGAGCCGGTCTTCCGACACCCCGGTTTTTGGTTTTGATAGCTGGGGAGAGCGTGACGTTTCGAGGGGCCCAAGAGGCGCTCTGTAGCCAGACCCTTTTCGTGAAGCCGGCAACCCTTCATTCTTCTATAGGCGTCAGCAAGGTAACTTGCGAATCTGAGTTTCAGGCTGCTGTGCAGCTCGCGTTTAGCTATGACGGAAAGATCTTAGTCGAGGAGCATGTGCAAGCCCGGGAACTCGAGTGTGGCATTCTACAAAAGCCCGGCCCGCCGAACGACCTACTTTGTTCGTGGCCAAGCGAAATCATTCCGGTTGATGCGAGCTCCTTTTTTACATCTCAAGCGAAGCAGGACGGGGACGGAGTAAGAATTAAGATTAAGTCAGAGCTCCACGAGGCGGATGTTGATCGAGTGCGAGCCTTGTCGCGCGCAGCGTTCAGGGCAACTGGCTGCGAGGCAATGGCTCGGGTTGATGTCTTTATGCGTCCCGATGGAGAGCTCTTGGTCAACGAGATAGGCAGTGCCCCGTTACTTAGGCCTTCCAGTATGTTTGCGAGGATGATGGAGGAATCAGGTGTCGCATACGCTAGCTTGTTGGACACACTTCTTGACAATGCCATCATACGCGCCAAAAGAGCGCAAAGTTAGGTGACTATGAATTCGACCCCACTTCTAGCATTGCTACAGCTCCCAGCCACCTTGACCTCGTTAACCTGCCACGAGGCGCTTCCTCCAGAAGCAGTTTTTTGAGTCCAGCTGGAAAAAGGGGCGGGACAGGACGTTTCGGAGACGAGACGGCTGAAGGCGCTGGAGGAGGAGAACTCGAGCTGAAGAGACTTCTGGCTATGCAGATGCTTGATGCAGCTGCGCTTCGGGAGCTTCTTTCAAAATGAATGGTAGGGACCGCCGCGGTCGCGTATCTGCAGGTCCTATGAGTCCTGTGTGAACGGCGAGCCTGCTCGATTGTCGCCGCGGATCGAAAGATGATTCGGTTTCGCTCCTACCGCCCGCCAGACGCCGGCTCTGCGTGGCCGGTTCCGCGATCTCACCAACGAGCGACAACGTTTCCGCTATCGCCGGCTGTTCGTCTTGCTGTCGGATCAACCGGCTTTGTCCGGAAGAAGGGCTCACCGTTCGCAAGCGGCGAGCCCGCCGCTCGCGGCCGGCGCTCATCCAGAACATCGTTGATGAGCGACCAACGAATGGCTGGACGTCATTCCGGAGACATCGATTGCGGGACGGCGCGTCGCTCGGGAACTGACGGCAATCGTCCAGCGACGCCGCAAGCCAGAAATGATCGTGTCCGACCATAGCACCGAATTCACCTGCAATGCGAAGCTGGCTTGGTGCAAGGACGCAGCCATCTATTGGCACTTCATCGCACCGGGAAAGCCCATGCAGAATGGCTTCGTCGAGAGTTTCATGTACAGACGGCCCCGCGGATGCAAGAGCATTTTTTTTGCAGCATTTCGGATATCGGTCGGGTGCGTTCATGTATACGGCCTGACATTGCGTCGATAGCATGGCCGCTGGCCGTGATGGGGATCGCGGATCGAGGCCTCATCAATGGGTGGATTGTTGCGCTTAAAACTCTTCGGGCTTTCTCGATCCCCAGCTCCGCTGGTTTCCATCACGCTGTGATCTGCCCTCACACCTTAGGCCGATAGAACTCACCTGTCGTCATCATTGCCCAGATGATCCGAGCCAACTTGTTGGCGACAGCCACTGACCTGCGACTGAAGTTTCATCCAGCGGCGTTAGAGCACGATGCAATTTATGTAGCGAGACCGAACTTTGGACCACCCAGAACTAGAGTTTTGCGCCTCTGATCACGTTGGCGGGCTGATGGCGCCGACGTGTTTTTGCAGCAAAATCGGCGGCCGATTGCCGATGGCTCCATGCGGCCGCTCTGCGCGCCAAGTCTCCACCTTTTCCCGGGCGTCCGCAAGCGACAGGAACCAATGGGCATTGAGGCATTCGGCCCGGAAGCGGCCATTGAACGCTTCGATAAAAGCATTATTGGTCGGCTTGCCTGGCCGTGAGAAGTCTAGCGTGACACCGCGCTGGTAGGCCCATAAATCGAGGTCGCGCGACACAAACTCGCTGCCTTGATCGACGCGGATCGTGGCAGGGACTCCCACTTCATTGCAAAGCCTTTCCAGAACATCCACGACATCGGTGCCGCGGAAGGTGAGCCGCGGCTCCAGCGCCGGCGAGAAGCGAGAGAAGATATCGATGATCGTGAGCACCCGGAGCTTGCCACCATTCGCCAGCTGGTCATGGACAAAGTCCATCGCCCAGATCTCGTTGACCCGCTTCGCCGGCCGGCGGTCATCGCGCAGCTTGGCCTTGACCCGGCGCTTTGGCGATTTGTTACGCAATTGCGGGCCCAATTCGCGAAAGACGCGGCGGGTCTTGTTCTGGCCGTGACGCCATCCTTCGCGGCGCAACAGCACATGGACACGGCGATAGCCGTAGCGTACGCGGACATGGCAGATCTCCTTGATCCGAGCTTCGAGGGCGGCCTGGCCGGAGCGACGAGATTTGTAGTGGTAGGTCGATCGATCGAACTCGAGGGCTTTGCAAGCCTTGCGGATCGAGACCTGCCAATCACCGCAAACCTCATCGACGAGCTTGCGCTTCCGACCAGGCTTCACAGCTTTCGGCGGATCACGTCCTGCAGCATCTCCTTGTCAAGCGACAGATCTGCCACCAGCTTCTTCAGCTTGGCGTTCTCGTCCTTGAGCTGCTTCAACCGGCGCATCTCGGTCGGCAGCAGTCCGTCTTACTTTTTCTTCCGGTTGAAATAGGTCGCCTGGCTGATCCCGGCTTTGCGGCAGATGTCCGCCACCGGGACCCCGTCGTTGCCCTGCTTGAGGATAAACGCCTTCTGGGCGTCCGAAAACTTCGAGGCCTTCATCGTTGTCCGCTCCTCCCAGCCGAGCGGATTGACGCAGCGCCAACTCTAGCCAAAAATGGTCCAGTTTGCCGGCCTCAGATCACCTTGACCCGGCGGCGTGATAGCGAGCTGCCGACTGACGCTCCTTTGGCTCACGGCGGATGCTCACAATCGCCATCCTCTCCGTCTCAATCGAAGAAGCGGAGAATGACGCAGAGGACGACATGGAAGTTGATCTGGTGAAGGCGAAGATCGCGTTGCAGTGCGTCAGCATACTAGAATGGGCGATGCGAGCCGTTCTGTTCGAACTATTACATTTAGTGGATAGAAAATGACGTTCAGTTCCATCAAGTCTATTAACTTACTTGAAGGAGGAGGAGATGCGCTGTGGATCCTACATATTCAGCATCATCTTGTGGCAAGCAGCCGGTCAAGGCGCGATGTTGCAGATGGCACGGTGCTTGCTGGAAACGAACCGCTACGCAGGTCTGCACTATAGTGGACGGTAGCGAGCTAACAATTGATCGCCCTTTCGTGACGGAGAGTGAATTCTAGTGAAGTGCGAGTTACGTATCTTAAGACCTGCCAGGATCATCGAATGAATCAGTTTCAACTCAAAGCAAAATAGCTGATCTATATGACTGGTGAGCCACCCAAAACTGTTTTGGCGTCACGAGTGAGTCTTCTAAACTAAAAGCCCATGGGAACGGGCATGGCGCGCAAAGGCATCGTGACCGGCAATAGCAATCTTCAGGCCATCGGCCACACTCGAAGAGATCAAGATCGTGACGCTTACGGAACATCTGACGTTTCTTTCGCAACCACAGCCATACAAGGACCACGACAGCAAATCATTGCAAACTCGACCGCATCCGATGTTCGAACAAACAATCGGTCTGGTTCGGTTCTGGTTAGCCGACGGATCCGCGAACAGCCTAGAGTACTGTTTCGTCTCGGCATTGAGCTCACATTCAAGCCAAGAGAATAATGCTGATCGTGCAATTGCCCGTCTAGGGATAAGCAAGAATGGCCCGCATGACCCGCAATGATAAAGCTTACGGGGCGGCGGTCGAAGACCGTGCTGCATCCGCGGCGGTCGAGCTTGACCGCGTCGTCAAGGTCTACCAGCAGACGCACGCCGTCGACGGTATCTCCTTTTCACTGCCGCGCGGTAGTATCACTGGTCTTCTCGGCGGCAACGGCGCCGGTAAGACCACCACAATCGCGATGATCATGGGCTTGGTACTACCTACATCAGGCCGCTTAAAGGTGCTAGGGCATCGCATGCCCCAGGAAAGCGCGTCCGTGCTGGGACGAATCAATTTTCAAAGTCCCTATGTCGACATGCCCATGCGGCTCACCGTGCGACAGAACCTCACTGTGTTCGGTAAGCTCTACGCAGTAAAAAACCTGCCGGACTGTATTGCCACGCTCGCCCGTGATCTCGACCTCACCGATTTCATTGATCGCACCAACGGCAAGCTTTCCGCCGGCCAGAAGACCCGCGCTTCGCTCGCAAAAGCGCTAATCAACCAGCCCGAGCTGCTCTTGCTGGACGAGCCAACCGCATCGCTTGATCCTGATACGGCCGATTGGGTGCGGGCGCATCTGGAGCACTATCGCAAACAGCACGGCGCCACGATCCTGCTCGCGTCGCACAATATGCTCGAGGTTGAGCGGTTGTGTGACCGAATTATCATTATGAAGCGCGGCCACATCGAGGACGACGACACACCAAATGCCATCTTGACGCGCTACAACCGCACTGCGTTGGAAGACGTCTTTTTGGACGTCGCGCGCGGCCGTGGGAACGGCGCAAGGAAGGCGGCACGATGAGGTCGCTCCTGTCCTACTTCCAGAGCCGGCGAGAGCGCAGCGATAGCCGAGGACAACGCAAAACCCGGCGGATGTCGCTCCGCTCACCCTTGCTGTCAGGGGCCGCCATGACCGAGCAGTCTCTCCAACGCGGCATCTCCGTACATCGGATCGGTGCGATGATTCTGCGGTATTGGTATTTGTTGATATCGTCGTGGCCGCGGCTACTCGAGCTGCTCTACTGGCCGGCGCTGCAGGTCATCACCTGGGGCTTTCTGCAGCTCTACATCGCCGAAAATGCTAGTTTCCCGCACGCCGGTGGCACGCTGATCGGTGCTGTCATCCTCTGGGACGTCCTGTTCCGCGGACAGCTTGGCTTCTCGATCTCGTTCCTTGAAGAGATGTGGGCGCACAACATCGGCAATCTAATGATGAGTCCGCTGAAGCCGATCGAGTTATTGCTGTCGCTTATGGTCATGAGTCTGATCCGGCTGGCCATCGGAATCATTCCGATGACGCTACTCGCGCTGGTCTTGTTTCACTTCAACATCTATGACCTCGGCTTGCCCTTGATCGCCTTCTTCTGCAATCTGATTTTTACGAGCTGGGCGGTCGGCATCTTCGTCTCGGGCCTGGTGCTGCGAAATGGGCTTGAGGCCCAAAGCATTGTCTGGACGTTGATGTTTGCGATGTTGCCACTGGCCAGCGTCTACTACCCCGTCAGCGTACTTCCGGCTCGGTTGCAATACGTCGCTTGGGCACTACCGCCGACTTATGTATTCGAGGGTATGCGCGCGCTGTTGACGGAGCATACTTTCAGGATCGACCTGATGCTGATCGCACTGGGCATCAATCTGGTATCCTTGGCTGCCTGCTTCGGGGCATTTCTTGCCCTTTTGCGAAGCGCCAAGAAAGACGGCTCACTTCTGTCGAGAGGCGAATAACATGAATAGAGGAATGCACCAGCAGGAACCTGTTCAGGCCGATTGGCAGGAGGTTGTCGCCCTCGTGCGCGGGTTGGCAGTTTAAACGATCCGAGCGCACCAGCGCGCCAGCTTCGGGTCCAAACGGAAGCTGGAGTTCTTGAGAGCGATGAGAAGCAAGGGACTGACAGGGGTACGCTGCAGGTCGCAGGCGTCAGCCCGCTCCCTGCCAACAACTTCCTGCACTACATCCTCGATCTCGGGAGCGACGAGCGGCGTTGTCGCCATGCGCGCGCTCGCATGTCACCGTGCTCTATGCGAACGACTCGTCATGGGCTTTTAGAGCAAGGCCGATCCGCAGTAAATGCTGTTGGCCCTCAAGGCGCGGCTAGCCAAGCTAGTGCCTGACGCTCCATGAGGCCAAGATGCGGCTGATCGAGTTTGGCTGGTTCACGGCGCCCTCGCGTCAGCGGCGAGGCGTGCGACAGCCAGGGGCCTTCGCCATCCTCTGACCTGCTCCCGCCAAATTAGGCCAGTCTGAACTGGAATTTTTCCAATTATGATCCCACCAGGACGAGGAGAGTTCCATGAAGGCATCGAAGTTTTCGGAAGCGCAGATCGCGTTCGTTTTGAAGCGGGCGGAAGATGGCGCGGCAGTGGCGGAGGTCTGCCGCAAGGCCGGGATTAGTCAGGCGACGTATTTCAATTGGAAGAAGAAGTATGCGGGGCTGATGCCCTCTGAGATGAAGCGACTGCGCCAGCTTGAGGAGGAGAATGCCAAGCTGAAGCGGATTGTCGCCGACCTGTCCTTGGACAAGGACGTGCTCTCAAAAAAGCTCTGAGGCCTGGCCGCAAGCGGGAGCTTGTCGACAAGGTGCGGAGCGACTGGAAGGTGTCGATCAGGCGGGCCTGTTCGACCCTTCGAATCGATCGCGCACTTTACGTCTACTGACCTGCCACTGAACTTTCATCCGGCAGCGGTTAGAGTCTCGGGGGTTTGTACGCCGAGTGGCGCAGGTGGAGCAACGGGCGATCGGCGGAGCTGGTCGGGGTTGCGCAGCCGATCGCCCGTTGCGGTGAATGTGGCAGCGTAGGCCGCCGGGGTGAGGTAATCCG
>NZ_JADPKD010000016.1:0-1051 GCF_023073735.1 Bradyrhizobium sp. 160
AGCGTTAGCCGATCAGGTTGCAAGTATCCCGCGGCAGTGAAGTAGTTTGAGGATTCTGCGGGCGTGTAAGTGTCGATGATGCGCCCGACGGCATCCCAGAGACCGCCAACAGTGCGTTCGGCGGCCTTTCGCAGATTTGCTTTGAGCTTTGCGAAGGCGTTCTCGATCGGGTTGAAGTCGGGACTGTAAGGCGGAAGGTAAAGGAGCGTTGCGCCGGCAGCCTCGATCATCTCGCGGACGCGCGGCCCTTTGTGGCTGGAGAGGTTGTCCATGACGACGATGGCGAAGGCTGGAAGCTCTGGTACGAGGACCTTTTCGACATAGGTCTCGAAGGCATCGCGGTTGATGGGACCATCGAGCACCCAGGGTGCGATGATGCCGCGCGTGGTTAGAGCGGCGACGCAGGTTGTCGTTTTCCAATGGCCGTGAGGAACGCTGGCCCGCAGGCGTTCGCCCCGCTGGCAACGGCCATGTGTTCGCGCCATGTTGGTCGATGCCCAGGTCTCGTCAATGAAGACGAGCCGGTCCCGATCGAGCTTGTCCTGGCTCTCACGCCAGGCCTGGCGTCGCGTCAAGACATCCGGGCGATCCTGCTCTGTGGCATGGGCGGTCTTTTTTTACGCGTGATCTTGTGGCGCTCGAAGAAGCGTCGGATCGTGCCATATCCGAAAGACAGGCCTTGTTTGCTCAAGCTGTCACGCAATTCCTCGATGGTGATATCGGGAGAGGCCTCGAGCAAAGCCACGATCGTCGCCTCATGGGCATCAATCCGATGAGACTTGCGATCGCCGCCCTGAGCTCTCGGCTGGGCATCCCCCTGTTCCCGTTCGCGCGTGCGCCAGCGGCTCACGCTCGCCGCGCTTACCCCAAATCGCTCGGCAGCCTGCCGGCCTGAAACGCCGCCTCCAATACAGGCAAGCACACGTTCGCGAAGATCCATCGACAGCGGTTTCGCCATGCCCGCCGGCCTCCAATCCCGGCGGCAAGCTTGAATCATCAAAACGCTGATTTGTGAATCCCCAGCGATTCAGTCCGATGGGCTAACGCTCTA
>NZ_JADPKD010000024.1:0-77693 GCF_023073735.1 Bradyrhizobium sp. 160
TGCGCCGACCTCACCACTGAACGGATCGGCCAAGAACCTCTCCGCCGTCAGTTCGGGCCGGTTCAGATAGCCACGCGCGACCCCCGCCCCGCCAATGTAAAGCTCTCCGATCGCCCCAAACGGAACAAGTTCGCCATGACCGTCCAGCAGATAAATCCGCGTGTTCGCAATCGGTCGGCCGATCGGGACAACTGACCTATTAAATCCAGCGGAATAATGCCAAGCAGCCGCGTCAATCGTCGCCTCAGTTGGTCCATAGAGATTGACAAGCGGCTGAGATGTCAATTGCAACCATCTGCTCGCTAATTCTTTTCTAAGAAGCTCTCCACCACAGAATGTGAAACGCAAAGAACCGATATACTTTTGCTCAACGTCGGTAAGCGCAAGCAATGCTGCAAGAAGCGACGGGACCAATTGCAGAACAGTGACACCATACTTATCCAGTAGCTCTAAAAGTTTTCGAACATCTAATTGCAGGTCGCGAGGAAGAAGAATTGAACGCGCCCCAATCGACAAGGCTGTCCATAGCTCCCATACGGCGGCATCAAACGCGGGGGAGGTTCGCTGCAAGAAAACGTCGTGGGTAGTGAAATGGAATTTATCCGCCTGCCAAATCGTGTGGTTGACCAAGCTTCGATGCTCGACCATGACGCCCTTTGGAGTGCCGGTAGATCCCGAGGTGTAGATCACATAGGCGAGATGGCGCGAGGTCAGGCCAAGCGCACGCGGGTCGGGATCCGAGGCCGGCAGCTTCGCCCAGGCCGATGTCGCCGTCTCGAGATCGACCACCGTCAGATCGGCCAGCGCATCGGCGCCCAGCGCGGATCGTCCCGCAGCATCGGCCAGCAACAGTTGCGGCTGCGCATCCTCAAGAACCTGCTTGAGCCGTGCGCACGGATAGGCCGGATCCAACGGCAGATAGGCGCCACCCGCCTTGAGGATTGCAAGCAGCCCCACCACCATCGCCACGCCGCGCTCAAGGCAGATCGCCACAGGCTGGTCCGGCTTCACCCCGAGCCCGATCAGATGATGCGCCAGCCGGTTCGCCCGCGCATTGAGCTCGCCATAGCTCAAGCGCTCGTCCTCATGGACCACCGCCACCGCGTCCGCCGCCTTGGCTACCTGTGCCTCGAACAGCTCGTGGATGCACCGATCCGACGGATAGGCCGTCGCCGTCCGGTTCAGCTCCTCTAGCAAGTACACCCGTTCGTCGAACGGCAACAGTCCAATCCGTTGCACCGGCCGATGCGCATCGGCAGCCACCTCAAACAAAAGGCTTTGCAGATGCTGCGTGATGCGGTCGATCTGGTCGGCCACCAAGCGACTTGCATCAAAGTGCAATCGAAAGCGCCCGTCTAGAGCACAAACCTCAAACGTCAATAAATCACCGGATAGGATTGCCTCTGAACTCAGGCTAACACCGGTAGCAGAACAGCTATTTGCCACAACCGTGATGCCAATCGGCCATGGTCTGCGCGATCGTAGCAGCTCAATACCCCCCAGCGACGGACAACGTGCGATAAGATCCCGCGCAAAGCTATCGTACTCCCTCAGCTGAGCGCACTCGGCCGCCACCACTTTGCGCACCGCAGCAAAACCATGACCGAGGTCAATGGTAATTTCCATTGGCACGACAGAAGCGACAAGCGCGTCTATGATCTTCAACCCGGCTCGCGAACTTTTCGGTGCGGGAGTCCATCCCAACTGAAGCTCTGATTGGCCGGTGACGCGGGCGAGATAGATGAGCCACGCGCTTATCAGGTATTCCGCACGATCGGTCGGCGACAGCTCGGCCAAACCACTTGGAACGAACCACGAGCTCGACTGCCATTTAGAGCGAGCTCCAGCTTCTCGAGACGACAAAAAAGGAAACTGCAATGTCTTGAACCGCTCAAACCGCTGTCGCCAAAAACGCTCTTGAGGCGCCAACATTTCGTGGGCGACAGTTATGCTCCGCGCCTGATCATCGCCTAAAACTGGCAGACAATCCCCCACATCCAGATCGAAATCCCTCGCAAGCACACGCGCGTCCAACGCGTTACCATCCGCGCTGCCAAACGAGACATCAACATCCTCCGTATCTGTTGCCACACGCCAGTGGCTGGGGTGGATTTCGACTAACGTACCTGCCGGACAACCCGTGCGTCGAGCCGACACCTCCAAGCTCCTAACTACGACAACGTCGTCGCCTACCAGAGCCTTGGACAGACATAGCGGATTTGAATGATACGGCCCAAAGTCTAAGGCTCGCATCATCGCTGACAAATTTTCCGCAGCACGATTCCACCGCATGCAGCCTGCGGCATCTGGTGGTCGAGACCTCGGAAAATCGCTTCTCTCCACTACCGCCTGAGGACGAACACTGAGCTCTCCGTTCGCCAAGCCAGTTAAGAGCTCGCGGAAGCCCACGATGGCGGCTTGATCACATTTACGGTTGAGAGTTAGCGCAGTATCGTTGGGCGCGATCGATACCTGACGTTCAATCACCAGGTCATCGGTATTCACACCATGATCGATCCGATGCCAGCTAATTGCGTACTCGACCTCTTGCGCCAGCAGCGCCCAGGACGTGGCATGAGTTCCTGCATATCGTGGCAGCGGGCCGTCGTGGTAGTTGAAGGCGCCTTTGTGGACACGACGAAACACATCCACTGGCAATTTGAATGGATTGCCGACAAGAAAAATCAACTCGACCGATTCGGCATTCAGTAAGGCGGAGAGCTCTTCAACACTCGCTGCGCGCAAGATATTGGCGCGTGCAGCCCAATCGCCGAATATGACATCGGCACACAGCACCCCTCGGATGACATGGCCCATCTCCATTGCTAGCTGAGCGCACCTGATAGCTAGCGTCCCACTGCCAACAAAGACGCTAGACGAGGTTGATGGGGCTGCAGATTGCTGTCTATCACAATCGCCTATTTCGCAACTCGATGAGACTGGCACAGATCCCTCCTAACGTGCCCCGTGTCCATAACAAGCAATGCGCGAGCCGCGAACGAGGCAAACTTGTCTTCAACGGTCACGCGGTCGATCACTTCAGAACAATCCCCCCGGGACTCAGGATCTCGCGCCAATTGACTATTTACGTACTGTGGCGCGTAACCCGATCGAGCGTCTGGTGCTGCGTCTGAATACCGCCATAAGTGCGCGGCTGGCGTCCACCAAAGGAAAGCGATCGACTATCTTCACCCCCGGGCCCCTCCGTCGCGCAGCCTCAGCAATTTCTGCTCCAGGCGCCGCGCTACATAGTGACCCAAACCTGTCACACTGGTTCGGATTTGCTCGGGAGTAACCGCGCTAAAAGCTAATCGTATCCTGCAGTCTTGAGAGTTATCCAACGCGAAGAAGCTCAACGGCGTAACGATGACATGGTCACGCCTTGCACACTCGTCTGCGCAGTCCGCGCCAAATCTGAAAGGAAGATCAAGAGTTAGAAAGAAGCCACCGGAGGGACGGCTCCACCGAATTTGATCAGAGAAAGGCGAAAATACACTGTCCAGCTCACACAACATAATGTCGCGATTTTCACGGTACCAATCCAGAGCCGGTCGTATCCAATCGCCTAAACGTCCTCCGTTTTGAATCAAGAGCCCCGCGACGATCGCTTGGGCAATTTGGCTCGTATTGACGGTAACGAAGCTCTTGCGCCGGACCAGATCTTCCCAAAGCGACCGACGAGCAGCAGCGTCTCCAAACATCGTGTCGGGCAGGCTTGCAGCTCCGACGCGAAGAGCTGGGCTTATTGTCTTCGAGAATGTGGAAAGGTAAATAACACTTCCGACCTCATCCAAAGCGGCCATCGGGGGTACCGGATCGCCGTCATACCGAAACAGCCCATATGCGTTGTCCTCTAAAACGACGAGCCGGTGTCTGGCGCACACTTGGAGGATGTTGCGTCGCTCGTCTGCATCGAGAACACGTCCGGTCGGATTGTCAAAATCGGGGATAAGATATATTGCCCGGGCCTGTTGACTTTTCTGGCGCAATTGCAGCACGGCGAGCTCGATCGCGTCAGCAAGGCAAGGTTCTGAATTGGACAACGCCGCGGCAGCGACTCCTGTAGCCTTGGCTGCACCGATCGCACCGATATAGGTGGGATTGCAGACCAGCAGCACATCCGACGGCTCCGGACAGAGCGCCGGCAGGCAGAGGGCGACTGCTTCCTGGCATCCTGAGGTGATCAGTACGCGGTCCGCGCTCGCCGGAACCCCCTCATCGCATTGCACCTGTTGCGCAACGAGCTCGTTGATGATGCCGGCCGTTCGTCCATACTGCAGCAAGTGAGCCCATCCGTGGGCGCCCCCGTGACCACCAACTGAATCGTTTTGATACACGTTCACCGCGTTCAACAAAACCTGGGGATTGAGCCTATCGAAGAACCGGTCACTCGGTCTGCCTGACGCTAGCGAGACAGCTGACGGAAACAGACTGGAGACTTCGTTCAGGAAGTTCATTACTGATTTTTGCGACCTGACATTCATCCTGGAGTCTTGGAAAAGCGTGGAAGGATAAAATCACACCGGTGTCCGACATGACTCATCGAGGTGTACACGTCCTATTGCTCAATATTTTCCAGACTGCTCAAGTTGGTCGAAAAGCTGCTGGACATTCGATTCGAGAAAGCCAGTCTCTCCGCCTCGATGAATGATTTCGAAGCTAAGCCCCGTTTCAATGGACCGACTTGAGAAGGCCTGCGTCAATCCAGGACCTCGAATCACACTCGTATCGAATCCCAAGCCACGAGATTTTAGAGCCTCTACAGCAGCATCGACGTCATCGACCTCAAGAGCGATATGAGCAACTCCAACGCCGTGATGGCGCACGAGCTCTGAGACCTGAGACGTCGGTTCAGTGCCCTGGCACAGAACAAACCTGATTCCTCGGGTCTCAAGCTCGGCAGATAGCATGCCGGTCGCTCGACCCTTGATGTGAAACCGGCATTTCAATTCAAAGCCCAGCACGTCCCGAAAGAACTCAATAGAGGCTTCAAGGTCGAGCACAGCAATCGCAATATGATCGATCCCGCGAAATTGTGACAGCGAACTCGCGCTTGTTCGGTTGCCATCTATAACGGCCCCCTGTTTGGCCTTACCATCGGTGGTCTTGGGCATAACATCCTCGCTCTCACTCGCAGAATTCGAACAGCGAAGCGACCCATCGCGAACGACGCTGCTACCAACAGATCAGTTCCGTTCTAAGATCAAGATCCCTCACCGTCCTTTGCTCGAGTTCCGACAACTCAGCCTTATACCTGGCCACATCTAATTGAGCGCGAAGGAGCTTCGCTTTGAGCTCTTCTCGTAGCCTTAGGGCTTCTCGGAATTCCGGCGACTCCAGCATAAGTAAAGAGCACATGTACTAACCAGTGAAATGAAGGCAGCCGACCAGCGCGGTCTTTCGAGACCGCGCGGGGCAGAAGGTCGACTGTCGGACCGCCTCATCCGGCTCATCGCAAAACCTACATTACATCCGGACTTGGCGGGCGTCGCTGCCGCCCTCCAAAATCCGCAGCAACCAACGGCTCTGCCCCGCGTCCCTAGCAATCAGTGTGCCGCAAAAGGGGTGGTGCGAGTGTTGCTTAAAGAATGGCAAAAACCTCGTGCTTCGCACTGAGGCGGCGGGCTACGCGCCAGCCTTACTGTCGGACGTCCTACATGCACGTCTTCAACCGGACACGGCTCATCACAACGACACGGACCGTCAGTGAAGAGATCACCTCTGGTGCCGTTGGAACGTGTTCCCGCAACCATGATTGAAATGGACCCCGATTTTAGGACCAGAGGCTTAGTTGGAAAAGGGCCGCTCCGTTTGATAGACGGAGGGCATGATGACGAAAAGACACGACGGAAGATCGACGCGGCGTTGAAGGCAAAGATCGCGCTGGAAGCCGTGCGGGAGCAGGCGACGGTGGCCGATCTGGCCAGCGCCATGAGGTTCACGCGAACCAGATCTATGCCTGGAAGAAGCAACTGCTGGACCAGGCGGCCCGAGCTTTTGACGCGGGTGTCCGGCGGGAGAGCGAGGACGTGCGCGAACGCGAGGCCACAAGATCTATCCCTATCTGCTGCGCAATATGACGATCGTGTTGAAAATCTCCGGCGTGCCGTACGTCGCCAGCGCCTCTTCCAGAGCCGCCACGCAGAACGAGACGTCCATCGTGTTCGACAACCGCCACGCCAGAACCGCACGGCTCGCCCAGTCGATGACGGCGACGAGATAGAGAAAGCCACGGCCGATGGGCAAATACGTGATGTCGGCCGCCCACACCTGGTTTGGCCGGTCCCGGCGCCGGCTTCGTCGTGTTCGGCTTCGGTCCCAGCGCCGCGATGCCCATCTTGCGCATCAGGCGCTGCACGCGTTTGCGATTGACCTGAAGCCCCTCAGCCTTCAGCATAGTGGTCATTCGCCGCGAGCCCAGGAACGGCCAGGCGGTGAACAGCTCGTCGATCCGCTGCATCAGGGCAAGGCCGTTGTCGTTGGCCGGCCGTGGCGGCCGGTAGACCCCAGAGCGCGCGATGCCAAGCAACATGCATTGCCGGCGGATCGACAGCGCCTGGGTCGGCGCGATCGAGCATTCCTCGACGGTCCGGCGTGCTCATCTTCCGGACCTCCGTGCTAAAAAATCGCGCTCGACTGTCAGTTGTCCGATCTTGGCGTGCAGCTTCTCGATCTCCGACCAGGGCAGTCAGTTCACCAGTGCGCCTTCACCCGGCGCGTTGGCGGGCGCAGGGATCAAGATCTCCATGGATGGCCGCGGTCGTTGGATGGACAACGTCTTCATCGAGCGGCTGTGGCGGTCGCTCAAGCAATGAGGACAGCCTCTGACACCATTGCTGCGATTTCGATAAGCGACATATCAGGGACGGACAGCTGTGCACCCTGATCCAGCCCGAGGTCAGAGAAGGCTCGGCTCGAAGGCGGGCGGTAAGCCGTGATGAGGCACAGCATGTCGTGTCGACGCAGTGCCGCAAGAAAACGCACTAAGCTCCGCCGAACGGCCGGGTCTTCGATCTCGTTGAGATCATCGAGGATGAGGCCGCGCCAATCGGACCCCACGAGTTCGCTCAGCGCCGCATTCAATCGACTGGTGATTTGTTCAGCCGTACTCTCGCGAAGGTCGAGAATGCACCAAGGCGTATCCTCCAGGCGGGCCATGAGACGGGCGACCGTTGTTTTACCGGTGCCGGTCGCACCGGTCACGAAGGTCACGCCATGTCGCAGGACGCGCTGCCGCAGATCGGTTGTCACTTCGACACGTGCGGCCAACACCGGCGGGAATGGCAACTCCGACTCCCGCTCGAGAAGGCTCGGGGGCGCGGTCGGCTCCCCCATGCTCTCCTCTTGCGTAAGGCGGTTCATCATCGCCTCGAAGCCGGTTCGCGGGACCAGCACGCTCGCTGTGTCTGTTACGAGGGTCAGGAGTTCGCGTCCGTCCAGGCGCCGCCGTCCGCCTTCGGCAATCGTCAACAGTATCCGCTGTACGACGGCATCGGCGAGCCGCTCACGTTGGGCGGGCGCATGAAAATGCTCAACGTGATAATGAAGCAATCCCTCTTCGAGCTCGCGCTTCACTCCTTCGAGGGGCTGCCTGCCGCAGCTCCACTGGATGCGGCGCAGGAACTCATCGCGTAATGTCGTATCATCTCGGGTCGCGATGAAGTTTCGCGCTCGGTCAGATAGCGCTATGTTGTCCAGTATCGCCCGGAGGGGAGACACATCGGCTCCAGCCGCGGCCCGCCGCCAATAATGGAGCGTTGCCTCGCCGCCAGCTCGGTGTTCGAGCTTCTGTTCTCGACCTATCGCACAGGTCGACAGGAACTGAAGGTAGACCTGTCGATCCGGGTTGCGCTCGACCAGATCGACGAACCCGTCCAGCGCATCGCGCACCGCCTCCGAATTGATCGTGATGCTGGCCGATGTGTCCTTGACTTGCACGGCACGAAGCGCCTCCTCGGCCGCGACCGCGTAGTCCTGCGCCACCTCGAGCCAGAGCTCTTGGCTTGGACCGACATCCAGCCATGCGAGGCCGCTCGCATAGAGCTGATAAGCATAGCCGCGCAGGGACGCGGCGGCCTTTGCGCAAGGATCGCCACTCGGCTCAGAAAGGCGCGGACCCTGACTATACGGCTGCGACATGGTTCCAGAAGGGGATTGGAAATGTCAAATTGGCTGCCTCAGCGGCGATTCGAGGCTTTGACAAAGTCCGCCTGATACGGGTCCGAGCGCAAGTGACAATCGGACTTTTACGATAGCATATCATTGTCTACCTTGGTGTGTGGCCCTCGAGACGCCGGCGTGCCTCCACCAACGACCCCTCATCTAGTCGGAGCGAGCAGATCAGACTCTTCTCATCGGTTATTCTGTAGACCGTGATCCGTGAAAAATGCTGCGCTTTCAGATTAAGAGCGGCCGCGCGGCGCCGGCTACTCTCGGCCTGTTCATCCAGGACGCGGAGCATCGCATCAGGCAAAGCGAAGAATAGTCGGCAGGGCTCGATGCTGCCGTCTGTGCTCGAAACGGTGAGACGCCAATTGGATGCGCCATTCTCGTCGAGCTGATAGTGAATGCTGGTCCACGGATCGGCCGGCGCTTGCATATGGCGAATCATTCGTTCGCGGTGATCGGCCTTGAGGAGAATGACAAAGCCGGTTGCCGATACACCAACGAAGAGTTCGCCGATATTCCAGGCGGCTTCGAGCAGTGGCTGGAGTATCGGCAACAGGCCGCCCTCAGCGTCCGCCTGCGATAGACCCCATAGCTCACGTCTCAGCGTGGCGCGAATCCGTCTGACAAGCCGGCCTCGCGGCGGCGCCGACGCGCTGGCGGTGCGTTCCGTACTTTCAATATAATCATGCAGATCGTCGCCCACCGTGTCGATCGCCGATCGCAACTCGTCGTATTCCTGATGAGACAGATCGAGCAGCGCCACCTGGTGGGCCAGGGCATAGGCTTGCGCCCCAGGCGAAAAGCCCGATGTTGAACACAGCGCATACCGATAGCTGTAACAGAATCCTCGCCCGCTATTGGTGACGTCCTCGTTTGTTAGACCTGGAGCGGTTCCGGCCGGCCGCGCCTGCACCGTCACCAGAACCTGGTTGACATCCTGAAGGATGCCGACGGCGTGCCGCGCCTCGGGGATACCCACCCTCGCCCGTCCCTGCCCTCTCCATTTCGCCTCGATGAAGAGACGAATGGGATTTCCGAACGCCGGCGCCCATGTCAACTCGCCCAAGACGTCCGCCTGATGGAACCCGCCGCGTCCGCGCACCTGGAGCCCATTGCTCATGAGAGAGAGGTCGTGCGGGTCATCCTCCGGCCGCGTGAGAAGGCGATAGCCTGCGTTCCTGATGAGCGAGGCGACGACCTCCTCGAGAAGATACCCTTTCAGGACACCGGGCGAGATCACCGCTCTTCTTGCCATGTCAGCTTTGCTCTCTCCGGAACCGCAGATCTGACCCGGTGCCTACACCAGCCGGACATCGCTCACAACGCGTGGGCGGCGGTTATGCAACCCTTAAATCACCCCAGCGGGTGCCCGCCCGCTTTCGTTGCCGCGCAGCAATTCTGCTGGAAGTTCAGCGAACGTCCCGCTAAAAGGGCCGACCGCCATCACCGGGCTGCAAGGGAACTTCCACGTGCCGACGCTGCAGGCGACTATCGCATCCAAATATTTCGAGAAGCTGCGCCAATCGGAGGACGTGGATGCCGGGAAAATCGCGCAGCTTGAGGAGCTGTTCGCCTCGGGCAAAAAGATCAAGGTCGATGAGCTCGTGAAGGTCTTTGCCGCGCCGGCCGGGAGCGACTTCACGTGATACGCCTTGAGCACGCGCATATTGAGGAGATGCGCGGCATCCGCAACCTCGACATCGCTTTCGATCAGAAGACGTTCTCCATCTCCGGCCCCAACGGGTCCGGCAAAAGCGGCGTTATCGACGCTATCGAATTCGGACTGACCGGCCGCATCAGCCGCCTGACCGGCACGGGCACCAAGTCGCTGTCGATCGCCGAGCACGGCCCGCATGTCGATCGCGTCCGCTTTCCTGACGCAGCACTCGTCACGCTCAAGGTCTATTTCACGGCCCTCAAGAGATCAGCGACGATCACCCGCAAGGTCTCGGCACCAAAAAAGCCCAAGATCGAACCGGCCGACCCTGACATCAAGGCGGCCTTCGAGCAGCTTGCCGACCATCCCGAAATTGCACTGTCCCGGCGTGACATCCTGCGCTTCATTCTGGTCGAGCCATCGCGGCGGGCCGAGGAGGTTCAAGCCATCCTCAAGCTTGAGGAGATCGGCGAGAGGCGGACCGTGCTCAATAGCGCACAAAACCGTGTCAATGCCCTGAAGCGAACGGCCGAGGCCCAGTTTCAGACGGCACGCAGCAGTTTGCTGACCCATATGCAGATCCCGAGCGTCAAGATCGATGATCTGCTCGCGGCCGCCAACGCGCGCCGCAAGCTTCTCGGCCTACCCTTGCTCGATCAGTTGACGCCGGACACCAGGCTCGACGCCGGGCTCACCTCGAGCTCGTCTGCGTCAGCGTTCAACAAGCAATCGGCCCTGCGCGACCTTGCTGCGATGGCCGGGGCTCGCAAGCAGCTTCCCGAGCTCGCCAAGGACGAGGTCGCCGCCCTGCTCGCGACCATGACTACTCTGGCGGATGATCCGGCGCTGCTTGCCTCGCTCCGGCGACGGACGCTGGTTGAGCAAGGCATCGAACTAATCGACGGTCCGCACTGCCCCCTCTGCGATAGCCCGTGGAGAGCGAACGACATCTGCGCGATCACCTCGCGATCAAGCTCGAGAAATCTAACGAAGCGCAGCGCCTGCAAAGGGATCTCTTCGCCAACGCCAACATCCTCGACCGCACGCTGTCGGGTTGGCTCTCGCAACTCGCGACGATCCGCAGGCTTGCCGAGGCGCTTGGGGATGAGGCACTCGTCGCGGCGATCGATCAGTGGACCACGGAGCTCGGCAGCCTGCAAGGCAACTTCCGCTCACTCGATGGGCTTCGCGGCATCAGCGAACGCCTGGCGAGCGGATGGCATGCGGTGCCGGAGGGATTCGATGAGGCAGTCGCAGCCTTCGAAAACATGGTCGCCGATCTGCCGGACCAGACGGCCACTGTCGACGCTCAGACCTTTCTCGCTACCGCGCAAATCAGGCTCGCCGATTTCCGTGAGAACATGCGCGCCGACAAAGCCGCCGACCTCGCTGTCGCGGCCGCGACCTGCGCCTACACGACCTATTGCGAGGTCATGGATGCCGAGCTGGAAGCTCTGTACGACGACGTGCAGCAGGATTTCAGCACCTTTTATCGACTCATCAATGAAGATGACGAGGGTGAGTTTACCGCCAAGCTCTCGCCCAGCGCCGGCAAGCTCGATTTCGACGTCAATTTTTACGAACGCGGCCTTTATCCTCCGGGTGCCTTTCACAGCGAAGGGCATCAGGACAGTATGGGCGTGTGCCTTTATCTCGCCCTGATGAAGCGCCTGTTCGGCAATCAATTCACCTTCGCTCTGCTGGACGATGTCGTGATGTCCGTCGATACTGGCCATCGCTATCAGTTCTGCAAGCTGCTGAAGACGCATTTCAAGGACACGCAGTTCATCATCACCACCCACGACCGCACCTGGGCGGAGCAGATGAAGTCCGCCGGTCTCGTTACCGGCAAGACCTCACTCCGCTTTCACAGCTGGACCATCGATACAGGTCCGCTCGTGGAATCGAACGTCGAGGTCTGGGACGAGATCAAGACGGCGCTCGACAAGAACAAGGTCGGCGTGGCTGCCGCGGCCCTGCGGCGCCACCTCGAATATGTCTCCAGGCACCTGGCCGACCAGCTTGGCGCCGCCGTGGTGTTTCGCGGCGATGGCGGTTATGAACTGAACGACCTCCTTCCGCCGGTGCTTGCGCGATTCAAGACGATCTGCGGAAAGGCCGCCGACGCCGCGCAGTCCTGGGGAAATGACAAAGGCAAGGCCGAAGCGACCGCGCTCAAGTTCAAGCTCTCCGCGTCGAACGCGGCATCCTCGGTGGAGCAATGGGCCATCAACAAGGCCGTGCACTACAACGAATGGGAGAATTTCGGCAAGCGCGACTTCGCGCCTGTCGCTAACGCTTTTCGAGAGCTGCTCGAATGCTTCAGATGTGAGCGCTGCGAAAGCTGGCTGTTTGTGACGCCCCGCCACAAGCCGATATCGCTGCGCTGCGCCTGCGATGCCGTCAGCCTCAATCTGGAGTCCAAACTGAGATAATCCGGGTGACTAACGCGCCCTTCGCGGCCTCTCGTTGAGCTCCCGAGAACCTCGCCAGGTTTCGCCACAGAACGTTTCGATTCGCAGGGATATCAAGCGCTCTCACTCTCATCTAGGAGCGGGACTGTTCCGGACGCTGGTCGATCAGGCAACGTTCGTGCCCGACGAGGCTGAGCTGGCGATTGTGCTGCGCGGCGACCTAGCTGCGTTCTTACGGTTCGCCGCGAACAGAAAACTCGACGTCCTTTCGGAAGCCGGGGGTCTTGGTGCCTTGCTTTCGCAAGAATCGTTGGTTGCGGGGACACGCAACACACGATTGTTGCGATTGGTAGAACAGAAAATTCCCAGGCTCGCTGCATAACTGATCGGAACAGGCGACTTCCCAAAACTTGCTAAGCTGTTGATTTGAACGGTAATCCATCGCGGAGTCCGCTTGAGAGCGCCATCCGGATCTCTCGGCCGCTTTAGTGTCGGGAAGTCGACAATGTGCAGCACCTCTACTTCCACCTTTACGATTTTCGAAGCCAAGCATTTGGAGCACAAGTAAGATTAGTGCCAAATGCGTCGGTGTAGTAAGTGTCGACCAGAAATCCTGATTGCTCCATCAATTGCAAGCCGTCAATAACCTCTTTATTTGCCTCTATGGGAACATCTTCGATTACGTAATAATCTCCCGAGACTAGAAAGTCCCCCAGATAAGAAAATACCGAAAATACTTGCACGTGGGCGTCGTCAATCACGAGCCAAGGATGAGGTAACTTGATCAGGAGGCTCTTGTCCAAAGTCTCGACGAGCGAAAGATCAACCTGATGGAAGGTAAGTAGTGGATGTTTTGCATTTTCATGGATACGTTTGATATTCAAGTCAAAGGAGTGTACTTGGCCTGGGTGCTCACAAAGAACTGACATTTGGTCAGCAAACCACAGTCCGCTACCTCCCTGAAATGAGCCGAGTTCTATAATGGTCCTCGGCTGAAGTTCCCAAATAAGCCTCGTATATAGGGCCAAATCAAATGGGGTTTTGATCAATATTAAGCCCTTGTAGGTCAGCGCTAAGGCTCCGACTTTTGTAGAGCGCTTGGGAAAACTCCAAGGGTCTATAGATGATCTCGATCCGCGACCTGATTGCTTTGCAAAGCGGTCCGAATAGTCAGCATTTGCGATGCTTCTCATCGCATCAATCAGTCCCCACTGATCAAGAAGCCCGCCCACCTTCATTTCTTCTGGGTAGTCCTTGTGGGCGAGTTCCCAAAACGCTTTGTATCCGGAAGCGAGTTTCATGGCTCCATCTCCGCACTGACCCTAGTGGCCCCTCGCTCCTCCAGCAACCGCCGTGCCAATCGCTGAATGATGCTCGCTTGCATGACAGGACCTGAGCACGCAGCTCGCAGCAGCATGTCCGCTGGAATGAACGTGGCGCTTGTCGAGTTCGCGACATCAGAGCTTATCAAATTGGACATAGATGGTGCGAGTTCGCCGAAGAACCGACTGGCCAAGGGCGTGTGGCGCCATTGTCCGGCCCTGCATTCCTCCCTCCAACAATTGCGGATTCACCAATGAACCGTATGACGGAGAAGCGTGATGTGACTTCTAAGGTCAGCTCTTGAACAAATGTGACGAGGAGCCGGGTCGGACCGCTGATCGAGCTAACTACTAAGCCTCGTAGGTTCACGTCACAACGGGCTTTGCTATGATCGTATGTCGATGCAAGCTGGGGCACAATCTCCGGCTCCACTTCCATTCGAAGCAGCGAGCCGGCCCTCTCCACTGGAAGACGGCTGCCAGCCAAAATCGTTACCTCGATGCACTCTGACAAGCAACACGGGACTTAAGCAGCAAATGTTGGACAGCTCTAACGAACTCAACCCTTGGGACCGCGATCACTTCTTCCATCCTGCGACGTATGCTGGAGCGCATGCGCGAGGTGAAATGCCAACACGCGTGATGAGCAGAGGAGATGGTGTCTACATCACTGATACGTCCGGCCGAACCAGTCTCGACGCCTTCGCGGGCCTTTTTTGCGTGAACGTCGGATACGGCCGTCAGAAGATAGCCGAGGCGATCGCAAAACAAGCGAAGGAACTCGCCTACTATCATGCTTATATCGGGAACGGCACGGAAGCCCCCATCAGGCTATCTAAAATGATCATAGACCGTGCGCCGGTAGGCATGAGTCGGGTCTATTTCGGCCTATCTGGCTCTGATGCGAACGAGACAAATATCAAGCTGACATGGTATTACAACAACGTGCTTGGCCGACCGGAGAAGAAAAAGATTATCTCGCGCTGGCGCGGCTATCACGGTTCAAGCGTGATGACGGGCTCGATGACCGGGCTTGAACTGTACCACACCGCCTTTGATCTACCGCGCGCGCCAATTCTGCACACCGAGGCACCATGCTATTTCCGCCGCGCCGACCGCGCCATGAGCGAGGAGCAGTTCGCCCAAGAATGCGCCGACAAGCTCGAAGACATGATCTTGGCCGAGGGGCCCGATACAGTCGCGGCATTCATCGGAGAGCCGATTTTAGGCGCCGGTGGTATCGTTCCGCCACCCACTGGCTACTGGAAAAAGGTGCAATCGGTACTAGAGAAGTATGACATTCTACTCATCGCGGACGAAGTCATCACGGGCTTCGGCCGCCTTGGGACCATGTTTGGCTCCGAGCACTACGGCATTAGGCCGGACCTAGTGACGATCTCGAAAGGCCTCACCTCCGCGTACGCGCCTCTGTCAGGCGTCATCGTCTCTGATAAGATTTGGCAAGTGCTCATACGAGGCTCCGATCAACTCGGCATGATCGGTCATGGCTGGACCTGTTCCGCCCATCCGATCTGCGCGGCGGCTGGCATCGCGAATCTCGAGCTGATCGATGAGATGAACTTGATCGCTAATGCTCGTGATACCGGCGCCTATCTCCGCACTGCACTAACTGAAGTGCTCGACGGTCACGCAAACGTCGGAGAGGTACGCGGGGACGGGCTGATGGCGGCGGTGGAATTTGTTGAGGACAAGGATGACCGCGCCTTCTTCGATCCAAGCAAGAAAGTTGGTCAGCAGGTAGCCGCCGCCCTACTCGAGCGTGGCGTCATCGGCCGGGCCTTGCCACAAGGCGATATTCTTGGGCTCGCCCCTCCATTGTGCTTAACAAGGGACGAGGCTGATATCATCATCGAGAACACAGCTAATGCGGTCAAGGCCGTTTTTGCCAACTAATAATTGGTCCGGCTTACAGGCCTGAGATATCACGAGCCTTACGAGTAGCCAGTTGTTGTATGTATGCTTCGTGTTTGGATAAAGTCGCGCTCGCATCAATGGTGGACCCGTCGAACCCTTCGAGCATACTCTCGGCAGAACACCTCTTGGAGATCTATGCCCGTGAGGGAATTCCCACCAGAAGATGGGAGGCGGCTTTGAAACTCCGAAGAAGATCGCTTCCCAACCAGTTGGCTAAAGCAAGTCTGCCCGCGGGGACGGCGAACGATAGCAGCACCAAGTAGCGTGGGTGGAGCAACGGACGATCGGCGGAGCTGGTCGGGGTGTTGCGTAGCCGATCGTCCGTTGCGGTGAGGTGGCCGGCATAGGCTGCGGGGGTTAGGTATTTCAATAGACGTCGATCTCGGGGCGGCGGGTGGCCCGCGAACTCACGACAATCGTCGAACCGACGTGGCAAGCCAGGAATGATCGTATCCGACCATGGCACCGAGTTCACCTGCAATGCCATGCTCGCCTGGTGCAAAGATGCCGTCATCGACTGGCACTTCAACGCGCCCGGCAAGCCGGTACAAAACGGCTTCATCGAGAGTTTCAATGGCCGAATGCGCGATGAGCTGCTCAACGAGACCCTGTTCTTCGATCTCGATGACGCCCGTTGAGTCAGGTCGTCGGAGATTGTAGTCGGCGATCCCGTTCGCGGTCTTGGCGCGTGACGTCGTCGACAATGTTGAGGATGCGGAAGCGCCGGCCGTTAGCGAACTGGTCGTGGACAAGGTCCAGCGACCAGCGCGCGTTGGGCCTGGCCTCCCCCAGGATCGGGGCCCGGGTCCCCACAGCCTTACGCCGAGCCCGTCGCTTACGGGCGGCGAGTCCCTCCTCGCGATAAAGCCGGAAGATCCGGTTGATGCCCGACGGCTCGCCCTCCCGCCGCAGCAGGACGAACAGCCGGCGGTAGCCGAAACGCCGCCGCTTGTTGGCGAGATCTCGCAGCCGGCCTCGCAGCTCTGCCTCTGGAGGGCGGCTGGAACGATAGCGGATCATCTTCCGATCCGCGCTCACGATCGAGTCGGCCCGCCGTTCCGACAGGCTAATGACGGCCTACAGATGTGCGACCGCAGCGCGCTTAGCGGCGGGCCCTACCATTAATGGGATGGCCTGCCCGGTCCTCCTCTCTCATCATAGGAAGGTCAGATCAAAAGAGGAGAGTATCATGGCCCATCGCAATTTGCCGCGACCTGCGGCTGTCTATGGAATCGACATTGGCAAGAACCTGTTCCAGGTCTCTGGCCTGAGCTGCGACGGCGCACCTGTTCAGAACGTTGCTTTCGACGGGACACCCTTCTTCAGTTCTTTGCTCGCGCACAACCAAGCATAGTCGGCATGGAATCCTGCGCCGGTTCACAGTGGCTCGCCCGGACGATACAGGCACTTGGTCACAAGGTGCGCCTGATCCCCGCGCAATTCGTGAAGCCCTACGTGAAGTCAAACAAGAACGATATCATCGACGCCGAGGCGATCGCTGAGGCCGCGACGCGACCGACAATGCGCTTCGTCGCCGTGAAGGAGGAGGACCAAGTCGATCTTCAAACGCGGCATCGATCCGTGAGCAGATGGTCGGCTCGAGGACACGCCTGATCAATCAGATGCGGGCTCTCTGCCTCGAGTACGGCGTACCTTTGTGTCACGGTGTCGGAATATTCAAACTCGAGTTGCCGCGCGCCTTGAATGACGAAGGAAACGATTTGCCACCAGTGATGCGTCGCCTGGTGGGATCTCTTCGCCGATCTCCGCCGCCTCGAGAACGGATCCCCGAAGTAACAAAGGAGCTCGAAGCGGTCGCCGATCGAGAGACGTCACACGCCGGCTGATGACAATCCCCGGTATCGGCGCATTGGGTGCGACCGCTGTACTTGCCGCGATCGGTGATGGGCGGCAGTTTTGCAAGGCCCGCGACCTTGCTGCCTGGCTGGGGTTAGTGCCCAGGCAATACGCGACCGGCGGCAAACAGACGTTGCTTGGCGTCAGCAAACGCGGCAACCGTTATGTGAGAAAGCTTCTAGTGCATGGCGCGCGATCCTGCTTCCGGCATCTGGACCGGACGCGCGATCGCCTGGAAGCTGGCTCGACGGGCTCCAGGTTCGGATGCATCCGAACAAGGCCGTTGTCGCTCTAGCCGCCAAGATGGCCCCCATTGTCTGGGTGGTCCTGAACAAGCCCGGAGCTCTCCACGAACGCAGAGATCCTGCTTTCACCTGACGCTTCTGGCTTCGATTGCAAGGCTCGGGAACAGTGATGACGAAATGGTGGATCAACATGCCGTAAGCCCTGTGCAAAAAAGCGGGCTTCGTCCTCGAACAATTTATTGGGAACGGGGTGCGTGGATCTCATCATGGCCTGCCTGGCGGCAACAGCAGTCCACTCGCGAGAGGCCAGATACATTTATGCAACTGGAAGCGTCATTTTGCTGTTAGGAACCCTTGCACGGACGGGGCGGACCATACATTCTTTGAAAGAAGCTCGCGAAGGGCGGCCGCATCGAGCATCTGCTCGGCTAGAAGCTTCTTCAGCTTCGCGTTCTCCTCCTCCAGCGCCTTCCGCCGCTTGGCCTCGGAGACATCCATGCCGCGGAATTTGGCATCCAATTGTAGATCGTCGCCTCCGAAATCTCATGCTTGCGAGCGAGGTCGGCCGTCTTCGCACCAGCCTCATGCTCCTTCAACACCGCGATAAGCTGCTCTTCCGAAAAACTTGCTCGCTTCATCTGTCCGTCCTTCTGCGGGGCCGGGCTCTAACTCCATCCGGAGGAAATACTCAGTGGCAGGTCAACAGCAATCCAACGTTTCCACTACCAAAGAGGGTAGTATATCGATCCATTGATTGTGCTGTATCAACATGTGGAAGTACGACCAGGATGCAGTCATTAAACTAGGAACTGTAGCAATGAAGTGCTTGATGGATTCGTTGCGCGTCTCTCGCGCCCTCCAAATTCATGACGACATCCTCGCTGAAAAAGGCATAAAGTTACGAATAGGATTCGATTTCGACGAATACACTCGGATCACTCGCGCGACTCCAACGAAGGAGCCGATCGAACCAAATTTCAGGCCAGATCTCTCGCCAATCAACCCAGGCGAGGGCTATTGGATCATGGGAGTTGACAAAGAGAACGCTGTCGCCATTTTGGCCGCGCAACGACTTTATGATCTTTCAAACAGTAATCTTGCAGAACATTTTCAATCTTTAAAGGCGTTCTATGCGGATCCAACCGTACGTGCCAATCGTTCTGACCGATGCACTTGCAGAGCTCCAAGCGCAAAGACAATAACGGGGACGGTCGCCTACCATGGCGACTATTGGATCCGAAAAGAATTTAGAGGACAAGGAATGTCCGCGATCATAGCAAGAATGACACACGGCCTGTCTTTTGCAATGTGGGCTCCTGACTTCTTGTGCGCGCTTGTAGAGCGATGGGCACTCGATAAGGGCCTAGTCGCCCAGTACGCATGTCCTCACCACGAAGCAGACGTATCGATACTGGTGGAGGTGGAGGGCGAGATTGTGGACTACGAATACTGGCTGATTTGGCGAACCGGAGAGGAGTTGAGGAACGAGTTTGATTGTCACAATAGAAACGCACTCATTTTGACCCCGCCGTTTCCACCGACACAACTTGCCGCTACTTAGTCCTGATGCGGAGCTCGCCAGTCGATGGACGGCCGGAGTACTCGGAGAGTCGAGCCGCTCCGCGTAATCGTGCAAGGCGAGTGGATCTTTACCGTCACCCGGACAGCTCCGCGAAGCGGATCGACTGCTGCCGCCGTGCCCCCCGGGGATATCCGCAATCATCGTGTGTCCGCGCAGGATCGCAGAGCGGGGTTCAAAACTGACTACCAGAGTTGATGACTTGCTAGGGCAGAACAGAGCACTTTAGATGATCCACGCTCTCGGCCGTTGCTGAAAAAAGGTGCGGCGATAAAGACCGGATCTGTCCGCGTCGTGCCGTCTGTCAGGAGCCACGGAGAACTTCGCAGAATGACTACGAATATCCTCGCTTATGAGACCAGTTCATCGCTCTTCGTGGGGCCATCAAAGATCAATGGATTGGGTCTTTTCTCGCGAAAACCAATATCGAGCGGTGCTGTTGTGGGAAGACTCAGCGGAGCCGTTCTAGAAACGCCCAACAAGAGAACCATACAAATCGATCGTCAACGTCATCTTTGTAGCGACTTTATTGACTTTATTAATCATAGTTGTCGTCCAAACGTCTACATCGAGGTTGCTTCTGAGATGGTCCTTCTGAAGGCCATCAACGCGATCGCAAGTGAGAGCGACGAAATAACGATAGACTACAATTGCTCGGAGTATTCTCTCGCCGAGCCGTTTATGTGCCGATGCTGCGAGAAATCAAACTACATTGCTGGATACAGACATCTGATGGAGACCAAGCAGCATAACTACTTACGTTGCATAGACCAATTTGCGCTGTTGCACCTCATCCAAATGTCGGAGGCGGGTGGGACGAAGTCGTCTAAGTGAGAAACGCATTGAAAACCGCCTTGAAGCGAACTCGATGCTCTTTGTAACGGACGCAAGTACAATCAAATCCTGATCATCAGAAATGCACTCGCAAGAAACGTGGTCCTATGAAGTGTATCTTGGATGCGATGCAGCCGATATCGATGTCTCAGAAGACGATCTTCGACCGATATTTTGCGGCATTTCCGCCCAAATGCTGCGAAATGACTTTTGCTAACATTTTCTGCTGGGCCGCCGTAAAACACCATCAGGCTTGTATCTATCGAGATCACCTCCTGGTGTCGTGTATGCGTGACTCTGACAGCGAGTTGCGGTTCTTTCCTCCGATAGGAGAGCATCCAGAAGAGATAATGCTTGACCTGCTACCTGGGCTCAGGGCCTACCGATGGGAGCGTATCCCATCTCCGCTTTCCCGCGACCTTTCGCAAAGCGCGTCCGTCGTACTCGATCGTGACAATAGTGACTACTACTACAAAGTAGACGAGTTGATGACGTTGAAGGGCAAGAAGTTCGAAGGCAAAAGAAATCTCGTCAGGCGATTTGCTAGTCTTAATCCGACTGTGCGAACGCTACGGCAGCGAGATGCGGCTCATTGCATTGAGCTTCAGGAGAGATGGCTAAGCGAACAAGAGGCCGGCCGAGAATCGGCAGCAGAGGAGACCTTCGCCGTCAAAGTCGCTCTACAGCACTTTGATTTGCTGCCAATAAAGGGAGTGGTGATAGAGTTAGGCGAAAAGCTCGTGGGTTTCGCCATAGGCGAGCGGCTCAACTCTTCAATGTTTGTGGAACATCACGAGAAAGCCGAACGAGAGTTCAAAGGCGCTTATGAATACCTTCTTCACGCACTCGCAGGCGAGATTGTAGCCGAAGCTACTTTCCTTAATCGGGGGCAAGATCTTGGTATTCCGGGTTTGCGCCAAGCGAAACTCAGCTGGCGTCCCGCAGGAATGATAGAAAAGTTCAGTCTTATGGTAGCTTCGTAGGGCAGGGCGTTAGACCAAACGTTTGCGACGCGGTTCTCAACGCAGCTGCCACGTCGTTATGATGGCGGCTTACTGCGAGCGCAGCGCCTCATCCAAACTGTTTAGTAGGCTTAAACGGTCCGCCACTGCACTGCGTTGGGTGTGCGCAGCGTGCTGGCGCAGCTTACGACCGGGAAGCGGATCAAAGCAAGCAGTTGCGCCTAAGATAACAAACGATCGTTCGATATCGTTGGCCAAGAGGCCAAGCTCGGCTATACACATCGGCTCGCGGCGCAGGTGACCAGGCGAACGAGTGGAGCAGTTTACTTTCCGCTTAGTCCCGCTGTTTTCCGAGCGTCTCAGTCAGTTCCGGAATTACCTGATACAAATCTGCGACCAGGCCATAATCGGCGACCTGGAAGATCGGTGCGGCCTCATCCTTGTTGATGGCGACGAACACCTTGGAGTCCTTCATGCCGGCCAGATGCTGGATCGCGCCGGAGATGCCGACCGCGACGTAGAGTTCCGGGGCCACCACCTTACCGGTCTGACCGACCTGCCAGTCGTTCGGCGCATAGCCGGCATCAACCGCGGCGCGCGAGGCGCCGACGCCGGCGCCGAGCTTGTCGGCCAGCGGCTCGATGTATTTGGCGAAGTTCTCGCGGCTCTGCATGGCACGGCCGCCCGAGACGATGATCTTGGCCGAGGTCAGTTCCGGACGCTCGCTCTTGGCGACTTCCTCGCCGACAAAGGTCGACAGGCCCGGATCGGCAGCCGACGCGGCGTTCTCGATCGCGGCGCTGCCGCCTTCGCCGGCGGCGGCGAAGGTCGAGGTGCGGACCGTGATCACCTTCTTGGCGTCCTTCGACTTCACGGTCTGGATTGCGTTGCCGGCATAGATCGGCCGCTCATAGGTGTCGGGTGCGACGACCTTGATGATCTCCGAGACCTGCATGACGTCGAGCAGGGCTGCGACGCGCGGCATCACGTTCTTGAAGCGCGAGGTCGCGGGCGCGACGAACGCGTCGTAGCCCGGCGCCAGCGCGACGATCAGGGCCGCCAGCGGCTCGGCAAGGTCGTGCTCATAGGCGGGGCCTTCGGCCAGCAGCACCTTGCTGACGCCGGCGAGCTTGGCGGCCGCTTCCGCCGCCGCCTTGGTGCCCTGGCCGCCACCGGCAACCAGCACATGGACATCGCCGCCGAGCTGGCTCGCCGCGGTCAGCGCCTTGTTGGTCGAATCCTTCAGGGTCTCGTGGTCGTGTTCAGCAATCAACAGCGTCGTCATCAGAGAGCCCCGGCTTCGGTCTTGAGCTTGTTCACGAGTTCGGCGACGTCCTTGACCTTGACGCCGGCCTTGCGGCCCGCCGGATGTTGGGCAGCGACGCATACCGCGGCTCGTTGAGGCGGAGGTCTGTGGTGACGATCGCCGGCCCTTTCAGCTTCACCGTCTGCAGGCCGCCATCGACTTCGCGGGTCACCTTGAAGTCGCTTCCATCGACTTGAAGCTTGGAGGCGAAGGTCGCCTGCGACCAGCCGAGCAGCGCGGCCAGCATCTGGCCGGTCTGATTGCTGTCGTCGTCGATCGCCTGCTTGCCCATGACAACAAGGCCGGGCTTCTCCGCCTCGATCACCGACTTCAGGATCTTGGCAACCGCCAGCGGCTCGACATTGCCTTCTGCCTTGACCAGGATGCCGCGGTCGGCACCCATGGCGAGACCGGTGCGGATGGTTTCCGAGGCCTGCGCCGGTCCGATCGACACCACCACCACCTCGGTCGCCTTGCCGGCTTCCTTGAGCCGCAGCGCTTCCTCGACGGCGATTTCGTCGAACGGGTTCATCGACATCTTGACGTTGGCGAGCTCCACGCCCGTCCCGTCACTCTTGACGCGGACCTTGACGTTGTAATCGACCACTCTTTTAATCGGTACCAGGACCTTCATCGTCTAATCTTGCCTCAATAAACGAACGCTCGACCGCGGCGTACTCGGTGGAACCACACCAGTTTCTCTTCCTCTGAGCTCGGTCTTTGTCGGAGTTACGCATCCACCCTCAGCGTGGTGAAGCCCTGACAGTATCGATTCCGCCGGCCCCTTCAGCTCTGCCGCGAACTATGTTCCATCCTCTACGCTCTCACGAAGACGCGTATCCCGCCAGACGGTCCGCCGCCTCCTACGCGAATAGTTCACGAGCGATCACGAGGCGCTGAATCTCGCTCGTTCCTTCAAGGATACGAAGCACTCTCGCCTCGCCCAGGAGGCCAGACACCTCGTACTCGTCGAATACGCCATAGCCGCCATGTACCTGTAGAGCGATATCAGCCACTTCACTCGCCATTTCGGTGGCAAAAAGCTTGGCCATCGATGTCTCAAGTCGGAAAGGCCGTCCTGCATCCGCCAAACAGGCGGCGTTGCGTATCATAAGCTCAGCCGCATGGATCTTCGTTAACCCGTCAGCTAGAGGGAAAGTTAGTCCTTGGTGATCGAATATCGGTGTCCCGCCCACTTTGCGTCCCGCCCCATAGACTTTGGCAAGATCCATGGCCTTTCGGGCCAGACCAAGTCCCGAGGCCCCCACCAAAATTCGACCGAGGCTCAACGTCGTCAGTATTTGCTTCAATCCATCGCCGCGGTTGCCGACCATATTCGACTTCGGCACGCGACATTCATCGAGAAACAGTTCAACTGAATCTGCAATCCGCCAGCCAATTTTTCGACCCGGCTTGCCAACCTTGAACCCTGGCGAACCGACTGGAACGACAAACGTCGACAGCCCTTTGGGACCCAATTCTGGATCAGTGACCGCCACGAAGGTCGACGCGCCATGCAGAGGCGTGCCCGCGTTCGTGGAAAACACTTTAGAACCGGATAACACGAAAGAGCCACCATCTTCCACAGCCCGCGTCTTAATGCTCGCTACATCCGAGCCGCCGCTGGGTTCGGTAACGCCGAATGACGCAATGAAGTCGCCACGGCACAATGGCTCCAGCCACTTCCGCTTTAGCTCGTCAGAGCCATAGCGCGCGATCACGCTCATCGGCGCACTGTTGCAAAGGTATATCGCAGCGAAGCCGGGTTCTACTCGCGCCAACACTTCGGCAACGATTGCCGAACCACGCGCGCCAAGCCCGCCACCACCGAAGTCAGGATCGTAGGCCGTCCCCATGAAGCCGAGTGACAAGAACTCCTTCACCAACTCAGTTGGGAAATCGTGTCGGTCCACAAAGGCTTTGATCTTCGGACGGATTGATCCCGAAGCAAATTGTTCGAGGCTTTCTTTGAGAAGCGTCTCATCTTCGCTGAGGTCGAGCAGCATCGATCCGGTCCTTTGGTTTTAGATATTGGCACTCACCGACTTCGGAACTTATCGAGGGTCGCTTGGGCGGCCCTTTCCCGGCAGTTATCCAGGAAAAGACGATTGGCCTCGAAGTCCATCGCTTCGGCATCCTGCATCAGATAGTTTGAAAAGAAGCGCTTGGTGGCTGCGACGGCAGGTCGGGGCAGTAGGGCAAGTTTATTGGCCACACCGATGGCGGTCGAAAGCGCCTCGCCATCTCCGCAGCAATAGTCCACCGCGCCGAAAACCCGCGCGTCCTCTGCAGTCAGCGGCTCGAGGCAAAAACAAAGATGGCGGGCCTTAATCAAGCCCACTCGAGCTACCAGGGACTTGATCCCCCAAGGAGTAAGCCACCCGTGCGGGACTTCTGGCAAACTCCACTTTGACCCGCGCGCGGCGACGACGACGTCGCAGCACGTGGCGAGCGTAAATCCGCCGCCAATTGCGAATCCTTCAACGGCAGCGACAACCGGCTTGCTGATGTATCCTATGAGGCGGCCCAAATCGCCGCATTCTTGCTCGAAGCGACCCATGGCCTCGAGTCCCAGTGCTCCGATGAACTTCAAATCGCTGCCTGCGCAAAAGCCTGGAAGTGCGCCGACCAGAACGATCGCTTCAACATTGTCGTCTCGGTCCAATTCCAAAAGCGCCGCTCTCGTCTCATCGACGAGATCCTGGTTCATCGAATTGCGACTCGCAGGCCTGAGCAGTGTGACCACTGCGACCGCGTCTCGCTTCTCAATTCCAACAACTTTGTGCTTTTCATCCATGAGCGGCCTGCCGATACTCGTCACGCGCCGAGGTACATCTGCTTGACCTCAGATGTCTCCGCGAGTTGCTTTGCTTGACCCGAGGTTACGATGCTGCCCGATTGAAGAACGTAGGCGCGGTCGGCACATCCCAGCGCCATTGCGGCATTTTGTTCCGCCAGCAAGATCGTAAGCCCTTCGCTAGCTAGCTTGCGGATGATTTGCCCAAGTTCCTCGATGATGATGGGCGCGAGACCCAGCGTGGGCTCGTCGAGCAGCATCAACTTCGGACGCGACATCAACCCCCGACCGATCGCCAGCATCTGCTGCTCGCCCCCAGACATCGATCCAGCTCGCTGGGTGCTTCGCTCACGCAAGCGCGGAAACATGGAAAAGATGCGCTCGATATCCCCATCCACCCTGTCTCGATCGGGACGATGGTACGCGCCCATCAAAAAGGTTTTCGTAGAACGACGATCGTGGAAAGATCTGGCGGCCTTCCGGGACGAGCACCAGGCCACCCCTCACGCCGAGCATGTCTCACTCCCTGATGCGCTTGTATTATCTCAGTGACGTACTACTGATATCTTACTCAAGTCAAGGCGAATACAGCTCGGCTGAGGTCGGGAAAGATGAAGGCCGCGATGGCCGAATTGGACGGGTCAGGAGCACTGACAAACAACAAAGTGGTATAGAATTGGCGTTGCTCGGTTGACTCGGCGCTACCGAGTTCTTCAATACGATTTCCACGCACTGGAAAGGCTTAGATGTCGGATGGCTAGGAAACCTGCGATCGATCCAACGACGGAGTCCCTGGCCGATGCCGCGCATCGACGCATCGAGGAGATGATCGTCACGCTGCAGCTTCCTCCCGGGAGCCGCTGGTCTGAAGAAGGACTAGCCGACAAGATCGGAATAGGTCGCACCCCGGTCCGCGAAGCGGTAAAGCGCCTGCAAGCGGATTATCTCGTCAGCATATTGCCGCGACATGGTCTGATGATCACCGAGATCAATCTCCACGAGCAACTACTTGTAATTGACTTCCGCAAGGAACTCGAGCTTTTCATTACGGCGAGAGCGGCGCGGAGAATCATGGCCGGTGATCGGGAGCGGCTCCTTGCAGCGGCGAACCAGATCGACGCGGCCGGCAAGCAAGGGAATGTGGCGCATTATCTTCGCGAAGTTTTCAAAGCCAATCAGCTCCTCGCGAAAGCGGCCGGCAATCCTTTTGCGGCTAGGTCGATCTCACCTCTCCACGCGATGTCCCGTCGTTTCTACTATAAGTATGAGTCCGAGCTGCAGAATCTCGAAGCCATGGGCAAACTGCACGCCGAGCGTGCGCGTGCCGTTGCTCGGCAAGACGAGCGAAAGGCGCTTGGCCACGCGATGGATCTGATGGACAAGATTGAGAGTTACACCCGCAGAATTTTCGAGTTGGGCATAGGAACGCGTGTAGCCTGATTTGAGCGGGGGCCGGCAGCTTTAGCCGACCTCCGCGCGAGCGGGGGCGTCCAAGAAGAATTCCCGATCCATGAGCTTAAGATCATCCGCCACCTTCCATGGGGCGAATTCCATCTGACCAAGTACGTCTTTTCGAACGTCGATCCCTGGTGCAACTTCCGTAAGGACCAAGCCCTCGGCTGCAACCTCGAACACCGCTCGCTCGGTGATCAAGCTGGCGGTCTGGCCGCGTATTACGCCAGCGATCACGGAATAGGTGATCTGTTCGGTCTTTTCTACGAACTTGCGCACCTTGCCTTCTTTGACGATTCGAAGCTTGCCCCCTCCGAATGCGACGTCGAGCCCGCCGGTGGTAAAGGTGCCCGCAAATACCAGTCGCTCTGCGCTTTCCGCGATATCGATGAACCCGCCGGCGCCGGGATTGGCGACACCGAACTTGGACACGTTGACGAGACCGCTCTGGTCGAATTGCGCAAAGGACAGAGCTGCGAATCGGCACAGGCCGCCATCGATGGCGTCAAACTGGTAGGTCCCGTCCATGATGGCATCCGGATTGAGGTTAGCGGAGAACTGCCAACCCGACATTACGATGCCGCCATAAGAGCCATGCTCGGTCGTGAACCAGTAGTCCCTAAGGCGCCCGTCTTCGAACATCCCCTTTTCGGCCATCACCAGTGGGACGTCGGTCGCTGCGCCAAAGCCAAAGATCGACAATTCCCGCTTACGAACCTCCTTCGCTGCCCGCAACGCAACAACCTTGTCGGCCGTCATCGGTATCGGCGGAAGTTGCGACAAAGGAAGCCGTGTCCCAGCGAAATACGCTGGCTCAAATTTTACATCGGTTGTCATCATCATCGAGGGATCGACCACCACCGCGTCGACGAATAATCCAGGAACCCTCACCTCGGAAGCGGGCCGCGTCCCATAGGGTACGGCTCGACGAACCTGGGCGATGACACGACCGCCGTGCGCCTTTGCCGCCAGGATAAGGGCGATACTGGACGAGACCAGCGCCTCGCTTTCGAACGAAAGATTGCCTTCCTCGTCCGCAGAGGAAGCGCAAACAAAGACCGTGTCGAGCCTCCAAGAGGGATAGAACAGATATGGCTGTCCTTCAAAGTCAATCCGGCGAACCAAATCGTCACGCGCACGCTCGGTGAACCTGCCGCCACCATTTTGAGGATCGATGTACGTTCCGAGCCCGATCCGCGTCATATAGCCGGGGCCGCGACGCGCAACTTCGCGCAGCCAGTGCATGGTTGCCCCGATCGGCCATGAATAGGCCTCGACCTTATTTTCGCGGATCAAGCGCATGAGTTCTGGACGTCTGCCCGTCGCCGGGTCAACAGGATTGACGTAGGATCCAGAAACGATGCGCTTCATTAATCCTTCTTGCGCGACGTGATCCATACCCTTGATACCCTGAGCATCGCCCGTTCCGACAGGGAAATAGAACGTCAAATCCTTCGGACTTGCCGTCTCGCGAAAACGATCCCCTAGTGCCTTGAGCAGCGCGTCCGGCGTCAACCAGCCGATCACACCAACGCACCCAACCGTGGATCCACCCGGAATAGAAGCGACCGCGGTCGCAGCATCGACAATTTTGCTCACGCTTTCACCTTGAAACGTTCGAAGGTCTTCACAGAACTGGGGGATTCGCAGTTCGCTGCGAATTCCCTAGACGCGACTTCATCTAGACGCTCTGCGCCGGCCATGATGAATGGTTCGAAGAATCGCTTGGTTGAGGCAATTGCCTTCAGCGGTACCACAGCGAGGCCGTTAGCTACACCGATCGCATGATCGAGGGCAGTACCGGGCTCGACCACATCGTCGACGAGGCCGATGCGGACCGCGTCAACGCCGTCGATCGGCGAGGTGCCCCAAGTTAGTCGGCGCGCCCGGACGGCACCGACCCTAGCAATCAGCGCCGTCAGTCCCCAGGGAGGTAACCAGCCGTTCGGCGCCTCCGGTAAATGCCAACGAGCCGTCGATGAACTGACGACAATGTCGCAGGATGCTGCAAGGATAAATCCGCCGCCAAGAGCATATCCCTCCACTGCGGCGATGACCGGCTTCGCTCGATAGCCGATCGCTCTCGCAAATCTAGCGGTCTCTGCTTCATGCCTGCACATATCCGCGATAGATAGGCCGGCCAACTCCTTCAAACCGCTGCCAGCGCAGAATGCCGGCGGCGCGCCTGCCAGTACGATCGCCTTCACCCGATCATTGCGCTCGGCGCCAGTAAGCGCATCGCCGAGTTGCCTCATCAACTGCGACCCCAACGCATTGCGACGTTCAGGGCGATTGATCGCAACGAGCGCGACTGCCCCCCTCAACTCTGATTGGATCATTTCGCGATTTGTCCTTCAATCAATCTGCGCACCGTCCGCGTTCAGCAGCGTCCGGACGTCCTTGCCGTCGATTGCACGAGGCGCAAGGTTTTCACGTACTGCGACAGCGGCAGCGAGCCCTATTGCGTGCCCATACGAGAAACATTGCGCAGTTACGCGCGCCGAGGCCACCGCCTCGTGCTCTGCCGACAAGCATCGACCCGCGACCAGTAACCCCTCGCCGCGTTCGGGCACGAAGCATCCGTACGGAACCTCGTAATAGTCGTTCAGCAGCCATTCAACCCTGGGCTTGTCGCCCGTATGCAGTTCGAGCGGCCAAGGCGAAACGGCGACGCCGTCCGAGAATTTTGCACCACGCACAACGTCGGCGTTTGAAAGCCTCGTAACGCCAGACACCTGACGGGTCTGCCTCACGCCGACTTGCACTCCAGTGTCGCTCAAGAATGCCGCTTCGCAACCGACGAGATTGTCCCGGAAGAATCGCGCATATTCACGGGCCTGCAGACGACCTTCAATTTCCGCGTCAGTGAAATCCTGATAGAATAGCGTATTGAGTTCCCGACCGTCCGGGCCAATAACGCGCGTGCAGTTGCAAAGTAGTTCGGCAGGATGAGTGGTCGGAAATAGCCAGATCTTGGCACGCGGCAACCGGTAGTCACCGGCGTTGTGCTTGGCCCGGATCAGCGCCGAGACCTTTTCGGGCATGATGGTGTTCACGCCGTATTCGCCGATAAACCGTTCGACGTCTACGCCCATCATTCTGAAGATCATCGTCGGATTCTGAACCGAGCCGTTGTCGCCAATGAAATTCGGAAGTCCGGCCATCGCTACGACATCGGCATCACCGCTGGCGTCGATGACGACCTTCGCGCGCGCGTCGACCGGTCCCTGCTTCGTCCAGACGCCAATTCCTTCGATTTTTTCTCCGTCCAGTCGCACAGCCTGCGCATGCGCATGAAAAATGACGTTGACGCCAGCCTCGCGAAGCATCGCATCGGCAACCTCGCGCCAGACGATTGGATCGTGGACGCGAGCCCACGTCTTGCCATAGAGCAACGGATCACCGAGCCCACCCTTCGCCGCTAGCCGTTGGCAAAATTCGTCGGCGAAGCCGAACACGATCTGCTTGGGACCTGCCGCGACATTGTTGGTCGCTTCGTACAGCCCACAGACCGTGCCGGAGAGACCGGCGACCGCGCCCCCACCGCAGAATCCGTAGCGCTCTATGAGAGTCACACTGAGACCTTTACGCGCCGCAGATACCGCTGCGGCGACACCGGCCGCACCGCCTCCGACAACCACAACATCGCTATCGAGCCGAGTGGAACCGCGCGCGTCCAAGCGACAACCTCCCTGGTCGTACATTAGTGATGTATTACTGATGTCCGTCATGGAACGCAAGCACAAGTTCAAGATTTGCGCTAATCTCGCGAACTTGCAGGCCCTTGCTCTCCGACGGTGATGTCAAGGGATTTTCATTTGGAAGCAGAAAAAGTCAACGAGCTTCAGCAGATTGATGGCCTTTCGGCAGACTGCCCGATCTGGAGATTTCTCGCGTAAGCAGCTTCCGGAGAACAGCAGCGAACAAGCATAGCGCAGCGTGCATTAGCAGGGATGAGGGCTTGATGAGATACCGAATCCGTTAGCTGTCGAGGGCCGATCAGCTAGGTGAAATGAGATACACCCGTAGCTCAATTGGATAGAGCGCCCCCCTCCGAAAAGGGAGGCCACACGTTCAAATCGTGTCGGGTGTGCCATCGTTCTCGATGGCAAGTGAACCAAGTTCTTTCCTCGAACGCATCGGGGCTTTGCAGACCGCAAGCTCAGCCATGCGTTCTAATCGAATGACGTTGGAACTGCGACGAGCTCGCGGGAAGAGAGAGCTTTTGATCTCTCTCGGAACGCAGCCCGCAGAGCGCGGTAGCGCGCCCACGGGTCCTGACATATGGCAGGACGAGCCGTTCAGTAGATCGCGTAAACTTTCCGGATGGTCTTCGTCACATCCCACCGGCCGGTCCAACCAGGGGGAAGAACGACTAGATCACCCGCCGTGATGGTGTAGGCCGTGCCGGTGATTTCGTCGGTGATTGTTGCGGTGCCTGACAGGATGAATGCCACCTCGGTGTCTGGGCGATTGTTGACGGGCCAGCCTCCGGGTTGGCATTCCCAGATGCCGATGTTTCCGCTTGCGTTCGGAGCAATCCTCAAGAGGCGGAGCTGAGGGTCGCCTTTGTCCGCTCCGGGCCGTCGACCCGCCGGCGGGAGATGGCCGGAAGCGACATCGGTGCTCTTGATAAAGGTCATTGCGGTCATTTCAGGTCCCTTTCGTATCTGCGACGTCGTCAGTGTGCGCCGGTCAATGACTCGAGCACATGGGCTATTCGGGAGGGGCGCTCCGCCAGACGCTCCTCGGCGTCTCCGATGGCCGCGGCATAGAGCCCGAGATTCACGCCAAGCCAGCGAAAGGGCTCAGGCTCCCACTGCGGCGACCGATGATTGACAATAGGCAATTGGTTGATCTCGTCTTCACGCTCTAGGATGAGATTCCGGAGGACGCGCGCCGCAAGGTTGCTAGTCGCGACACCGTCTCCAACGTATTGACCTGCCCATGCGACACCGTTGGTACGATCAAGTCCGACGGACGGATGCCAATCGCGCGGAACTCCAAGCGCACCGCCCCATCGATGGGTGACACGGATCCCGCTGAGGCGGGGAAAAAACTCGATCATCGCGGCTTGGATTTTCTCGTGCACGGCATCCACGGTGTCGTACTTAGACGAGATCCTCGAGCCGAAGTGATAAGGTGCACCCCTGCCTCCGAAGACAAGCCGCCCGTCCGCCGTCACTTGCGAGTAGGTCCGCAGATGGCGCATATCATTGAAGGCGATACGATGATCGAGCTTCAACTCGGTTCGCAGATGTTGCGGCAGAGGTTCGGTGGCGAGCACCAGCGAGTACAGCGGAATGAGGGCGCGACGGTACTCCTTGAATTGCGTCGTGAATCCCTCCGTCGCGCGAACGACGATACGAGCCTGAACTTTGCCACCGGGGGTGATGACGCCGCCTTTGCAAAAGCTGGTTGCCGAGGTGTTCTCGTATATGCGGGCGCCGAGAGCCTCGACGATGCGCGCGAGGCCGCGAACGAGAAGGCCAGGATGAACGACAGCGCAATGTTCGGTGTACAGCCCACCGACGCATCCCTCGGCTACTACCAACGCCGAAGCCTCCTGCGCATTTAAGAGCCGCCACTGATGCGGAAGGCCAAAGGCCTGGGACGCTTGGAGGGCGGCGCGGGCGCGACTAAGTTGCGCAGGCGACCTCGCCAACGACACAAAGCCTTGCTTGGAATATTTCGCGTCAATGCCCTCGTCGCGCAGAACGCGACCGATCTCGTCAACTGTTTCGTTCATGGCTGCCTGAAGTGCGAGCGCTGCGGCGTGCGAGGAGGACTTGACCAAGTGCTGCAGCGAAAGCGGGAAAATTGCGGATGCCCAGCCCCCGTTGCGGCCAGACGCGCCGTACCCGGCATACTCTCGCTCAATGACGATCACGCGCAGGCTCGGCTCAGCCTTCAACAGGTAATATGCGGTCCAGAGACCCGTATAGCCTGCGCCGACAATCGCGACATCGGCGTCGATATCGGAGTCCAGCGCCTTTCGACGCTCAGCATCTTCGTGCCAAAGGGGGACGTTCGGCAGACAGGTTAGGGCTTGATTAACCGCCATTTTAGAAATCCGCATTTGAGGCTTGCAGGCTTTCCATAGGTGTTAGAGGCGCGACACCGGGTACGTCCATCAAGCACTTCTACAAAAGAGGTCGAAGCTGTTATACAATTGTCTAAACAGCCCGCGGATGCCTCGAGGTATTTTCAGCAGATGATCACCGTGAACGGCCTCGTCGCCATCGATACTCTCGGCCTTGTTTTTCGGGCTGGCGGCGCGGGTGGGGATCGTCTGGTTACATGGGCGCACGCCTGCGACTTGCCCGATCCTTGGAGATGGGTCGCTGCCGGAGATCTGGTAATGACAACGGGTGCCAGCATCCCGACGGATCCTGTCGAGCAGGCCAATTGGCTCAATCGTCTGGCCGATACGAACGTAGGTGCGCTTGTGGTGGCGGCGCGAGCTGATGCCCCCCGGATGCTAGACCAGATGTTGGCCGCCGCGGACGCACGCAAGTTCCCCGTGCTCGAAGCAAGCTTCGAACTCGAATTTGTCAAGCTCGCACGAAGAGTGATCGAGAGCGCACTGCAATCACAGCGAAACCGGCTCGAGGCAAGTCAACGGTTGTTTCAGTCGTACACCTCTGCGCTCCGGGAGCGTAACGATTTCGAGGGACGCCTGGCCACGCTTGGTAGACGTGAAGAATGGCACGTGGAAATCCGCGATCCGGTCAGCGGCGACCCGATCGCCTCGTCAGGCGAACTTCCGGCTGGCGGCGGAAGGCCAGAAACTGCGGACATCCCGGGCCGCGGGCGCGCGGTCTTAACGGTGCGCCATCACAAGGAGAACAAGATTATCGATCCACTCCTTGTCCATTATCTGGCCGGATTGGTCGCGGTCGAGCTTGAGCAACAGGCGATCGAGCGAGATCATCGCCGCGTCGAAGGCGAAATCCTCTTGCGCGATTTCCTGAACGGAGCGGTAGATTTCGCCGCCGCTCGCGCGGTGCTCGAGCGAAGAGGTCTGCACGGGCCACTGGTCGCTCTCGCCATCGATCCAGCCGGCCCCACTTCGTGGGACCCGCAAGATATCCACCATGCGTTTGCATTGCGTTCGATAAGTCCCTTATTGCTGCAAGAAGATGTTATGATCGCGGTCGTGCCCGATCGGGAATATCTCATCCGGACGATAGTGAACGCCTTGGGCTCGGAATCGAGGGCGGGAGTAAGTCGACCAATCATTGGCGCCGACTTCCTAGAGAGCGTAAATCAGGCCAGGCTCTCGCTTGCACGTGCGCGCGAAGGCCAAGTTTGCCTCGTCAAATACGGATCAACCGAAACGCTCACCGCCTTGGCACCCAAAACCCTCGCCGAGGCGCGCGATCTAGTGGATCGATACCTGGGTCCGCTGATCGAGTACGACCGCGATCATGACACATCGCTTTTGGCTACTCTCTCCACGTTTCTGACCAATGACGGTAGCTGGAAGGTGACGGCGGCCAAGTTGAGCATTCATCGCCAGACGCTGGTCTATAGATTGCGAATGATCGAGCAACTGACAGGGTTGAGACCGGCTTCAACCTCCGGAACGACAGCCTTCTGGCTTGCGCTGCAGGCTGGGCATTCGGCGGGACTCCTGCGCGCACCATGAGAGAACCGTTCGTAAAAATGCTGATGAAAGGTAGCAAGGCGCTGGAGACTTCACGAGTGATGCGGAATAACCGTGATCGGCTCAGACGTTGCCCCTGCGCGTCCGCCGTAAAGCTGATCCGCTTGAGTTCTACAGGAGGCTCGTCTAGATCCCGATCTCCCGAGTGAACCGCATCGCTATTGTCGTGTTCGCGGGGAAAGAGGAAGAAAACTCCCGAAAGCGAGGAAAGAAGAAAAATCGACTTTTCGGAGTCAGAGGGAGGAGCAGTTCAGGTGGCCAGGCTTGGCCTCAGATCAACCAACAGATCCTTCGAGTCGACGTGAGCACCGGGACCGACGAACAGCTCGGCGACCGTTCCATCGTGCGGCGCGTGCAGCATAGTCTCCATCTTCATGGCTTCAAGGGTAAGCAGCACATCTCCAGTCTTAACCTCCTGATTCTTGACGACATTTACAGTCGACACCACACCGGGCATCGGCGCAGCGATGTGGGCCGGATTCCCACTCTCGGCCTTCTGGCGTGCTTTGACAGTGGCGGCCGCGGCCCGATCAGGAACGGTGATGACGCGTGGCTGCCCGTTCAATTCAAAAAATAGCTCGACCTGCCCGTCTTCGCGCGGCTCGCCGATTGCCACCAGCTGCACGACCAGTGCTTTGCCCCTTTCGATCTCCAGCGTCACCTCGTCCCCAATCTTCATGCCATAGAAAAAGACGGGCGTCGGCAGTACGGATACCGGACCGTACTTGCGCTGGAGTGCGACGAACTCGCTGAAGATCTTCGGGTACATCAAATACGCGGAGAACTCGGGCTCATTGAGCGCACGGCCGCACGACTTCTCTGCCTCCTCGCGCCGTTGATTGAGATCCGCATCAGGCAGAAGCGATCCCGGTCGGACGACGATCGGCGCCTCCCCCTGCAAGGCTTTCTTCTGCAAGACTTTCGGCCACCCTCCCGGTGGTTGGCCCAGATCGCCGCGGAGCATCTCCACGACGGAGGCTGGAAACGCGATATCGCGGTCCTCGGCGGCAACATCCTCTGACGTCAGCCCCTGCGATACCATCATCAACGCCATGTCGCCGACCACCTTCGACGATGGTGTCACCTTGACGATATCGCCGAACAGGTCGTTCGCCGCACGGTAGGCCCTCGCAACGTCGTGCCAGCGCGCCTCAAGCCCCAGAGATCGAGCCTGCTCCTTCAGATTGGTGAATTGACCGCCTGGCATTTCATGCAGGTAGACCTCCGAAGCGCCGGCCTTGAGGTCGCTTTCAAAAGCCGCATACTGGGACCGTATCTTCTCCCAGTAGAAGCTGATGCGGCGGATGGCATCCGGGCTAAGACCAGTGTCGCGCTCGGTACGCGCAAGCGCTTCGACGATCGATCCAAGGGTCGGCTGCGATGTCGTTCCGCTCATAGAGTCCATCGCCGCATCGATCGCGTCTACCCCAGCTTCCACGGCAGCGAGGATTGTGGCTCCTGCAATGCCTGAGGTATCGTGTGTGTGCAAATGGATCGGCAGACCGACTTCCTGCTTCAGTGTGGAGATCAGGACGCGCGCCGCGGCGGGCTTCAACAGGCCTGCCATATCCTTCAGGCCGAGAATGTGAATTCCAGTCGCCTCGAGCTCTTTCGCAAGCGCAATATAATATTTGAGTCCGTACTTGGTACGACTGGGGTCGAGGATATCGCCGGTATAGCAGATCGCCCCCTCTGCCAGCTTGCCACTTTCGACCACGGCGTCGATTGCGACGCGCATATTTTCAACCCAATTCAGACAGTCGAAAATGCGAAACAGGTCCATGCCGGCCTCCGCGGCCTCACGGACGAAATGCCGGACCACGTTGTCCGGATAGTTGGTATATCCGACGCCGTTCGCGCCACGGAGCAGCATCTGAGTCAGGATGTTCGGCACCCTCGCCCGAAGATCGGTCAACCGCTCCCATGGATCTTCCGCGAGAAAGCGCATCGCCACGTCAAATGTCGCTCCGCCCCAGCACTCGACCGAAAGGAGCTGCGACAGCCCGGCCGCATAGGCTGGGGCAACCGCAACGATGTCCTTCGTGCGCATCCGTGTCGCGAGCAATGACTGATGAGCGTCACGCATGGTCGTGTCGGTCACCAGCACGCGCTTTTGCGCCTTCATCCAGCCAGCAAACGCCTTGGGGCCGAGTTGCTCCAGCAGCTGTCGGGTTCCCTTCGCCGGGGGATCTGCGAATTGCGGCACGCTCGACACCGGCGCGCCAGAGACCGGCTTTACCCGGCCACGAGTTTCGGGATGACCGTTCACGGTAACATCGGCGATCCAGGTTAGCAGCCTGGTCGCGCGATCTTGGCGTGCCTTAAAATCGAACAGCGCGGGGGTCTCGTCGATGAACCGCGTGGTGTAGTCGTTCGAGCGGAAACGTGGATGGCCAATCACGTTATGCAGAAACGCAAGATTAGTTGCCACGCCGCGAATGCGATACTCGGTCAGCGCTCGCGTCATGCGTGCGATGGCTTCGTCCGGTGTCGGTGCCCAGGCTGTGACCTTTTCTAGCATTGGATCATAGAACCGCGTGACCACTGCACCGGAATAGGCCGTGCCGCCGTCGACGCGAATGCCAAACCCCATCGCGCCGCGATAAGCGGTGATCCGACCGTAATCGGGGATGAAATTGTTTTCCGGATTCTCGCTTGTGATTCGGCATTGCAAGGCGTTACCGAACAAGCGGATATCCGCCTGCGGCGGGACTCCGGTCTCGGCCGCATCGCCGATATGGCCGCCACCGGCGATCCTGATCTGAGCCTTGACGATATCCAGACCTGTCACGACCTCCGTGACCGTGTGCTCGACCTGGATGCGCGGATTGACTTCGATGAAATAGAACTGGCCGGTTTCGGCGTCCATCAGGAACTCGACCGTGCCGGCGCCGACATAATCTGTCGCCCTGCCGATCTCGAGCGCGGCACCGCATAGTGCATCACGCGTCCGCGCATCGAGGTATGGAGCCGGGGCCCGTTCGATGATCTTCTGGTTGCGCCGCTGAATTGAGCAGTCACGTTCGAACAGGTGAACCAGGTTGCCATGCCGGTCTCCTAGGATCTGCACCTCGACATGGCGTGCACGGCGCACGAGCTTCTCGAGATAGACCTCGTCTTTGCCAAAGGCCGCGCGCGCCTCGCGCTTTGCGCTAAGGACCGCATCGACGAGTCGGTCCTCGCTTTCGACGGGCCGCATGCCACGGCCGCCGCCGCCCCATGAGGCCTTGATCATCACTGGATAGCCAATGGCCTTCGCCGCGGACAAGATTGCTTCCGGATCGTCAGCCAAAGGATCGCTCGCCGGCATGACCGGCACTCCGCAGGAGATTGCGAGATTGCGCGCTGCCACCTTGTTGCCGAGCGTGCGCATCGTCTCGGGGGACGGACCGACGAACACGATGCCTTCGCGCGCGCAGGCATCAGCGAACTCCGGGCTCTCGGAGAGAAACCCATAGCCCGGATGGATCGCGTCGATGGCGTGCTCTCTGGCGACCTTGATGATTTCGTCGATCGAAAGGTAGGCCTCTAGCGGGCCCCTGCCCTTCCCGATCTGGTAGGCTTCGTCAGCCTTGAACCGATGCAGGGAGAGTTTGTCCTCCTCTGCATAAACGGCAAATGTTCGCAATCCCAGCTCGGACGCGGCTCTGAAGATTCGGATTGCGATCTCGGAGCGATTTGCGACAAGAAGATTTCGCATAGCCCGCAGGTCAGTCTCAATCACCATCCTAAGCCTGCCGCCACATCTTTGCGAAACGACTCCAAGACCCAAGCGGCATTCATCTTCCGATCTCCCTAATAGACGACGACTTTCTAGTTGGAAGATCGATTTGTTTTCCTGCAAACTTGGAGCGTGAGAGCCCTGCGGATGCAGAAATTCAGCTCAGTTTGGCGCTGAGACGCAGGATTCTCAACACGACGTTAGAAATGGGAATAACGACCTTAATGAACTCGCCCGAAACCTGCGGATCCGCTAGATCGAATTGTGAATGAACGGGTGATCCGTACGCTGGTAGAGCCGTGGAAGGGATAGATTAGGTCAGTCAGAGATAGGCCCGCGAGGTGACGAGACGGAGTTCGTCGAATCCGATGCGGTCAAAATGTCCGTGCTGTCTCGTTGCTTCCTAAATTGGGAAGGGACGACGAGCTCACATGTTCGATTGCGAGCTTGAAGAATTCACCGAACGGCACTCTCGGCTTCCCATCTTTGAGCCAGTCGGGCTCACGGGCACAGCGATCGCCAATTGCGTAATACCGCCGAGGTTTGAACAGATCGAGGCTTAAGGCTGATCATCAGCAAACAGGATTTAGACAATGCGGCTCGAACAATGCCACAACTTCCATGACTTCCGTAAGCTCGCGCTGAAGCGGCTGCCGGGACCGATCTTCAACTACATCGACGGCGGTGCGGACGATGAGGCCAGTCTTCGGCGGAACAGCACAAGCTTCGAGCGCTGCGATCTTGTGCCGAACGTGCTGCGCGGTGTGCAGGACGTCGACCTGTCCGTGACTGTGATGGGCCAGAAGCTTGCGGTGCCATTCTACTGCTCCCCGACAGCGCTGCAGCGCCTCTTCCATCATCGGGGAGAGAGCGCGGTCGCTGCTGCGGCAGCAAGACACCGGACCCTGTTCGGCGTCTCTTCGTTGGGAACGGTCAGTCTTGAGGAGCTACGCAAAACGCACGACACGCCACAGGTTTATCAATTCTATTTTCATCGGGATCGTGGGTTGAACAGGGCCATGATGCAGCGTGCCAAGGAGGCGGGAGTCGAGACCATGATGCTGACGGTGGACAGCATCACCGGTGGAAATCGCGAGCGCGACCTTCGTACCGGCTTCAGCATCCCTTTCAAGTTAACGCTTGGCGGGCTGACCCAATTCGCCATCAAGCCAATGTGGGGCATCAACTATGTCACCCATGAACGATTTAAACTACCGCAACTCGAAGAGCACCTCGACATGAGCGGCGGCGCTATGTCGATCGGTCGCTATTTCACCGAGATGCTCGATCCCTCGATGGACTGGGACGATGTCGCCGAGATGATACAGATCTGGAACGGACCGTTTTGTCTCAAAGGCATCATGTCGCCCGACGACGCAAGGAGAGCGGTCGAGATCGGCTGCGCAGGAATCGTCCTGTCGAACCATGGCGGCCGCCAGCTCGACGGATCGCGCGCCGCATTCGATCAGCTTGCCGAAATCGTCGATGCGGTCGGTGACCGGATCGATGTGATGATGGACGGCGGCATCCAGCGTGGAACGCACATCATCAAGGCACTGGCGTTGGGCGCCAAGGCGGTAGGGATCGGACGGTACTATCTTTACGCCCTCGCGGCTGCGGGGGAAGCTGGGGTCGAGCGCGCGCTCGCGTTATTGCGTGCCGAGGTAGAGCGCGGCATGAAGCTGATGGGCTGCAAGTCTGTAAGCGAGCTATCGCGCGGAAATCTGCGTTTCAGATCCTCCTGAAAAACTCTGAATCGCAGCACGTCGGATCGGCTCGTGAATCTGCCTTGAACGCGCTTACCCAGTGATCTCGGACAGTACGAAGGTAAGCCACTCTGTGTTGAGGTGCACGCGCACCTCAGCTGCGGCCGCGGCACCGTGGCCCTCATTTTCGTGGATCCGCATTAAAGCTGGCTTGCCTTTCGCTTGTCCAGACTGGAGACGCGCCACAAACTTTGAGACGTGACAGGACGGGCAGCGTGGGTCGGTCGCGCCAGCAATCGCCAGAAGCGCCGGGTAAGCAACACCAGGCCTGATAGCGTGATAAGGCGATGTTGCGAGAATACGCTCAAGGTCTTGCGGATCATCGGGATCGCCAAACTCGATGTTTCCATGCAAATAGGGTCGCGTGAACCAGTCTACGAGATCCAGTACTGGTACGAGGGGAACTGCTGCAGCCCAAAGATCGGGTCTTTGCGTCATCGCCACACCAGCCATCATACCCCCGTTTGACTTTCCGGCTACGGCCAGCCGCTCAGGTTGGGTGAAACCCTTCTCAATCAGGTCTTCGGCAACAGCGTACAAATCGTCGTACCCGTTCTGCTTGTTTTGTGCTCTCCCCTCCAGCCACCAGCGAAGTCCAAACTCTGAACCGCCTCTGATATGGGCATGGACGAAAATACAGCCGGCCTCAACCACGGTGGCCATGGCACCTGGGAATTCAGGGATGAGCGGACGATTGCTCGCCCCGTATGCAAAGATCAATGCAGGACGCGGCCCGGTTTCCCTCCGTCTTTTTCCAACGACATGATACCGCACATGCGTGCCATCCTTGGACCGCGCCGTGCCTTCTTCAACTATCGCATCGGGAATAGTCGTGGCAGGCGCAACGACTGTTTCCAGACCGCCGCTTGATGGGTCATGCTTATATATGCCCCATGAAGTCGTTAGGGTTGAGACCACAAACAGAGGCGTTGTTTCGAAGGTTGGTCTCGTCAGGTTCATTATCGGAAAGATGCCCTCAGTAATCACGCCGAGAGGGGGTAGCCTAACGCTATCGATAAACTCGCCGTTCAATCCGTAGATATGAACGCCTGAATAGGTATCATCAAACAACGTGACGTAGAAACGATCTCCTGCGGGGATGATCGTCCTGAGAACAACATCGGATTCGGGAACGATCTCGTGCCAAGTGTCCATTGAGCCATCACCGGACAGAGGTATACTGACGATCCGCCCCCGATTGGCGCCGACGAAGGTTACAGCAATGTATCGGTCACCAAACACCTGACCTGGGAGCCCCCCTTCTGCCTCGCGAACGAAGGGACGCCATTTGGCATGCGGATCAGCGAGATCAAGCACCGCAATGGGAACAGGGTCCGATAATCCCTGCACCGCAATCGCCCACGTAGTCCCGGGCCGAATGAATACACCTCGGTAGTCTGCGTTTTGAGACCAGGTAATGTCGGCTCGGCCGGTGTGCTTTGACTTGAGATCGTGAAGGAAGACTTCAAATCCTCCATCGACGGATCGATTTGGCAAGCCCGTGAAATAGAAGCCGCGGTTGTCGGGTAGCCAGTGAACGCCGCCCGTCCAATTGTCCATCAGTGGAATATCAGGAACATCCGGTAAAACGTGGCCGGTCGATACGTCGATCAGTATGATACGATTATTTTCACTCCCATCTTCGCACAATCCGAGAGCAAGTATTTTTCCATCCGGGCTTGGACTGATCCAGGTGATCGTAGGTACGGCTGATTCGAGATTAGTCGTGTCATATAGGATACTTCCGGAAGCGGGAAATCTTGGCCCAGTCCAGACAACCGGCCTGCCGCTCTCGAGATTGCTCGAGATCCAAAACCAAGCGCCCCCAGCGAACCTCGGAAGTTGGTCCGGCCGAGCGACATCATATCGGCCGATGGCCCCCGAAACGAATTCGCGACTTGGAAGCCCGGCAAGGTAGTTTGAGGTCAGTCTATTTTGTTCCGCCACCCACGCTTGCGCCCGCGGGCTGGCTTCCGCGAGCCAGTTATATTCGTCGGGCACAGCCCTTCCGCCTAGTCGAACCACCGTCGTTTCCGCAGCCGTGACAGGGTAGTCAAAAGCCGAAGGATGCATGTCACTTCTCCAAGTGTGTGGCTCGTGCTTGAATTCGCCTAGCGAGGCTAACTCTCGTCGCTACCGATGCGAGAGCCTGTTCGCACCGGAGTGGCCGCAGATGAGTCGCGGGCGGCCAGCAACAGGTGAGTGAGAGTTGGAGTAACTAAGAACAGCGCACCGGTGATGGCTCAGCAAGACCCGATTGCAGTCGTTGAGTTGTCTCCTGATGAGTCAGAAGACAACTATCGATTATGGCTTGCATTCTGGCGGGGTCGAAACAATCTCTGCGCCCTATTGCAACGAGCGAGTTCCGGCGAATGGATGGAAGGCGCCCCTGAAAGTCGAGAGAAGATCGTTTTCCGACCAGTTGGAATAGACCAGGCTCGCCGGGCGCGTCATCGAAGAACAGAGCCCCCTTAGCACGATATATGCTCGTCGGAAATTGTCCAACGGCCTCGCGAAATGCAGCCAGACTAAGCAGTCGATTTGACTGCCAACTCCAGGAAACAAACGTGCGATCGTGCGTTTGCATGTCTCCGTCGACGAGACCGACAGCCCGCATCGCGCTCCACCGTCTCCTTCGCTGATGATCCACTCCGAATACGATTTCGGGAGAAATGTCTGCGTGTGCCGCCTCAAGAATTCGCACGTACGGCAACGCATCGCGCAAGGTCTTTGAAATAGACTTTATTGCTGCCCTCGAGCTTGCATCCACCTTGTTGAGGACCACGATATCTGCAACGGCAGCCTGCTCGATGGCAAATTCCGTCTCCTCATAAGTGAGACTTGGAAAATTTAGGCAATCGATCAAGCAGAGTATGCAATCCACGGTTAGCCGATCACTCACGCCGTTTGAGAAAAACGTTTCGGCCACGCGGCGCGGCTGTGACACCCCGCTGGTCTCGATAATGATCTGATCTGGAGGCCTCTCAGTTGCAAGAAGCTGGCGAACACCGCCGGCCAAGTCGGAATTGATATTGCAGCAAATGCAGCCATTCTTCAGCGAAACGACGTCAGGCCTGATCTCGCCTATGATTTCGGCATCTATGTTGAGCGCTCCGAAATCATTTACAAGTACGCCGAGTCGGCGCCCTTCGGGGTTTGCCAGCAAGCGGCGGACGAGGGTCGTCTTTCCAGCTCCTAGAAAGCCGCCGATAATTGTCACAGGCGTCATTTCCGCTCCGCGACAGGTTGCACCCGAATACCATCGACATACGTTTCAAGAACTCTGATGCTCCGCAAATTCTCAGGGTCGACGGAAAGCGGACTCTGATCGAGCACAACAAAGTCCGCGCGCTTTCCTTCAAAAATACTTCCGACCAGGTGCTCCATCTGGAGATGGTAAGCAGCATCAATCGTTACCGCCCTCAGCGCAGTTGCAATATCGACTTGCTCGCCAGGTCCGATGACCTTACCGGATTGGGTCTTCCGTGTTGTCGCGAAGTACAGACAGAGCATTGGATCTGGCCATGTCATAGGAGAATCGCAATGATACGAAACGCGCATTCCCAGCCGCGCCGCAGTCCCGAACGGCAATATCGCGTCCCCCCGCCCCGGACCGAACATGTCCGCGCGCATCGGATCGCCCCAGTAATATGCGAGAGGATTGAAGAAGCTACAAACCACTCCGAGTCTATGAGCGCGCTCAACCTGATCCGGCCTCATCGTCGTGCAGTGTTCTAGCCGACAGGGGCCGTTTGCATTCGGATACTTTTTGAATAGTTCCTCATACAAGTCGAGCGTAACATCGACCGTGGCATCTCCTTGAGTGTGCACCGCCAATTGCCAGCCTTGCGAAATTGCCGCGGTCATTAACCTTTTCTGTTCGTTGACGGTGTATGTGCCTTGGCCACGGTTGTCGATAGGAAGGTTTAGCTTCTTGATGGTCAGATCAGTGTTGAGATAGGGCCGTGATACTGCAGCGGTGCCGGCAAAGATCGAGCCGTCCGCCCAAAACTTGATCCCGATCGTCCTGAAGTGATCGTCGCCGCTTCCAAGTTTTGACATGTAGTGCTTGTCAAGGATTCCGGCCTCATACACGCGGATCCGGATGGGGAGAGTTTCCTGCTTGCGGACGGCCTCAAAGTAGCCGGCCCAATCTGGAAACATGCCGATCTCGGCCGCCGTTGTGTATCCTGCAGCGGAATATTTCGAGAGCCACTCCCGGAGTTCGCGGACCGCACGGTCTTTTCCGCATTTTTCGAAAAAGATGTCGCGCGCATGCCAGAATGCATTCTCTGTAAATCTCGTCGGACGCCCCTGCTTGTCGCGGAAAACGTGCTTTTCAAGCGTGGGATCAAGATCTCCGCTCAGACCGCAAGCCTCAATCGCTTTGCTGTTGAGGTACGCAGCGTGAAAGTTGAACACGGTTATTGAAAGAGGATTGTCTGGCGCTATGCCGTCAAGCTCCTCAAGGGAGGGCTCTCTCACACCATCGTGTAACGTCGAATCCAAACCAACCGCCATGATGTACTCGCCAGGCTTGGCCTTTGCGACCCGACGCCTGATCTTGGCGAGAGCAGCGTCGTAGGTCGGTGTGTGCACGGCGCGAATATCGATAACGGGATCACCCCAACACAACGCACTAAAGAGAGGATGCCCGTGCGCCTCGATAAAGCCAGGCAGGAGAGCAGCGCCCTTGAGATCGATGAGCTCTGTTTTAGGCTGACCAAGAACGAGGATGTCATCCGTGCTACCGACCCTGACGATCTCGCCATGCTTTACGGCGACTGCCTCGGCAGTCGGCTGCGCGCGGTCCATCGTGATAATGATGCCGTTGAAGAATATTTGATCGACCATCTTGTCCTCAAACTGTTGCTGCTGTCTGGGTACAGCGCGCGCCGGCCGGAACGTCGTGGAAGTTCGGCCCGGCGACGGGACTTGGGCAAGCCATGAGCACGGCGGCGATTCAAGGCTTCTTTGGATCTTGCAGGTCCTCGCTGGAGATGACCTTGCCGAAGTGCACCCATCGCGTGCCATCAAACTTCTTCATCTGAAGCTGCTCGATCGGATAGAAATCGTCCTCACTGGTGGTCATAGACATACCGGGCAGAAGGAGCGGCAGGGTTATTCCCTTCATGCTCGCCGCGTGCTTCATGATGTGGCCGCGAGTCAAATCATCGCCGCACTGTTTGAGGACGTGGACCAGCGTCTGAGCTACCGTGTAGGCGTAGGCGTTCGACTTTGAGCTTTTGTCACCGGCCGGATAGTACTTATCCATGAAGGCATAAAAGTCCTTCATCCCCGGATCGTCAGCCCATTGTGGATCGCCTGTGTCCTTCAGATAGGCAGTCGAGAGAATGCCGGTCGAGGTCTCGAGGCCGGCGGGCTTCAAGACATCGTTGACCACGTCAGAGACGTTGGAGAGAATTTGCGTCGGCTTCCAGCCGATCTCGTAGACCTTCTTGATAGCCTGAGCCGCGAATTTTGGCGTGGCAACGTTGATGAAGACATCCGCTCCAGACGCCTTCAACTTGATTACTTCCGAGTCCACCGTCGGCTGCGAGGCCTCATATGGCGTGGTTGCGACGATCATTGAGGCCTTGTCACCAAGCCCCATCTTCAGGCCTTTCAGAACATCCTTGCCGAAATCATCGTTCTGGTACAATACGCCGATCTTCGCGTTCGGAATATTCTCCATTAGCCAGCGGGCGTAGATAATGCCTTCGCTTTCGTAACTTGGCTGCCAACCCATGGTCCAGGGAAACTGCTTGGGATCCCCGAACGTAGCGGCGCCGGTCGCCACGAAGAGCTGCGGCACCTTCTTGCCATTCAGGTATTTCCGAATAGCGATATTGTGCGCAGTCCCCAGCGGCTGAAAAAGAAGCAGGACTTCGTCACTCTCCACCAGCTTACGCACCTGCTCGATCGTCTTGGGCGGCGAATAGCCATCGTCGTAGGAGATGAACTTGATCTTCCGTCCATTGATTCCACCTTCGTCATTCAGCTTGTTGAAATAGGCATCGAGTGTCTTGGCGATCGTCGAATAGGCCGACGCGGGACCACTGTATGGATTTGTATTGCCTATCTTGATTTCGGTGTCTGAGGCGCCGGGATCGTATTTGCCTGCTGCATAACTCGCGCCGGAGAGCGCGAGACCGGCGCCCAGCAGGAGACCTGCACTGCCGTACTTCAGGATCGAGCGTCTGCTCTGCATGGTTCTGCTCCATTGTGAAACTGCACTAATCTATTTTTTTGATGCGAGCGCCTTCACGGCGCGCACAATACCGCCGAGCCCGCTTGGCATGACGTACATGAGAAGAATCAAGACGAGCCCGTAGACAGCGCCGGATAGGCCCTTGGAAATCGCCTCTGCGAAGTTCGGGACAAACAGCACGAAGGCGCCACCGAACAGCGCGCCTGGCAACCAGCCGACGCCGCCGACAACCAGACCAACCAGAAGCGCAACAGAGAGCGAGAAGGTGAAAGAATCCGGGGCCACGAACTGGACCACGATCGCACCGAGCGCGCCGGCCACACCTGTGTAGAGCGCGCTGACGCCGAAGGCGAGCGACTTATAACCCGCCGTATTGATACCCATCGACCGCGCCGCGGTCGGATTGTCGCGGATTGCCATGAGGGCTCGGCCGCCGCGGCTCGCGATCAGATTGCGGGCGCAAACGTAGGCTGCGATCCCGATCGACAGCGTGAAAAGATAGAGCCATTGATCTTGATCGAGTGGTAGACCGAATGGAGCGTCGGGCTTGGTGAGCGTGATACCCGTAACGCCCGCGGTCCATGGCTCGAAAGGCGAGAGCTTGAAGAGCTGCGGCGTGACAACGGCAAGTGCAAACGTTGCGAGTGCAAGATAAACGCCTTCGAGGCGAAGTGCCGGCAGGCCGAAGAGGAAGCCGACAACGAAGCAGATGGTTCCGGCCGCCGGTAGGGTCCAGAAATAACCGACACCCCAGCGATCCATCATGATGGCGGCGGTATAGGCACCTACCGCGTAGAAGGCGCCATGGCCAAGTGAGAACTGGCCGTTAATCCCAGTCAGAATGTTGAGGCCAAGAATAGCGATCGCATAGACGAGCACCATGGTGAGCTGAAAAATGGTGAAATTGCCCACGAGGAAGGGCGCAGCAATCGCGAGCCCCAGGGAAGTGATGGTAATTGTGAGCCTACCTGCACTGAGGCGCTGCGCGGGATTGACGACAGTGGGCTTGCTCGTTGTGGCAGAAGACTGCCGCGCGATCGACGTCTCTATCGTCACGGTCAGACCCTCTGCACGACGGTACGACCGAAAAGGCCGGTCGGCTTGAAAACGAGCACGACGATGATCAGGAAGAGCGCGATCGGCAGCTTCAGCTCGGAGCCGATGACCGGGACATATGTACCCGCGAGATTCTCGATGATACCGACGGCGATGCCGCCCGCGACCGCTCCAGCAGGATTTGCCAAGCCGCCGAGCACAGCGCCAGCAAACCCATAGAGGAGAATCGACAGCATCATGTTTGGCTCGAGGAAGACGATGGGCGCGATCAGAATACCGGCGATCGCGCCAATCGCGGCGGCCATGCCCCAGCCGAGTGCCGCCATCCACCCGACACGGATCCCGACAAGACGAGCAGAGACCGGATTTTCCGCGGCCGCCCGCATAGCGAGGCCAATTCGCGTATAGCGGAAGAAGGCATAGAGCAGAACCAGGACGAGGAGCGTTATGGCGACCATGCCTATCTGCTGGTTACTGATCAGGCTGCCGAGTTGCGAGCCTTCACCGAAGGGGCTGGGAAACGGTCTGGTGGTGAAATCCCAGACGAAGCTTGCGGTGCTGTTGATGACGGCGTAGAGGCCGATAAAGACAACGACGTGGCTCAAGACGGGGGCGTCGCCGAGTGGCCCGATGACAATGCGCTCGATCGCAATTCCAACGACGAAGGAGACTGCCACTGTCAGCGGGATTACGAACCAGTAGGGAAGCCCCCATTGAAGCAGTTGCCAGGCGATGAAGGTTGAGAACATCGCCATCTCGCCCTGAGCAAAGTTCAGGTGGTGGATTGCCTGGTATATCATCACGATGGCGAGTGCCATGCAGCCGTAGATGCCGCCTGTCGCGATGCCGGTTACCAGTTGCTGGATCAGCAACTCCATGTGTTTTGCATCCTCTCAGTAACCTAGATAGGCGGCGCGAATGGATTCGTTATTTCGGATTTCAGCAGCGAGCCCCGATATCGAAATGCTTCCCGTCTCGATCAGGAAGGCATGGTCGGCGAGTTCGAGGGCGAGCGCTGCGTTCTGCTCGACAATGAGCAGGCCGACGCCCTCCTCCTCGTTGACTTGGCGGAGGATCAAAAAGAGCTCAGCGACGATCAGCGGAGCGAGGCCAAAAGAGGGCTCGTCAAGCAGGATTAGCTTCGGCCGCAACATTAAGGCGCGGGCCACGGCGAGCATCTGCTGCTCGCCACCCGACAGCGTACCGGCTTGCTGTCGACGGCGCTCCTTCAATCGTGGAAACCAGTGATAGATGCGCTCGATATCGGTGGCGATGGAAGCCTTGTGCTTGCGCGTGATCGCGCCGCACTGGAGATTTTCTTCTGTCGTCAGGCCGGTGAAGGTGCCACGACCTTCCGGCACCTGAGCAATGCCGAGCCGCGCGATGTCCTCCGTCGCGCGCCTGGCGATATCGACGCCGTCGAAAATAATAGCGCCGCTGTGCCTGATCATGCCGCATACGGCACGCAGCGTCGTCGTTTTCCCGGCGCCGTTTGCACCAAGCAGGGCTGTCACTCCACCACGCTCGACAGTAAAGTCGATACCCTGAAGGACGCGGAAATCGCCATAGGAGGCGCGCAATCCGGTGACGTTCAGAAGCGCTGTCAATGCGCGCTTCCTCCGAGATAGGCGGCGATAACGTCGGGGTTGTTTTGAACTTCGGCTGGTGCGCCCTCAGCGATCTTGCGGCCGAAATTGAGAACAACGACCTTGTCGGAAACCGACATCACGAGGCCCATATGGTGCTCGACGAGGAGCACGGTGACTTCGCGATCGTCTCTGATATGACGAATCAACCGTCCGAGCTCGGCGACTTCCTCGTGGTTGAGCCCGCCAGCCGGTTCGTCGAGGAGAAGCAGGCCGGGCTCGATCGCAAGAGCGCGCGCCAGTTCGACGCGCTTCTGCGTTCCAAAGGGAAGCCCATTGACTGGCAGATCCGCCACATCGGCGAGATCGAGATATTCGATTAGTTCCGCGGTAATGAGATCGATATGCTTTTCCTGTCGCCGCACCCAAGGAAGCGCCAGAGAATCGGAAAACATGTCGCTCCTACTCTTTGAATGGGCACCGATGCGAATATTGTCGCGCACGGAGAGCTGACGGAAGAGTGACACGTTCTGGAATGTGCGTCCGATGCCTATACGCGGCATCCGGTGGGCTGGGCTCGACAGGATGGAGCCCCCTTTATAGATGATGTCACCTGAGACGGGCGTGTAGAGCCGACTTAAACAGTTGAAGAGCGTCGTCTTGCCGGCGCCGTTAGGGCCGATCAAGCCGAGGATCTGGCCCCGTTGCAAATCGAAGCGAACGCCGTCGAGCGCCAGAATGCCGCCGAAATGGACGGCGACGTCCCGCACGGAGAGTTGCGGCTCTGAAACAGCGGCGCTAGCACTCATAGCATTGCTCCTGTCCGCGATGGACCTATGCAGTGATCTTAGAATTGGAGGGATCATAGTGCGCAGCAAATTGCGCCGCTGCCCTATGGCGCCGACCCGCCACCTCGATCTCGAATTTTGATGCGGACAAAAACGAGGCGTCTATTCCGTCACCGTTCTCGACGTAGCCCATTGCGAGGGAAGCGCCGACACGATGTCCGTAAGCGCCAGAGGTAATAGATCCGACCAAACGACCATCAGCCCATATGGGCTCCTGGTGGTAGACAAGCGGAGCATCCGGTTCGATCATTCTGAATTGCACTAGCCGGCGGCGTGGCGTTCCCTGCTCTTTCTGTCGCAGCAGTGCCTCGCGGCCAATGAACCCTCCCGGCTTTTCCAGTTTCACCGCAAAGCCGAGGCCAGCTTGATAGGGCGTATCCTCCGGCCCGATGTCATGGCCCCAGTGGCGATAGCCCTTTTCCATGCGCATGGAGCCAAGGGCAAAGTAGCCTGCCTGTGACAAGCTGTAGTCAGCGCCAGCCGCAACGACCCTGTCAAAGACATGGGCGGCGAACTCGGCCGGTACATAGAGCTCCCACCCTAGCTCGCCCACATAGGTGACGCGGCTTGCGCGTAGCTTCGCGTAGCCAATCTCTATTTCCTGGCTGGATGCGAACGGAAAGGTTGAATTCGAGAGGTCGCAACCTGACAACCGCTCAAGCAATGGCCTTGCCTTAGGTCCCATGAGACCGAGCATGGGTAATCCCGATGTCACATCCCGAATGAAAACATGAGCCTTATCTGGAGTATTGCGTCGCAACCACACCAGATCGCGCGTCTGCGACGTCGCCGCCGTCACGACCAAGTAGGATTCTTCGGCAAGCCGGGTGACCGTAACGTCCGCCTCTATCCCGCCGCGCTCGTTTAGGCATTGCGTGTAAACAAGCTTGCCTACGGGCACGTCCACATTGTTGGCACAGATTCGGTTGAGGACCGCACAGGCGTCCCGCCCGTCGACCATATACTTGCCGAAGCAACTCTGATCGAACAGCGCGACATGCCCGGCTGCGTTTCGGCACTCCTGGCCGACGATATCGAACCAGTTTTGCCGGCCATATGAATACTCAATTTCCTTCGCTTTTCCGCCGAGGGAGAAGTATCCAGGCCTCTCCCATCCAGCGGCCTCCGTCATCACTGCACCGTGTGCTTTCAAGCGATCATGAAAGACACTTTGACGAACATCGCGTGCCGTCGTGTATTGGCGGTAGGGCCAATGCATATCGAAGAGCAGGCCAAGAGCCTCTTTCGTCCGATCGTAGAGATACGTCCTGTTCGATTGGAAAGGATGCATACGGAGAACATCGACGTCAGCGAGATCGACCGGTGCGTGGCCCTCCTTGATCCAAGAGGCGAGCGCCTTTCCGATGCCGCCGGAAGAAAGAATGCCTACCGAATTGAATCCGCAGGCCGTAAAGAGCCCCCGTACCTCGGAAGTCTCGCCGAGGAGGTATCGATTGTCAGGCGTGAAACTTTCGGGGCCGTTGAAAAACAGTTGTATGCCGGTGCGGGCAAGCACCGGGACCCGGTTGACCGCCATATCGAGAATTCGTTCGAAATGATCGAAGTCCTCAGGCAGCGAGTCGAAACAGAAGTCCGTCGGAATACCATCGCGAGCCCACGGCTTCGCCTCCTTCTCGAAACATCCCACGAGCAGCTTGCCGGCATCTTCCTTGTAGTATGCCTCCTCATCAGTCACGAACAACACCGGCAGTTCGCGCGGCAAGTCCGGGATTGCGTCAGTGACGACATAGAAGTGCTCAGCTGCATGAAGAGGCAAAGAAATGCTATGGCTCGAGGCAAACTCTCGAGACCACATGCCGCCGCAAATGACGACCTTCTTGGAGCGAATGTTACCTTCATTCGTCGAGACGCCTGCGGCACACCCGTGCTCAATCAGGATCCGGTCGACGCACAAGTTTTCAACGATTTTTGCACCGCCCATACGCGCGCCCTTCGCAAAGGCTTGCGTAACGTCGGCAGGATTCACTTGGCCATCTTTGGGAGCCCATATCCCTCCAGCGATGCCATCCAGATTGAGGAGCGGCCAGCGCTCCTTGATCTCCGCGGGTGAGACAGCATGCATCTCAAGGCCGAAGTTGCGCCCCATCGAGGCGCCGCGCAGCAATTCCTCGAGACGGTCAGGACTTTTCGCGAGCCGCAGAGCGCCGTTTTGCTTGAAGCCTGTTTCCTGCCCAGTTTCGGGGCCGAGACTGTGAAACAATTCGCCAGTGTATTTGGCTAGCTCCGTCATGTTTCGAGTGGCGCGCAATTGCGTTACGAGACCCGCAGCATGCCATGTCGTTCCGGATGTCAACTGCTTGCGTTCGAGCAAGACAATGTCACTCACACCGAGCTTGGTCAGGTGATAGGCGACCGAACAGCCCGCTATGCCACCGCCGATAATTACGACTTCGGCCTCCTCGGGAATCCTTCCTACCATTCCGCCCCCAAAAGATGAATTTATGAGATTGAAATCCACAAAAGTGAATATTGCAATATCAAAGTGACAGTTTTGTGCGTTTTGTTGGCACGAGAATCTATGCGAAAGGGTTCGGCTTGGTTGGGCTCACAAGACGTAAGCGGAATTGATCCGGTCCCACGCCTGCATTCGATCGATTCAAGGAGCAAACATGAGTTCGATGATCAGGACGCCGCCCAAGATGCTGCGCCCTTCCAATCTGGAGGGACTGGCAGAGCAGGCTGAGCAACCCGTCAACGTGGAAGAACTGCTCAATGTCGGCGACCGTATCGGAGGAGAAATCAAGAACCTACGCAAGGCGCGCGGTATCACGCTCGACGCACTTAGCGACGCCGCGGGCTTGTCAAAGGGATATCTCAGTCAGATCGAGCGTGGGGTCTCGAGCCCTTCGGTGAAAGCTCTTCACAGTATCAGCCGGGCGCTGGGGGTCACAATCAGCTGGTTCTTTCCGCCTAACGCCGATGATGACAGTGATTTACGTGACTATGTCGTGAGAGCAAGCTCACGACGGAAACTGACCTTCGTAGGCGGCATTACAGACGAGCTTCTGTCCCCCAATCTTGGCCGGCAGCTCGAGCTTCTGAGGTGTACATTCCCTCCTGGCTCCGAAAGCGGCAAAGAACCCTACACACATCAGGGTGAGGAAGCGGGATATGTCATTTCAGGTGAGCTCGACCTTTGGATCGGCGAGCGTCATGTCGTCCTGCGCGAAGGCGATAGTTTTGCGTTCGCAAGCGACCTTCCCCATCGTTATGCAAACACCAACAATCGAGAATGCGTGGTCATATGGGCCATTACGCCTCCGAGCTATTGAAGACGAGCAGCAGAGGCGTCACTGATTACGCGGTCTGTAAGAGCCGATAATCACCGGCGGCTTGAACCGACGAACGTCGCCACACTCAGATTGCAGAGCAATCTCCATGACGTCGCCTAGTGCGACTCGCCGCCGGTCGTCCTGGTAGGCGGCGGGGACTACCGAGCAATTACTGTTGTCGATCAAAGGGCGAGATTGTCTGACCAAAAAAAACAGGGCCATCGCGAAGATGGCCCTAGTTTGGGAGGAAGGCCTTTCGAGGAGAAGCGCGCGCAGTCAGTTGCTTGGGTCAGTTCGAGGAGGCTCGAAAGAAGTCGCTGGTATCAACTCCTCCGACAACTGTCCCGACGATCGGAATCTGAAGGATTCGATCGATTTCACAAACAACGGGATCTCGGCCAAGAATGACGAAATCTGCAAATTTGCCTGTGGCAATGCTCCCGATTCTATCGTCCATCTGAAGTTGATACGCCGCATCGATCGTGATCGCCTTCAGCGCTTCTTCCATGGACACGCGTTGCTCAGGGCCAAGGACTGCGCCCTTCATTGTGCTGCGATTGACAGCGACATTCAGGCAAACAAGCGCATCTGGCCATGTCATTGGAGAATCGCAGTGATAGGAGACCCGCATACCCTTTCTTGCCGCTGAACCTGAGGGAGCGAAGCGAGCCGCGCGCTCCTCACCAAGTAGATAGTCGCGGAGCGCTTCGCCCCAGTAGTGGACGTAAGGCAAGAAATAAGAGCAAACGACGTTCAGTTGAATGGCACGATCGATCTGGTCCTCGCGCATGATCCCGCAGTGCTCAATGCGAAGCGGCCCGGACACCCTGTCAGCGCCGACCCTCTCGATGACCCTCTCGTATACGTTGAGGACCATGTCGATGGTCCGATCGCCATGAGCGTGGACTGACATCTGCCAGCCCTCACTCACGTACTTGACGACCAATTCGTACAACTTCTCTTCTGAAATGTTGGAATGACCCGTGCTGTTTTCGGGCAACCCCATCCCCTTGAGTGTCATCTTGTTGTTCAGGTAGGGGCTCGTGGTCCAGACATTGCCCAACAGCACGGAGCCGTCCGCGTGGAGCTTGGTCCCAATCATCCGGAAATCGTCATCGCCAAAATTCCGGGCGACCGTCACCTCACCACCCAGATGTTTCGCTTCGTATCCCACAATACGGAGCGGGTTTCGGCGCGATTTAACCATAGCGTAGAGCATTGGGGCCGCGCCAGGCTCAATCATGATCTCTGACGTGGTGGTATAACCTGCTCGTACGAACTTCTGCACCCACTCCTCGAAGCTACGCTTCTTTCGCTCTTCGCCGCAGATATCATAAAAGTGGTTACACAGTTGCCATGCCGAAGTCTCGGCAAACTTCCAAGGAAGCCCGTCCGCTGCGTCGAACACTTTTCCGCCAAGTGGCGGCTTGTAGTCGGCACCGATCCCAAAAGCGGCAAGGGCTTTAGTGTTTATGAACACTCCGTGAAAGTTGATCGTCTGAACAACGATCGGATTGTTGGGGGCTATGTCGTCGAGAAGTTCGCGGGACGGCTCTTCCATGCCTTCGTGCAGTTGCGGATCAAGTCCGAGAAACCAGATGATTTCATCAGACTTCGCTTTCGCAACACGGCGACGCATCTTCGCAATCACCGCGGAAAACGTCGGCTCATGAACCGCTCGAATATCGACGACCGGATCGCCCCACGCCAGCGCACTCATCATGGGATGGCTGTGCGCCTCAACAAAGCCGGGGAGCATTGCCCTTCCCCCAAGATCGCTCCTGATCGTGTCGGCGACCGCGAGCCTTTCCATATCCGCCTTGGAGCCAACCGCCAGAACTCTGCCTTCTCGAACGGCAACGGCCTCGACGATCGGATTCGCCGGGTCCATGGTCCGGATGGGGCCGCCAAAGAATATTCTGTCAGCTGTCTTCATTTGGACACCCTTCTTCGGTTGTGGCTTCTATTCGCAGATCTTCGGACGCCTTGGACGCCGGCGCTGCGCGATTGGTAGGGCGGCACGCGCACCGGGGCAGAGCTCAAGAGCCGCGTCAATCGCGTTCCTGTCGAGTTCTCCTCGCCGGGCGATCAATACGACCTGGCTTCTCTCAGGGCCTTCCTCTCGCTCCAGTTCGACGGAAGATCGCTTTCCTACGAATTGAAAGATGGCCCGTGACGGTCGCTGTTGGTCTTTGATCATCAGACTCAGCAAGCCCTTGCCGCGCAGAATTTGGGGCGGGAGAGCCTCGACGAATTGTCTGAATGCTTCTGCACGAATTGGAGCATCCCAGTAAAAGGAAGCGCTTTCGTAAAGATCCGAGTGTTTGCCCTGTACCGCTCCGCCAGCTCTGTGGCGAGCTTGTTCCGTCGTACCAAAGAGAATTTCGGGCGAGACCTGCGCATTAACAACATCCAACAGCTTCATGCTGCGTTGAGCTGCTTGAAGCATTTGCCTGACTTCGAGCTGCACCGCCTCCGGCACCAAATCGGTCTTATTCAACAAAACCAGATCGGACATGGCCGCTTGATCTATTGCAAGCTCCGTGCTTTGGAAGTCGAGATCGAGTATGTTGGATGTATCGATCAAACAGAATAGGCCATCGACATAGAACAGCTCTCTGATGGGATCGCCGTCGAAGACTCTCAATACACCGGCGGGATGAGATACACCGCTGCACTCGAGCAGGACGCGTGTGAACTTGTTCGACAGGCGGCTGACTGAAACCAAACCGGATGCCAGATCGTCTCGGATTGAACAACAAACGCAACCGTTGCTCAGCTCTATCAGGTCGTTAGTCTCAACCTTGATGAGGTCTTGATCAATATTAATCGCACCAAAATCGTTGACCAGAACGGCAAGACGTTCGGATCCAGGATTATGCAGGAGATGGTTGATGAGTGTTGTCTTGCCCGCACCGAGGAACCCGGAGACGATTGTCGCTGGAAGCATCATCTCGCGCGTCCCATCCAGCGATAGACAGTACTGAGGCGCTCCTTGGCGGATGGCTTGCTGCTGGATTCCAGCCTCCGCGCGGGACGGCGCAACACTCCCACGATTCCGGTTGGGAAGTAATAGACTGCCAGAATGAAAAGCAGTCCGAGCCACAACATCCAGCGATCCGGGGACAGCACTTGGCCGATTCCCGGCAATGACCATAAGGCCGTGCTCGCACCTTTCAGTAGATCCTGCAGATAGCCTTGCGCCACTAAAAACGCAGCCGCCCCTAAGATACTGCCATAGATCGTTCCGACCCCACCGATGATGACTATCATCAGGATATCGAGCATGATTTCGAACGAGAGCGAGGCGTCCGGTCCGGTGTATCGAAGCCAAAGCGACAACATGACACCAGCCAGGCACGCGAACACGGCAGCAACGACGTTGGACAGCGTTCGAAAGACAAAAACCGGATAGCCGATCGCCTCCGCTCTGAATTCATTATCGCGGATAGCGAGCAGCACACGTCCGAACGGTGAATTCACGATACGGAGCATCGCGAGAACGAATGTCACGCTCATCGCAAAAATGAGATAGTAGCAGACGACTTTACCGTCGATCGTAAGCCCGAATATCTTCGTATCCAAGAGGCGGGAGCTTGGCATCAAAGCAGGCGGCAATCGGAAGATAATGCCGTCTTCCCCGCCTGTCAGATTGGACAATTGAGTTGCAAGGGTTTGGGCCGCCGCCGACAGCGCGAGCGTGATCATCGAGAAGAATATCGCTCGCACTCGTAGCGAGAACAAGCCGATGACAAGCGCAAGCAAGACGGACACGACGATAGCCGCGATCGCGCCAACGGCTAGCGAGGTCCAGCTCGCCCCCAATCTGACGATGGCGATACCGACACCGTAGGCCCCTATACCGAAGAACACGGTATGAGCAAAACTTACGATCCCGGTATAGCCGAGCAGCAGATCGAAGCTTGCCACAAGAACCGCGAAGATCATGATTTTAACGCAAATGCTGATAGCCTTGGCCCCGGTTACCGCAAACGGAGCCACGAGGAGCGCGACAATGATTGCGATCAGAAGTATGGCCAGAAGCCGGCTCCCAGGCCGGTCTCTTGATATCAGTCGCGTCCAGTCCATCGACGTAATCACCGCGCACTCGTCGGATAAAGCCCATTTGGGCGCCAAAGGAGTATCGTCGTCATCAAAGCAATGTTTGAGAATAGTGCGACTTTGGGCTCGATGAAGCTGGCGTAATTCGCGCAGATCCCGACCAAGATTGCGCCCAGAAGAGCGCCGCCGGTGGATCCAAGCCCGCCGATGATGATGACGATGAAGACCAGTACGTTCATTTGGCTCCCGATCTGGGGGACAAGCGTCTGCTGGTAGAGGCCCCACATTACTCCGCCGAGACCAGCAAGCGCGCAGCCCGATACAAATGTCGCGACGAAGAGGCGTCGCACACCATAACCGAGAGCCTCGACCATTTCGCGGTCGTGAACCCCTGCGCGAATCAACAGCCCGGTTTTTGTGCGGGTGAACACAAGATACTGGGCGAAGAAGACGAGAGCCCCAACCAGGAATGCAAAGGCGCGATAACGTTCAACGGCAACATCGGCGATCACGAAAGCGCCGCTCAGAAACGGCGGCAGCACCACATTTACTTGCTGAACGCCCCAGATAATCTTGATGATCTCTTCACCGACAATCAGACCTCCGGTCGTCACCAGAATTTGCATCAAGTGATCGCCGTAGACCGGCTTGACCAGCAATCGTTCAAACAGAAAGCCGGACAAGCCGGCACCGGCGACGGCAGCTACGATGGCCACGAGGATCACTAGAAGATTCTCGCTCAGATACGGAGATACGACGTAGCCGCTGAGTGATGCGAAGACGGTCGCTGAGATATAAGCTCCAACTGTGATGAAAATGCCCTGGCCGAAATTCAATACATCCATCAGACCAAAAACAATGGTCATGCCGGACGCGATCGTAAAGATAATCATCCCCATGGCCACTCCAGCAATCGTCAGAGTGAACCAGGCAGCAGGATTACCGATCGCCAAATATGCGCAGCCCATCAGAATTGGCAGGAGCGCCAAAGGCATCAGGTCGGAACGATTTATGGACATAGCGCGAGACCCAAATGCGTTTTTAGGAGGTCGTCTCGCGCAAAGCACTCATCCGCGGAGCCTGCGTGGACGATCCTTCCACCATCAATAATTGCGACGTCGTCACCGACCTCGCGTGCAAGCTGCAGATTCTGTTCGACCAGCAAGATACTGGCTCCGCTCTGCTTCAGTTTGAGCATAGCTTCAGCCATGTTGTTGACGATCGCCGGCGCCAGCCCTTTGCTTGGCTCGTCAATCAGCAGCAGCTCTCGCGGTTCGACGATTGCCCGTGCCATTGCGACCATCTGTTTTTGACCGCCGGACAATTTTCCAGCCGGCCTGTTCCAAAATTGATGAACGGCTGGAAACAGTTCAAAGATCCACTCCAGGCGCTGCTGATCGATGTCAGTCACGCGCGAGGCGCTTCTCGCTGCCAGAAGCATGTTTTCCTTCACGCTGAGGTCGGGGAAGATGCCCATGTTCTCGGGCACATAAGCGATACCGAGCCGCGAGATCTCCGCAGTCGAGCGACCTACGATGTCAGTGCCGGCGAAGGTTATGCGGCCTTTTGAGGCAGGCCACAGACCCATAATCGTTCGCAGCGTCGTCGTTTTGCCCGCACCGTTTCTTCCAAGGAGAAGTGTGATCCGATTGCGTTGAGCGCGAAAGCCCACCCCCTGCAGGATGTGGTATAAACCGATGTGGGTGTGAACGTTCTCAAGATTGAGTAGAAGTTCCGTCACATCGCGCCTCGTCTCGAACCGGCATTTGTGCCCAGGTAAGCTTCCTGTACGATTTCCGATTTAATCACATCGCCCGGCTTGCCGTCGGCCACGAGCTGCCCATTGTGGAGGACAATGATACGATCCGCGAGATCGCGGACGACGTCCATTTTGTGTTCGACAAGAAGTATCGTCTTGTGGCTCAAATCTTTCAGATCGCGAATGAGGTTCAATACCACCGGGACTTCGTCGGCGCTCATGCCGGCCGTTGGTTCGTCGAACATGTACACTTTGGGATCCATGGCGATGAGCATGGCAACCTCCAATTTGCGTTGGTCGCCGTGCGAAAGCGTGGCAACCGGCTCACCGAGTTGATTCGCCATCGAGACGGATTTGAGAATATCAGTCGCTCGCTCAATCAGATCGCTTGCATCGCTCCATATGCTCCAGAAATTGAGACCATGGCAGTGGCGACCAGCTTGCATCGATTGCGCAACCAGGCGAATATTTTCAAGGACGGTCAGGCGCGGGAAGAGATTGGTAAGCTGAAACGCGCGGCCTAGCCCTCTTTTGGCTCGCTGGGCCGCGGACCAGGCCGTTACATTTTCCGCACCCAGCCATACTTCGCCGTGGGAAGATGCGATTTGACCCGAGATCAGATTGAAGTAAGTCGTTTTGCCAGCACCGTTTGGACCAACAATGGCGGTAAGCGCACCGCCGTTGAAGGACGAACTGACGGCGTGCACGGCCCGATGCCCCCCAAAGGAAACGCCAAGATCGACAGTCCTGAGTATTGCCGGATTGGCATCTGCGTTAATGGGTGTTGCGCGTTCAGGCAGATTGGGGGACATGGCTGTTATGGCCTATTTGCTCTTGGCCATTGAGTTCAGCACGGAGTTCAACTCGTCGCCACCAAATGCCTTGATCAGCTTAGGCACAGCCCATTCGACGCCCGGCACAGTGTTGTAAGTCACGCCGTAGAAATCATGGAGCGCCTGATGATTTTCCTTGCGGATGGTGAGTTGGCCGGTTGAACCCTCGAACGACATACCTTCGAAGGCAGCAACGAGCTTTTCGGAATCCGAACCTCCCGTCTTGATGACGGCATTGACAATGGCCAGGGCCGCGTCGAATGCGAACGCCGTTCCAACGTCGGGCGGTGAATTGAACCGCTTCTTGTGCTCGGCGACGAGCCATTCATTTTCGATGTTCTTGATGATTTCGTAGTAATAGGGGGTGACGCCCGTCAGGTTAGGAATGCCCTTATACGCGGCCATTCCCTGAAGCGGAGCAGCGGTCGTTGCTAGTTCGATGCCATAGCGAGCGGGGTCCATCGCGTTGATCTTTGCGATCGGGCTGGTGCCGACCCAATTCACCCACAAGATCTTCTTGCCTGGGCGGTCCTTAAGCGCATCAAAGACGCGCTGCGCGACGCCAGTGAAGTCGGTGGTATTGATCGGCAGAAACTCTTCGGCCACGATGGTTGCGCCAGCTTTTGTGGCCGTCGATCTAAAGACCTGCGCGCTCTCGCGACCGAAAACATAGTCTTGAGCGAGTACCGCGATGAAAGTGTCTTTCCCGGCCAGAAGCGAGGCTGAAGCCACAGCTTCCTGCCCCACGGTTCGGCCCGTGCGAACCACATACCTGTTCCACTTCTCACCAGTGATGCTGTCGGCGCCGGCGACGTCGACGACGAGAGGTTTCTTGAGTTCCTCAGCAACGGGCATCATGGCGAGGGTGGTTGCAGACGAAGTGCTTCCGACCGCGATGTCGGCCTTATCGTCCTGAAAGGATTCCTCGATCAGCGCACGTGCCCGATCGGGCTTCAACTGGTCATCCTTTTGGATCACTACGATAGATCGGCCGTTCACCTTCATTGTGCCCTGTGTTGCATACTCAAGGCCGAGCTGCAGACCGATCTGGGCTTGCTTAGCGTAAGCCTCGAAAGCGCCCGTGGTGCTCGTGATCAAGGCGATCTTGAAATCTTCGGCGTAGGCTGCCGACGAGACGCAACAAATCGCGGTCAAGAGGAAGACGGATGATCGCGCAGTGCGCACACAACGTTTCGTGATGCCAGTCATCAAAAATCCTCCCCATTCTTGTCTGCAGAGAGCTAAATCTCCCTTCATAATTTTGTCAATATGAAATTTTTGGCGAAATTTTCACGGCCGGATCTGCTTATACCCTGGAGCGTCCGTTTCGCATGCAGAAGAAAGCGCTAAGCAACCAGACGTTGTTAGACCAGTTGTTCGGATCTAAGGGCTCTGCGAGATCGCTGTCCGTCCTTTGGACTTCCAAGATAAGCGGCGATCACATTCGGATCAGTAGCAATTTGATCGGGACTTCCGTCTGCAATAACCGATCCGTAGTTCATGACGGTTATCCGTTCACACAATCCCATGACGAATTTCATATCGTGCTCTACCAAGACAATCGTCAATCCCTGCCGGACCTGATTGCGCAACAGGTCGCCAACGCTTGCCGTTTCAACGGGGTTTAAGCCCGACGTGACTTCGTCAAGCAGCAGAAGGTTGGGCTCGGTCGCCAACGCACGAGCGATCTCGACGAGACGGCGGTCACCGTAGGACAAGTCCGCTACTGGCGCGTCCGCTTTCGCCAGGAGACCAACGATCTCCAGAAATTCTCTCGCCGCAGAAACGGTTTTCGCTTCTTCCCTCCGCTTTCTGCCGATCGAGAACATGCTTCCCCATAGACCGACCGAGTTGTGGAGATGCCGCCCTGTTGCGACGACATCCAATACGGTCATTTCGTCAAAGAGTTTTGGAGTCTGAAAAGTGCGGCAGATACCGGACGCCACCCGGGCCTCGGGAGTCATATGTGTGATCGCTTCACCTTTGAAGCAAATCTCGCCGGCACTTACGGTGGTGAGGCCCGATATCAGATCGAAAGCAGTGCTTTTTCCAGCACCGTTTGGTCCAATGAGACCATGTATGCTTGCCTCCTTCACGTCCATCGATAGTTTGTTGACAGCAACGAGGCCGCCGAAGCGCCGCGTCACCTCGCGCAATGTCAGGATAACCTCAGAAGATCTCATCTTACATGAATCCTCTTGCTGCGGCTCAACGCCGCACCGGCGCCCGCTATGCCCTTAGGCAGCAAGATCATCGAGGCAACAAGCAGAACTCCAAACGCAAGCATCTTGTACTGCGCAAAGTCCCGTAGATATTCTGGAGCAACGATCAGGACGGCCGCTCCGATGATCGCGCCAGGAAGCGATCCCAGGCCGCCCACGGTTATCATGATCAGACACGTGAGCGACTCGTACCAGGTGAAACTTTCGGGACTTAGAAAGCGCATTAGATGTGGCAGATATGCGCCTGCAATCCCGGCGATTGCGCAACCGAGTGTGATCACGATCATTCGATAGCGTGCCACGGGAATACCGACGCTTCGAGCCGCCGCTTCGTTCTGGCCGATCGCGCGGAAGGCACGACCGATTTTTCCGTGGCTAAGGCGAACGAGCAACCCATAAATGAGGGTGAGCGTTAGCGCTTCACATACGAATAGGCCGGTGCGCGTTTCGACCTGGAAACCAATGATGCTGATCACAGGAATTCCACGGACTCCGGCGCTACCGCCTGTCAAACCCGTCCAGTTGGAAAGAATCTGATGGACGACGATGCCAAAGCCGAACGTCGCAATCTTGAAATAGACACCCGAAAGCCTAATCAGCTGCGCCATTAGCAATCCGGCAGCAGCTGCCGCTAGCCCAGCAGCAATGAGTGTCACGAGAAATGGCAGACCAAGATCTTTTTGAAGAAGAACGGAAGTGTAAGCTCCGATTCCCATGAAAGCGGCGTGCCCGAGGGACAGTTGCCCCGCGAGCCCGACCATAGTCTGTAAGCCCAATGCAGAAATCGCGTAAATCGCAACGGCCAAGCCTAGGTAAAGATAGAAGCCACCGAGGCTCAAGGGAACAGACCAAAGAATGCTCACGATAACCGCAAAGACAATCCAGTCATTTCGATTCTGGCTTGTCGTTCTCGCGAGATCATTTTGCTGAGACAGCGACTCCTTTGCCGTTCTGGACAAGACAGCCTCTTGCACGTGCCTAGCCTCTCTTTCCCATTAGTCCGGTCGGTTTTACGAGCAGGATGCCGATCATAAGGAGGAAGGCCAAGCTGTCCTGGTATTCCGATGAAACGAGTTGACCTCCCAGCGTTTCACCAATCCCAATCACAAGGCCACCGATCACGGATCCCGGGATGCTGCCCAATGAGCCCAACACAGCCGCGGCAAACGCTTTGATCCCGAGCATTCCCATGTCGGCGGACACGAAGGTAATTGGCGCATAGAGAACACCGGCCGCAGCACCAATACCCGAAGCCAGCGCAAAGGACGCCGCAGATGCAAATCTGCGATTCACTCCCATGACGGACGCAGTTTGAGCATCGTCAGCTGCCGCACGTAGGGCCAAACCGAGCCATGTCCGAGTGAAGAGAAGGTGGAGCCCAACGATCAACACCACCATCGTCAATCCGATGAGGGGATAGACCGCTGGTACAGGATACTGCCCAACCCTGATCGTCTCGTGAGTAAGAGGGATAGGATAGACGAGCGGGTTTGCTCCCCAGATGAGCCTAGCGCCATTGCTGAGAACGATGCCAATTCCCAGCGTGAGCAGCACAAGGTAAGTCTGACTCGCTCCACGCTGAATGGCGGGCCAGAGTGCGCTCTGCGCGATGATGTACCCCAAGCAGGCTGTGACCGCGGCCGCAAATGGAACAACGAGCCAAAACGGAAGAGCGGGAGCACTGATGATGATCGAATAGCCGACGAAAGCCCCAACCATCATCAGGTCGCCTTGGGCAAAATTCACCAAACCCATGGCGCGGTAGACCATACTGAATCCGACGGCCACAAGGCTGTAGATGCAACCGACTGCCAGTCCACTTAGCAGCTGAAGCGAGAGATTCATGGTAGAACGCGCCTCGAACGCCTTTACTTGAGCAATGTATCGAGCTTGACCTTGCCGTCGACCAGCTCGGCCATGGGCAAAGGCCGGTGAGCGTCACCGTTTGAGAGTATTGTGATCGGGCCGGTTGCGCCCTGAAACGCCTTGGTGTTGAAGATTTCGTCGCGGATTGTCTGCTTGGAAATCCCACCCTTTGCGGCCGCCCGCTTCATTGCGTCAGCAAGGACATACATCGCATCATAGCCCATGCCTTCATATTGAGTCGGCGCTCTATGATGGCGTTCATTCCATTTCTGAACGAATTTCTTCCCGGCGTCCGTTTCGATCGAGCCCGCCAGATAATAGAGCAGGCCATAAGTACCCTCGGCCGAAGGTCCGGCTATTTCACGATATTGGTCTATGCCAATGGCGCTTCCAACATAGAACGGAAACTTGATCTGCATTTCCGCCATTTGTTTCGCCATTAGACCTGCTTCGGTATAGTACCCCCAGAGCACGATATAATCGGGCTTTGCCGATGCCACGGTCGCCAACGTTGGCTTAAACTCGCGGGATGTGGGCTCGTAAGCAATCCTGCCCTTGAGCTCGAGTCCGATTTCCTTTGCTTTCTTCTCGAATGCTTCAGCCAGGGGAACTCCGAAGTTGTCGTTTCGGACCAGGAGATACGCGCTCTTTGCTCCCTTATCCTTTTTGAGCCACTCTGCAGTGCGCTCGGCCCAAGTGGTTGACGATTGCGCTATTCGCGCGAACCAAGGATTGTTCGCCAGCGTCAGGGCACTGTCCACGGCAAGTGGAGAGAGTTGCGGCACCTTCGCCTCTTTGGTGACTTCGATCGCCGCGGCTGTCCCGGCACTTGTGGAACCGCCGACCACCGCCACCACGTCGTCAACGTCGATCATGCGCTGAACGGCCTGCGCGGCCACGCCGGGGCTTGCGGTGTCATCGGCCGGTATGAGCTTTATTTTGTCCGCACCCAGGAATCCGGCATTGATTTCTTCAAGCGCGAATTGGGCGCCAGCAAGACTTTCAGAACCGTAGGCAGCCGCCGGGCCGGATAAGGGTCCGAAGAAGCCGACCGGAAAGTCCTTCGCCACGGCCGAAGACCCAAACGAGAGAAGGACAGTTGCGAATATGCCAATACGAGCGAGTACCATCTTCCAATCCTCCAAATGCAACATGTTAGACGCCGAGATAGCTTCGTTGGATCTCTGGATCCCTCTCAAGCGAGGCTGCGAGCCCCGATCTGACGATCGTGCCACGCTCCAGAACGTATGCACGATCGGCGACATCAAGCGCCGCTGCTGCATTCTGCTCCACAAGAAGGATGGTCATGCCATCCTTGGCGAGCCGATTGATTGTGTCGAAGATCAATTCAATCAGCAAAGGCGCAAGGCCCATGGAGGGTTCGTCCAATAGGAGGAGTCTGGGCTGTGCCATCATGGCCCGGGCCATGGCGACCATTTGCTGCTCGCCGCCAGACAGCGTTCCGGCAGGCTGATCACGACGCTCCGCCAACCGAGGGAAGAGATCGTAAACGCGATCGAAGTGCCAGGACGGCCCGATGCCAGTTCGACGAGAATAGCCGCCCATCGCGAGATTTTCCGCGACGGTCAGATTGGAGAAAACCCGCCGGCCCTCCGGCACAACAGCTATGCCGGCAGCAACGATATCGCTCGGCTTCATACCGAGAAGAGACTTACCATCGAGCGTCAGCTGCCCGGCGTTGACAGGAAGCAAACCGCAGAGTGCATTGATGAGCGTTGTTTTTCCGGCGCCATTGCGGCCTAAAAGGCAAACCACTTCGCCCGCGCTAACATCAAGCGACACGCCGTGAAGAACATCGACCCCAGCAACGTAGGAAACTCGAATTCCGGAGACGGCCAGGAGTTTTGGTTTATCGATCGCCATGCTCGCGGACGATGAGTGGGAAGCGTTCATCAGCAGGGCCCCCATCCGCTACGGCTCGTTAAGGAACGGAGCTTCACAGCCCCGGCTGCAGCTCAGATAAGTTTCAAGGATGATTTGGACATTCTTCATAAGGTGCTTTTTGGGATAATTGATCACGAGGTACCAATAGGCGAAGCGACGCCGTGTCGACGACAGGCTGCTTCGATTGTATTTCTGAGAAGACAAGCGATCGTCATGGGGCCCACCCCACCCGGGACCGGGGTGAGCGCGCCGGCCACGGCACGCGCGCCCGCAAAGTCCACGTCGCCGACCAGTTTCTGACGCCCCTCGTGCTCGACTCGATTGATCCCGACGTCGATTACAACTGCGCCGGGCTTGATCCAATCACCACGAATGAGCTCGGGCTGGCCGACGGCAGCTACAAGAATGTCTGCACGGCGGCACACCGAAGGAAGATCTTCAGTCCTGGAGTGCGCGACTGTGACTGTGCAATTTTCTCGAAGTAGAAGTTGCGCGAGCGGTTTACCAACGATGTTGGAACGTCCAACTATGACGGCATTCAGTCCAGCGAGCTGGCTGCGAACTCCCTTGATCAGCAGCATACACCCGAGCGGAGTACAGGGGACTAGCGCACCCCCGCCAAGCGAGAGCTTGCCTACATTCATCGGATGAAAGCCATCTACGTCCTTCGCCGGATCGATGGCCGCCGTCACCTTTTGGTCATCGATATGAGAAGGGAGCGGTAACTGCACTAGAATACCGTCCACGTCGTGAGCGGAATTCAGTCGATCGATCAACGATAGCAGATCTGTTTCGCTCGTCGTACTCGGCAGTTCATGATGAAACGAACGCAACCCAGCCTCGACAGAACGGCGAATCTTGTTACGGACGTACACCGAACTCGCCGGATCGTTGCCAACAAGGACTACGGCCAATCCGGGGGTAAGCCCCCTCTCCACAAGGTTCTCAACTGCACTTCGCAGCTCAGAATGGAGCCCTGCTGCAGCCGCGGCACCGTCGATGAGAGTGGCCTCACTCGTGTGAGTGCCCTTTAGATCCCGAATGTTCATCGAAAGATCACCGTGCGATCGCCATTCATGAGTATTCGGTTTTCGGCATGCAGCTTGACGGCCCGCGCCAGAACTGCGGCCTCGACGTCTCTTCCAATTGCCGAAAGATCGTCTGGTGTCAGGGCGTGGTCCACACGGAGCACATCTTGTTCAATGATTGGACCTTCATCCAAATCCGCTGTGACGTAATGGGCCGTTGCCCCAATCAACTTGACCCCTCGTGAGTGGGCCTGATGATACGGCCGGGCTCCTTTGAAGCTCGGCAGGAAGGAATGGTGTATATTTATGATCCTTCCAGACATCTTTTGACAAAGATTGTCTGACAAGACTTGCATGTACCGCGCCAACACAATGAGGTCGATCCGCTCCTGTTCAACCAACTCAAGGAGCTTTGCCTCCTGCGCGGGCTTCGTATCAGCGGTGATGGGCATATGATGAAAGGGAATGTCATAGGATGCGGCGAGCCGGTAAAAGTCCCGGTGATTGGAGACGATCAACGGGATTTCGACCGCAAGGGTGCCGGTTGCGTACCTAAACAGCAGGTCGTTTAGACAATGCCCCGCCTTCGACACCATGATCAGGAGACGAGGCTTCGACTTGCAGTCATGGAATTCCCAGGTCATGCCGAACGTGGTTCCGACTTCCGAGAATTCCGACTGGATATCCGTCAGCGAGATGCTCGGCGCATCAAACGACACGCGCATAAAAAGCCTTCCAACGCTCCCGTCCGAGAATTGAGCACTGTCGCGGATGTTACAACCGTGCGCGGTGAGAAAGCCCGATACGGCGTGGACAATCCCAATTCGGTCCGGACAGGAGAATGTCAGAATGAAATCGGGACGCACGGAGCGATCTTTGGATGCCCCATCGACAACTGACGTTTGCGTTTCGGCATGAACAGGTCGAGGCTCGGATACGACGGTTGTTTCGGTCATGACAATATTGCTCTTCTACGAGGCCGCGGCCGAGACGAGAGCACCCTCCCCGACATCCTTTACGCGACTGTTGTTGGGATCATAAAACGGACGCAATGATGCGCGTGCGGGTATGCGCACGCCGGCGACCTCGACCTCGAATTTTCCGCTCTGGAGAAGGGACGCATCCACAACGCCATTCGAGTTGTCGATGAATCCCAATCCCAAGCAGGTGCCGACTGTGTGTCCGAACATGCCGGACGTGATACGGCCAACAAGTCGCCCGTCGTGCCAAATCGGCTCGTTGTGATAGATCAACACGTTCGGATCGTTCAGCGCGACGTGGACCATTTTTCGTCCCGGCCCTGCGTCCCTCTGGCGCAGCAGTGCATCTCGCCCGATGAATCCTTGCGGCTTCGACCACGCCACCGCAAAGCCAAGACCTGATTCCAGTGGGGTGTCTTCGTCCGTGACGTCGTGCCCCCAATGACGATACCCCTTCTCCATTCGCAGAGAATTCATGGCATGATAGCCAGCTAGACGCACATTTGATGCCGCGCCTTCTTCGAGGAGGCAATCATAGACCCCCTGAACAAACTCAGTAGGGATGTACAATTCCCATCCGAGTTCGCCGACATAAGTAATGCGGCTTGCCCTGACTTTGGCATAGCCGAGGTCAATGACTTGGGAGGTTGCGAAGGGAAATGCTGAATTAGAGAGGTCTGCATCCGTAAGCTTGCTCAGAAGATCCCTGGACTTCGGACCCATGACGCCCAGCACGGCGTAGGCGGAGCTTACATCGATTGCGACTGCTCGAGCTCCTTCGGGAATGTGACGGCTCAACCAGGCAAAGTCCCTGACTTGCGTCGCCGCCGCCGTCACGATGAGGAATCGCTTCAAGCCTTCGCGCGTGATGGTAAGATCCGCTTCAATACCGCCTCGTTCATTGAGCCATTGCGTATAGACGATGCGACCGACCGGTACCGAAATGTTGTTGGAGCATATCCTGTTCAGAATGGATTCGGCGTCGTCCCCTTCAAGGATAAACTTCGCGAAGGACGATTGATCGAACAATCCAACACTTTCCCGTACTGCCCGATGTTCTGCGGCTGAGTGCTCGAACCAATTCTGACGACCGTAACTATATGCGTACTTTGCCTCTCGTCCCTTCGGCGCAAACCAGTTCGGCCGTTCCCAGCCCGCGACCTCTCCAAAACAAGCTCCTTGCGCAAGCAAGCGATCGTGGAGAGCCGAGCGGCGAACTCCTCTTGCCGTATCGGGCTGCCGGAACGGCCAATGCATGGCGTACAAGAGGCCGAGAGCCTCGACAGTGCGGTCCTTTAAGTATCGTCGATTCGATTGGAACGGCATGACGCGCCGCACATCAACGTCCCAAAGGTCCATCGGCGGATAACCGTCGACAATCCAGTCGGCCAGGACTTTACCTGCCCCGCCCGCCGACCGAATACCGATCGAGTTGAAGCCGGCCGCCACGAATAGATTCCGCACCTCCGGCGTCTCGCCGAGCATGTAGCGATCGTCGGGCGTGAAGCTTTCGGGACCGTTGAAAAACAACTGGATCCCGGTTTTTGCCAGTATCGGCACACGACGAATTGCCCCTTCAAGCAATGGCTCAATATGCTCGAGGTCATCTGGCAGAGTGTCGAACTCAAAGCTCTCGGGAATTCCCTGCATACCCCACGGCTTTGCGACCGGCTCGAACCATCCGACCAGTAGCTTGCCGGCATCTTCCTTGAAGTAAGTACAGGCATCGCCGTCACGCAGTACGGGAAGATGCTTCCTGATTTCAGGCACCGGCTCAGTCACGATGTAGAAATGTTCGGCGGCGTGAAGAGGGACAGTCGTGCCGGCTTTTGCGCCAAGCTCCCTCGCCCACATGCCAGCACAATTGACGACGAATTCAGCTGTTATTTCGGCGTCCTTCGTTCGCACGCCCGTGGCACGGCCATTTTCGATGAGAATGTCAGTAACCGCAGTATTTTCAAATATCTTCGCCCCACGACCCCTGGCTCCCCTTGCCAGAGCTTGCGTCGTATCCACCGGGTTGGTCTGCCCGTCTTTCGGAAGGTGCACCGCGCCAACGAGATCCTCGGTCGCCATCAAAGGCCAAAGATCACCCGCCTCCTTCGCCGACATGACGTTGACTTCCAATCCGAAACATCGGGCCATTGAGGCTCCACGCCGGAGCTCTTCAAAACGCTCATGGTTGTTCGCGATTGCGAGCGATCCAATCTGTCGGTATCCGGTATTTTGACCCGTTTCGCGCTCGAGCTCGGAGTAAAGCTCTGTCGTGTATTGAGCTAGTCGTGTGAGATTGTGAGTTGCACCAAGCTGCCCAACGAGGCCCGCTGCGTGCCAAGTGGTTCCGGACGTAAGCTGCTTTCGTTCAAGCAAAACAACGTCCATCCAACCGCGAAGGGTCAGATGGTAGGCCAGGCTGCAGCCCATGATTCCGCCGCCAATGATGACGACTTGAGCCGACTTGGGAAGTTCCGTCACACCCGATCTCCGATCCAATCGTGAAATTCTTGCAGATTTTTTCACTGTTGTGAACGTATTTTTTCACGGGGGAGGTGTTTTTTTTCAAAGTTGTGCCATCTATAAAGAATCGAGCACTCTGGGCGACTGGAGCGCGCCTAGGTTACGAGACGTTGGCTTCTGATCTGGTCTCGGCGTACTCCGTCGGTCATCGAGAGGCCTTTCGTGCTAGCGTTGTTTTGAAGGTCGAAGGAGTCGATGGCTATTAGGTCGATACGCGCGGCTGACGAATGGGCGGCCACAGAGTCGGGATCCAGCATGGACCCTGAAGCCGCCGTGGGCGGACAGATCCGTGAATTGCGCAAAATCAAGAAACTGACCTTGACCCAGCTTGCCCAGGCAGCCGGAATTTCGGTCGGCTACTTGAGTCAAATCGAGAGAAATCAGTCCAAGCTGCCCATCGGAATTTTGAAGAAGCTCAGCGACGTTCTCGGCGTCCATATGAATTGGTTCTTCAATGGCAACTTGCAGGCTGCCCCCGATGAAAGGGACGTCATCGTTCGTAAAGCGCACCGTCGACGCCTGACATTTACTGGGCTAGGCATTGCTGAAGAGCTTCTGTCTCCCAATCTCGCCGGTCCTCTCGAACTCCTTCTGAGCACAATCGAACCGGGCGCTGATAGCGGCGAGTACAGTCATGATGGCAATGAAGCGGGCATTCTGATTGCAGGTCGATTGGACTTATGGGTTGACGGAAAGCGCTTTCAGCTTGAGGAGGGTGATAGCTTTTCGTTCAGCAGCACCTCGCAACACCGCTGCGCAAATCCAGGAAAGGTGCCCGCAAAAGTGGTTTGGGTGATTACTCCGCCCCATTACTAGTGAGTATCTTTCACTTGATTGGGCGGCGAAATCGGTCGATCCATCTCGAGGTCGATCCTCGCGGCTTTGACTGAAGTCGTGATGAAGCGGCGCACCTCCTGAACACGACGGGTCTCGTGCGTGTCGGAATGCGAAGTCAGCCAGTAGCTTCGCACGAACCGCACTTCGGGGAGCAGGCGCTGTAGTTCGGGATAATTTCGGGCCGCATAATCGTGCAAAATGCCGATTCCATGGCCGCTTCGCACGGCCTCCATCTGGGCAACGACGCTGCCGCATTCGTAGCGACGCGACATCAGGCGGCCAAGAGCCGAGGCATAGTCCAGCGCCCGGCTGTACGCGAAGTCCTCGACGTGCGTGACGAACAGTCGTCCCGCCAGATCAGACTGACTTCCGATTTCGCCTTCGCGCGACAAATAGCTCTGCGCCGCATAGACGCTCAAGGTGTAGTCGGTCAATTTCGAGACGATCAGCCGTCCTTGCTTTGGCTCGTCGAGGGTGATTGCAATATCCGCCTCGCGCCGCGACAATGAAAAAGTGCGGGGAAGCGGGACGAGCTGAATGACGAGGCCAGGGTGTTTGGCGGCCAGCGCTCCGAGCCGGCTAGCCAAAAAGTAGTTACCCAGCCCGTCGGGCGCCCCGACGCGCACGGTGCCAGTAATCGCCTCGGTTGTACCGCCGATGCTTGCGCCAACTTTGAGAAGCTCACTCTCGGCGCGTTCTGCAGCCGCAACCAGGGCCTCACCTGCCCGTGTGAGTGTACAACCTGAGATGTGGCGCTCGAGCAGCTTGGCGTTGAGACCTTTCTCCAACGCGGTAAGTTGACGGGCGACCGTCGCATGGTTGAGCCGCAACCGCTTTGACGCTTTCAGGATCTGCCCAGCACGCGCGACTTCCAAGAATATCCGAACCCGTTCCCAATCCATTGACTACACTTTCTGCACAACGGAGCCGCTAACACGGCGATTGATGTGCAGATTCATGCGCTTCATATCTGTTGGGATCAAGCATCCGACAGAGGAGCGCAACAATGTCCGCGACCATTCCGAACTTCATCAATGGCCAAGTATTCCAGGGTCGAGGCATCAGGACCTCGCCCGTCTTCAACCCTGCGAGCGGCGAACAGTCGGGAACGCTCGGCTTGGCTTCGGCCGAAGACGTAAGCGCTGCAGTTGTTGCGGCAAGAGAGGCCTTTCCGGCGTGGGCCAGCACGCCTCCGCTCCGGCGCGCGCGCATTCTCAATCGCTTTTTGCGAATCCTTGAAGAACGGATCGATCAACTCGCTCAAGTGATCAGTGCCGAACATGGCAAGGTTCTGTCAGACGCGAAAGGAGAGATTCAGCGGGGAATAGAAGTGGTGGAGTTCGCGACCGGCGCCCCGGAACTCCTCAAAGGTGAAATTACCGAGAATGTCGGCACCCGCGTCGATTCGCATTCGCTGCGGCAGCCGCTCGGGGTCGTCGCCGGCATTACCCCATTCAATTTTCCGGCAATGGTTCCGATGTGGATGTTTCCCGTCGCGCTCGCCTGCGGAAACACTTTCGTCCTCAAGCCGTCCGAGCGCAACCCATCGGCTTCGCTTATCCTGGCGCAGTGGCTCAACGAGGCAGGTCTACCCCGCGGCGTGTTCAACGTCGTCCAAGGCGATAAGGAGGCGGTTGATGCACTTATCACACACCCCGACGTCTCGGCTGTGAGTTTTGTCGGTTCGACGCCCATCGCGCGCTATATCTACGAAACCGCAACGCATCACGGCAAGCGTTGCCAGGCACTCGGTGGTGCCAAGAACCACATGATCATAATGCCCGACGCCGATATGGATCTGGCAGTTGATGCACTGATGGGAGCAGCCTACGGCTCGGCGGGCGAACGCTGCATGGCGATTTCAGTTGCCGTCCCTATCGGCGATGCCACGGCGCGAGAGCTCATCCAGCGACTAGCACCGAAGGTTCGTGCATTGACCATTGGTCCCGGCGCCGATCCCAGCGTAGAAATGGGGCCGCTCGTAACGAAACAACACCGTGACAAGGTCCGCGCTTACGTCGACGCCGGCGTTGCCGAGGGTGCAGAACTCGTTGTTGATGGGCGCGACTTTAAGCGACAAGGGTACGAGAACGGTTACTTCATAGGAGGAAGCCTGTTCGACCGAGTGACAACGGAGATGAAAATCTATCGAGAGGAGATCTTCGGCCCTGTGCTCGCGGTGGCTCGCGCTGGTTCATACGATGAGGCGGCGGACATGATTAATAAGCACGAGTTCGGAAACGGCACCGCGATATTCACCAGAGACGGGGATGCGGCACGGGAATTCGCTCACCAGATTCAGGTCGGAATGGTCGGCATAAACGTCCCTATTCCCGTTCCGATGGCATTTCATTCGTTCGGCGGGTGGAAAGCTTCTCTTTTCGGAGACCACCACATGCACGGCCCCGAGGGAGTGCGATTTTACACCAAACTGAAAACAATAACGACGCGATGGCCAACGGGCATCCGGAGCGGCGCAGAATTCGTGATGCCAACGATGAGCTGATCCATAGGATCGCCGCTTGATCCCGTCGGCGACTCCCGCTTGTCCAGTCCAGACAGCCATAGCACATAGCCCCGAGTTGCAGGGTGAACGCTGCCCACCAGAAGTCTTCCAGTCGTTGTACGACTTCGAGAGTAAGCGAAGACTTCAGCCGCAGTTGCTCCTGCACGGCCGGCTTGGGTATTGCTAACCATTCGGATTGCGTCCGCGCAAACGCTCCATCGTCCTCACGCACACACAGCGCGGAGCGAAGCTCGTCCTTGATTGTTCTCGGCACGAGTTTGAGTTCAGCGAAACTTTCCCTCAATGTCGAGAGCGGGCTTGTCCCCAACGCACGCAATCAGTAGCTTTCGACCCGTGATCTAGGCAAAAAAGGGCCACTCCTTCCGGAGTGGCCCGCCAAGTCAGGGAGGAAACGTCCCCAGAGGGACCTCTGTGATCAGGCCGCCGCCTGTTCGATCGGTGAAAATGGGAGACCGAGGCTCTCAGCTACAGCCCTATAGGTGAGCCGCCCCCGATGGACATTGAGACCTGCGCGCAGATGCGGATCGTCGAGCACTGCTGCGAGCCCCCTATTGGCAAGAGCCAACCCAAATGGCAGTGTCGCATTGTTCAGCGCATGGCTCGAAGTCAGTGGGACAGCTCCCGGCATATTCGCGACACAATAGTGAACCACCCCATCCACCTCATACGTCGGATCAGAGTGCGTGGTTGGACGTGAGGTCTCGAAACAGCCGCCTTGATCAATCGCAACGTCGACAATCACTGAGCCCTTACGCATTGAACTCAACATGCTACGGGTGACGAGTTTGGGCGCGCTCGCACCCGGCACAAGTACGGCGCCGATGACAACGTCCGCTGCAAAGACCTCTTCCTCGACAGCTTGGATCGTCGAGAACCTGGTTCGAACGCGGCCCTCGAATAGTTCATCCAACTCGCGTAGCCTAGAAATAGAGCGGTCAAGGATTGTAATCTCGGCACCCAAGCCTGCCGCCATCCGGGCCGCGTGGGTGCCGACAACGCCACCTCCGACCACCACTATCCTAGCCGGCTGGACACCGGGAACCCCGCCGATCAGCAGCCCTCGCCCGCCAGCGTATCGCTTCAGGGCCGCTCCGGCTGCTTCGATCGCAAGCCTGCCAGCGACCTCGCTCATCGGCGCAAGCAGCGGAAGACCGCCATGCGCATCAGATACGGTTTCATAGGCAACAGCAGTGCAGCCAGATTGCATAAGGCCTTTGGCTTGCTGTGGATCAGGCGCCAGATGAAGATAGGTGAAGAGGATCTGGTTCTCGTTCAGGAGAGCCCACTCGGAGGGTTGGGGCTCCTTTACTTTCACGATCATCTCACTCGATGCAAACACCTCGTGAGCTGAGTCCAAAATGGTCGCGCCAGTTTTGCGATAGTCCTGATCCGCCGCGCCGATGCCGACGCCGGCATTGGTTTCAAGCACCACAGTGTGGCCGGCAGCTACATATTCACGAACTGCTCCGGGGGTGAGGCCGACGCGATACTCATGCGTCTTGATTTCCTTTGGAACACCGACTTTCATTTCCACCCTCCGATCTGAAAGATGTCCTTTTAGCCGGAAGAGCAGTTTGATTTTCTGCAAACTTGCGAAGCTGGAACGAAAAGGTGCAGAACTTTAACCGTTTTTGACACTACCACGCAGGATTCCAAACAAATGGATGCCGACAAAATCGACCTAACAATTCTCGCTGAGCTCAGCACGAACGCACGGATCAGTCAGACCGAACTCTCTAATCGAATGGGCTTGTCCAGCACTGCCATAGCGCGACGTCAGCGTACACTAGAAGATGAAGGTTACATCACTGGATATCAGGCGACACTTGACCTCACTCGGTTCGGCCTCAACACAACCGTCCTGGTGAGAGTCACGCTTGACAGCCAAAGTGACGAGGCATTGAAACTATTCGAAACTGGTATCGTCAAATGCCCATCGGTCGTCCGTTGCTTCCTGATGTCTGGAAGCGACGACTATCTTCTCATAGTGCTCGCTCGTGATATTGAAGATTTTGAACGAATCCACCGTACTGAACTCTCTTGCCTCCCACGAGTTTCACGCATTCAGTCAAACTTCGCCATACGTGAAATTGTCAGTCGCGCAGTGCCTCCGGCCATCTTCGGAAACCCGGTGCGCTACGCAGGCAGATAACCTGTCCTGACAACCAGTTTGACGTAAGCAATAAGACCGGCAATCGTGCTGACGCGGCGCAAGCCAAGGAAATGACATATTCAACAGAACACTTGGCGCAAGCCAACTCGCCATAGGTTTCGACCGTGCCCGTGGAATTTCGAGATCTACGCTGGGCGATCGCCGCGTCCCAACATCGAAGTTTACGCCAAGCGGCAGAGACGCTCAGAATCAAGCAATCGACGCTTAGTCGGTGCTTGCGCAATCTCGAACACACGTTGGGCAGCACGCTCTTCGAGCGCACAAATGGCGGCACCCGACCGACCATCCAAGGTCAGGAATTTCTCGATGCTGCCCAGCGCATCGTGGATCAGACAGAAGCAATGACCGTGCGTGTCAAGAACCGCTCGCGCGGTGAAAGCGGTCGATTGACGATCGGCGTCCAAGCCTCATTTTCAGCCGGTAATTTTCGGGCCACGCTTCTCGACCACCGGCACCGTTTCGCCGATGTCGATGCACGTATGGTCGACGGATCGAGCGACCATTTGATCTCCGACCTCACCAGTTCCGCGATTGACGTCGCCTTCATGGCCGAACCTGCTCCAAGCTGGAGCGACAGGAGCTTGTTGCTCTGGAGCGAACGTGTCGTCGTTGCGCTCCCAAAGAGCCATCCACTGACAGGGCGCGATGTGGTACACTGGGGCGAACTAAGGGAGGAAGCGCTCTTGCTAACACCGCGCGGCCCGGGACCGGAACTCGTCAAGCTCCTCGTCAGCAAATTAGGGAGTTTCGACCCGTGCCGGCTGCTTCACCATGATGTGGCGCTTGACCGGCTTCTCACCTTGGTCGGTGCGGAATGGGGCGTCCTACTGACATTGGAAGGTGCGACCGGCGCAGCCTATGAGGGAGTCACCTTCCGTGAGGTGCATGATGCCGAGGGTCCGACACGGCTGAGCTTTCGCGCTTACTGGCGTCAGGCCAACAGCAATCCATCTCTGCGTCCGTTTCTCGACCTTCTCCGTGAACGCTATCCGGAGTTTTCTGCTGAGCCAGGGACCGACTGAGCAGCGTTTCGCCGGGCCTTCGCAAAGGCTCGGTCAGTCGCCATAAAGCGCTCGATCATCGGCGCGATCAGTTTGGCGGGCTCGGTCGGCGTGGTCGCGCTTCCGCTACGCGACAAAATCTCCGCGTAGCTTTTGAGGTCCCGGAAAACCGCCGCCGGCAGCTCTACGGTGAGCTTGACCGGCTTGTCGTCTTCGAGCGGCCCAAGCTTGAGCTTCGTCACGGTGTTCCTCCCTTGCGGTACGGCGCCAGCACCAAATCGCGCGTTACGATTACCCGGACCGGAAAACCTGGCCGGATGGTCAGCGTCGGCTGGATGTTGAGCTGACGCTGCACGATTTGTTGGCCGGTCTGGCTGATGCTGTTGGACGCGCCGCTGCGGATCGCTTGAACAAGATTGTTCTCGTTCTGGCTGGTGCCCGCCTCGGCACCGACGCTGAGCATGGTCGAGAGGACGGCGGCCTTGAACAGCATGCCCCAGTGATTGTCGACCTCGTCCTCGAGTCCGGCATAGCCACCGGTGTCGGCGCCGGGCTGGCGCTCCAGCACGATCGAGTTGCCGTCAGGCATGATGATGCGGGTCCAGACCAGGAGGATGCGGCTCTGGCCGAACGCGACGGAGCTGTCATACTGGCCGATCAGCTTGGCGCCCTGGGGGACAAGGAGATATTTTCCGGACGGACTATCATACACCGCCTCGGTAACTTGGGCTGTGATCTGGCCGGGCAGATCGGACCGAATGCCCGTGATGAGCGCCGCCGGAATCACGGTGCCCGCCTGCACGACATAGGGAGAGACCTTCGCCTCAAGCCGGTCCGGACTGACCGTGCGCTTGTCCGTCGATGCATTGAGGAATGCCGACTTGCGATCCTGCATGTTCTGGGCGGACCCGGCATCGACAGGTGGTGCCGCGGCGGGGGTCGTCGCGGTCGCCGTTGAGCTATTCGGAATGACTTGGCCGACGTTCTGCGGTTGCTGAACAGTCTGGGCGAACAGCCGGCTGACACGGGCCGCCTCGACCTCCTGCGCTCGGTGCTGCGCCTCCGGATCGGATGTCATTCCCGGGACCACGGTATTCGGTGCGGCACCTGCGTTGAGGATCGGCTTGCCGAGATCGCCGGGTAGCGGCGGCCCGAGCGGCGGTGCCTGACGCGGCAGGCCGGTATAGTCCTTTGGCAAGGCGGCGAGGCCTTCAGGTGAAGGGCGGTTCTGGGTGCTGAGCAACTCTTGCCCGGCCTGCGGCTTGTTGCGAGTCTCAAGCGCGTAGCCGAGCGCGCCCGCGACC
>NZ_JADPKD010000079.1:0-63763 GCF_023073735.1 Bradyrhizobium sp. 160
TGCGCTGGAGGCGCCCGTGCTCGATCCCACCGCCGCCGCCGCCACCGCCACCGGCATCACGCATCGCGGAGCTATAGCGAGGATCGCTCTGCTTCATGTAAGTCGGCGAGGTGTCGCGATGGGTGACGACGCGTCGTCCGCCCTGGTTCGGCATCTCGATCAGGCTGCCACAGCCCTCGAACAAGGCGAACTCGCAGCCGTATGTGCGGTACTGCGCGGCGTTGGCGCTGGTCGCGGTGAACGCGGTCGCCGCAACGAAGGCAATCAAAGCAACTTTCGGCAATGTGAGTTTCATGGAAATTCTCCAGCCTCGGTTCGGCGAGACCAGAACGGCCCGCACGGTTCTTCGACGGAGGCTGGTTGAAACCGGTTCGAGCGGGTGGGTTCACGCCCGCGTGAGCCGCGAGCGGGGAGGACGTCACGTTGCAGCGAGATCGCGCTGGGATCAATCCAGCTTCGGATATTCCAGCTGCATCGCCACGAAGTCGGCGGTGCGCGATCCGTAGCGTGCATCGATCGCACGCAGCGTTTCATCCAGCGCCTGTGCCGGCGGCGAGGTGCCGGCTGCCGGCAGCGTCTGCTGCGCAGGCCAATCGTCCGCGATCCGGTCCGGCAGGATGCCAAGGCCTCCGCGGCTCGTGCGCGCCTCTGCCGTGGCGGCGAAGGTGAGGGCGCGTGAGCGATAGGTCCGCGACCATGCATCGGCGACCAGTGCGAGCGAGACCTCGTCGACACCTGGCGTCAGTGCGATACCGAGCTGCTCGCGCTTCCAGAAGGCGAGCGTGTTCGCGATCGACGTCAGTGCGAACGGGCGCGTGAAGCTGAACGCGTCGCTGCGGTGGCGCGCATCCCAGGCCGCAAGGCCGATGTCGCGGGCGACCGCCTCGGCCTTGGCGCGACCGGCAATGGCCTCGATCAAGGTGAGGGCCATCGGCATGGATGCGGTGATGCCGGTGGTCGTTGCGACGCCCCGGTCGACGACCAGCCTGCGGTCCGCCGTATAGCGGATCGTCGAATGCTTCTGCAGATCGCGCACCGAATACCAATGCGTCGTGGCTCTCTTGCCGTCGAGCAGCCCGGTGTTGGCAACGACCGTGGCGCCGACGCAGACCCCGATCACGATCGCGCCCTTGCCGGCCTGGCTCCTGATCCACTGCAGGACGACTGTGTCGTCGTCGCGGCTCATCGCGGGCACGATGACGTAATCGGCGCCGTCGGGATGCGCGGCGTCGAACTCGGCGATGGTCGCATGGGGCTGCACCCTGAGTGCGGGATAGAGCGTGACCGGTCTCGGCTGCGTCGCCAGGGTGAGGACGTCGGCGATGTCCGCCCGCGCGAGGATGCCGTAGGGCATCAGATAGTCGGTGGTCTCGCTCATGTCGTTGATGCCGACGATGGCGATCAGGGGGCGCTGTCGCTTCGGCGGTTTCAGCGCGGCCAGCGTCGCCTCGGCTTCGTCTTTGGAGATCGCAGGCGCGGTTCCCGATGCCGGCGCGCCTGGCAGCAGGAGCAGCCACGTTCCGCCGATCGCCACCAGCAATGCCACGCTGCCAAGGAGGGTCCATGCCAGAATGCGCCAGCTCATGATGATGTCACCCGCTCGTCATCTCACGCGGCGCGGAAACTATCCGGTCGGGACGACTTCGGGAATGACGCAAATCCGGCAAAAACGGTCATGCCGCGCGCGACGATCCATCGCGCGATCGGCACCTGCGCAGGAGCTTTCGAAGTCTACCGCAGCCCCTCATACACCATCAGCCCGCGAGCGATCTGCAATTTGCGGATCGCGCGCGGCAGCAGTTTCTCCGGCTGATGCAGATAGCGCCAGGAGGTGAGGGTGAAGGCACCGAGCACGCCGCATTCATCGTCGAACGGTGCGAGCACGCCGGTCACGCTGACAGGCGTATGCGGGCGGGCATTGAAGGGCAGCAGCAGCAGCTCGAGATGCGCCTTGCTGCCGTTTTCGCGTTGAGCCGTGACACCGGCAATCGCACCCAACGTCTCGTCGGCGACGATCGTGGTGATCTCCTCGATCTCGCCGCGGCTGGCTTGCGTGAACAGCGCCGCAAAGCTCCGGTCCTTGAGATCGCCCCCGGCGAGCGCACAGACGCGCGTGCCGGCGACGCGGAACGGGAAGCCGAGCTTCTGCTCGCAGGACAGCACGAAGATGTCGCCGAGCAGGTCGCGGACGGCGGCCGGATCGATGTCGGCCCGATCGGGGGCCCGTGCTGCGCCGCGCTTGTTGTCCCAATACGCGAAGAACTCGCGGCTCGACGGATGTTTCATGACTGACGCTTATCCGGGGCGCAACCTCCCGGGACAAACCTGTCCCGCTTCAGTGCACCCGCGATCCCTTTCGTTGTTGTGCAGGAGGGGATCTGCAGCGTCCATGCCGCGGCGGTGTTTTCAGCTCCTCGGCGGCAGTCTTTGCGTTGTTAACGTTAAATTAACTATGCGCTTTCCACCGCCAGCCTGCCTGCTAAGGTGATCGCGGTCGCAAGCCTCGCCGCTTTCTCCAGGTTCTCGGCGAGGCTTGTACACAGGGCGTCAAACAGTTTGGTCGCGGGCCGCCGGGAGGGGTGGGGACACACCTTATTCCCGGAAGGTACCGGAAGGCCGACAGCACGGACAGGGAGGGCTTTCCCAGGGCCCTCCCATTTCCTTTTGTGCACTTGCGCAAGGCCGGCAAAGGCGACTATCTCCAAGCACCGCTCCGATCGCGCTGAAAGCGAAGCTGCCTTGGATTCCCCGCAAGATTTTCCGCAAGGTTCTCAACCGAACGTGCCGGCCGCCGTTGAGGAGGCTTCGCGCGAGCCGATCCTGACGCTGCCCGCGGCGCTGACCGGCTATATCGCCCTGCTGGCGCTGATCCATCTGCGGGTGCTGCTGCCGCCGGAGATCGAAAACTGGACCATCGACGTCTTCGGCTTCATCCCGAAGCGCTACGATTCCTCGCTGCTCAATCTGCAGATTCCGGGCGGGGCGGGTGCGAAGGTCTGGACCTTCGTCACCTATTCGCTGCTGCACGCCAATTTGACCCATCTCGGCTTCAACGTGCTGTGGCTGCTGCCGTTCGGCAGCGCGCTGGCGCGGCGCTTTGGCGCCATCAGGTTCTTCGTGTTCATGGCAGTGACGGCGGCGGCCGGCGCGCTCGCCCATCTCGTCACCCATGAGCATGCGGTGGCGCCGATGATCGGCGCGTCGGCCTCGGTGTCGGGGGCGATGGCGGCGGCGATCCGCTTCGCGTTCGCCCGCGGCAGTTTCCTGTCGTTCAGCCGTTCGGACGCCGATACCGCCGCAAAGGTTCCGGCGCTGCCGCTGTCGCGCGCGTTGCGCGACGGACGGGTGGTCGGTTTCCTCAGCGTTTGGTTCGGCGTCAACATCATCTTCGGCGTTGGCGCAATTGGCATCGATGCCGAGACCACGAGCGTGGCCTGGCAGGCCCATATCGGCGGTTTCTTCGCGGGACTGCTGCTGTTTGCGCTGTTCGATCCGGTGCCGCGCATGCGAAGCGATGCTGCGGATGCGTCATCACGGGACGTCTCAGACCGTATTTGAAGCGGCGCTTGCGGCGCGGCCCGAATTCATCCATCATTCCCGAGAAGAATGTTCCGAAGCTGCAAGCTGATCGAGCATGATCCGGAAAAGCGTTAGCGGTTTCCGGCGAGATCATGCTCAGACGGTAATAAGGCAATGCTTCGCAAGGCGCCCGAGCGTGAAACCGGAGCTGAAACTGTTAGTTGAAGACTCGCGAACAAGTTCCGGATCGCCAAAGGGCGGACGGCTCCGATTCAGGGAGGCGACAATGACGGTACGTTCCATTCTCAATACCAAGGGCCACCAGATCGTGAGCGTCGAGCCCGACGCCAAGCTGTCGGCCGCGATCAAGCTGCTCGGTGAGAAGAAGATCGGCGCGGTGCTGGTGATGAACCAGAGCCGGCTCGAAGGCATCCTGTCCGAGCGCGACATCGTGCGCGTGCTCGGCGAACGCGGCGCCGGCGTGCTGGATGAGCCGGTCGCTCAGGTCATGACCCGCAAGGTGGTCACCTGCAAGGAGACCGACACAGTCGCCGAACTCATGGAGATAATGACCACAGGCAAGTTCCGCCATCTGCCCGTGATCGACAATGGCAAGGTGGTGGGCCTGATCTCGATCGGCGACATCGTCAAGCGCCGCGTCCAGGAATACGAGGCCGAGCAAGAAGCCCTGCGCGACTACATCAAGACGGCTTGAGCGGCTTTACTCGCTGATCTTGGGCGCCGCGCCTTCGGGCGGCGGCGCCAGCACGTGGATCGCTTCCTGAATGGAGTCCAACGCACGCTCGGCGGCGCGGGTGCCCAAGGCGATGAGGTCATCGGCACGGTGGAAGTCGAACCAGCCGAAATGGCCGACCCGCGGCGTGATCAGCATATCAGGTGGATCGCCGGCGAGGCGGGCGCGGGTGATGCGGTCCTGCATGATGTTGAAGGCGTCGACCATCACCGACGAAAGGCCGGGGCGGCTGCTGCTTGCGCCGAAAAACTCGCGCTTCACCGTTTTCTCAGGCGAGAAGAATCGCGGGAAGCGCCGTTTTGACGTTGTCTCCTCAGGCACGGGCACGACCGGTTCGGGCATCGCGCCGTGGGAATAGACCGTCGTCGAATAGGTGAAGATATCGCTGGAAAGATTTGCCGCGATAACGATTTCGGCGCCGAGCGCCCGTGCCGCCGAGACCGGTACCGGATTCACCAGCGCGCCGTCGACCAGCCAGCGGTCGCCGATCAGGACGGGAGAGAAGATGCCGGGCAGCGCATAGGAGGCGCGCATCGCGTCGACCACGCGGCCGCGCGTCAGCCAGATCTCGTGGCCGGTGCGGACCTCGGTGGCGACCGCCGCGAACTTGATCGGGAGATCCTCGATCAGGGTCCGACCGCACGCTTCCTCGAGCCGGGTCGCCAGCTTCTCGCCGCCGATCAGGCCTGAGCCGTTGAGGCGGATGTCGAGATAGCCGAGGATGTTGCGCATGCCTTGCAGGCTGCGGCCCCATTCTTCCAGCGTATCGAGCTGGCCGGCCGCATAGAGGCCACCGACCACCGCGCCGATCGAGGTGCCGACCACGACGTCAGGCGCGATGCCGTTGGCGAGCAGAGTCCGGATGATGCCGATATGGGCGAAGCCGCGCGCCGCGCCGCCGCCGAGGGCAAGGCCGATGACCGGCCGGCGGATGCTGCCCAAGCCGACTTTCTCGCTATTCGAGCCGTTCGCACCCCGGCCCTTCAAGATGTCCAGCACTGAAAAACTCCCCTACGCCGGGGCCAGGCCCGTATCACTAGACTAAGCACCGCACTGGCGCTCCGCCAGAACCGGGGCAGAGCATGGTTTATGCCGCTTTGGGAAGGGCACAGGGCAGGAGTATGGCGAGGGACGGTTGCTGCGAGACTAATCACGCAGGCGTCAACCGGGTTCCAAATGACCGTATTCCAGCGGGTTCCTGAGGCTTGAATTTGCCGCGTTTTCAGTGAAAAGCAGGGGCATGACACGCGGGGGTGACGGCATCATCAGATGGCGGCGCAGCGATCGGCTGCTGCCGGCGCTGACCCTTGCGGCGTGCCTTGCGTCCTTCGGCCCGGTCTCGCTTGGCCAAAACGCGGCGCAAGCGCAGCTTTTTTCCGATCGTCCGCCGCCGGTGCCCCCTGCGTCGGTGCCGGACCCCGGCGGCGCCATCAATCTGGCACCGCCCTCGGGGGCAGGCGCCGGGCCGCTGAGCCTGCCGCCGACCCTGATGCAGCCGGCTTCGCCCAGCATGCCGCCGCCCGCGGTCACGACCGTGCCGCCGGCGGCGCCGCTGAATGCCGCCGTGCCCGGCCAGGGCGTGCTGTCGCTGACCGCGAAATACGGCAAGGATGCTCCTCCGATCACCAGCGGCCTGGTCTGGCGCGTATTTGCCGACCGTCCCGACGAGAACGGCACCTTCAAGCTGATCCGCGAGGACCGCAACGCCACGCCCAACATCGTGCTGCCGCCGGGCAATTACGTCGTGCACGTCGCCTTCGGCCTCGTCAGTGCGGTGCGCACCGTCAGCCTGAAAGCGGAGACCGACCGTGAATCCTTCGTGCTGCCGGCCGGGGGCTTGCGCATCGAGGGCCGCGTCGGCACCAGCCGCATTCCGCAGAACCAGATCTCGTTCGCGATCTACAAGGGCAGCCAGTTCGAATCCGGCGAGCGGGCCTCCCTGGTGCCGAACGTCGCCGCCGGCGACGTCGTGCTGATACCGGAGGGCACCTACTACATCGTCTCCAACTATGGCGATGCCAACTCTGTGGTGCGCTCCGACATCCGCGTCCAGGCCGGCAAGCTCACCGACGTCACCATCACCCACCGCGCTGCCGTGATCACGCTCAAGCTCGTCAGCGACAGGGGCGGGGAAGCGCTGGCCAACACCGCCTGGTCGGTGCTGACCCCGGGCGGCGACGTCATCAAGGAATCGATCGGCGCCTTCCCGCGCGTCGTGCTCTCCGAAGGCGAATACCGCGCCATCGCCAAGAACGAGGGCAAGGTCTACGAGCGCGGCTTCAACGTCGTGAACGGCGTCGACGGCGAAGTCGAGGTCGTCGCGCGGTGATGCTGGCGGCGATGCCCCGCCGGTGGTGGTCTGGTCCGGATGCTGGGCTTCGCGCCTCGAAGATCCTCCGCTTCTCACATGGCGCACAAGCGCACCATCTTCCGTTACCTCTGCGATAGGTGAGCAGACGCTCACTGTTGCCGCTCCTGTGTTTTGAATCCATGGGCCTGCGCGGCCAAGCAGCGTCTCGAGGCGCGAAGCAACACCGCCATCAGCGCCTTATTCCCGAAGCGCGAGTTCACCGCACCGGTGGACGATGCTCAATTCCGATCATCAATTTTTATTCTCTTTCCATCCTGCTGGGTTATATGTCGCAGTCGGATGCGCAGATCATCGACGCCTGCGCCATCGGTAATGAGCAGGGGGCCCGGCCCGTCGGCATGTTCGAAGTGGTCCTAACAAGGCGCAAGCGGTTTGGCTGGCGATGGCAAGTGTGCGACCAGTCCGGCAAGATATTTGCGGACGGGTTCGAGCGCACGCGCCCGTCCGCCAAATATCAAGGCGAACGCGCGCTGTTCTTCCTGCTGTCGCAGGCCCATTTGAACGACCGCTCCGCCGCCTCGAGCGAGGACTAGCGGCACACCTGCGCTTTGCACTGAATTCGTAACCGGGTGAGCGGCTTGTCCGCACTAGCTCGGCGAGCGAAGTCGGAAGCGACACTCGGGATGCACGGCAAGATTCCCGGATCTCGCTTCGCTCATTCGGATTACGAGACCTTGCGTTGCCCGCCGGGCGAAACGCCAAGCCGTGGGTCAACGTGCGCCATCCAAAATATGGCGGTCCGTGGGAGCCAACCGGCTCCCGGTCTTCCCTGCGCCCTCTTTCATGAGAGGGCAAGGCATCGAAGCAGAGCTCGGGCGAACAAGCCGCGAGGATGCGAAGGTGTGTCTGCGATTGAGCTGGGCGTTAGAGGTCGCAATGCCGACGTTGATGCAGTTGCGCGACGCCGCGTCCACGTCTCAGCATGCGTAGAAGCGCAACCGTCATAGTCTCTAACGCCCACTAACCAACACCTGACTTAAAACTGTCATAATCACCGAACGGAACCTGCGCCTGTGCGCTCTTTACACGCCGTTAAGCGCACCTGCATTGGATGCGCCCGGATAGTGCGTTGGGGACTGCCATGAGTGCCGCAAAGAAAGTGCCGGGAAAACCGGCCGTCGAAATGTTCGATGACATCCCGGTGCTTCAACGCAAATGGCGTGCCGCGTTGAAGCCGGGCGAACGGCTGCCGCGTTACGAGGACGTGATGCTCGGCAGCCTCGGACGACTCGCCGACCATATCGCGCTGCTGAAAGGTGACGGCGCGCTCGAACTGTCGCGCAGCGGACGTTACGTGCAGAAATGGCTCTGCGAGGAGCGCTGGGGCATTCCCGTCGCGGAGCTGTCGCCCGACTGCGCCACGGCGCTGACGGAAGCGGCCGCGATCGCGCTCGCAACGGGGCGGCCGCATCACGCGAGCGCGCATTGCGTGCGCGACGGCATGGTCAGGACCTACGATCTACTGGCGCTGCCGACCGCCTCGCGCTGGAGCGCGACGCTGGTCGGCACCTACATCAACGAGCGCGGGAGGGCAATATAATCTCCTCGACGCAATTTTTTCCGCGACCGATGACGCGGTCGTCTCGCTGACGACGCTGCGCGACGCAAGCGGCAAGCCGTTCGATCTCCAGATCGTGCACCACAACAAGAGTGCGAGCGCGCTGCTGAAGGCCGCGACCGGAAGCCTGCTATGGGGGCGGGTCAGTGAGGCAGGCACGCTGCTGGCCGCGCCCGAGATTATGGACTTCCTGCTCAAGGCCGTCTCGGGCGGCCGCTGCGAGCAGCTCGAGATCGAGAGCGACGGACGACACCTGCGCCTCGGCACCACCGCCTTCGCCGACGTGGTCTCGTTGACGATCTCCGACGTCACCGCGTTGAAGCGGCGCGACGTCTCGTTCCGACTGCTGTTCGACAACAACCCGATGCCGATGTGGGTGTTCGACGCAAAGACTAAGCAATTCCTTGGCGTCAATGACGCCGCGGTCCAGCATTACGGTTACAGCCGCGCCACCTTCCTGCGCATGAAGCTGCACGAGATCTGGCCCGAGGACGAGTGGAAGAGCCACGCCGAGGCGCTCGAGCGCGTCGGCGATGCCTATCATTCCTCGCGCAACTGGCGGCACTTACGCGCCGACGGCAGCGAGATCGAGGTGCTCACCTTCGGCCGGCGCGTCGCCTTCGACGATCGCGACGGCTATCTGGTCGCGGTGGTCGACATCACCGAACGGCGCAAGGCCGAGGCGCGGATCGCCCACATGGCCCATCACGACGGGCTCACGGACCTGCCGAACCGCGAATATTTCCAGGAGCGGCTGAAGCAGGCGCTCGACCAGGCCGGCGGAAAGCGGGTCGGCGTGCTCTACATCGATCTCGACCTGTTCAAGAACATCAACGATTCCTTCGGGCATCCGGCGGGCGACCGCCTGCTCAAGCAAGTTGCCGAACGCCTGACCAATGCGGTTCGCGGTGCCAATCTCGCGGCGAGGCTCGGTGGTGACGAGTTCGCCGTCATCCTGGCGGCCGACGTCTCGCCGAACGAGGCCAGCGCCTGCGCGACCCTGCTGATCGACATGTTGAAGGCGCCCTATGAGATCGACGGCCAGGAGATGGTGATCGGCGCCAGCATCGGGATCGCGCTGTCACCGGGGGATGGCACGACGTCCGAGGAATTGATGCGCAACGCCGACATGGCCCTGTACCGGGCGAAGTCGGACGGCGGCGGCGTGCACCATTTCTTCGAGCGGGAGATGGACCTTCAGGCGCAGAAGCGCCGCGACATGGAGCTCGACCTGCGCCGCGCCTTTGCCAATGGCGAGTTCGAGCTGCACTACCAGCCGTTGGTGTCGATCGCGTCGGACCGCATCTCCGGTTTCGAGTCGCTGTTGCGCTGGCGGCACCCGGACAAGGGCATGATCTCGCCCGCCGAGTTCATTCCGGTCGCCGAGGACATCGGCCTGATCACCCAGCTTGGCGAATGGGTGTTGCGCGAGGCCTGCGCCGAAGCCGTCAAATGGCCTGGCGACGTCAAAGTCGCGGTCAATCTGTCGCCGGCGCAATTCCGCAGCCGCAACCTGGTTCAGGTCGTGATCTCTGCTCTGGCGCAGTCCGGCCTGTCGCCGAGGCGGCTCGAGCTCGAGATCACCGAGTCGATCTTCCTGGCGGAGACCGAAGCCAACCTCGTCACGCTGCATCAATTGCGCGAGCTCGGCGTCGGCATCTCCATGGACGATTTCGGCACCCGCTATTCCAGCCTCAGCTATCTCCGCAGCTTCCCCTTCGACAAGATCAAGATCGACCGTTCCTTCATCAAGGATCTGGCGCAGCGGCCCGATTGCGGCGCGATCGTGCGCGCGATCTCCGGTCTCGGCCGTAGCCTCAACATCACCACCACGGCGGAAGGCGTCGAGACCGAGGATCAGCTCGACTGGCTGCGCGCCGAGGGCTGCAACGAGGTGCAGGGCTTCCTGTTCAGCGCGGCGCGGCCCGCCGCCGAGATCGCAAAGCTGCTCGCCGATTTCGGCCAGCGCGCCTCACGGGCGGCGTAGATCCGGAGGATAGCAATCGTAGACCAGTACCTTGAAGGCGGGTGTGATGCGGCTGCGCTCGTTCTGGGTCTGCTGCATCATGAGGTAGGCCATGTCGAGCTTGGGATCGACGCCGAAATAGGTGCCGCTGCCACTGTCCCATTTCAACTCGCCGATCGAGCCCGGCGGCGGCGGTTTCGCGTTGCCGGGATCGGTGCGCACCGCAAGACCGTAGCCATAGCCGAAGCCGTCGCCCGGAAAATAGAAATAGTCGCGTCCGACGCCGGACCCTGGTCCGATGTGGTCGGTCGTCATGGCCTTGAACGCAGCCGGGCTCAGATAACGCTTGCCCTCGAACTGGCCGCCGTTGAGCAGCATCTGCGCGAAGCGCTGATAATCGGTGATGGTCGAGAGCAGCCCGCCGCCGCCGGACTGCCATTCGGGATGGTCGAGGCGCTCGCGCTCGGCGGCGAGCAGGATGAAATCGTTCGGCAGTGGCCGCGCCATCCGCGCCAGCTCGTCCTCCGTCGCCAGCGCAAATTTGGTGCTGCTCATGCCGAGCGGATCGAAGATGCGTGCTTTCAGGAATTCGTACAGCGTCTGGCCCGAGATGATCTCGATGACGGCGCCGAGCACGTCGGTGGAATGACCGTAGCGCCACAACGTTCCCGGCTGCCGCGCCAGCGGCAGCTTCGCGATCCGGTCGGCGAATTCCCTGTTGTTGAACTGACCTTCGAAGATATTGGCGGCCTTGTAGGCCTGCTCGACCCATTTGCCGCCAATATAATCGTAGCTGATGCCCGAGGTGTGCCGCAGCAGGTCCTCGATGTTGACGGGACGGACCGGCTGCACGAGATCGAGCTCCAGCTTGCCGTCGGGCTTGGTAATCTCGAGGCCCACCTTGGTATCGGCGAAGAGCGGGACGTATTTCGACACGGGGTCGGTGAGCGCGAGCTTGCCCTCATCGATCAGCATCATCGCGCCGAGGCACGTGATCGGCTTGGTCATCGAGTGGATGGCGAAGATCGTGTCCGGCGTCATGGCAAGGCCGGTCCGGACGTCGCGCACGCCGAACGTCTTGAAATAGACCGGCTTGCCGTGCTGCTGGACCAGGATGACGGCGCCCGGCAGCCGGCCGCTCGTTACCTCGTTGTTGAAATATGCGGTGATGCGATCGAGCCCGTCGGGCGACGGGGAAGGGATGTCGGCGGCGCGACCTCGCGCCATCGAGCCGGCGAGCACCGCGGCTCCGACCAGAAACTCACGCCGTCTCATCCGGGCTTCCTCCCTCGGCGGGATCAAAGCCGCAAGACGCCAAGGGCGTCAACAAGACATCGATTAAAAACGCGTCACGATTTCCGAAAGGAACGGTCGCGGACGGTCTTCGCTCGGCTTGGTCGGCGTGCCGATATGGACGAAGCCGGCGAGCTTTTCGTCCGGCTTGAGGCCGAGGCCGTCCAGCACGTCGCGATCGAAGGCGAACCAGCCGGTCAGCCAGCAGGCGCCGTAGCCGAGGGCGGTTGCGGCCGTGACGATGTTCATGGCGCTGGCGCCCGCCGACAATTCCTGCTCGAAGGCCGGCACCTTCGGATGCGGCTTGGTGAAGCTGACGACGCCGATCACCAGCGGCGCGTCGGTGAGGCGCTTGCGCTCGATCTCGATGTCGGCGGTGGGCGCGCCTGGATTCTTCCGGGCAAAGACTTTTGCGATCACCTCGCCGGCGCGCTGGCGGGCATCGCCCTCGAAAATGATGAAGCGCCAGGGCGCCAGCTTGCCATGATCAGGCACGCGCGCGCCGATGGTGAGGATGGTCTCGAGCTCGGCTGCGGAGGGGCCGGGCTCGGTCATCTCGCGCGGCTTGACCGAGCGGCGGGTCTTCAGGAGTTCGATGGCATCGGGCACTGCGATATCCTCTTCAGCTGGTCGGCGGACGTGCACACCGAGATAGGCATGCACGCCCGCAACCGGAAGCGAATTTAGATCGATTTCAGGGATCAGACGGCGCCACGCGCCCGCTGGACGTCCGGCGGGGTTGCCTCGTGGACCAGTGCGGCGATCGCCTCCTGCGTCGTCATCACGTTCTGGCCGTCGCTGCCGAGCCGGCGGACCGAGACCGAATGCGTCTCGGCTTCCTTCTTGCCGACCACGAGCAGCGCCGGGATCTTGGCCAGCGAGTGCTCGCGGACCTTGTAGTTGATCTTTTCGTTCCGCAGGTCGATCTCGACCCGAAGGCCTGCGCGCCGCGCCTGCTCGACGACCTGCTTGGCATATTCGTCGGCTTCCGAGGTGATGGTGGTGACCACCACTTGGACCGGCGAGAGCCAGAGCGGGAAGCTGCCGGCATAGTGCTCGATCAGGATGCCGATATAGCGTTCCATCGAGCCGCAAATCGCGCGGTGCACCATCACCGGCGGTTTCTTGCCGCCGTCATGGTCGATGTAGAACGCGCCGAACCGCTCGGGCAGGTTGAAGTCGACCTGGGTGGTGCCGCACTGCCAGTCGCGACCGATGGCGTCGCGCAGCACATATTCGAACTTCGGGCCGTAGAAGGCGCCTTCGCCCGGATTGATCTCGGTCTTGATGTGGTTGTTCTGCGACTGGATCTCGCGCAGCACCGTCGCCATCACACGCTCGGCGTGATCCCACATCGCGTCGGTGCCGACGCGTTTCTCCGGCCGGGTCGAGAGCTTCACGGTGAGATCGCCGGTGAAGCCGAAGTCGGCGTAGGTCGACAGGATCAGGTCGTTGATCTTCAGGCATTCCTCGGCGAGCTGGTCCTCGGTGCAGAAGATGTGCGCATCGTCCTGGGTGAAGCCGCGCACGCGCATCAAGCCGTGCATGGCACCGGAGGGCTCATAGCGATGCACCACGCCGAACTCGGCAAGGCGCAAAGGCAGGTCGCGATAGCTTTTCAGGCCGTGCTTGAAGATCTGCACGTGACCGGGGCAGTTCATGGGCTTGAGCGCAAACCAGCGCTTGTCCTCGGCCTCGTCGCCGGCCGACTGCGCCGCGAACATGTTCTCGCGATACCAGCCCCAATGGCCCGAGGTCTCCCACAGCACCTTGTCGAGGATCTGCGGCGCGTTGACCTCGCTGTAGTCGCCGGTCAGGCGTCGCCGCATATAGGCGATGAGCTGCTGGAAGATGGTCCAGCCCTTCGGGTGCCAGAACACGACGCCCGGACCTTCCTCCTGGAAATGGAAAAGGTCGAGCTCGCGTCCGAGCTTGCGATGGTCGCGCTTCTCGGCCTCCTCGATCTGCTTGAGATAGGCGTCGAGGTCCTCCTGCTTGGCGAAAGCGGTGCCGTAAATGCGGGTCAGCATCGGGTTATTGCTGTCGCCGCGCCAATAGGCGCCGGCGACCTTCATCAGCTTGAAGGCATTGCCGACCTTGCCGGTCGAGGTCATATGCGGGCCGCGGCAGAGATCGAACCAGTCGCCCTGGTAGTAGATCTTGATCGGCTCGTTGCCGGGAATGGCGTCGACCAGATCGACCTTGAAGGCTTCGCCCTTGTCGCGGAACACCTGTTTGGTCTTTTCGCGATCCCAAACCTCCTTGGTGAAAGGTTTGTCGCGCGCGATGATCTCGCGCATCTTCTTTTCGATCGCGGCAAAATCTTCCGGGGTGAACGGCTCGTTGCGGAAGAAGTCGTAGTAGAAACCGTTCTCGATCACCGGGCCGATCGTGACCTGGGTGCCCGGCCACAGCGATTGCACGGCTTCCGCCAGCACGTGCGCGCAGTCGTGGCGGATCAATTCGAGCGCGCGGGGATCATCGCGATTGACGAACTCGATCCGGGCGTCGGCCTCAATCGGGTCGTTGAGGTCGGCGAGCGTGCCGTCGAGTGCCATCGCCACAGTGCGCTTGGCCAGCGACGGCGAAATGCCCTTGGCGATATCGAGGCCGGTGATGCCCTTGTCGAACTGACGCTGGGCGCCGTCGGGGAAGATGAGGGTGACTCTGGGGGCGGGGGTCGCGGGCTTCAAATTGGAGAGGCTGTACTGGAAGCCGGACTCGGATTTGGGATGGTCGGTCATTGCTTTACTCCTGAGGCTCACTCCTGCGAACGAGCGCAGGTAAGCGGGAACGAGCGATATATCAGCCGATTCGGCCTGCGCAATCCGGCAATTCCAAGAAAGTGGCGCGCAAAAGCCGGGACGGTGCACCAACTATTTCAGACCATGCCCTTTAACAGACCGCAGCTCTGCTCTACATGCACTTGCATGGAAAGATCGCCTGCTGTCCGCCGCTTCGCGCCAACCGCTCTGATGCTCGGCAACATCGTCACCGGCTGCTCGGTGCTTGCGCCGGCGGGCATGCTGCCGGAATTGGCGACCGGGCTCGACGTCAGCATCCATGCGGCCGGGCTCCTGATCACCTTTGGCGCCATCACGCTGTGCATTGGTTCGCCGCTGACGGCCTGGCTCACCAGTCGCATCGAACGGCGGACGCTGCTCACGACGACGCTGGCCGTGCTTGCCCTCGGCAATCTTGCCTCGGCCTTTGCGCCTGATTATGCGAGCCTCCTTGCGATCCGCTTGGTGATGCTTGCGATCGGCGCTCTCTATACGCCGCAGGCTGCCGGCACGGCGGCGCTGATCGTGCCGGTGGAGCGACGCGGCAGCACCATCGCCTACATCTTCCTCGGCTGGTCGCTCGCTGCCGCCGTCGGCCTGCCGCTGATCACCTTCATCGCCAGCCGCTATGGCTGGCGCGCCGCCTATGGCGAGATCGGCGCTCTCGGCTGCATCAGCTTCCTGTTGCTGCTGCTGCGCCTACCGGCGGGCCTGAAGGGCGCGCCGGTGGACATCAAGACCTGGGCCGAGGTCGCCCGCAGCAGGGCCATCCTGCTCCTGCTCGCGATCACCATGCTGCAAATGTCCGGGCAGTTCGTGGTGTTCACCTTCATGGGCCCGCTGCTCAAGAAGCTCACCGGCGCCGGACCCGATGCCATCGGCATCGTGTTTGCCCTGTACGGGGTCTGCGGCTTCCTCGGCGTCGCCATCGCGACCCGCATCGTCGATACCTGGGGGCCTTATCGCACTTCGCTACTGTTCACCTGCCTGCTGCTTGCGGGGGTCACGGGCTGGGCGCTCGGCGCCGGCACGCTTGTCTTGATGGCGGGCGCGGTCGCAGTCTGGGGCCTTGGCTTTGCCTCCACCAATTCGATGCAGCAGGTGCGGCTGGTCGCGGCCGCGCCATCACTGGCATCGGCGACCGTCGCCCTCAACACGTCCGTCCTCTATATCGGTCAGGCGGTCGGCTCGGCCATCGGCGGATTACTGTTCGCCCGCGAGCTCCTGCACACGCTCGGCTTCGTCGCGGTCGGTTTCGTGGTGCTGGCGCTGCTGCTGGTGGTCCTGACCAGGCCCCGGCCGGCTGCCGCCGCAACAGCCTGAATCTCGCAGCTTCCTGTGTGCAAGGTGCTTGGCAAACCGAGCATGAGGGCGCTAGAACGCCATGCATGGGGACCAAAGAGAGTTGACTGAAATGAGGATGATTCTGGCGGTTGCCGCGGTGCTCTATTCAGCCTCCGCATTTGCGCAAGCCGACAAGCCACCGATGGTGGGGGACAAGCCGCTGATGCAGGTCAAGCCCAAAGGGACCAAAGAGGCTGCGGCCAAACCAGCTGCGGCGGCGAAGGGTAAGCCGCAATCGATCGCGAGCCGGCTCCAGGCCTGCCTCGAGATCGACGACGGCACCAAGGACCGCCTCAACTGCTACGACGCCGTGATCCCGCCGGCGCCGAAGCCGAAGCCGGCGAAGGCCAAGGGCTACGCAGACTGCCGTTTCTTCAAGGAAGAGGACGAGCGGCTGGCCTGCTTCAACGGCTTTGCCGAGAGCATTCCGAAGCTGCCGAAAACCTGACCGAGAGACCGGGCCCCTCGGCGCCTTAGAGTCACGTCCGTTTAGCGGCTCGATGCGGGTGGATTGGTAGAGGCCACGCGCGTGAGCGCGAGCGCGGGCGTCGCCGACATCTTCACCAGCACGTCCTTGAGCGGATCCCGCGTCCAGGCCCTCGTCACGTAGTCGCGATGGGTGATGCCCTCGCCAGTCTCGACGAACACCACGCTGCCGGGCCGCAATGGCCCGTCCATGTCCTCGGAGACGCTGATGCCCTTCTGCCGCAGCAGGCTCATCAGCTCGCGGTCGCGGCGCGCGGTGTAGCGGGTGTAGGCGCTGACGAAGAAGCCGGAGCGGTGGCTCTCGATCCAGGACGCGAACTTGTCCATTTCGCCATAAACGGCATCGAGCAGCACGACGCCGCGCACGCGGTCGCTGATGCCGCCGACCTCCAGACTCCAGGCCGTCGGCAGGAAGCCGCCGCTATAGCCGACGATCACGATCGGCATGTTGGCGAAGGCCCGCGCGCTGTTGGGATCGCCGGTCAGGCGGGCGAGGTGGTTGGCCGATTCCTCCATGAAGCGCTTGAAGCCGCCTGCCTGCCAGAATTTGCCGGCGCTGGAATCGGCGGCATCGACCGCCATCTGCGGCGCAAGCAGGACGGCATTGGCGCCGGAATCGGTGATCTGCTTCGGCACCAGCTGCCGGTCGCGCACATCGCGCTCGAGCGTGGCGCCATTGCCGTGGAAGAACACCACGATCACGCCCGGCTTGCGGACGTCGAAATGCTCAGGGACGTGCACCAGCACGCGGCTGTCGCTGTAGGTTTCGTCCTGCCAGTAGACGCGCCCCGAATAGCTGCGGTGGCCGCGGCGGTCGCCCTTGGAGATGTTGAGGAAGGGTGCGTCGGAGGCGGGGTTGTTGCCGAAATAGGGAAAAGCTGACGACTTCATGCTGACGAGCGTCGTCAGGTCCTCACGGGGCGGGCGCTTGTAGGGGAGTTGCGGCTCGAGCGAAGCGACCTTGTAGGGCGCCTGCTCAGCCTGCGGCTGCTGCTGGACGGCGCGCTTGGGCGAGAAGTCCGACATCTGCCGTTGCAGCAAGCTCTCGCTCGCCGAGGGGAAACGCTCCTTGAACTGCGGGGCCGGGAAGCGATCCTCGAACGTGTCGCCGCTTGCCACCTGCGCATGTGTCTTTGCGACCACCTGCACGTTAGCCTGCGAGTTCGCTGCGAGCGCCGCCGGATTGGGGGCCTTGCCGCATTGAACCAGCGTCAGCCACAGCGGCACCAGGGCTGAAAACAGGCCGACCCGGAGCACACGACCGCGCGCGCCGGACGTCGTCCGATCGGCAGGCGCGTTAGCTCTCAGTTTCGGAACGGCCCCGACCATCCACCCATGACCCCAAGTCACGTCCATCGGCAATTTCAAATCAATTCAGCCGACTGGCGTTTAGGTGACGTTAAGCGTCCAGAGAAATTTCCCCACATCCGGAACCGTCAAAGGGACCATGCAATCGTGTCGTGATTGTGGGGAAGGGAAAAGGGATTCTCGGGGGATGTGCAGCTTTATCGCCCAAGACCGGACGTGAAAGGTGTCAACATACCCGTCACGTCTGCCTCATTTAACCCTTGTTAACCCTGCTTGAATTGACTGGATTCAATCTGCACGATGCCTCCCGATGAGGCGTGACGCCTTGAGAACCCCGATGACGGCATCAGATGCGGGTACCGCGCCCTGGACTGGCCGGCTGACCGAAAGCGGGTCGGGGGTCTCTGTTCTGGTCGCAACCGCCATCGTCATTGCCGACATGATTGGGGTCGGCGTCTTCACCAGCCTCGGCTTTCAGGTCAAGGATATCCCGTCCGGCTTCTCGATCCTGCTGCTCTGGACGGTCGGCGGCATCGTCGCGCTGTGCGGGGTGTTCTCCTACAGCGAATTGGGCGCGATGTTTCCGCGCTCGAGCGGGGAGTACAATTTCCTCGGTCGCGCCTACCATCCCGCCTTCGGCTTTCTCGCCGGCTGGGTCTCGGCGACGGTGGGCTTTGCGGCACCAGTCGCGCTCGCCGCGATGGCGTTCGGTGAATATGCCAAATCGGTCGCGGACGATCTGCCGCCGATTCCACTCGCCATCGGCGTGGTGTGGCTGGTCTCGCTCGTGCAACTGACCGGCGTCAGGCACTCCTCGACGTTCCAATTGATCTCGACGATTTTGAAGGTCGTGCTGATCGTCGCTTTCCTGGTGGCCGGCCTCGTCATCGGCGTGCCGCAGCAGATCGCCTTCACGCCGCAGCCGGGCGATCTCGCCCACATCGTTAGCGCGCCCTTCGCGATCGGGCTCGTCTTCGTGATGTACTCGTTCTCGGGCTGGAATGCCGCGACCTACATCATCGGCGAGATGACCACGCCGCAGCGGAGCCTGCCGCGCGCACTGCTCGTGGGCACGCTGATCGTGCTCGTCCTCTACGTCGCGCTGAACGCGGTGTTCCTCTACTCGACGCCGGTCAGCGCGCTGGCAGGCCAGCTCGACGTTGCCAGCGTAGCCGGCAGCGCCATCTTCGGCGGCCTCGGCGGCCGGATCGTCGGCGCGATGATCTGTGCCGGTCTGATCTCCTCGATCAGCGCGATGATGTGGATCGGCCCGCGGGTGATGATGACGATGGGCGAGGACATTCCGGCGCTGCGCGTGTTCTCGCAGCGATCGGCGAACGGTGCGCCGGCCTATGCCATCCTGTTTCAGCTCGCCGTCGCGACCCTGCTGCTGTTCACGCGCAGCTTCGAGGCGGTGCTCGACTTCATCCAGTTCGCGATGCTGTTCTGCTCGTTCTTCACCGTCGCCGGCGTCATCAAGCTCCGCATCACTGACCCCGATTTGCCGCGGCCCTATCGCGCCTGGGGATACCCGCTCACGCCGCTCGTTTTCCTGCTCGTGACCGCGTTCATGATGTACTACCTCTTGACCGAGCGGCCGGTGCAGTCGCTGTCGGGGATGCTCGTCATGCTCTCGGGTCTGTTGATTTATGTCGTCTTCCGCAGGCGGCCGGTGGCCGCTGCCGCTTCACCACATCGCGAATAGACATGATCCGACCCCTGAGAATTGCGGCCGTCGTTCTTGCCTTGCTGGCTGCGGCCGTCTCGTCCGCACGCGCCGCCGACGTCACCTTCGACGACACTGCGCGCTTCCTTGCGGGCATGCAGCCTTCGGCGGACTCGCCGCTGGTGCCGCTCACGAAGGATCCAGGCTGGCAGCGTCATGCAAAATTCTTTGACGGCGCTTTCGCCCAGCTCGAGCAGCGGCAGCTCTCGAAGATCCGCAATTGGGCCGACGTCAATCTCGCCGCGCCGCGGCCAACCATGTTCTACATGTTCAGCGGCCCGGACTTCCTCTACGCCAATGCCTTCTATGCCAAGGCCAGCACCTACGTGCTTGGCGCGCTGGAGCCGGTGGGAGCGGTGCCCGACCTGACGCGGCTGCCGCGTAGTTCGATCGGCGCTGCGCTCTACAACGTCGAGCGATCGCTCGGCTCGATCCTGAGTTTTTCCTTCTTCATTACCAAGCAGATGAAGGTCGACCTGCACGCCAATCAGGTCAACGGTACGCTGCCGATCCTCTATGTTTTCCTCGCGCGCTCCGGCAAGACCATCCGCAATGTCGAGATGATCGCGCTCGACAACAAGGGCGGGATTCACACGGCCGGCGACAATCCGGGACCCAACGCGACGCATGGCGTTCGCATCACCTTCGCCGGCAGCGACGGGGAAGCGCGCACGCTGTATTATTTCTCGACTGATCTTTCCAATTCCGGTGCGCGCGCGGCCGGCTTCCTGAAATTCTGCGAGACGCTGGGCCCCGGCAACAGCCTGCTCAAGAGCGCGTCCTATCTGCTGCATTCCGGCAATTTCACCCTCGTGCGCGACTGGCTCCTCGCCAACAGCGCCACCATCATCCAGGACGATTCCGGCATTCCGCTCGCGAACTACAATGCACGGCAATGGCGGTTCTTTCCGTTCGGCCGCTATCTCGGTCCGATCGATGAATTCGCAAGCCGCTACCAGGAGCGCTACGCCGAATTGTTCACGCGCGCCCAGCCGATCGATTTCGGCGTGGGCTATCGCTGGCGGACGCACGAGTCGAACTTGCTGCTGTCGGTGAAGGTGCCGGGCGGCGAGATCGCGCCGGCGGAGACCACCTCGTCCGCCGAGCCGTCGTCAAAGCTGCCGAGACCCAAGCGCCTACGCCCGCCGGAGTCGATCCCGCCGCAGTCCGGACGTTTCTTCTGGTTCCGCTAGCTACCAGTGCACATTCTGGCTCGGCACGATGAACGCTGTCGTGCTTGGCGGCGTGGCGAAGCTCGTCGCCAGATACCAGCCGGAGCCGAGCACGAACACCAGTAGGGCGACGATCGCGAGCAGATCGATGATTCTGGGATCGTGATGGCCTCCCCGGCCAGAATTCAGGCCAAGCCCGAAGGGAAAATGACGGCTGATTTTCCAGCGCATTGTTGTTTCCTCCCGATGGGGAGCATCACATCAACGCGAGGCGAGAGTTCGGGTTCCGAGCGGGCACAGCACCGCAGCACTCAGGATGCGTTGACCCCGCGCCAGCGGCCGTAGCGCCAGGGCAAATACCAGCGCGCGTCTTGCGGTGCGGTAAGCGGTACGTTGTCGATGCCCGAGGTGCCGAAAGGATTGCAGCGCAATAGGCGCGCGAGTGTCATCCAGCCGCCGGCCCAGAGTCCGAACCTTTCGATCGCTTCGTCGCCATAGACGGAGCAGGTCGGCAGGTGCCGGCAATTGTAGCCGACCAGGGGCGACAGCGTGTGCCGGTACAGCCAGATCAGCGCGCGGCCGAATCGGCGCGGGAGCCGGAGCGCGCCCGCCCCCGGGCTGGAACAGTGCTCGCAGGCTGAATGCTTCATGTGCGCTTTGCTGTAACGTTAAGCGAAGTATTGCTCAGTTCCGCAGCAGGGAACTGTAAGCTGTTGTTTGCGCGCCATATTTTGCCTGCTTTTTGGGAGCAGTGCAGCAAGTATCTGTGGACGATCTGTATTCGCCCGGATACCATTTTTATGACGCCCGTGTGTAGAAACATACGCCTGTATGATGGACTCAGCGGGCGCTACCGGGGATTGTTTGGGGACCTTTTAGGGCTTGGGGAAGGAACCAGATTGAGACTTCTGAACTCCCTTAATCTTCGCGGCTGGTTGCTGGTGGGAACCGCCGTGTGTGGAGTCGCGCTGGCTGGCGCCGTCGCGACCCTTGGAACGTCAGCGCGAGCCGGTGCTGCGCTCGAAGAGCGCAAGCTGCCGATGAAGTTCAGCTGGGTGGCCTGCGAGCCGAACTGCCGCGGCTGGGTCAGCGCGGTCGGAATCATCACCGCCGATACGCCTAAGGCTTTTGAGGAGTTTTCTCGCGGGCGCCAGCTGGGCGGCGCCACGGTGGTGCTCGATTCCAGCGGCGGTTCGGTCAACGACGCCATCACGCTCGGCCGACGCTTCCGCAACCTCGGACTTCTGACCACGGTCGGCATCAGCGTTCAGAACCGCGGCGGGCAAAGCGCCCGTCCGGCGGTCGCGCCGGGGGCCTATTGCGAATCCATGTGCGTGTTCCTGCTGCTCGCCGGCAAGAAGCGCTATGTGCCGGAAGCTGCCCATGTCCGGGTCCACCAGATCTGGATGGGCGACCGCGCCGACGATGCCAAGGCTGCGAGCTACAGCGCCCAGGACTTGATGATCGTGGAGCGCGACATCGGCCGGCTGGCCAAATACACATTCGACATGGGCGGTGCCGGCGATCTGCTGTCGCTCGCACTCAGCGTGCCGCCGTGGGAAGATTTGCACGAACTCGACGCCGGAGAGCTTAAGCTCACCAATCTCGTGACCACCGATCTCGTGGCCGACGTGTTGCCGCATGTGGATATCTCCGCACCGGCGATGGCGGAGCTTACACCGAAGACGCAGGCCAGGTACGGCGCGGAACCGGAGCAGCCGCAGCAATCTGCTAAGTCGACCAAGACCGCGGAAGCCCTGGTGCCGACGGCCGGCGGCGTGGCGACACCAGCGGCGGCGGCGCAGAAGTAAACGATTTGCTTTGATGGGTCATTCCGTGGCGTGCGTGAGCGCGAGCCCGGAAGATCGGCAATCTCTGGATCCGGGTTCGATGCGGAGCCTGTCGTCGGGCCGGCCAATAGGCCCGGTCCGGTGGCATCGCCCCGGAATGACGGAGAGCAGTCAGCCCTGCGCCGCCGCCGGCTGCTTCGCCTTGGCCTCGATCTGGCCGATGGCATCGACCACCGCATCGAAGGTGAGAAGGGTCGAGGCATGCCGCGCCTTGTAGTCGCGGACCGGCTCGAGGAACTTGATCTCTTCCCATTTTCCTTCAGGAGGCGCACCGTTCTCCTTCAGCATCTTGCGAACGGTTTCGCGCAACTCACGGAGTTCGCTCGCAGTCGACCCCACGATCCGACTTGCCATGATGGATGAAGAGGCCTGTCCCAAGGCGCAGGCCTTCACGTCATGGGCGAAGTCGATGACGGTGTCCCCGTTCATCTTGAGGTCGACCTTCACGGTCGAGCCGCACAGCTTGGAGTGGGCAGTGGCGGAGCCATCGGGGTCCGACAGCCGCCCGAGCCGCGGAATATTCCCGGCCAGTTCGATGATCCGCTTGTTGTAGATGTCGTTCAGCATGTGATGGAGTCCAGCACTTCCGCACCCGATCGGCCTTGGCGGGCGGCGTCCAGGGTCCTATATAGGGTCGGAACTCGCGGAAAAACAGTCCAGCGGCCGACCGGCGGTGATCCACAATGGGGCGGCCGGCGTGGCTACGAGCGGACCTTTTTCGCCGAGACTGTTCTGTTCAGGCGTCCGGCGGCTTGCCGCCCCGTCTGCCGGTGACACTCCGGCCCGCAAGGCCGTCGAACGGAGTCGATATGGACGCTGCAATCAAATCCATCCGCCCCAACAAGCCCTCGGACCGGCAGCCCGAGAGCCGCCCGGCCGAGCTTGATCCCGCTGAATTTCTCGCAGCCGCCGTGCGCGCCGACCAGCCGCGCCCTGCGCGCGCCGAGGCGGAAGCAGCGGTAAAGACACTGCTCGCCTATATCGGCGAGGATACCGAGCGCGAAGGCCTGCTCGACACGCCGCGCCGCGTGGTCGAGGCCTTCGACGAGCTCTATCAGGGCTACCATCAATGCCCGGCGGAGGTCCTGGACCGCACCTTCGGCGAGACGGCGGGCTATGACGATTTCGTCCTGGTGCGGGATATCGAGTTCACCTCGCAATGCGAGCATCACATGATGCCGTTCTACGGCAAGGCGCACATCGCCTATACGCCGGTGGAGCGCGTCGTCGGCCTGTCCAAGCTCGCGCGCCTGACCGATATCTTCGCCCGCCGGCTCCAGACCCAGGAACATCTGACGGCGCAGATCGCGGCCGCCATCGACGAGGTCCTCAAGCCGCGCGGCGTGGCCGTGCTGATCGAGGCCGAGCATACCTGCATGTCCGTGCGCGGTGTCGCCAAGCATGGCGCTTCCACCTTCACCAGCCGCTTCACCGGCATGTTCCGCGATAATCCGGCGGAGCAGGCCCGTTTCCTGTCCCTTGTGCGAGGCCTGCAGCGCTGACCTCGCCAACGTTCTAAGCGAGGACGCTCGTGTCCGCCCACTCCCACGAAGTCGAGGAAGGTCTCGCCTTCCTGCCGAAGTTCGACGCCGCGGGCCTTGTGACCTGCGTGGCAACCGACGTCGTCAATGGCCACGTTCTCATGGTCGCGCACATGAATGACGAGGCGCTGCGCAGGACGATCGCGACCGGCGAAGCCTGGTACTTCAGCCGCTCGCGCAATGCCTTGTGGCGAAAAGGTGAGACATCGGGTCAGACCCAGCGCGTGGTCGAGATCCGCACCGATTGCGACCAGGACGCGGTCTGGATCCGCGTCGAGCAGATCGGCGCGGCCTGCCACACCGGGCGACGTTCGTGCTTCTACCGCAAGGTCGAGGCCGAGGGCGGCGGCGCTAGGCTCGTCTTCGTCGATGCCGAGCGGCTGTTCGATCCGGGCGAGGTCTACAAGAAGTAGCCATCCATCATTCCGGGGCATGCGAAGCACGAGCCCGGAATCGATCGTGCGACATCATGTGCGGTGGAAATGGATTCCGGGGCTCGCAGCTTCGGTGCGCCCCCGAATGACTCGGTTCGGCGGGGCGCGAGCCAAATTTACCCCGCATTAACCATACCTGTTCCACGATGAGACGACAGGGTGCCGAATTGCCGGCGCCGCTCAATGCCGCGCGGGGCGGGCACTTCATCATGTCGGTCGACAAGTTCAGTGCGACGCAGACGGCCGGTCTCGATCCGTCGCGGGCGCGCATCGCCGGCGCGATCAAGCAGGCCTCCAATATCTCCGGCGTCAGCTTCCAGTACATGTTGACCACCGCCAAGATGGAATCGGATTTCAATCCGACGGCGGGTGCCACCACCTCGTCCGCGCACGGGCTCTATCAGTTCATCGATCAGACCTGGCTTGGCACAGTGAAGGAGGCCGGCACTCAACTCGGCTATGGCAGCTATGCCGACGCCATCACGAAGACCGCGTCGGGCAGCTACATCGTCGATGATCCCGTGATGAAGCGGTCGATCATGAAGCTGCGCGACGATCCCGAGGCCGCGTCCAGCATGGCGGCGGCGCTGACGCAGTCGAACAGTTTCAAGCTCACCGGCCTGCTCGGGCGCAGGCCGAGTGACAGCGAACTCTACATGGCGCATTTCATGGGTGTCGGCGGCGCCGCGAAACTGATCGCCAATGCCGAGGACAATCCGCAGGCCGTCGGCGCGCGGCTCTTTCCCAACGCGGCCGCCGCCAACCGCTCGATCTTCTACGCCAATGACGGCCGCGCCCGCAGCGTCTCCGAAGTCTACTCGGTGCTGGACGCGCGCTTTGCCAGTGCGGCGAATTCCAAGATCACCCGCAGTGCGATGGCGATGTATGGCGGCGCGCCCGCGACGACGCAGGTGGCGAGCGCCAACGGCGTACAGCCGGCAGCGCCGGTGATCGACAACGCCGCTTATCTCCAGACCTTCCCCAATACCCGCGCCGTGACGCCCGTCGGTGTGACGTCACCTACGACGCTCGCGGACAATGCGCCGACCACGCCGGCGTTTCGTTCGATCTATCAGCCCGACGACGCCACGCAGCCGGTCTCGACCGCTGTGCAGAAATTGTGGGGCAACAACGCCTCCCTCACCTCGGTGGCCTCAGCAACGCCGGACCTGCGTCCGCCGCAGCCGCTCGATCTCTTCAGCGATCGCAGCGGCACGTTCTCGAGCTAGCATCTGCTCTCCTGCCCGGACGCAGCACTCGCGCGCCGCACCGTGTGCGGGATACAAGAAAAGAGCGGCTTTGTTCCCTTAACAAAACGTCAATAATACCAGCCAGTTATGGTGAACGCTTTGTTAAGCGTCGTGGTTTATTTTGTGTTGCAGGTGACAAGCCGTCACCATTTTTCGTTTTCGTTGCGTAAGCCGGAAGCACCAATGATTGTTCGGCAGTTCATCAATTGGATCAGGACGGCGTCCGCCGGCGAGCGGGCCGAGGCGACGAGGGCGTTGGCCCGGGCCTGGCTGATTTCAGACCTTTCTCATGATGACCGCGTCGCGGCCGAAGGCGCGCTTTTGATGTTGCTCGACGATCCCTCGCCGCTGGTGCGGCAGGCGATGGCCGAGGCCTTTGCGCGCAGCAACGAGGTGCCGGCTGCAATCGTGCAGGCGCTGTCGACGGATCAGCCGACGGTTGCGCTGCCCGTGCTCGAACACTCTCCGCTGCTGATCGATGCCGATCTCGTCGACATCGTCGCCACCGGCAATGACGAGGTGCAGTGCGCGGTCGCCCGGCGTATCGCGCTGCCGGTCTCGGTCTGCGCCGCCATCGCCGAGGTCGGTTGCGCGGCGGCCGCGCTGGAGCTGATCGAAAATCCGCATGCCGAGCTCGCGCCGTTCTCGTGGAATCGTATGGTAGAGCGCCACGGCCACCTCGCCGCGATCCGCGAAGCGATGCTGGTGCTGGAGGATCTGCCGGCCGCAACGCGCGCGGCGCTGGTGGCCAAGCTTTCCGAGACCCTTGCGCAATTCGTCGTGGCCCGGAACTGGCTAAGTGCCGATCGTGCCGAACGCATCACGATCGAGGCGCGCGACCGCTCCACCATCAACATCGCGGCGCGCTCGCGCGGTGAGGACATGCAGGGCCTGGTGCGGCACCTGCGCATCACCGGCCAGCTCACGGCGGGTCTGATCTTGCGCGCGCTGCTGTCGAGCAATCTCGACCTGTTCGACTCGGCGCTCGCCGAACTCGCGGATCTGCCGCTGGCGCGCGTCTCGGCGCTGCTGCACGACCGCGGCGGCAACACCCTGCACGCGCTGCTCCGCCGTGCCGGGCTGCCCGAGGCGACATTTGCGGCATTCCAGGTCGCGCTCGACGCCTGCCACGAGCAGGGTTTTGTCGACACCGATGACAGCGCGGTACGGCTGCGCCGTCGCATGGTGGAGCGCGTGCTAACCCATTGTGAGACCGACCGCGGCGCTACCGAACCGCTGATGGTCCTGCTCCGCCGCTTCGCCACGGAGTCCGCGCGCGAAGAGGCGCGGCTGTTCTGCGACGAGCTCGTCGCCGAGGACGCGGTCGATCCGCTCTATGACGATCTGATCGCGGCGTAGCAGCGAATTCCGTCATTGCGAGCGCAGCGAAGCAAATCCAGAGTCTCACCGCGGAGACAGTTCTGGATTTGCTTCGCTGCGCCCGCAACGACGAGAGGGAAGAGCTGGGCCTTATTCCGCCGGGGCAATGCTTGGCGCCAGGATTACCTCGAGATGTTCGGGGCGATCACGGTTGACGTGGGCGAGATATTCGTCGGCGACCTTGCGCAGGCGCCGGCTGAGCTCGGCGGAGACGCTGATGCTGTCGAGCCTGGTGTTCTCGTGCGCGATGGCGAGGATTGCGTTGATGTGGTGCGTGAACAGCTCGGCCGGCACCTTCGAAAGATCCGGCGCATGCTCGATGATGCGGCACAGGCTCTCGGCGATTCCCGCTGCCGAAGGAAAGCCGAAAGTCGCCGCATCGCCTTTGATGTCGTGTGCGGCGTGGAACAGCTCGTCGCGCAGCTTCCTGGTGAAACCATCCTGCTGCACCTCGGTCCAGGCGGCGGACAGTCTCTCGACCTCGATCCTCATCCAGTCCTTGAATTGGCCGGACAGGCCCGCCAGCGCCTGCTCGGCGCGGGCGACCGGATCGTCCATGTCTTTTGCTTCGACCCGGCGCAGCACTTTTCGCAAGGGATTGGGCTGCGTGATGACGTGATGCGTGGCGAAGGCCTTGACCTCGATGTCCTTTGCGCTGTTCTTCGCCATGATGCCTGCCTCGTGTGAGAAGCTGCGTTAGATGGAGGAGCGGGCCTTGTCGAGCAGCGAGGGCTGCTGGAGCACCTCATGCTTTTCGCCGACGCGACGCTCCGGGCCCATATAGGCAGAGTTGGTGTTACGGCGCCGGTCGGGGCCGAAATAGGTCTTGGTCTTGATGAAGGGGCGGGGATTGGCAACCACGTTGAGGATGCGCTGATAGAGTCCCTTGGCCGAGATCGGCTTGGCCAGGAATTCGGTGACGCCGGCATCGCGCGCGACCGTGACGCGGCGCTTCTCGGAATGGCCGGTCAGCATGATGATCGGCGCGTAGGGGTTGCCCTTGGATTCAGGCTGCCGGATCATCTGCGCGAGCTCGAGCCCGTCGAAGATCGGCATCGCCCAATCGGTGATGACGATGTCGGGCACGTAATGGCTGTACATTTCCAGCGCCGTGGCGCCGTCCTCGGCCTCGTAGACTTCGCGTGCGCCGAACGAATGCAGCAGCGTCCGCAGGATGCGGCGCATGTGCGGATTGTCGTCGCAGACGAGGAAGCGCAGCTTGTTGAAGTCGATACGGAACATGACGCCCGGGCCAAAGCGGTCAACCTTCGTTAACCATATCGTGGCGGGGGTTAACGAAGGGTTGCGATCGGCCTTTTGAGAGGGGCGGCCGGCGGCTCAGTAGCCGAACTGTTCGCGCAGGATCCGCTCTTCCAGGCTGTGGCCGGGGTCGAACAGCATGCGCATCGAGATGGTCTTGTCGGAGAGGACCTCGACACGGCGGACGTCGCGCACCTCGTCATGATCGGCGACCGCCGCCACGGGGCGCTTGTCGCCCTCGAGCACCTCGATCACGACATAGGCCGTGTTGGGCAGCAGCGCGCCGCGCCACCGGCGCGGGCGGAAGGCGCTGATCGGCGTCAGCGCCAGCAGCGCGGCGTTGATCGGCAGGATCGGCCCTTGGGCGGAGAGGTTGTAGGCGGTAGAGCCGGCCGGCGTCGCCACCATGATGCCGTCGGCGATCAGCTCGGCCATGCGCTCGCGCTCGTCGATCAGGATTCTTAAGCGTGCGGCCTGGTAGGTTTGCCGGAACAGTGCGACCTCGTTGATGGCGTGGTGCAGGTGGACGCGGTCGTTGACGTCGGTCGCGCGCATCAAGAGCGGATGGATTTCGGATTCATGCGCCGCCTCGAGCCGCGTGCGCAGATCGTGCGTCGAGTATTCGTTCATCAGGAAGCCGACCGTGCCGCGGTGCATGCCGTAGATCGGCTTTCCTGTGTGCATGTTCCGGTGCAGCGTCTGGAGCATCAAGCCGTCGCCGCCGAGCGCGACGACGACATCGGCTTCCCTGGGGTCGTAATTGCCATAATCCCGGGTGAGCTGGCCGAAGGCGGCCTGCGCCTCGCTGCTCGGGCTGGCGACGAAGGCGATCCGGTCGTATCGCGAGGGCTTGGTCATGGCTTCCCGGGCAGGTGCCGCTGGCTCGAGTAAGTTCCGCCGGGCTCGTCTATACGACCTGGGCCTCGATTGTCGAGGAGGACCGCCTTTCAAGGCAAACGGGCGATTGCCCCATCCCGATTCAGGGCGAAACGGGGGCGCTTTGGGTCCGAACGACCTCTCCAGGCGCCGCCAAACCCATGATCCCCCAAACCGTCGCAATTCCTGGCTATGATCGGTGCGCACCGGCCTTCAGAGCCGGGCACGGAGAACGACCATGGTATTGAGTTTGCCGGCGCTCCGCCACGCGATGCTGGTGATGGCGGTGTCGGCTTTCGCCTTCGCAGGATGGGCGCGCGCGGAAGATCCGCCGCAGCCGCGCTCCGAGACGAGCTCGCCGGCCGGACAGAAAGGCGGGCGTGGCGGTGGCGCGCAAAGCCCTACGCCTGGTTCGCCGGCGGCGGCCGAGCTGCATCGTCTGCCGCCGGATTCCACCACGAAGCAGACGCTCGATCTGCCTGGCCGCACCCTCAACTTCGCCGCGACCGCCGGCTCGATCCGCGTGTTCGACGGCAAGGGCGACCCGCTGGCCGACATCGCCGTCACCTCCTATGAGCTCGACGGTGCCGATCGCGCGACGCGCCCTGTGACGTTCCTGTTCAACGGTGGGCCCGGCGCATCTTCGGCATGGCTCCAGTTTGGCGCCGCGGGGCCATGGCGGCTGCCGCTCGATGGCGAAGCCCTGTCGCCGTCCGCCTCGCCCGAGGTGAAGCCGAACGCGGAGACCTGGCTCGACTTCACCGATCTCGTCTTCATCGATCCCGTCAGCACCGGGTACAGCCGCTTCGTCGCGAGCGGCGAGGACGCGCGCAAGTCTTTCTATTCCGTCGACGGCGACGCCAATTCGATCGCGCTGGTGATCCGCCGCTGGCTCGAGAAGCACGACCGGCTGATCTCGCCGAAATACGTGGCGGGCGAAAGCTATGGCGGGATTCGCGGACCGAAGGTGGTGCGCCAGTTGCAGCTGCAGCATGGAGTCGGCGTCAGGGGATTGATCCTGGTCTCGCCGCTGTTCGACTTCCGCGAGTTCGCCGGCACGAGCTTGCTGCAATATGTCGCGACGCTGCCGAGCTATGTCGCGGTGGCGCGCGAAGCCAAGGCACCGGTCACGCGCGCCGATCTCGCCGACGTCGAGGCCTACGCGCGCGGCGAATTCCTGGCTGACCTCGTCAAGGGCGAGGCGGACAAGGAGGCCACCAACCGGCTGGCCGACAAAGTCGCCGAGCTCACCGGCATCGACCAGGCGGTGAGCCGCAGGCTCGCCGGCCGGCTCGACGTCGGTGAATTCCGCCGCGAGTTTGATCGCAAGAACGGCAAAGTGACGGGACGCTACGACGGCTCCGTGCGCGGCTTTGATCCCTACCCGGATTCCAGCAGCTCGCGCTTCGGCGACCCCTCGGGCGACGCACTCCAGGCGCCGCTGACGAGCGCCGCGGTCGACGTGTTGACACGCAAGCTCAACTGGCGGCCGGACGGCTCCTATGAAGTCCTGAACGGCAGCATCGAGGGACACTGGGATTTCGGCCGCGGCCTCAACCCGCCGCAATCGGTATCGGAGCTGCGCCAGATTCTCGCCACCGATGCAAAGCTGAACGTGCTGGTTGCGCACGGCCTGTTCGATCTCGCCACACCCTATTTCGGATCGAAGCGCGTGCTCGACCAGTTACCGGCCTTCGTCACGCAACGCGTGAAATTCGTCGTCTATCCCGGCGGCCACATGTTCTATTCGCGCGATGATTCGCGGCAATCGATGCGCAGCGAGGTAGAGGCGCTTATCCGGGAGTAGGCCGCCGCTTGCGTGGCGGATACCGGCGCGCGATCTCGCGCGCCACGGCGCTTGCAGGCTTGACGTTGGCACCGGCGATCCAGATGTCGCTCACCTTGCCGCGCTTGTCCCGGACGCGGCGGACCGGCTCGCCATGGCTGGAGTAACCGGCGGCCCAGGCGAGCTTGCCGCTGTCGCGGCCGGTGACCTCGATCTCGGCGGCATCCATGAATGGGTTGTTGAACTGCGGGTTGGCGACGAGCACGCGGTTGCCCGCGGGCACGAGATCTGTGGCTCCCCAGATCGTCCACCAGCGGCCGGTCCAGTCGCGCACGCGCCGGTCGGGCGCGCCGCGTGTCTTGAACGCGCGCAGGATTTGCATCGCGCCGTCCATCCAGAATGGCGCCGCGCCGTCAATGGAATTGCTGAGGATGCTGATCGCGAGCTCGCAAGCGGGGATGGAGCAGGTCCGGGAGATGTAACCCTGGAAGCCGCCGCCATGGCCGAACCAGTCCCAGCCGTCGGTCTTGCCGGCGTTGACGCCTAACCCGTAATAGCCCTCGAAGCTCTGCGGGATGCGCCAATGGTGTCGCGTCATCTCGCGGCGGCTCGCGACCGAGAGAACGCTCTTCTTCGCATTGGGCGCAAGCTGCGCGAAGAAGCGGGCGGTATCGCCGGCGGTCGCGACAAAGCCCGCCGCGGACGCCATGGCGTGCGCGGGATTGTCGCCGGGGATTACGCAGCGCTCGCCGAGCGGCAGCTTTCGGGTATGGCCGCGCGCGAACGGCGTGCCCTTGGCAAGCGGCGCGTCCGGCTCGGTCGCACGCAAGCCCACGGGTTCGACGATTTCGCGCTTGATCCAGATAGGGTAGGGCTCCTTCGTCACGGCTTCGATGACGAGGCCGATCAGGCCAAAGCCATGATTGGAATATTTGAAGCGGGTGCCGGGCTCGATTGCGGCCGGCAGCTTCAATTCCGCGAGCAGCTCGTTCGCGTCGAGATAGGGCCGGCTATCGATGAACTGACCTGAATCGGCGCCGTCACGCGTCAGTCCCGCGCTGTGCGAGAGCACCTGCGCGATCGTCGTCTCTGCCACGCGCGGATGCAGGCCGCCGACGTATTGACCGATCGGATCGTCGAGTCGGAGCTTGCGCTGCTCGCGCAGCTTCATGATGCCGGTGGAGGTGAAGCTCTTCGAGTGCGAGGCAATGCGGAAGCGGTGCCGCGGAGTGAGCTTCTCGCCGGTGTCGAGATTGGCAAGGCCGAATGCGCGCTCGGCGACGACCTCGCCGCGATGGGCAAAGGCGATGATGACGCCGGGCTGTTGGAATGTCCTCTGTTGGAATTCGATCCAGGAGCCGATGTAGTTGATCGCGGATCGCAGCCACGTATCCATTGCACACCAATTGCGAGGGATGGTGCGCGAGGCTAGCCGAGAAAGTGGAACGGGCACAACCCCGAGGTTGTGCGCGCTCGCTTCATTCAAATAGTGATGTCTCAGTAGACCAGCGTCGCGCCGGTAGGCCTGTCGAGCGCGGCGGCGAGCGAGCGATATTCGGAGCTGTCGGTGCCGGCGAGCGAGGCGATCTTGTCCAGGTGGTACTGCGCTTGTTCGCGGTTCCCCTGCTCGAGCTGCCAGAGGCCGTAATACTGCCAGGTGCGGACGTGGTTCGGATCGTCCTTCAGCGCCAGCTCGTAATAGGCCTTTGACGACTGGTAATCGCCGAGCTTGCGATAGGAGTAGCCGATCAGGTTGGCGACATCAGCGACCTCGTCGCGCTTGAGCGACTTCAGCTGGTCGATTGCGCCGGTGTAGTCGTGACGGTCGTAGATCGCAGCGTAGGCGGCGCGATAGGCCGCCACGAATTTGGGATCGCTGACGGATGAGCTCTTCTTCTTGCCCTTCTTGGTCGAAGTGTCCGACTTCGGCTGCGGCGAAGGTTCATCGCTGCCGGCGGCATAGGCGCTGGTCAGCATCGGCCCGGCCGCCAGCGCCATCGAGACCAGTCCCGGCACCAGAAGCGTTGAGAGTCTGCGCATTGATGTTCTCCCGTATGAAACGTGGCGATCCTACACGATTGCCTGAAGACCGGAACACCCATGGGGCAAAAACATTCCCGCTTCGCACGATCTATTCGTCCCGGCGCAGATGACAAACTTGTCATTGAGATGAACGGGAGCCCGCCATGGGCTTCAGACTGGGTTCAGTGGCTGCTCTCTAGGCTCGGACTTACGATCGAAGGGGTGACGAGAGGGCGCCGCCTCGAGATCCTTCCCAGAGGAGACCAACCATGTTGAAGACCATTTCCGCAGCCTTGCTCGCAGCCTCCGTGATCGCAGCCCCGGCTTTCGCCGCCGAGGCCGGCAAGACCACCACGACCGCGCCGGTGATCAAGGCGGACCAGAGCCAGACCAAGGCGGCGAATACTGCCGTGAAATCGGATGCGGGCGTCAAGCCCGACACGAAGGCTTCCGACGTCAAGGCGAATGCCAAGGTGGACACCAAGTCGAACGCGATGAACGCCAACGCCGCCGCCACGCCCGACGAGCACAAGTCCGTGCGCAAGCATCGCCATCACCACAAGCAGGTCACGGCCAAGGAATCGCTGAAGGCGCAGCCGGACGTGACCAAGCCGGCGACATCGGACAAGCGCAACTGACCACTGATCCCGCGCGGCGGCATCCCTGGCATTGCCCCGCCGCCGCGTGCGGAGTTCAGGCCCGGTCCGTTCGCCATGCCTCGTGCGAAAGCCCGAGGTGTCGGCGGCGGGCCGGCGCGCCGTTTGCGCCGTTGCAAGCGAATCCCTTCGTGCAGCCCTGCAGGTTTAGATCATGCAGGCTGAGATCATGCAGGCTTGGGTTCGTGGAAGCTTGGGGCTAGAACATCTCCGAGTCTGATCGAGCGGAGAGCGGGGCCTGTGGGGCGATTGGCGAGATATGCAGTGATCATGGCGTTGCCGTTGACGCTTGCGGCATGCTTCGGCAGTGACGGTGACCGTCCAACGCTGATAGGCGGGACCCAGGCCGGAGGGCCGCAGCCGTTTCCCGACAATTTCCGCAGCGACACGCTGGCCTTGATGCGCAGCTATCTGAACAACCCGGTCGGGGTGCACGACGCCAGCATGGCCGATCCGGTGCTGCGCGAAGTTGGCGGGCGCCAGTTCTACGTGAGCTGCCTGCATTTCACCCCGCGCGAGACCGATGGCAGCTACAAGGGCATGCGCGAGCGCGCCGTGATATTCGTCAACGGGCGGAGCGACCGCGTCATCGATGATCGGACGAGCGAGCTCTGTGCCGGTGCGGTTTACGCACCCTTTCCGGAACTGGAAAAGATGACGCGGTAGCGCAAAGCCCGCCTTCATCGCCTTGTGGTAGGACAGACCGCGCCGGAGCCGCTGATCACATCTTGGCGAGCTTTGAACGGGCGGTTTCGTCTCGCGACAAATCGTTACGGCTGGCCCTGCGCCGACGACGAGAACGGCCGGCGCAAGGCGACGTAACGGAACAAAATCGCGTTGTTAACGTTCCGGCACCGCCGCGAAGCAACCAAATTCACGCCACGTTGTTTGCTGAGGGTCGAATTTGAGAGAACGGGGATGATCATGAAGACGATTTTGCTCGGTGCAGTCGCGCTGCTGGCGCTGGCCGCGCCGGCCGCTGCAGCCGACATGCAGCCGCGCCCTTACACCAAGGCACCGGCCTATACGCCGCCACAGGTGATCTACAACTGGACAGGTTTCTACATCGGCGGCCATGTCGGCGGCGCCTTTGCCGGTGACAATGGCTTCCAGTCGAGCGATGCCCGCTTCCTCGGCGGCGTGCAGGGCGGCTTCGACTACCAGTTCGCGCCCAATTGGGTGGTGGGTATCGAGGCCCAGTATTCCTGGCTGCCGACCAACAACAACGGCGTCACTTTCCCGCTGGGCACGCAGGTGACGTCCAACACCGACCAACTTGGGTCGGTGACCGGTCGCATCGGCTACACCTGGGGACCGACGCTGCTCTACGCCAAGGGCGGTTATGCCTGGCGCAGTAACGGCCTTGGCGTGAACATCGCCGGGGTGCCGCAGACCTTCACCACCACCGGCAACAGCAAGGACGGCTACACCGTCGGCGCCGGCCTCGAATACATGTTCGCGCCGAGCTGGTCCGCCAAGGCCGAGTATCAGTATTACAACTTTGGCAGCACCACCTTCACCTCCGGCCCAGCCGATATCGTCGGCGTCCGCGGCCGGGAGGATGAACATACCGTCAAGGTCGGCGTGAACTACCGGTTCGGCTGGGGCGGCCCGTCGGCCTCGCGCTACTGACCTCTGCCAACGACCGCGATCTGACAAAGGCCGGCTTTCCCGCCGGCCTTTCGTTTGCCCGCCTGTTGCTCGCCGGCCTGTTGTTTGCTTTGAGTCAACCATCTGGCGCATCGTTGCAAGCAAACATTCCGGCGCGCGTCTTCTCACGCGCGTCATGGCCCGGGGGTAAAGCAAAAATAATTTTTGCCGCTTACGGAACTCGCGCTCCGGAACGCGTTATATGAGAATTACGGGCTGGTGAGACGACGGACATGCGTATCTTGGTGTCGGCAGGGGTGCTCTCGTGCGTCATCTGCTTGCCGTGCTCTGCACAGACAATCCTCAAATCCGAGCCTCTGATGCTGGCCCCTTATGAGGTGGCCTTCGTCAAGGACGCTTCCTGTCCGTCGGGCAAGGTGCTGAAGGTCACCGGCGCGATCCGCGGGCTGCATCGCCGGAAGGCCTGCGTGGCCCTGGCCGGCGAGCAGGCGTCTCTCGCGACCGCGACGCCCTGAGCCTCGCTCCGGACCTCAAGTGTTCAGCTCGAGCTCCATCTTCGACTGCTGCTCGGCCTCAGCTTTGTTTTTGGCGGGGTCCTCGCCCTGGGCAGCCTGGCAGGGCGCGATCTCGTAGTCATTGTCGAGCACCCGGCGCGGTCCCGGCTGCTCGTCGTCCGCGATCACGTCCACAACGAGACCACTTCGCTGCGCGAGTTTCCAGACGTCGGACTCGCTCGGATAGGCCTTGCTGATCTGGGCGTCGTTGCAGAACAGGGCGTAGGGCATTCTTCCCGCTCCAGGAAAGCCCGTTAACGAATTTGCGCGGAAGGGGTTCCGTCGGCTGGTCGATCACGGCGCCGTGATCGGGCAGTCGTATCCTGAGTCGTAAACGAGTCCTGAATCCCTAAAAAAAGAATCCCTGGGACTCTCCGGCTGGAATCAGCAGATGTTTTCGGCCATGACGAGCGACCTGAAAACCTCCTGCGGGCACATGCTCCTGCCCCTGACGTTGGCGCTGTTTGGCGCCTGCGCGGCCAATCTCTGGCTGGTGTGGTCCTGGCTGTAAGCCCCCGATTGGAGCGCCGGCCCTACTTTTCGGCCGGTGGACGGGGCGAGGCGTCGCTCATGGCGGCGCGCAATTTGCTCAGGGTGGCCGCGCAATACTCCTCGCGCTCGCGCGCGAACCGCTCCTGATGCTTGCGGAAATTGGCGATCCGGGCCTGCATCTCGCTGCGGAAATCGCCGCTTGTCCGTGCCGGCGGGAGCTTGACGAACTGAGCCTGCGGAGCGGGCTGGCGCGGCCCGATCTCGATCGGGGCAGTCTCGATGGTCGCCGCCGGCGAATCCGACAGCGCGGCCGGCTGAAGGAAATCAACCTTTTTGCCCGTCACCGATTGAACGAAGGCCAGTGTCTGCGCGATCAGTGCGTCGCGTTCCCTGATCCACTTCATGATCCACCTCTGCCGCGTCCCATTCCAGCAAAGCGGCCGCGCCGAATCAAGGTGGTTTGAAAGGGATTGCATATTTTTCCCGATCGCCCGACATTGGTCGGATGAATGACGAAGACGAACGGGTGGACGAAGCGGAGGGCTTGAGGCTCGTCCGCGCGTTCCTGTCGCTGCCGCCCGACAAGCGGGCGGAGGTGATCGCGTTGGTCGAGGAATTGGCGCGTGCCCATCGCCGGCCCGAGAAGGGCACGGAGGCGTCGCCGGGGTGATGGCTATCGCTGGCGCGGATTGACGTTGGGCTCGAACGGTGCGCCGACCACCCGAACCGGTATCTGAGCGGTGGCGTCGATCGCCATCCGCTCGGCCACCTGCTTTGCCGGAGTCGGTGCGGGCGCCGGTTCGAACAGCGCAACTGTGCCGGCCACGACGCCACAGCACAGCGTCACCGTCACCAGCAAAAATATGTTTCGGTTTTCTTCCCTGATCCGCATGGGGCGAGAACGAGCGACGCATGGCTTTGGTTCCGGTCCGGGCGGATCAGGCGTCTCCGACTCTGCCCAACGCTGACGATCAGATCGGATGACGCTTCCGGAGGCTCGAATCGCTTGTACACTGGGCTTCCGACTTGGCTAGAGGCTCGCCCGATGACCGCCAATCGTCCTCCCGTGCTCGCCCACCAACGTTTCCACGCCGAACGCGAGAAGTTCGAGGGCCTCGATCTCGCTGCTCGGTTCGAGCGCATCGAGCGGACCAACCTTTGGGGCGCGCCAACTTCCGTCTCCGGCCTCGGCTCTGAGGACCCCGCGACCGCCGCGATCCGGGAGGGGCTTCCTCCACTGCTGCAACGCCTCGGTGCCCGCTCGCTGCTCGATGCGCCCTGCGGCGATGCCGGCTGGATCGGCCGCATGACGCTCGATGTCGATTACACCGGCATCGACATCGTGCCGTCGCTGATCGAGGCCAACCGCCGGTCGTCGGGCCGGTTTCTCGTTGCCGACATCACGCGCGATGCACTGCCGCGTGCGGATGTCATTCTGTGCCGGGACTGTCTGGTGCATCTGAGCTTTGCGAATATCGATCGCGCCCTCGCTCAATTTCAGATGAGCGGCGCGCGCTTCCTGCTCGCCACCACCTTTCCGGAATGGGATGCAAATCGCGATTGCGAGGATGGCGACTGGCGGGCGCTGAACATGGAGAAGCCGCCGTTCGACTGGCCGGCGCCGCACGCGCTGATCAACGAGCGTTGCGAGGAGGGCGGTGGCGGCTGGCGCGACAAGAGCCTCGGTCTCTGGCGGCTGGATGAGGTGTTCGGCGGTGGCCGCTGAGAAAGGTGTGACAGATCGGACGAGTGTTCCGTTGATCGATGCCAGATGCAGTTGCGGCGCGCTTGCGCTCTCTCTTCCAGGGCCATCGAGTCTCGTCGTTGCCTGTCACTGCACCGATTGCCAGCGCCGAACAGGAGCCCCGTTCGGCGTCGGTACCTTCTATCCAGCTGATGCCGTCACGTTCTCAGGGACGCCGAAGGAGTTCGTCCGCGCCGCCGCAAGCGGTGGCAAGGTCCGCAGCTATTTCTGTGCCGACTGCGGTTCGACGGTCTATTGGAAGGCCGACAATCTACCCGCGATGATCGCCGTTGCCGTCGGTGCGATCGCGGATCCGAACTACCCGGCTCCGGTCAGATCAGTGTTCGAGCAGTCGAAGCATATGTGGGTGAAGATCGCTGACGCCGAGCACTTCCAGCAAAGCAGCGCGCCGAACAATTCGAGCTGAAAGCCACATGTTCAAAGCTGGTGCCGGCTGAGGGGATTGAACCCCCGACCTTCGGTTTACAAAACCGCTGCTCTACCGCTGAGCTAAGCCGGCATTTGGCTTTATTTTCAGGACGTTGCCGTCGATGCCTTGCGAACATCCAGCGAACGTTGGCCCTATTTTGGCCCTTTCGAAGATAGCGCCCGAGTGAGCTGACCGATTGTGTCGGCCGCCGCTTCATCGCCCTTCTGAGTCCTTTTAGCGTAGACCTTCAGCAAAACGCTAGGGTCATGGCCCAGTCTTTTCGCGACGACGTGCACCGGTGTTCCCTGGTCGAGCAACCACGTTCCATGCGAGACGCGTAGATCGTGCAGGCGGATTGAGAAGCCAAGGATTTTCTCTGCGCGGTTCACAAACTGCTTCGTGACGCTGTCAGGATGCCGCGGCGCGTGCATATCGCCGTCGGGAGCAGGGTAGATCAGCCAGTCGGTGGGAATACGGATCAGGCTGAGGTCGACATTTTCCCCGTCGGGCACGCCGGCGGCGACCTGAAGAGCAACCTTGCGCATCTCGAGCAGGTGCTCGACGAGCCCATCGTCGAGCTTGATCGTTCGTTTGCCACGCTCGCTCTTCGGCGGCTTGAACTGCAGCCCATGCGCCTTGGTGTATTCTAGGGCGCGCTCGATGCGGAGTGTCTTTGCGTCAGGATCAAAGTCGGACCAACGAAGCGCCAGTGCTTCGCCACGTCGCACACCCGTGAAGGACATGACGAAGACGAGATCGAACAGCGTCGAACCTCGAAAGCCCTCGACTAAGGTAACGATCTTGTCCTGCTCGAGCGCCTGTCCGATATCAGAATCGGCCGCTACCGGCTTCTTGATTGCCGCTGCCGGATTGATCTGGACAAGCTTAAGGTCCACCGCCGCCTGAAGACAGGCCTTCAAAACGGTTGCAACGTGATGCCGAGTGCGCGGTGCGAGATCCGGCATCCCGGTAGCGTAGAATTTCTTGATTTCGATCGCCTCGATCTGCTGGATAGGGCGATCACCCAAAATCGGGAAGACATGCTTTTTCAGGAGATCTTCGTAACGAGCAACCGTCTTATGCTGGCGCTCGGCGGCCTTCAGCGCGATCCAATCGGCCACCCATTCCCGCAGCGTGGTTTTGGCAGGCGCCACATGTGTGCGCTTCTTGACTGTTTCGAGAATGCTGCGAAGGCGGTCAACAGCCTGCGTTTTCGTACCCCTGAACGTGACCGCCTGGCGCTTGCGCTCCGCGTCATAGTAGCGAAGGCGCCACGAGTTTTCGCCGCGCTTCTGTATGCTGCCGTTGCCGTACGATCGCTTGCTCATTTTTTGCCACCCTCTTTGTCGATGTCCTTCCGGGCCTTGTTCATCATTCGCGTGAGTTTGCGCTGGGACGTTTCAACATCTTTGAGGGCAGCGGCGTGAGCCTCTTGCATTGCGGCGTGCTGGTCCGCCCTTTGTTTCTTTTTCTGCTTGAATGCTGTAACAGCCGCCATCCCCAACGTGCGGGGGTCGAATAGATCGTCAGCCGCGGCTGAGGGATGGTGATCGGCCGGACGCGTCGCCTCGAGCCACTCGTTAATCGCGACCCTCAAGGCATCGTGGACGTGGCGATCATCTTTCCATGCGCCACGTTCTTTGGGTTTCCACCAACAGAGGTCGAGCAACTGCTCGACGATCTCGGAAATATCCCTTGCGAGCGCAGTGATGCCGGGATCGCGATTGCTGCCGTCCTCGCGAAACGAACGATCGAGGCGAACACGGATTTCTTCCGCCGCTGAACGACCTGACTCGTGGGCCGCAGCGTCGATCGTGCCTCGCAAGGCATCATCGAGCGAAATCTTGAATTGCTTTTGCTTCATGTTAGGCCCTGTTGCGTAGCCCCTTAAAATCAGTAATACTGCCTTCTAAGGGCTACAAGCGTAACCCTACGACTTGGGTGCCTTTATGTCAACAGGGCGATACAGGACATGATCAAACAGAATGAAACGACGCTATTGACCTCCGCTTCCAGGCAACCCCGGCCACCGGGACGCGCGGCTCGGAAGATCCGGAGCCCCATCTTTGACCCCAAGTGGGACGGCCGATCGACATTTTCTGTGGAAGAAGCGGGGTGCGAGATCCTTGGTCTCTCCAAGGTCAGCGCCTACGCCGCAGCCAACCGCGGCGACATCCCGACAGTTCGTATTGGCCGGCGTTTGCTTGTTCCGCGTCTTGCGCTGGAGAAACTGCTCGGCGAGTAGCCCTCGTGCAGCCGGCGCTGTCTCTTTCGGAACTAACCAATTTGGTTGACGGCAGGATTGGCCGTCACGACGTCGCATGTCCGTTGTGTAGTCCTCTCTGTCGCGCTCCCGTCAACCGACGGCGCCGCGTTCTGCGCGTCTGGTTTTTGGAGCCTGAGTTCGCGACATTCAGATGCGCGCGTTGCGAGGCGGGCGGATATTCCGTCGGTCGAAACAGCGAGCGCGCCGATCCGGAAATCCTGGAGAAGGCTAGGGCTAAGTCGCGCGAGCTCCAACTTGAAGAGGCGATCAAGAGCCGGCGCAAGGCGCAATGGCTGTGGTCCCAGCGCGAACCAATCATAGGATCAATTGCAGAGACCTACCTACGACGGTGCCGCGGCTACCAGGGCGATCTTCACGCCACCCTCGGCTTCCTGCCGTCTCGGGGAGATCACCCACCGGCAATGATTGCTGCATTTGGGGCGGCCGTCGAAACGTTGCCCGGTGAACTTGCGATCTACGATCTCGCAATCCGCGGCGTCCACGTGACCAAGCTAAAAGCTGACGGAACGGGCAAGGCCGGCACTGAGGCTGACAAGCTCACGATCGGGGTCGGCAACACGCTGCCGATATGGCTTGCGCCCGTGAACGACGGCGGCGGCCTTGCGATCTGCGAGGGCATCGAGGACGCGCTCAGCGTGCATGCAGCAACAGGCTTGGGTGCGTGGGCTGCTGGCACCGCAGGACGACTGCCAGCGATGGCCGAACATGTCCCCGCCTATGTCGAGGCGGTGACCATCTTTGTAGATGCCGATCCCGTCGGGGAGAAAAACAGTATCGAGCTGGCCGCCCGGCTCGAGGCGAAGGGCTTTGAAGCAAGGCTCGTCCGACCGGGAGCACACGGATGAAGTCGGACGCCAATTCCATCCATCTAAACGGCGGCGCAGCTGCCCTACGTGCCGTGGCCGACGGGGGCGTGCGGCCAAAACGTCAGCAATCCGCAGCCAAACCGGGGATCACATTCACCAGATTCCGCGAGATCATTCTCTCGACAGCTCAACGCTACCTGGTGAAAGGCCTCATTCCAAACATGGGGCTTGTAGTAGTTTGGGGTCCGCCGAAATGCGGCAAAAGCTTCTGGGTGTTCGATCTCGTCTGCCACATCGCCGCCGACTGGGAATACCGCGGCAGGCGAGTGAAGCAGCGCGACGTTGTCTACTTCGCCTTTGAAGGGCAGGAGGGTTTTGGCGCCCGTGTGGAGGCCTTCCGGAAACAGCATGATGTGGATGACATCCCGTTCTATTTGTCCGGCAATCGCGTGGTGCTACCCCAGGACGGAGCAGCCGTGCTCAAGGCGATCGAGGATGAATTTCCCGAGGTGCACCCAGGCGTGGTGGTGCTCGACACGCTGAACCGGTCCATCGCCGGCAGCGAGAATACTCCGGAGGATATGACGGCCTACATCCGGACCGCCGACATGATCCGCGATCGCTTCCAGTGCGTCGTGATCGTGATCCATCACTGCGGGGTCGACGGTGACCGCCCTCGCGGCCACACCTCCCTTACCGGTGCAGCAGACGCCCAGATCTCGGTCAAACGGGACGCCGCAAAAAACATAGTTGCCAAGGTCGAGTTCATGAAGGACGGACCGGAAGGTGACGAGATCATCAGCTCACTGGAAGCGGTGACCGTGGGCCGGGACGATACCGGCGACGACATCACGTCGTGTGTCGTGGTCACAGCCGACAGCACCGCGCCGGCGAGCAAGGGCGCCGTCTATGGCCAGGCAGGCATCGCTTTGCGTCTCCTGCAAGACGCTCTCGCGAGCGGCGGCGAGATCTCCAGCCATCCCGCCATTCCCACGGGAGTCCGGACAATTCGGGAAGAAGCGTGGCGTGCCGACTGCTACGCCAGAATGTTCTCTCAGGACGCTAGCCAGACATCCAAACAGAAGGCCTTTGTCCGGGCTGCCAAGACGCTCCACGAAAGACAACTCATTGGAAAACATGGGGATCACGTGTGGTTGGTCTAAGCCCGGACAAGCCCGGACATTGCCCGGACATGATGACATTGTCCGGCGACATCCAACCCGGACAGACACGGACATATCCCTATAGGGATGTCCGTTTGTCCGGTGTCCGGTCCGGATGTGTACGGAGAGGGGGGATTGAGCTCGTTCATCCCTCTGCAAACTTCAGTTCTCAAAATCGCGATAATTCACCATTGCCTATCGCGCCCGACCTCGACGCCTTGAGCAGCGTCATTCGGACTGAAGCCAGCCAGGTGATTGGGCCAAGGTCTGGGCCAGCGCCTGGTCGACGTGCCAGCCATGCGAGTCTTATCAATGGCTTGCCGAGCATTGCGAGGAGCAGGTCAACGGATAGCCTAACCGCTGCCATGCCTCGACAGGTCAAATACCCATGGTTTCCCTCGATGAAATCTAGGATCGAGGGGGGTGGGGCAGGGAAAGTCCCCGCGTGCAATAATTTACGTGCTGGTTCTTTTTCGCGGCCTTGGGCCACCACACTCCGTGTCACATCGTGTCATCGCGAGTGATGTATGGCTGAGCCGATCCACACCGTGGCCGGCCTCGTTCATCTGTTCGTCGAGCGCGCTCGATCTCTAGGTCTGAGCCATCGAGAGGTCGATGAGCGCGCACATCTGGGGGAGGGCTACTTTTCCAAATTGGCTTGCGGAGATCGCCGACCGACGGCGGTGACGATCGAGAAACTTTGCGGAGCGCTTCAACTCGCTTTCCTGCCGTGTGAGGCCGTTGCCGCCCAAATGGGCGTTTGTGAAAACGACAAACACGACGATCATCCGTCAAACGAAAGGATGACGCGATGAGCGACGTGCACTCAATTCCGGTCCGTGTGCCTGAGGATCTTCGCCGCAAGCTGGAAGCAGAAGCGAAGGCGACCGACCGTTCGTTGTCGAGCCTGGTGCGAGTGATGTTGCAGGAAAGCTTCGCCAAGCGCGCCGGTGAACAGCGGAGCGCTGCGTGAGCATTCCCCCGAAAATTCCACCCCGTGCGCCGGCCATTCTCGCGCAAATCAAGCAAATCGAGGCGACGCTCTCAGGGCTTGAGGCGAAAACGCCAGGATTGGCGCTCGCGCTCGCCGAAAGGCAGCCAGGCGCCGCGAAGGTGTATGCCGAGCATGAAGCGGCTCTTGCGGCCGCGAAATCTGACCTCGTGGTGAAGTCGGCCGCGGCCAAGCAGGCGAGCGAGCTCGACCAAAAGGTGGCGAGGGAGCGGGTCGAGATGCTGCGAAACGCGGATCCTGATGACCTGATGATAGGGCTCAGTGCCCTCGACTGCTGCGATGGATGCAGCGAGACCGAATGCATGATCGCGCCCGGCGTTGGCCGCTGTGCGCACCCGCGCAAAGGGGGGCTGCCGCTCGCCTACCATAACGATCGGGTGCTCCACCAGCTTCAAGGCATCGCGCGAGAAGAAATCGCAGCGCTCGAGCGTGGCGACTACGATGATGACGACGCCGACGAGCAAGGAGAAGCGGCATGAGCCAATGGGGCGAAGGTTCACTTACTTTGGGTGACATGATCGTCGCCAACGCGACGCCGGCACCTCCAGCTGCTCCTGCGCCGCCGCCGGCTCCGGTCATCCCGGAAACTGAGGCAGCCGCTCTGGCGCGGAAAGCCCAACTGACGGCTGATCCCAAGTGGCGCGATGAATACCTCTCTGGCAGCCCGCGGCACGCGAAGGAGCTGAGCGATCTAGAGGCGGTCATCCAGAAGGGCAATGCAGACCCGCAGACGGAAATGGCCATTGCCGGCGAGCTCTTCGACGGCATTCAGCCCAGCGGCCATCTCGCTGCAGTTGGTGCCGCCGAGATGCTTCGGGAGGCCGGTGTCCGGGACACCGCGGTGATCCGACAGGTTCTCACTGGCGAAGCTGTCAGTGCTGAGGAACATGCTGCCGCGACTGAAACGAAGGCCAGACTTATGGCAAATCACGATTTCGCAAAACGCTATGTTAGCGGAGATGGTGAGGCTCGGCGTGAGATGACGTTATTGAACGTCATACTTTCGAGCCCGATCAAAGGTGCCGCGGCATGAACGGAGTATTTGCTAGCTTGTCTTCGGCTGGACGATCACTGGGTGGTCTCACCGGGGATTTTGGCGGCGGCGTGCTTCAACAGCAGGCTTCTGAGCAGACAGAAGAAACTCGCCGCAAGCGACAACGGGAGGCCCAGGCGGCAAACTATTCGCCGGCTGGTGTCGCGCTGAGTGGAATGGGAATTCTCGGGTGACACAGTCGACCAGCGACATTCAGATCGGCCCAGCGTTCTCCGCACTTACGGAGAAGCAGCGTCGGTTTGTGCTTGCGCTGTTCGATGCGCCGAGGTCGCACGGAAGCCTGACATTCGCGGCGAAGGCTGCCGGTTATCAGGCGAGCTCTCAAGCCAGCCTACACTCGATTGCCCATCAGCTTGGATCCGATCCGAAGGTCGAAGCCGCGGTCGCCGAGATCTCCCGTCAATACCTGGTTACGCTGGGGCCCCGCGCCGTCCGCGCTATGCGCAAGGTACTCGATAACGACAAGCACAAGGACTTTGGCCGCGTCCTTGGCCTCATCATGGACCGCGTTTCACCAGTTCAATCGACTGCGCTTGTGAAAGTGGAAGGCGAGGTGACGGTCTCGTCAGCCGATACCGCCCGCGTCATGGAGCGGATCGAGGAACTGTCGACAAGGTTTATGGTCGCGCTGCCGTCGCCGAAGGTCATCGAGCATGAGGCGGCTGAGTGATGTCGTACGGTCATCGCTACACGCTGGTTATGGCGAGCCTCACGAAGCGCTGCTTACAGGGGAAGTTGCCGGCTGAGATGCGGCTCGAATTCCTGCAGCATCTGGAGAAGATGACCGACACATGGCTGACCCCTGAGGTAATCGCCATCGTGGAGCCAATGGAGGCCAAGGGGATCGAACTGTCCGAAGAGGCGCGGAAGCTTGGTTGGAAAGGGCGACCGAACGCACTCGACGTCTTTGCACAGAAATTCGATGTGTTCGCTGCGCTCAATCCCAGTTTGCAGCGGGCGTATGACGCTGCGTTCGCAAAGTATGAGAGACCGTTCTAACGGATAGGAGAGGCAATTGGCCGACCATTTCATCGCTTTGAACCGCGGCGTGACGGGCTTCAAGCAGAACGACTTCATCACCGGCACGGCATCGAGCGCGGGCGCCGGCATCGAGCTTCGCATCCTCGACGGCGCGGGCTGGACGAAAAAGGACGCGCTGAACGCGCTCAATGCCTTTCGTCTCTTCATCGAGACCGCACCGTGGGTCGCGACCGCCGGGGTCGACGTGAAGCTTTAGAGCTCCAAGGGGTCCGGATGCCCTTTCATCCGCGGCGGCCGGGACGCGGGGAGATCCCCGGCCAACAATTCGCAAGGCGTCAATGAGCGAGCAAGAAAGCGCAATTATCGGACTGAAGCGCGAGATCAAGACGGTGCGCGCAACGGCCCGGCGTCTGAGAGATCAGAACGAGCGCTGGCGCAAGGTGTGCGCCACGCTCCGCAGCCTTGCTGGTCTTGATGACGGGCAGTTTCAAAATCTGCTCAAGGCCGAGTCACTTCCCGTCGAGTAGGTAGCGCGCACCGGAAGCCGCGTTTCGGATTGAGCTGTCTCCGTAAACAGCTCCGACTTGGACACGTCGCTAACGACCTTCGGCGCTCGAACGGATCGAGCCACGCCTCAAGGTTGGTCCGATGTTCTCTCGCCAGGTCCGCAGTCTCGCGCTCGCCGTTGCTTTCATCGCAAGTCTTTCCTCCGCCTCTGCCCAGACCTATCCGACTGTGCCAAACAACAGCGTGATCGGCCGCATCGGGGTCGGCACCGGCACCGGACCGGCGCAAGCCATCCCGTTCACCTCGCTGCCGTGGACGATCAACTCGACGCCTATCAACGGCGGCGCGAACGGGCAGATCCTCTACGACAACAACGGAAAGGTGGGTGAATATTCGGCATCAGCCGCGCGGACCTATCTCGGTCTGGCTGGCGTCTATTCCGTCGCATGCTCTTCAAACCAATGGATCTCGGCGATCGTAGCCGGGGTGCCTGGCTGCACGCAGCCGTCGTTCTCGAGCCTCACCGGCAACATCTCTGTCTCGCAGATGGGCAGCGGCACAGGCGCAACCGCGAATACAGTTTTCAGCGGTGGCGCAGTATGGGCAGAGCCGCAAGAATTTCGCTTCACGCCAATCAACGCTTCGCCGTCTGTACAATCTATTAAAACGCAGCTCCGAAAAATCCCGGTCTCTTGCGAGGATTACTCGGGCGGGTGCACCACCACCAACATCACCCAAGCAATCAATGATGCGATTTTCAGCGGGAGATGCTTTCAATTCAACGGCACATACACGACCACTAGCACGATCACCATCGACGGCACTGGTCTCGGTGGGGCTAGCAACCTCTGCATCGTCGGACGTGGTGGTTTGGTAGGGCCGTCTTCTGGAACGTTTAACGCGGTCCTGGAACTCAAAAATTTGACGGGCACTACAGTAGACGGCAACGTCACCATTAGCTGTAACAGCAATGCATACATTGGTGCCGGTCTTAAGATATGGTCTTCTGGTGTAGGATTGTCTGCACAATTTCAGAACATCGGGTTTTCACAATTTGCTAACTGTCGTAGGGCAATCCAGATCGGCGACCCAACGCAGTCGACGTTACCCATTTCCGAGATCAATATCTCGAAAGGGTTCTTCTACAATGTCGCTCAAGGCATCAGGGTATATTCCTCCAACGCGGTGGTGAACGCTTCGAATTTCACCAACATCGTTGATCCTCATTCGTCAGGCAACTGGGCGCTTACGGGCACCGGCACCTGCACGACCAACACCATCACGATCTCCAGCCCCGGCGCAAACAGCTACTTTGATCAGTACGACGCTATCTCGGGCACCGGTATCGTCGCCGGTACTTATATCACCGGCCAAACTTCAGGCGCGCTTGGTGGTGCGGGGGTTTATAGCCTATCGACTTCGGGCAACACTTGCTCTGCGGCGGCCATTACAGGTGAGAAGCGTGGGATCAACATCTGGACCTCGGGCGGCACGGTCTCGGTTAGCGGCGGCGAGGTACTCAACACTGTTGTCAATAACGGCTACCTTTGCCTTATCGATATCATGGCTTCACCGAACACCTACGGCAATTGTGGGTTCACCGGAAGTGTTCTTGAGGCTGGCGGCTCATACGCTGCATCCTTCAATCCGACAGCTATTGGCTCTCCAAACGGCGGTGGCCTGTCCTTCACCGGCAACCGCGGTTTCGTCGGCGGCCTGACCACTACCGATCTTATCACCACCGACGCCACCTTCGCCGGTAATATCACCATCTCGGCCAATCGCTTCTTCGGTACCTCATCCCGGACCGGCCGCAACATTGTGGCCAATAACTCGAGCACTAAAGTTTATTTTGATCTTGGCTCGTTCGGCGACAATATGTTGCAAGGCTACGCTGGCGTGTCAGGCGGGACACAGATTTTTGCCACCCCGACGAATTCGACCCTAATGAACTCGCTTGGGACCGACGTCGCTCTGAACAATACGGGGTCATACTTTGTCGGTCCTTCCGTAGCGCAGGGGACCGCAGGAACTTGGTTCGCGAGCGGCACCGTCACGCTTGTGGCTGGATCGGCAGATCAGTTCAATTGCCGTCTGACAGATGGGATCACTGTACTGGCGAGTGCAAATGCAGCGACGGCGGCGGCATCCCCGGCAAGAACGACCATCTCCCTGTCTGCCGTGGCAGTCTCTCCGGCCGGCAATTTGAGAATCGACTGCCAGGATCTGAGCACCACGACGGGAGCCATAAAGTTCAACGCATCAGGTCAGTCCAAAGACAGCACGATAACGGCTGTTAGGCTTCAATAGGGCGGGCAACTTCTGGCGCATCGTGGCGAACAACTGAGGGGGCTGCAGCACCTGCAGTTCCGTGGGTAATCGACTCGGTCCGCCGAGTCGGATAGGAGGGCTGCCTTATCGCAAAAACATCGGTTAGGAATCGATGGCACCCCAGCTATTTAAGTTTCTCAAGTCCGCGCATCTGGACAATATACTTATCCACGGCACGATCAGAATTTCGACTCTATCCTATTTCCGCGCTTGGGAGGGCGGACGCTGGATAGGAGATCCCAACGAGGCAACCACTACTGTAGCGGCCAGCGGCGCGGTGGTTGCGAGCAAACCGGGTGAGACGGTGTCAGACCCTTGGACACCCCCGGGTTTTGGACAGATAGTCAAGGCAAGCGATGGCGGAAAAGTCATTTTTAGTGGAGGAGCGCGAATCAAATTTCGGGGCGCCGACCGCTTCATCTTTTGTGTGTCTCAAGGCGAACGCGATCAGCTGGTTCAAGCTATGTGCAGAGATGCCGAAGAACCATACGATGCGGCTGTCCGCATTCTCCTCCCGCTAGAACTGCTAGCGCATCGGATTTTTTACCGAAGCACCATTGTCGAGTTTGGCGGCGAACCTACGAGATGGTTTTTTGCGTCGGTCAGTTCAGGGTCTGTCGCCTACGATGCCGATGAGCATCATCACTCCGCGGGTTTAGCACCTGCTCCGTCGGCCTTCCGGAAGGATCGGCATTTTGCTGCTCAATCGGAAGCAAGGATCGTTCTGACACCGCACAGGGACCTTGGGCGAGAATGGCTCACCGTGAAGCTGCCTCACCCGGAAAAGCTCTTCGTGGAAGAGTTTAGGATAATACCGTAGGTCCGATCGCCGCGCCGCACCGACGAAATGATTATCCTAGGAGGCCAAGCGTTCCGAAGGTGACTCTGCTTGCTCGAACAGTGACGTGGAGGATCGCGAGAAGATCGTACCTATCGACAGCTGGACGCAGCAGTCTGTCGGTCTCGACGCTTAACTTGATCACAAGCCCGTCATCCTGGAGAAGACAGTATACGGGGCGGCATGGTCCGGGTGTAGTGGAAAAGAAGTCCGCTTGCGCGGGAGGCGGAACGGACAGTGCGTCGAGAAACGTCTTCACGCGATTGTCTATGTCTCCTCCATCACCGATGAGCTGTCCAGGCGCTTGTTGCCGCAAGAATGTGACGTCCAATTCGCATTGCAAGTCGTTGCGCTTTGATATGAGGGGAGCAAATATTGAGGTGCCACGCTGTTCCAAGATCGCGTAGTCACCGGGCTGCGAGCCGGGGTGCCGAAGCCAGTCCTTCTTTTCACGAGCAAGAGGCTCGAAAGTCCAGAGCGCTTCCAGTTGTGGCGCGAGCTTCAGCCGGATGTCATGTATCTCCCGAAGAGTTGCGCGTGGGCGCGGCGGAATTGCGCCTTCGAAAATGAGCCGGAATTTCATAGGTGGCCTTGATGGCGTTGTAGAGCTCTACTGACTTCTTGGCTGAGGGAGAATCGAAGAACTGGCCATCTCGCAATAAGGTCATCCGCGGACCACGAGCGCGATGGACCTTGCCTAGTACGCCGACCAATTGTTGCCGTCCCAAACGAAACTCACCGAGGCGAAAGAACTTTCGATGCGCCAATCTGGAGATCCATCGATCGAACCGCCTTCGGCTTTGATTATGACCGCCCGCTTGTCGGAGTCCCCCTTCTTGTCCTTGATGGAAACAGTTTTTCCCTTGAGAAAACCGGACGGGAGCAAAATGACCGGCGAGACCTCCTCGCTGAGGTTGACTTGGACGAGATCATCCGTCGGCCCAATTCGGTAGGGATTGTCTCTGGTGACCTCCGCAATTCTGACCTGATACGTGCCCTTGCTTTCCTGCGCCAGCTTAAGGCGTTCTTCGAGAGTAGAGATTCGTCCGGTGAAATAGAAATACGCAGCGCCGTATCCGAAAGCCGTTGCGACTGCGGCGACCAAGATCGTCCACTTAACGTGAGCCCGCGAAGTGGGAAATCCATCAATGATGCGGTCTAGCTGATCAGTTGTACCCATAGAATCAAATTCAACCGGAGCGCGCGAGCAAACGCAATGCCCTCGCACACAGATTTTTGGTCTCACGGCCATTGCGCCGCCCCGACTCAGGCGCGCCCTTCCACAGCGCAATAGTGCGTTTTGTGGAGGCGATCATGGCAGGCGTCCAGTTATCTCGCTCCGATCTTCACCGCGCCGCTGAATTGAAGTGGCGCAATATGCCGCCGGGGATGCCCGCCGACTTGGCCGCTGAAATCATGACGAGGCTGAAGGCTGGTAGCACCGTCCGAAAGCTCACGTCGGGAATGAAGGACTTTGGCCCGGCGATCGTGAGCTACGCGCGGTTCAAAAAACATTGCGAGCTTCACCCTGAATGGGGTGCAGAGGCGTGGCGCATTTCGAAGACGAACGCGAGCCTCGGCAAGGGAGCACACAACAGGATCAAGACGCATTGCAAATTCGGTCACCCCTTTGCCCTCTATCAGCGCCTGAACTTCGACAAGGGTAGCGTTATTCGGAAGTGCAACAAGTGTCATTCCCTCCGGTACAAGGAAGGTGGTTTGGTTAAGCCAGAGGTGCTTGTGAAGGTGAAGGCTGAAATCGAGCGAGGAGCGACGATCAGTTCTTTGACAGCAGCCGGCCGGCCAACACGGCTGCTTGCGCACCACGCTCTTAAACGCGCCCGACGCGAAGATCCTGCGTTCGATCGCTTTGTTTACGAAAGGACAAAGGACAATGCCAAACGCGGGCAATTGCTGCGGTGGCAGCGCGTCAGAAACTCGGTCGTGCGCGAGGAGCAGAACGACTACTACAAAATCCGCGCGATGCTGCCGGCGAGTCTCTCGGAAAGAGACGACATTGTGAGCATGATTTTCGAGGATCTGCTGGCCGGTGCCCTAAAGCGCGAGGACGTTAAGAACCGCATTCGCGTTTACATTTCTGCCCACAACCAGGCCTTCGCGACCAAGTACCGCAAGTTCGGTGATAGTCCGCTGCTCTCCCTTGACGAGGCATTGTTCGACGACGGCTCGGGGACGAGAGGCGACACTGTCAGCCGTGGGCTCTGGGACTGAGAGTTGCGCCAGCCCTGGGAAAATTCCCAGGGTACCGGCGCGCCGAAGCGCCCCGAAAGGGGATAGACAAAATTCACCAAATCATGGTGGACTGTCCGATGGGTGTCGAAACCCGGACCGAAGATATCGCCGTCGAAATTCCCTGGCAGGAATTGCCCTGACGCCTGGCAGCGTTGGGCGGCGGCTGAATGAGCCTTGCGGCTCAACGGACGCGCTTGGCGGCGCGGCTCCGAACCCGATCTCTTTGCCTCAGAGCGGCGCTCTTGGCAAGGGCCGGGGGCGGACTGCTCTGTCCAAGGCGCAAGCCTAAAAGCGTCCGACCAGTCTCTTCGGCTGGTTTCGACCCCCCGGCTGCCATGGCTGTCCCATGGCGTAGGCTGTCGAAAGCCTTCTCCGAAGAGCACCATCATGTCCAACGTCATCGACCTGTCCACGCTGCGAGCAGCACGCGCTCTGCCGCTCGAAAACGTTCGCCCTGTCGAGTTCACCGTCACGAAGCGCCAGCGCGGCTGGCGGGGGCGCAATCCGCTCAGGCGCCCCTGCAACAGGATTTCAAACGCCGTCACCGTGGCGGGCAAAATTCGGCGAGGCGAGGCGCTCCGGGTCGATCGCTACCTCGACGAGCGCGCCATCCTTTGGGAAGGCGTGGAGGCCGCTCGGCTCCTCCTGGCGGAGTTGTTCGAGCTCGCCGTGAAGCATGGTGCGGGGGCGGACCAATGAGCAACCTCAGCCAATTCCCGCAAGCTGGCCAACGCGCTCTTTGGGACAAGCACCAAGCAGAGTCATTCCGCGCGATGGAGGGACCTCTGCTCGATTGTGTCCGAATGGCGGGCATTTCCGCGCGGCTCATGTCGGATGTTGCTGACGACACCTTCGACGAGCAATTGGCTTTCGCCGTCTATCACACAAGAGAGATGCTCGAGGCGCTGCTCTCCACCTACCTTGCCGGCTACAAGGAGGGGCGCATCACATGAAACGCCGGCGCCGAACCGAAGCGTGACCGGCAGCGGCTTAGGATGCATCGCCGACGGTGAGGCGGTAGTGACGAGGCCCGCCGGTTCACGCTGGCGGGCCTGTTCTTTGTTGCCAGAACGTTCCGACAGAGGCCGAGGCGCCGGCCTGTTTCCGGCCTCAGCGGCCTAATTTGATTTTGGGGGTGGCCCAATTTGGCGCTTTCCTATAGCCAGGACCGGATTGTAGGCGTACAGGTATTGCATCACCGCGCGATCCCTTAATGGCAGCTATCGGTGGCCGAGAGACATCACAGCGCTCCCGCCTTGGTTCGGAGCGAGAGCTATGTCCCTCCAGTCGGCGCGAAACCTGCCTTCTCCCACAGACAGTCAGATCAAGTGTGACCGCTGTGCAGTCAACCCCCCACTGCTGCAAAAACTCCTGAATCCCCGAACTGGCGGCACCGTGCGCATCTATAGATGCCAGTGTGGCCAGCAGATGTGGCGCGAGACCCATGAGTAAGGCTTCCTCAGTTGGCGGCTCCTAGGCACGCCGGAGAGAATCTGCAAGGGAACGACTCTCCAGCTGAGAGAATTGAATTTTCGGTCTGTGGCGCGATCCTCCAAGTGTCGCGACATCCACCCGGGACGGCCCATCGTCTGACGCGCGTTTGGCGGTGGGTCGGTTCTCGCGGCTCGTTGGCGCTCTCCTCCAGCACGGGAACTCGCGGCAATCGGTCGGATTGGTGCTGTGCTCCGGTTCAAAGCCCCTTGGTGCCGGAGCGTCCAACGGCCCCAGCCGCCGCCTTTAGCTGGAGCCGTTTTTTTGGCCGGCTATCGCGCGTTTCGATAGCCCATGATTGCAAGCCCATGATTGCAAGCTGCGGGTTGCCGCGATCGAAGTCAGGCCGGACGTCGGCGCCGCGGCTGGCGCAACCTGCGCAGACGAAGCGCGGCTCGAGATCAGATAGCCGCACCTCATCGGCCCAGCGATCGGCATCCAGGGCAACGTGACGGCCGCAATGGCAGTAGACCAGGACGCCGCGCACGCCCATGCCACGCATCTGGCCGAAGGTGATCTTGAGCGGTCGACCGTCGGCGTGAGTAGGCGTGTGGCGGCGGGCATGGCGGGGCATCCCACCATCCAAGCGCGGCGCCGGCGAGAGTCAAATGATCAATCCCTTGGGCCTCGGTGCGCGCGCGAGCTACTGCGCGTCGTGGGTGTGTAAAGCAGGCCAACGGCGCCCGGTCATTCGTCCGCTTGCGGCGGGAGCGGATACTTTCTGGCCAGATGGCCAAGCGGCTCACCCGCCTCGACGTCGGTGAGCTCGCGCAAGCCGAGGATCTGTGCTCCAGATCGGCTGCGGTAAACGTCAACTTGATCTCGCCAAATCTGAGGCGTCGGACCGCGGGGGCCGCGAAGCCATACAAACCAGGCCCTACTCAACCTTTCACTCCTGCCAGCGGATCCTAGTGGGGCGCCACGAGCGCAGCCACGCTGAATGCGACCACGCAGGCGGCCGCTAATGACCAGAGTGCTATTGCAATCTCTTTTGGCATGGAGACTAAAACAGGAAGGCCGGGTTCCGGGTTCCTCCGGCTTGATCTCCACGGGTCCGACGTCAATGGTCCTTCTTGGTGAAAACCACGACGTCCCCATCGCGCCGCGGTGCGCAACCGTAGTCTGCGGCGAAGCGTCCAAGCTCCTCAAGGCCCGCCGTATCGAATTCGCTTAGCGCAGTCTCATCTCCCTCGTCGAGGCCGGAGAACAGCCATTGGGCTTCCTTGAACGTGATAGAGCCCGCTTGCCCAGGGGACAGCCCTTCAAGCGCCTCTGCGAGCTCGTCCTCTGTCCCGGCCTTCAATTCAGCCACGTCCGTCATCGATCGTCCTTTCGATTTATTGCCCGCCTCATTTAGTCTCCGGCTCCGTCTCCGCCAACATAAGTTCCTAGAAATTTCGGCGGCGACTTTGGAGGGCCGTCTGGCTGCCGGAGCCTGATCCGGCATGGGGCCGGATCAGCACGACATCGACAGCGCGCGCGCATGGAGCGCATCAGCCGGGATTTGGCGGCGGAGAGTCCGCTGCTGCTCGCGCGCGCGGGTCTGCTCGAGATGGCAGCGAACTATCGCGCTGAGGCGGAGAGTCTTGGCCCCAATGTTGGCCACAAACTTCCCGATACGCGATGTTATGAGACGTACAGCGATCGCGCTCGCAGGCTGAAATTTCCAACGAAAACAGAGAGAGCAGTACGGCCCGTCACGCGCCTCTGCGCATTACAAAACCGCTGCTCTACCGCTGAGCTAAGCCGGCGACACTTGGGGAAGGGGCCGGCAGATGCCGGGAGCCGTCCACCCGTGCGCGCCGCAATATCAGACTTGGCCGGAAAGAGCCAGAACCGCGATCGTCGTCGCGACACATGAATCAGGCGGCCCAGCGGGCCGCCTGTTGTGCCGTTCGATATGAGTCCCGTTTATTGGCACATGTGCCGGCGGCCATCTTCGCCCTTGAACAAGGTGCCGGGCGTGCAGACGAAGCCGTTACGCTGGGCATAGGTGCGGGTGTCCCAGCGGCGATTGTCCCACGAATTGTCGTAGGCGTAGGAATTGTCCCAGGCGCGGAACGGAGCGGTTGCGATCGCCCCCGCGGTACCGATCGCGGCACCGGCTACGCCCGCGGCGACATCGGTCGGCCAAAAGCCGGTGCGGCTCCTGTTCCAGTCGTTATTCCAGTCGCCGCTGTTAGTCTGCCGATAGGACATGCGACGATGGCGATAGCCCCGATCGGTGTACGGGTTTCCCGGTCCGAGGTTCTGGCAGTTGGCATTGGGGAACTGGGCCGAGCAGCGGGCAGGATTATTGATCACCGCCTGTGCCATCGCGGAGCCCGCGAGAGTGGTGGTTGCGATCGCGACGGCGCCGAGGACTTTGACATTCATGATTGTTGGCTCCCGTTGTGATTGAACGGGGGCTAAATATCGAGCACGCCGGACGTTCCGGTGAAACCAGTCGATTCTCGTGGCTGGACGGTCAAACAGATGTGAGCATTCGGCGTGGTTCCTGTCGGTGAGCTCAGCGCCGTTAACGCTTCACTAGTCCGCTTTGCAGCATTTGAGCAGCGCGCAATCCTTGCACATTAGGCTTACCGGAAATTGGTGAGCGGGCCTTAACCCTCTCGGCGTTGCGATCGGATACGTTGTCGCCGGATAAATGGGGTCCTCTCATGCGCGCTGTGGCGCTCGCCGCTTTTCTGATCGGACTGCCCGCGACGGCGCTTGCCGGCGGCGGCTTCGATATTGTCGTTCCCGGCCGTCCGGGCGTGCCGATCATCATCAACAACATCGACGCATCCTATAGCGTTGTCGAGGGCGTCTGGGGCCTCGGCAAGAACCAGCAGGTGCAGCCGACGATCTATGGCGGGCGTTATATCGCCGAGCGGCAGCCCGACGACGTTGGCCATTATTATCCGACGTTGGGCCTGCGGCCCGGCTACGGCCGGCTCGAGGTCGAGCCGCCCGCGAACCGCAGATTGCCGAAACCGGCCGAGAGCTACCACCAGAGCTGGGGCGCGCAATCGGCGCCGCTGCCGCCGCAGATGGACGTGCCCATCGATCCCCCGCCGGTGATCCTCGCGCCGGAGATCAATGTGAATCCGCAGCATCGTCGGCCGCGGCCGCATGCCGAGGGGGCCGGCAAGCCGCCCGGTTAAGAAACGTCAAAATCCAACAAACGAAGATTAACAGGAGAGAGTAATGCGTCAGATAATTTCGGGACTGGTCGCCGCGGCTGCCGCGATGTTCGTGGGGGCCGCGCCGGCCGCGGCGTGCGGCTTCAATCCGTGCCAGCCGGTCGCGCCGGTCTATTCCGGCTGCAACACCGGTTGCGGCGGTTATGGATACGGTTATGGCGCCTATGAGCGCCTCGTCGAGCCGACCACGCAATATTACTACGTCAACCAGGGGCCGACCTACACCGGCCCGGGCGCGTTCGCGCCGTATCCGACCTACCGTGAAGACGCGGTCGTTGCCCCCGCCAATTATGGCTACGGCTATGGCTATCGCGCCGCCGCGGTCGCAGCTCCGGACGCCTATCCCTATCGTCGTCCGTACTATCGGCCGTATCGCTACGGCTACGGCCCGCGCCACGGCTATCTGCCGCGCGTGCACTACGGCTACGGTCCGCGCTATGGCTACGCCCGTCGCGCGCCCGCGCCGTACTATTACGGCGGCCACCGCGTGCTGCGCCGTTACTACTGATCTCTGACTAGCTGCCAACGAGACGCCCGTTCGCGTGATGCGGACGGGCGTTTTGCTTTTTGTGGCGTGAACTTGTTCTGTGTTGGCTTGCCAAGCCGAAGCTTGCGTTCGCCTCAGTCCGTCTTCGCCCTACGGGCCTCGCCGGACACCACGCTTCACCCTTCGGGATCACGTGGCTGCGCCACGCGTAGCCTGAAGGGTGAAGCGTGGTGGGGGAGGCAGGACTCGAACCTGCGAAGCCATGAGGCGGCTGATTTACAGTCAGCTCCCTTTGCCACTCGGGACACTCCCCCGCTCGACGGCAGCACAATCGGGCCGGACCTTGCCGGCGGACCGAAGACGGCCATGGAACGTGAAGGCCGCGACAACCCGGATCGGGGCGCGACCGGGCGCGTTTATGAGCGATGCGGTGGGGCAAAGTCAACCGAGGCGAACAGCTAAAACCGCGCCCAAAGGCAGCCAAATTGCCATATTCCGGCGCCCGTGACACAAGCGAGCCCATGAAGGATCGAAAATTTGGCCCCAAGGGGGCTCGCGGCGGGGCTAAGCCCTTCAACAGGCCCGGGAAGTCCGCCGGCCGGCCAGCTTGGCGCGACCGCGATTCGCACTCCGACGGGCCCGTTATCCTGTATGGCTGGCACACCGTCACGATGGCGCTTGCCAACCCTCGGCGGCGGATCCGCAAGCTGACGCTGACCGAGAACGCCGCAAGGCGGCTTGCCGACGAAAACATCGCGACCCCCGTCGCGCCGGAGATCGTGCGGCCCCAGGAGATCGACCGTCTGCTGTCGCCAGACGCCGTGCATCAGGGTCTGCTCGCGGAAGCCGATCCTCTGCCTTCGCCCGACATCGAGACACTGAAGCAGGAAGGCATGGTGCTGGTGCTCGACCAGATCACCGATCCACACAATGTCGGCGCGATCTTGCGCTCCGCCGCGGCCTTTGCAGTGAAGGCGATCGTCACCACCGCGCGTCACAGTCCGGAAGCAACCGGCGTGCTCGCGAAGGCAGCCTCCGGTGCGCTCGAGCTCGTGCCGCTCATCACCGTGCAAAACCTCGCTCGCGCGCTCACCGCGCTGAACGAGCGCGGCTTTCAGACCGTCGGGCTCGACAGCGAAGGCACTGAGGATCTCGGCGACGTCGCACTGCGTGAGCCGCTGGCGCTGGTGCTCGGCGCCGAAGGCAAGGGCCTCAGGCAGTTGACCCGCGAGACCTGCAGCGTCGTGGCGCGGCTCGACATGCCCGGCGAGATCAAGAGTCTCAACGTCTCGAACGCCGCCGTGCTCTCGCTCTATGTCGGCGCAAGCAGGCTCGGGCTGATGAAGCAGGGCGCGACGTCCTAGACCGAAGGCAGACTTTACCCGATCAACTCCCGCACCATCGGCACCACCTTGCGCCCATAAAGCTCGATGCTGCGCATCAGCTTCTCGTGCGCCAATGGACCTGCCGAATATTTCAACTGGAAGCGCGAGATGCCGAGCGCCTTTGCCGTCTTGGCGATCTTGCGTGCGACCGTTTCCGGCGCGCCGACATAGAGCGAGCCGTGCTCGGCCTCGTTCACGAACTCGTCGCGACCCATCGGCGGCCAGCCGCGTTCCTTGCCGATGCGGTCACGCATTGCCTTGTAGTCTGGCCATAGCTCCTCGCGCGCCTGTGCGTCAGTCTCGGCGACATAGCCGGGCGAATGCACGCCGATCGGCTGCGCCGGGCGACCGAACTCCTTGAACGCGCGATGATAGAGATCGACGTAAGGTGCAAAGCGCGCGGGATCGCCGCCGATGATCGCGAGCATCAAGGGCAGGCCGTAATGCGCGGCACGCACCACCGATTGCGGACTGCCGCCGACGCCGATCCAGGTTTTCAGCGTGCCGTTCTCGATTGGCGGATAGACCAATTGATCGCGCAGTGGCGGACGCAGCTTGCCTTCCCATGTCACCGGCGTTTGCGACAGCAGTGCCGTGAACAGGTCGAGCTTTTCTTCGAACAGCTCTTCGTATTTGCGCAGGTCGAAGCCGAACAGTGGAAAGGATTCGGTGAACGAGCCGCGGCCGAGGATGACCTCGGCGCGCCCGTTCGAGAGGGCATCCAACGTGGCAAAGCGCTGGAACACGCGGATCGGATCGTCCGAGCTCAGCACTGTCACGGCCGAACCGAGATGGATGCGCCTGGTGCGCGCCGCGATGGCTCCGAGCACGGTCTCGGGCGAGGAGATCGCGAAGTCGGCGCGGTGATGTTCGCCGAGACCGATGAAGTCGAGAGCGAGCTCATCGGCCAGCACGGCTTCGTCGACGACGTTGCGGATCACCTGCGCATGCGAAAGCATCGCGCCGGAGGCGTCCTTGGTGACGTCGCCAAAGGTATCCAGTCCGAATTCGAGCGGTGCGGTCATCGAATGAAGTCTCTGCGGGAAGATGGACGACACTTAATGAACAGCCGCACCGCCACAAGGCGGCTTTCGGAAATGCTCAGTTTCCGTTGTTCAATCGGGCCCGAACCTACCGCCACATCCCGCGCATCTTCGCCCCGATGTCGATCTTCGGCCCCTGCGCCGCGGTGCGCGCCGCACCCGCTGCGGCCTTCGGCCAGCCGGTGCGCTCGAACAGATAGACCAGCTGCTCCGGGATGAAGCGGGTGCGCGAGGCGTAGACGTGGCGGTCGCCCTTGGCGGCCTGGCCGTGGACGAAGAAGCGCTGTGGCACGACGAGGTGGAGATCGTCCTTGGCGCGCGTCATTGCGACATAGAGCAGGCGGCGCTCCTCTTCGAGCTCGGCGGTGGTGCCGGCGCCGAGATCGGAGGGCATGCAGCCGTCGACGACGTTGAGCACGAACACCGACTTCCACTCCTGGCCCTTGGCGGAATGGATGGTGGAGAGGATCAGGTAGTCCTCGTCGCGCAACGGCGGACCGGATTTGTCGCTGGTTGCATTGGGCGGATCGAGCGTGAGCTCGGTCAAAAATTTCTCGCGCGAGCCGTAGCCGCTCGCGATCTGCTCGAGCTGCATCAAATCGGCGCGCCGCGTCTCGGCATCCTCGTGGATGCGGTCGAGATGCGGCTCGTACCATAGTCGCACGCGTTCGAGATCGGTCGGCCATTCCGAATAGCGCAAATTCTGGGTCGTACGGACGAAGTCGGTCCAATCTGCACCGGCACGAGCAGGCGCCGGGAGCTGGCCGAGCGCGGTGAGCGGATCGGTGCTCTCGGCCATCTGGTCCAGCACGCGCTGCGCGGTGGCGGGTCCGATGCCCGGCAACAGATGCAGGATGCGGAAACCCGCGACCCGGTCGCGCGGATTCTCGGCGAAACGCAGCAGCGCCAGCACGTCCTTGACGTGGGCTGCATCGAGGAATTTCAGTCCGCCGAACTTGACGAAGGGGATGTTGCGGCGGGTCAGCTCGATCTCAAGCGGGCCCGAATGCGAGGAGGTCCGGAACAGCACCGCCTGGTGCTTGAGCAGCGCGCCTTGCTCGCGATTGGCCAGCACTTGTTCGACGATGTAACGGGCCTGATCGGCCTCGTCATGCACGGTGACGAGCTGCGGCTTGTGCGACGAGGCGCGGTCGGTCCACAGATTCTTGGTGAAGCGCTCGCGCGCGAGGCCGATGACGCCGTTGGCCGCCGCCAGCACTGCTTGCGTCGAGCGGTAGTTGCGGTCGAGCGTGATCATTTCCGCACGCGGCGAAAAGCTCTGCGGAAAATCCAGGATGTTGCGCACTGTGGCGGCGCGGAACGAATAGATCGACTGGGCATCGTCGCCGACCACGGTGAGCCCGTGTCCGTCGGGCTTCAGCGCCAGCAGGATGGAAGATTGCAGGCGGTTGGTGTCCTGGTATTCGTCGACCAGCACGTGATCGAAGCGGCCGCCGATTTCTTCCGCGATCAGCGCATCGCTCATGATCTGCGACCAGTAGAGCAGGAGATCGTCGTAATCGAGCACATGCTGGGCTTGCTTGGCCTCGACATAGGCCGCGAACAGGCCTTTCAGCTCGGCCGACCAGCCCGTGCACCAGGGATAGTGCGCCCCCAAAACCTTCTCGATCTCCATCTCGGCGTTGATGCAGCGCGAGTAGATCGAAAGGCACGTGCCCTTGGCCGGAAAACGGCTCTCCGTTTTCGAGAGGCCGCGCTCGTGCCGGACCAGGTTCATCAGGTCCGCGGAGTCCTCGCGATCGTGGATGGTGAAGGCGGGGTCGAGGCCGATGCGCTCGGCATATTCGCGCAGGAGGCGCGCGCCGATGCCGTGGAAGGTGCCGGCCCAGGTGAGCGCATCGCGCATGATCGCGGCGTTGTTCTCGCCCAGCACTTTTCGGGCGATGCGTTCGACGCGGCCGGCCATCTCGGCCGCGGCGCGGCGGGAGAATGTCATCAACAGGATGCGGCGCGGATCGGCGCCGGCGACGATCAGATGCGCGACACGGTGGGCGAGCGTGTTGGTCTTGCCGGAGCCGGCGCCGGCAATGACGAGCAGGGGGGCGCCCACGGTCGCGCCTTCCGCCACGCCATGCTCGACGGCGCGGCGCTGCTCCGCATTGAGCGTGTCCAGATATGTCGCCACGAATCGCCCCGGTGAAAGGCTGAGAGTCGGCGATCCCGGCGCGAATCGCAATCCAGCTGGACGAAACCGGGTTTAGGATTTAGGGGGAAAGACGGCCCCAAGTTCCAGCCTGAGAAACCCTCCGGTATGACCGAGCTCAAGCCCGACCAGTTCGAGATGCGGCGGCTGGAATCGCTCAGCAACACCATTTTCGGCGTCGCCATGACGCTGCTCGCCTATGACTTGCCCAAGGCCGCGGTGTTCACCAGCGCCCCCGGCTGGAGCGATCTCGCCCATGTTTATTCCGGCAAGCTCGCCGGCTTTGCGCTCAGCTTCATCATCGCTGGCGTGTTCTGGATCAGCCATCACCGCCGCCTTGCGCGCCAGCCGGTCGGCAGCCGCGGCGCGGTGATCCTCAATCTGTTCTTCCTGCTCTCGATCGTGCTGCTGCCGGTGACCAATGGCCTCTACACCAATTACAGCATGAGCAACGCGGTGGCGGTGCTCTATGGCCTGCATCTGACCGCGATCGCCGGCCTTAATGCCTGGCTGTGGTGGACCATCCTGGGCGGGTGGCGCCACGAGATCATGGGATCGGTGTTTCCGCTGCTCGTATTCATCCCGGGCACGATCGTCGCGGCGTTCGCGCCCCACGTCGCGCCCTTCGTCTGGTTCATCGCCTTCGGCGGCGTCGCGATCCAGCGCTTCACCAGCGCGCGAACGGAGTCGGACGCGTAAGGCGGCGGCTTATCCGGATGTCGCGCCGAACCCGTCGGCCGGCACGTAAAGCTTGACCGGGCGGATTTCGTAGACTGCCGTCGGATTGACCGCACGCAGCTTCCGCGCCGCCGCGATCGCCTCATCCTCGCTGGCGCATTCCATGAGGTGGAAGCCCAGCAGCTGCTCCTTGGTCTCGGCAAACGGACCGTCCAGCACCATGCCCGCGCCGGGGCCCCGCAAGGTGCGGGCCTTTCGGGTCTCATCCAGACGGGCGGCCGGCCCAAACTGTCCGCTGGCCCGCAGCGGCGCCTGAACCTCGATGACTTTGGCGACGACGGCGGCGTCCTGCTCCGGCGTCCAGGACAAGACCTCGTCTTCCACGTGATAGGCCAGGATGGCGTACAGCATCGTCACCTCTCTTCTGCGCAACTTTTTTACGAAAGTCCCAAGGACGTAGCACCGCAGTCCGTGCCGACAATCCCGAAGCAGAATATTGCGTGGCCGGCAAGCGACGAAACTGTCCTGAAACCCGATTGCGGCCGTGCCGCGTGAACGCCGCCGAAAGCGATCGCGACTGATGACCACAAACAACAAGGTTTTTGCTGGAGGCGGCAATGGCGGGTTGCACCATCAAGATCATCTGCGACGCGCGACGGGCGGGACAATCCGAACCGGCCGATCTGCACGACCAGGCCTGCCATCACCGCTATTACGGCAGCTCGGCCGAGAATGGCGGCGAGCGGATCGTGGAGAGCCGGCGCGGCAAACGCCCGCGTGCGCCCAACATCTGCGATTTTTGAAGCCGTTGCCCAAGGCGGTGGTCGACCATGGACGTCCTGCAGATATCAATTGCGGCGATGCCGTTCCTGCTCTCGCTGGCAAGCAGGACCGGCAAGGCGATTGCCCCATGCTTGCTCACGAGCATCTGCACGGTGCTCCTCGGTGCGGAACCTCACCGCGCGGTCATGGCCTGGTGCGTCGGCATGCTGATCGCCGCCGTCGGCTTGCGCGAACGGCTTCGCACGAGCTGAGCTGGCGAGCGGCCGATCCTCCCGATCAGGGCAAATCTGAAAAGGAAAAGGCGCGGCGGGGAGTGCCCCGTCGCGCCCGATTTCTTGCTCGCTGGTCCAGGGCTGAGAGCGCCCCGATGCCAAGCCTTATTCAAGCCTAGTGGGCGATCCCAGCGAGGTGACAGCGCTTGAGATAAGACACTGGATCACCTCCTTTCGTTGGTTTCGGGAGATTTCAATATAGGTTGTAAGGCCGCCGCTGTTAAGGGCAGGCGGGTCGGTCGGAACCGAAGCTGGTTCGTAAGGGCCCAGCAAGCTGTGCGAAAAGTCGCCGTCGCGGCAGTTGAGACCTCCGTCCGACCGTGTTAGGGAGCCCCTGACGCGGGTGTAGCTCAATGGTAGAGCAGCAGCCTTCCAAGCTGAATACGAGGGTTCGATTCCCTTCACCCGCTCCAATGTTCTCAATGTCCGGCCCGGACACATGGGTAACAGGTCGTACCTGAGAGATAGGTGACAACCTCGTGCCGAACGGGTTGTCGCGGGGTTTCAGGGTCGTTCACTCCAAGGTCGATGCCGTTTGAGCCGATTGGCTGCGTTCCTGCAGGAGTTGCAGCGTGACGCATCCCTGGCCTGATCATTGTTGCTCGGCTCGCGCTGCCGCCGTCAACCCCGCGCGTGCCGCGCCCCTTCGGGCTTCGGGGGTTGACCGCGACAGCGGAGCCAAGCAACCGGCCGATCATGCCAAGAATGCACCAGAGTGCGTCGCGATCAGGGCGCTGGGGTCGTAGTTGAGACATCGGGGACGGGCTTCGGGCCGAACGGGTTGTCGAGAGGTTGCAAGGTCTTTTGCTCCAGGTCGAAGTATCCCAGATCGTAGTGCATGAAGCTGACGAGCCAAATGCCGTCGTCGACTTCCTTG
>NZ_JADPKD010000010.1:0-61468 GCF_023073735.1 Bradyrhizobium sp. 160
CTGTCCGCCCTGCGAAGCTCTTCGCGCCGATGTGACCTAGCATCCACCGCCGCCCGGCCCGCGTGTCGTGACGATCGCGATACGCCCTTCTTGCTTGGGTCGGGTTGTCGGACGCATACGCTATTTCCGAATTTCGGTAAAGCGGAATATTTTGGATGGCGCGGGTTGACCCACGGCTTGGTGTTTCGCCCCGCCGGAAACGCGATATCATGTAGCCTGGACGGAGTGCAGCGTAATCCCATCCGTGCGGAGACAGCGCTCCCGGATTACGGTTTGCTCCGTCCGGGCTGCGCCCGTTATCGCGCGTGACTGCTTCAACATCGTCCTTGCGCTTGCAATGGCGCAGGCGGCGACAACGGCGATCTTCAGCTCACAATGTATGCCGCAAAAGAACGACCCGCCGCTCGATGAAGCGGCGGGTCCTTGCAACGAAGCCCGGCTCGCTACCAGTTGCGATAGCTGCCGGTCAGCGTGCCGTTGTTGTTGCCGTCAGGACCGACATCGCCCTGCGTTGAGCTCGGGGTCGGATGGCGGGTGCCGTTGTACGCGCCATACGGTCCGGCGACATCCGGATAGTACGCGCGCGGCTGAACCGGTTCGTAGGCGGGTGCCGTGCGGTCCCAACCCACGCGCGGCCCGTTCCAGTCGTAGCCCTGCGCCGATGCGGCTGTTGCGCCTGCGACGAGCGATGCCGTGACCAGGCAGAGGAGTTTTGACTTGTTCTGCATTGAAGATGCTCCTTGCTTGTGTGGGGGCCAACGGTTGCAATGCGGGAGCGTTCCGGACGTATTGGCCGGGGTGCGATCAACTCCGATCAACTGGTTATGAATCGCGTGCCGCGGAACGAAATGGCTGCAAGGGGGACGGAAATTCCGGGCGTTCTGCCGCCCATGTTCCCCGTTAATCCCGTGCCTTAACCAAAAATTAATTATACGTTTGCGGGCGGGCGACAGCCCGGCCTAGCGTGTGGTGGGGGAGCCGCCACCCGCGAAGCCAAACGAGTTGGTGCGTATGATGATATCGAGATCACAAGGGGCGCTATTCGCCTCGCTCAGCGCAGCCGCGCTGCTCCTTAGCCCCAGCGATAGTTTTGCCAGACCTGGTGGCGCCGCGCCCCACGGGCTGGCCGCCGCGCCTCCGAATGCAATGGCGCGTGCGCCGATCGGGCCTGGCGCCCGATTCCACCGGCGCAGCAATCCCTGGGTCTATTGGCCCGGCGGTGGCGGGTTCTTCTACGACGGTGCGACGTATAGCCAGCCTTTCGGCGAGGCGGCTCAGTCGTTCTCCAGCGATGTGCGCTATACCTATACGTATGACGTTCCCTGGGATTGGGCGCACCGATTCCCGCCGAATGTCGTGCCGTCCGACCGGCCCTATGTGCCGAGCTGCCCGACGGAGCAGGTGACGGTGCCCGGCCGCGGCGGCGGCGAGCACACCGTCAACATCATGCGCTGCTACTGAGCGAGACCGTGTACTCATAAAGCAATGTGGGCTCCCGAGGGCCGAGCGGAAGGTCCGCTCGGTGAGACATAGCGGACTAGATTCGCTCACCCCGAGTTCTCCGCTTCTTGACCCCGAGCCGGGGTCGGATTTGCGGCAGCCGCGCGTCCATTGCCAGCGGAGCTTGCCCACGCTCTTGGACCGTTCCTATGCGGCGCGAACGTAGCCGTAGCGCAGGTTCGATGGTTGCTTGGAAGCTTGCGTGTACTCGTTCTTGAGCGCCGCGAGGCGGTCCTCGGAAAAGGCTGGCATCCTGGTATTCTCGGCCGCCTTCAGCTTGATCTTGTAGAATCTGGTTGCGTTGCCCGCGAAGATCAGCTGCTTGGTAGCGCTGTTGGCGTCGCCAAGCGGTGCAAAGCCGTACTTCTTCTGCATATCCTCCGGGATTTCGAGCCGGCGCAGCGCCTCGATCTGCCACTGTGGTGAACCGTACCAGACCGAGTCGGTGCCCCACATGACGTGGTCAACACCCATTCCCTTTATCAGCGTGCCAATGAGCGCGGCGCAGAACTTCGGATGCGCCACCGCCGAGTTGGCAAAGGACGTGCCGAGCTCGGCATAGACGTTGGTGACGCCGAACTTCTGAGGGATTTCCGCGAGATCGGTTGCCCACTGGATACGGCCGGTCTGCTCGAAATCCGCCCACGCACGATCGGGCAGCTCGAGGAACGGCCGCAGCGCCGAATGATAGATCACGAAGTTCATCTGCGGCCAATCTTTCGCGGCTTTTCCGATGTCCCACGCCGTTGCATATTCCCAGACGCCGGCGAACGACTTCTCGTAATCGGGCGGCAGCAACCCCTTGTGGATACACAGCGTGTTGATGCCGGCTTTCACTGCTTTCTCGTAGAACGGATACATCACCTGCTCGTCGTCGAGCCGCCATGGGAACTTCGAGGGCGCCAGCGGATCACCAATCGTATAGGACTTCCAGGAATCCGGTTTGTAGATCTCGATCGCCTTGTCCACCTCGTCCATCCAGCCGGGTTGCTTGGGGGTGATGACGCTATGCGCCAGCAGGCGGCGCGAACCGGCGAAGTCGTTGATCAGTTCTCGCGCCTTGACGATCTGCTCATTGGACAGCAGCCACCAACTCGGGTCGTCGAAGGGCGCGCCGCTCAGGAGCGCCATGTTTGTGTCGCTGTCGTAGTAGATCTCTTTCACATAGTTCTGGAACTTGTAGCGGGCGAGCGAGGAGACGCCTTCCTCCTTCATCTTCGGATTCCAGTGCTGGCTCGCAAAGTCCGCCAGCCCCAACAGCTCCTTGTGGTCGAAGTCGTCCCGCACGAAATGAGTCTGGACATCGAAGATGAATTGGCCTGCAAGGCTCTGCGCGCGGGCCAGCATCAGCTCAGGCTCGCGGGCTTCAGCGGGCGCGACCTGGAAAACATTGCCGTAGATGTCGTTCATGGCGAGGAACGCTGCCGCCATGCCGCAGCTCGTGTGCAAGAACTGCCTGCGGCTCAAGCCGAGGTGCCTGCCGTTGACATCAGCGAGCTCGTTGATCCGTGCCTCGACTTTCTTTTGCGTATCGCTCTGCGGGGGCGGGAGATACTCGCCATTGGAGACAATCTGGGTAGGGATAGGCGTTGCCGCCGATGCCGCCTCCGCGCCCGCGACGAGACGCTGTTCTCGCTCACTAAGCCAGGTGCTCATTGTTGTCCTCCCGTTTGTTGGCCGTCGACCGCGCTAGGTGCGCGCATGAGGCGCGTGTGGCTACTCCCAATCAGTTGGCAGGACCGAGTAGTCGTACCTCTCCGGTTCAGCTACGCATGAAGCCATCACGCGCCCAAAGCCTAGGCGAATCTCTGCATCGCTTCATCCTGCGAGAGCGGCAGGCATACCCGAGAAACCACTTGCGGTTATGGGTATCATCGCTGATTCAATGCTCAAACTTCTACTCGCGCAAGCGATGTGATTCGGCAGTCACGCTGTCCCAACGCCGCATCATTCTTTATTCTTTCATCTGATTTTCGGCCCAGCCATCGCAGTTCGTGCAACCATCGAACGTGATAAGCTGTTTCCATCCTCCTCAAGGTGCGATGAGGATCGAATGAAGCGGCGGGAGTTCACAGCGGCTACTAAGGTGCTGCTCGATTCGCAAAAGCGTGCGGTGGCTCAGCTGGCTGGCCGTGCTGTTTGTGCCGCTTTTGAGGGATGAGCGGACATCTGGAGCACCCAAACTAAGCGCGTGATCTATGAGTACACGCCCTAGCCCAGCTCGAAGCTGGTCACGCCGAAGACGCGGTCGATCCGCAGCGGCCGGATCGGTCCCGTGTACATCCGCGCCGTCTCGAACACTGGTTTGAGCCCGAGCTCGCCCGCGAGCGCGATGGCCTCGCGATTGACGGCGGGGACATCGAGGAAGACCTCGCCGCCGGCCACACCTGCAAGCAGGGCCTGAACGATCGCTTCCGCCGCCGCGCGATCGTCGGCAACGAGCGGAGCGATCTTGTGACCCGTTTGGCACGGCCGGATCACGCCCCATGCGGACAGCTTGCCGTCGCGCAGCAGCGCGCGGCCGACATGGCCTGATGTGTTGATCCAGGCGTGCAGGAACGCGCTACGCGCGGCAGGGAAGACGGTGGCGTCATCGGCTTCAACACGTGCAAACGGGATGTTATCGAGGGCGACGACATCGGCAGGCGGTTTCGGTGGCGCGGCCACGGTGCCGCCATAGCGGATATTGGCGTAGGCGAGCTGGAAGCCCGATTTTCTGTAATTGTCCTGCTGCGCGACCACGCCATCGAGCCCGATCACGCGAGTGCCCGCATGCGCGATCGCCGCGTTCCAGATGCGCAGGCCATGGCCTTTGCCGCGAAAACTCTCGCGCACGATATAGAAGCCGAGGAAGGCGAAGCGGTCATTGTAATTGACGCAGGAGACGGTCGCGACCGGCTCGCCGTTGATCTCGCCGAGAAAGAAGCCTTGCGCATCGGGGATCGCGAAGCAGGCGGCGTCGGCAAGGCCCGGATTCCAGCCCTCGGCCGCGGCCCAGTCGATGGGGACGGCGATCTCCTCCGGACGCAAATTGCGGATCTGCAAATCGCTCATGACGAATGCTCTCGACGATGGACCTGCCGGCGGGTCTGGAGGTAGAAGGCCTCATGATAGGTCGGGCATGCGGCTCGCCTCAACGATATTCACAAGGGATGATCGGTCATGGCGGAGAAGGTTGCACTCGTCACCGCGGGCGGCAGCGGCATGGGGGCTGGGGCGGCACGGCGGCTGGCAACAGATGGGTTTCGCGTCGCGATCCTGTCGTCCTCCGGCAAAGGCGAGGCCCTCGCCGCCGAGCTCGGCGGCTTCGGCGTCACCGGTTCGAACAAGTCCAATGACGATCTGAAGCACCTCGTTGAGGGCGCGATGACCAGATGGGGGCGGATCGACGTGCTCGTCAACAGCGCCGGCCACGGACCGCGCGCGCCAATCACGGAGATCACCGACGAGCAATGGCATGCCGGGCTCGATACGTACCTTCTCAACGTGATCCGTCCCACCCGGCTGGTCACGCCAGTGATGCAGTCGCAGAGGAGCGGCGCCATCATCAACATCTCGACCGCCTGGGCGTTCGAGCCGAGCGCGATGTTTCCGACTTCGGCCGTATTCCGGGCAGGGCTTGCTGCCTTCACGAAAATCTTCACCGACGCGCATGCGGCCGACAACATCCGCATGAACAACGTGCTGCCGGGCTGGATCGACAGCCTGCCGCAGACCGAGGCGCGGCGCGACAGCGTGCCGATGAAGCGCTACGGCAAGGTCGAGGAGATCGCGGCGACGGTCTCGTTTCTGGCCTCCGACGGCGCGGCCTACATCACCGGTCAGAATATCCGCGTCGACGGCGGACTGACGCGCTCGGTTTGAGCGGCGCCTCAATGTGAGGCGAGGAGCCGCGCCAGTTCCGGCAGGATCTTGTAGCGCGCAATCTCGTGCGGATATTCGCCGCGATTGGCGAGCAGGATCAGGCCGAGCCGTCGCGCCGGCACGAGACCGATATAGCCGGAGGCGTTGTTGAGACCGCCCGGCTTGTCCACGACGGTGACGCCGGGCAGATGCACGCTCTCCCAGGCCATGCCCTGTCCGAATTTCTCGTCGATGCGGTGGGCCTCATGCTGGGTCATCCGCAACGCCTCGCGCAGATGAGGATCGAGCGAGCGGCCATCGATGCAGGCGGCAACGAAGCGCGCGAGATCCCGCGCCGAAGAGAACATCTGGCCCGTGCCGGAAAAGTCAAAATAGCTCTGCTGGTTGCCAATCGGGCCGATTGCCATGCCCTGGTCCGAATAGCCCTGGACCACGCGCCGTATCCAGGCCTCGTCCATGACAGCGCGGTTGTCTTCGCCGCGCTCGGGGACACAGGTCGCGGTCATGCCGAGTGGTCCAAGGATGCGCTGTTCGAACAGGGCCGCGATCGGAGCGCCGTAGCGGCGCTCGAGCACGAGCTGAAGCAGGACGTAGCCGGCATGGGTGTAGATGCGCTGCCGTCCGGGTGCGACGCCGGGCGGCGGTGCGAAGGCGTTCAGCATGGCGATGAACTGGTCGCGCGTAAACTGCTCGTCCGGCCAGGGCGGATGATCGGTCGGCAGCAACAGCCCCGAGCTGTGCGTGACCAGCTCGCCGATGGTGACGCGGCGGACGTAGTCGCCGTTCAGCTCGGGAAGGTATTTCGGCAAGCGGTCGTCGAGCCGCAGCTCGCCGCGCAGCGCACCGAGCGCCACGAGAGTCGCCTCGAAGGGTTTTCGCAAGGAGGCGACATTGAACAGCGTGTCCGGCGTCACCGGCCGTTTTGCCGCATCATCGGCAAAGCCGTAGGTGAAGAACTCGACATGGCGGCCGGCATAGAGGGCGGCGGCAAGTCCGCCCGCATGATCCGGCGTCGCGGTCGCCGCAAGCCCGTTTGCGACGATGTCGCGCATCTGCGCAATCATGTCGGAATCCGCCGAGGCGCGGCCGGGCAAGGCCAGTGCGAGTGGAACAAGCGCTGCCCGGGAGAGCGACCGCCGGGTGAGGTGCGATGAGGTGGCAACTGACGGCACGGCTCTGACGCATGATGTGATGCCCCCGCCGGGCCCGTCTTAACGTGACCGCGGGCACGGCCCAATTCACGATTGCGCGTTGCGGGTTCCGCCTGGCGGGGCCTGCACCCCAAATCACTTAGCCTGTGGGCTAACAATGATTGACGCGAGGCGGTGCTGGCGCTATAGTTAGCTTCATGGCTAACCAATTGTCCCGGCTCGACCAGATCTTTGCCGCGCTCGCCGACCCCACGCGGCGGGCGATCGTGATGCGGCTCTGCGCGGGCGAGGCCTCCGTCGGCGAGCTCGCCGATCCCTTCGACATGGCGCTGCCGAGTTTCATGAAACACATCCATGTGCTGGAGACGAGCGGGCTGGTGCTGTCGGAGAAATCCGGCCGCGTCCGTACCTGCCGCCTCAGCCCGGATGCGCTCATCAGCGCGGAAGACTGGTTCCAGCAGCAGCGTGCGGTCTGGGAGATGCGGCTCGACCGGTTCGAAGCCTATGTGATGAAGCTCAAAAAAGAGAAGGAGAGGGCGGCCGCCAAGCGTCCGTCCCGGACAACCAAACGGAAAGGTTCTGAGTGATGACGAGTTCTGCCAATGCCGCCCTTTCGCAATGGTCGCTCGACCGCGAGATCGTGATGTCGCGCGTCATCGACGCGCCGCGCGATCTCGTGTTCGAGGCCTGGTCCGATCCGAAACACCTGCCGCAATGGTTCGGACCGAAGGGGTTTAAGGTCGAGACCTTCGAAATCGACGTGCGCGTCGGCGGCGTGTGGCGCTTCAACATGGTCGGCCCCGACGGCACCGTCTATCCGAACCGCATGCGCTTCCGCCGCATCGAGCGGCCGTCTCTGATGGAGATGGATCACGGCGCCGACCAGGACGACGATCCCGGCCTGTTCCGCTTCACCGTCACCTTTGCCGAGCAAAGCAACGGCAAGACCGTGCTGACGCTGCGCCAATTGGCCTCGAGCACCGCGCAGCGCGACGCCATGATCGGATTCGGCGCCGTCGAATACGGCTACCAGACGCTGGACAAGCTGGCGGTGTATGTGGCCGGGATGAAAGGCTGAGAAGGGCGCAGTCATTCCGAGATCGATGCTTCGCATTGAGGTGGCTGCACGCGTTTTAGGTTCAGCAGCTCGGAAGGTTCTAAGTTCGGCAGCTCGGCACAGTCGGTGCGGCCCCAGCGGAGGGAATTCGCCGGGGTCGCATTAACGCGTGGCTCGGTCGTGCTCGGCTTTCGGAGGACCTGACCGATTGTCCCGCTAACGTCGCGGTGTGGTGCCGTCTGACGGTGGGGTAGTCTCGTTGCGCATGCCTTTGGGACTGGAGGCACCTTGTCCGCCGCGCTCCACATGCGTGATGTCGCCACCGCCGCCGGCTCCGGAACCGCCTGCGCCCGCACCGCCTGCGCCCGCACCGCCTCCATCGCCCGAACCTGCGCCGGCTCCCGCGCCCGCACCGGCGCCGGCACCAGCTCCGCCGCCGGCGCCCCCAGCACCACCACCGGCGCCGCCGCCGCCCGCTTGTGCGAACGCTGCGCCGACTGAAGCGCCGGCCAGCATCGCGGCCGTGAAGATCGTCAGAAGTGTCTTACGCATGATCTTGCTCCTTGAAGTTTTACCACGGACCAATCACGCGCGTCGCCAACCGTTCCTACGTTCATTGATGTTGGAGGACCTTCCGGCGGTGGACCGAAACGCCCGGCTCCGATGCAGGTCGCCTGCGGCAATCAGCCCGGTACCCTTAGGAACAATCGCCCCTTCTTCCCGGTTGCGGCACGAAGCCACTCAAACGGAGGACAGGAAAATGGCTGACGCAGCCCGCGATACGTTCGTGGTCGGACTACGCAATGCGCACGCGATGGAAATTCAAGCGAGAGAACTGATGGAGCGCCAGTCGGAGCGGCTGGACGAATATCCCGAAGTCAAGGCAAAGGTCACCGCGCACCTTCAAGAAACCAATGAGCAACTGAATCGGCTGGAGAAGTGCCTTGAGGCCTGCGGCGAGAGCACGTCCGGCCTGAAGGACACGGCGCAGTCGGTCATGGCCAATATGATGGCGATGGCGCATTCGGTCGCCGGCGACGAGATCCTCAAGAACACCTTCGCCAACAACGCGTTCGAGAATTTCGAGATCGCCGCCTACAAGTCGCTCCTGACGCTCTGCGGCGCCGCCGGTGCGCCCGAAGCCAAGCCGCTGCTCGAAGCCTCGTTGAAGGAAGAGCAGCGTATGGCCGCCTGGATCGATTCAAATGTCGAGAAGGTGACCATGGAGTACCTGACGCATCAGCGCCAGGCCGCGTAGCTCTCCGCGTTCCCAGGATATCGAACCACCGGCGCGCCAGGGCGGCCGGTGGTTTCTCACGCTTGCAATGGGGGCGTGCGTTCGGCGCCGAGGAACGATCGCTGCACTCCGGCTTTGGCAGTGATGACGCACATCATCTTCAGTGACTATCGCAACCCCGCCGCCGAGCAGGCCTTCGAGATCGCCTGGGATTTTCTCGCGCGGACCGGCGCCATTCACGACGAATTCGAGGCCTGCGTGTTCCTGGCGCAACGTATCGCCGTGATGTTGGACGAGGGGCAGACGAACCGGATCCGCATGGCCAATCGCGCGATCTCCGAATACCAGCATCATGTGGACGTAGCCGATAGCCTCATCCGCAGCGGCGGCCGCCGTGCCGAGGGACGTTCCTGACCGTCATTCGCCTTTGAGGCCGGCGTCGCGGATCAGCTTGCTCCATTTCTGCGTCTCGTTGTCGATGAATTGGCCGAACTCGGCCGCGGTGCCGGGGCGCACTTCGAGGCCCTGGGCGGTCAGCTTGTCCTTGATTGCGGGTTCGGCGAGCGCGCGCAGCACCTCAGCCTGGAGCTTGTCGACGATCGTGCGTGGTGTCGTCGATGGCGCCATGAAGCCGTACCAACCGGCGGCGGCCACGTTGGGAAAGCCCTGTTCGCGCAAGGTCGGCGCCTGCGGGTAGAGCGCGCTGCGCTCGGGCGAAGCAACGCCGAGCACGATGAACTTGCCGCTCTGGATGTAGGGCAGCGCGGTCGGCAGCGCCGTCAGCGTGGCGTCGACACGGCCGGCGAGCAGCTCGGTGTAGGAGGCGGCGTCGCCGCGGAACGGGATGTTGAGGCCCTTGACGCCGGCGTCCCGGAACAGGAGCTCGCCGGCAAGGTGCGGTTGCGAGCCCGCGCCGGGCGAAGCGAAGGTGAGGCCGTCGGGCTTCGATTTGCCGTAGGCGATCATCTCCGGCAGCGTCTTGAACGGCGCGTCCGCGCTGATGATCAAGAATAGCGGCGCGATGACCGCCATTGCCACCGGTTGCAGATCCTTTCGCTCGTAGGTCAGCTTGCCGAACAGCGCTTCGGCGGTGGCATAGGGGGCTGCGCCATAGAGAATGGTGTAACCGTCGCCCGGCGCATGCGCGACCAAATCGTTGGCGATGCGCGTGCCGGCGCCCGGCTTGTTCTCGACGATGAATTGCTGGCGCAGGCTGCGGCCGAGCTCCTCCGCCAGCAGACGCAGCGAGATATCGTTGGAGCCGCCGGGCCCGTAGGGTGAGATCAGCCGCACCAGACGTGACGGCCAGGCGTCCTCAGCGCGAGCGGAAAATGACGGGTTCGCCAGGCAGACGGCGATGGCGCCCAGCAATGTTCGGCGTGTGATGATCATGATGGCCTCCCGGACGTGGGGCGCCAGCTTTGTTTGTTCATGTCCTGGCGCCCTTCTTATTTTGCTTGCCTGTCTCGGCTGCCGGCTCCGCCGCCTTGACGATCGCGCGGATGCTGTCGGCGAGCGCCGCGATGCGCGGGCCGATCTCGCCCTCCAGCTGCCCCGGCTGGAGTCGGAATGCCGGGATGCCGCAATTGATCGAGAACGACTGCTTCGCTTCGCTCGCGTGAAACAGCGGCGCGGCGACGGCGTGGATCGAAGCCATATACTCGCCCCAGCAGGTGCAGAAGCCGCGGCTGACGCATTGAGCGAGGCCCGCTCGGTATTTGCCCTGGAAGGCGGCCCACAACTCGGAATCTTCGGCAACGATGCGCCGCTCCAGTTGGGCCGCTTCGGCCGGCGGCAAGATCGCTGCCGCGGCGCGGCCCATGGCGGTCATCACAACCGGAATCGGCATGCCGATGTCAGGGACGTGCGGGCCGACGTCGCCGGCGCGCGCAGTCTCGACATAGATCATGGAGGTCGCATCCAGCAGGCCGATCGAGACGGTGCCGCGGACACTCTGCGCCAGCTCCTGCATCATGGGCCGTGCAAGCTGGCGGAATTGCATGTCCGCGAGCAGCGGATGCGCCATGCGCAAGGCCCGTGCGCCAACGCGATATTTGGCGCGCCCGGGGGCGTAGCGGAGATAGCCGAGCTCGGCGAGCGTGTGCGTAAGTCGCGCCACCGTCGGTCGCGGAATCCCGGTCAGCGTCGACAGCTCCATGTTGCCGAGCTCCGTTGCTCCGGCCCTGAAGGCTTCGAGCACCACCAAGCCCTTTGCCAATGTCGTCGCAAACGCAGCGTCGTCTGCGCTGTCGGCGAGCACCGCGGCGGCCGACGAAGAGGCGAGGAGCGGTTTGGATGGGGAGCGGGCCATGCGGGCTTTAATGAACCGCAGGAGGATGGTTGTCCAATAAATTCAGGAATGCGCCGGTTTCTGTCCAATATGCGGACAAAGCTAAATTCCCCCGCCTGCTCAGGGAACGCGCGGAAGGCGCCGCTACACACAGATTTTTGTCGTGATCCCACGGCGTCTTGTGACAGGATTATTACGAACACATGTCACGTCGATTACAGCGGAGCGATTCATGTTGCACTGGCAGGCACGGTCAAATCCCCTTGCGTGGTGGTGGGGATCCCTGACGCTGGTCAGCGCTGCCAATATCCTCGTCTGGTTCATGCTGTACCGCGAGTTCTACCCGACCGTTGCGGGCAGCCTCAGTGGCGGCTCGGATATCGGCCTGATGTTCCTGCTGTGCGCGGCCTATGTGTTCGGCTGCGCGTTTCGCTCAGTGCTGCCACGCGCCGATGTGCAGCGTATCTGCCTTTTCGACACCTGGCTGTCGAGCGTGTTCGTCGGCCGTACGGTCGCAACCGTCGCCGAAGTCTGCTTCGCGGCGCAATGGGCGATCATTCTGCATCAGCTCGGGACCATGACCGGCGCGCAGACCGCGGTGAACATCGCGCTCGTGATCGTGCCGATCATCATCATCGCGGAGTGCTTCTCCTGGTACGCGGTGGTGACCACCAACTTCCTCTACAACGCGATCGAGAATTCGCTGTGGGCGGTGACCTTCTTCCTCGCCGGCATCGCACTGTGCCGACTGATGCCGGAATTCCAGGGCGTGGTGCGCTGGGCGCTGATCGCGGGAATCGTCGGCATCGCCTGCTTCCTCGCCTTCCTCGTCACCGTCGACGTGCCGATGTATCTCAGCCGCTGGCGGGCAGGGCACGCCGAGGGCGGCAGGTTCCTGGGCTTCCTCGAAGGCCTGCACGATGTCGCGACGCGCTGGGTCGTGACTCACGACATCGCGCATTGGAAGGGCGAGCTGACCTGGATGTTCCTGTATTTCAGCGCCGCGGTGTGGTCGAGCCTCGCGCTCTGCGCACTCTACGCCATGGAAGGCTATCTCACGCGCTACCTCGCCTGAGCGCTCAGGCCTCGCCGAGATCGACCTCGGTCAAGATTCCCTGGCGCAGCGCCAGCCGGACCAGCTCGATGTCGGAGCCGACGCCGAGCTTGTCCTTGATCAGCGAGTGCAGGTTCGCCACCGTCTTCGGGCTGACATGCAGCGTTGCGGCGATCTGCTCAGTCGTGTTCTCGGCGAGCAGCAGGCGGAGCACCTCGAATTCGCGCGGCGTGAGCACGTCGGCGGCCGAGCTCTCGCCGCCGATGCGGCTGAGCGCAAGCTCATGGTCGATGTCGGGGCTGATGGCGATCTTGCCGGCGAGCACGTCCTTCACCGCGCGCACCAAGGTCTCGGGCGGACTGGTCTTGGTGACGTAACCCCTGGCACCGGCGCGGATCGCCTGCACGGCAAAGCCGGCATTCTCGTGCATGGTGAAGACCAGGATCCTTGCGGCCTTGTCCCATTGCCGGATCCGCCTGACGGCCTCGATGCCGCCGATGCCGGGCATGCTGAGATCCATGATGACGAGGTCGGGTGCCTCGGATTTGTACAGCCGGTAGGCTTCCGCGCCGTCGGCCGCCTCGGCGACGACGCGCAAACCCGGCTGTTTCTGGAGCACGGAGCGATACCCCTCACGGACGACGGAATGGTCGTCGACCAGCAAGATGGTCGCTTCAGTCGCGCTCATGCCGCGTGCTCCAGCGCCTGCCGATCGCCGGCCGCGAGCGGAATGAACACGCGCAGCGCGGAGCCATTGGGGCCGGTCTCGAAGCTCAGCCGGCCGCGAAGCGCGGCGACGCGCTCGCGCATGCCGAGCAGGCCCATGCCGGATTTGACGGCCGCCTCGTTCGGCCGGCCGTCGTCCTCGATCGCGAGCGCGATCTCATTTTCCGCCATGGTCAGATGCAGACTGACCTTCCTGGCCCCGGCGTGCTTGGCCGCGTTGGTGAGCGCTTCCTGCACGATGCGGTAGAGATTGGCGCTGACGGAGGCGGGCACGCTCTCGAAGGCGCCGTCGAACCGGATATCGATGCGGGTCTGGCCGCGGCTGCGGCCGTTCCACCCCGACACCAGGCCTTCGAGGCTCGCGACGAGGCCGAGCTCGTCGACATCGGGTGGCCGCAACCGGAACAGCGCGCCGCGCAGCGTCTCCATCATGCCGGTCGCGGTCCGGGCAATGCAGTCGCACTCTCCCAGCAGCCCGGGGCAGTCCTGCGCTGCCGTCTGGCGGGCGGACGCGGCAAGCGCGCGGATTGCGGCGAGCGACTGGCCGAACTCGTCATGCAGCTCGCGCGCGAGATGGCGGCGCTCCTCGTCCTGCAGCGCGATCAGCTTCCGCGTCAGCTCGTTGCGTTCCGCAAGCGCGATATCGAGGCTCTCGGCGAGGTGGTTGAAGACGTCGCGGATGGCGGAGAGCTCGGCGAGATCGAACGGCGGCAGCCGGGTCGTGAGATCGCCAGCGGCGATCCGCTCGAGGCCGCTGCCGATCATCCGGGTAGGACGCAGGGCGCGAGCGAGTGTGGCATAGACCAGCGCACAAAGCAGCGGCAACGCGATCGCCAGCGCGATCATCAGGCGACCAGCCTCGTGCCAGGCCTCCGCCGTCTGTACGGTGGGATCGACCGAGACCACGGTCTCGCCGAGCGTCGTTCCGCGCACGATCACTGGCCGTGCCGCCTCGCGGCCGGGGTCGAACAGGCTGCGATAGAAGGCGGCGAAGGCTTGCGGCGGCGGGCTCGCCGGGGCAGGCGCGCCACTGCAGAAGCGCTGAAGCATCTCGCCGCTGGCGCTCCGGAATCCAAGACACAGACCGGGAGTCATCACATGGGCCGAAACCGGATCAAGGTTCGGAAAGTCGGAGCGGGGGCTAGCCACCCACTGGACCTTGCCCTGTTGCAACTCCAGTGTCTTCGCCACGATGGCGGCGATACCGTCGATGCGGGCATGCGCTGCGCGTTCGGCCGCAACAAGGAAATAGGCGGAGATCGCGGCGAAGCAGGCGGCCGATATTGCGGCCACGTGGAGCGTCAGACGGACCTTGAGATCGAACCTCGGGCGATTCCACATCGGCGGGCACCTGGTGCGAACGGGTTTTGTCGCTCGTCCATTAAACGGCAGAACGCAACCCGCGGGAAGCGTTCGCGACCTTCCGCAGTGCAACGTCGTGAAATTTTCCCGGCGCTCGTCGGGACAATTACGGCTGCGTGGCCTCAGGCGACCCGTCCAGATTTGCGGGGCCGCTCCATCCCACGAGGCTCCTTCATGCACTCCTTCCGGCTGATTCTCTCTGCTTTCTTCCTCTTTGGGCTCTCTTCGTCGCGGGCCGATGCCGAGGCTGCCATTGGCGTTGCCATGGACGATTTCAGCTATACCGATACCTCGGGCGAGCCAGCCAACCAGACCGCCGCCCACGAGCGGCGGCTATCGGCGTTCATGGCCGCGCTGAGGCGGGATATCGGCACGGACCGGCGCTATCGGCTGCTGCGGTCTGCCGAGGACGGTGCGGCGTTCAAGGTCGTCGGCGGCATCCAGAAGACCAGCACGCTGGTGCAATGGGCCAAGGTCGCCGTGATAGACGTCGGCGCCAAAAGGCTCGTGATGGACAAGCTCTACACCTTCCGCGGCGACAATGATGAATCGTGGGAGCGCGCCGAGATCTTCGTGTCCCGCGAGGTCATGGCTGCGCTCGCCATGCCAGCGCCGGTCGCGCTTGCCGTGTTCGACTTCGAGCTCGAGGACATGACAGCCGCTTCCGCGACCGTCTCGGCCGCTTCGGACGCCTCGCATCTGGCCGAGGTCAGCGCCGCCGTGCGCGAGGCGCTCGGCCAGTCCGGCCGTTACCGGATCATCGATGTCGGCGGAGGGGCGGCGAGGGCGGGCGCCTTGCGGGATTGCGGCGGCTGCGAGGCTGCGATCGCGCAGAAGCTCGGGGCGGACCAGTCGCTGATCGGTGTGGTGCGGCGTGTCAGCCGCACCGAATACACGCTCGGCTTCCAGCTTCGCGATGCCAGGACCGGCGCCGTGGTGGCGCGCGGCGACAGCGGCCTGCGCCTCGGCGCGGACTATTCCTGGAAGCGCGGCGCTGTGCGGCTGGTCAGCGACCGGCTGATCGAGAGTCAGCAGGCCACCGACGCCGCTAGAAAGTAAGCTGCACCTTCATCGATTGTGAGCGGTCGCTGGCGAGCTCGAAGGCGGCGACCGCGCTCTCGAATGGCATGGTGGCCGTGATCAGCGGCTTGACGTCGATCAGGCCTTCGCCCATCAGCCGCACCGCGAGCTCGAACTCGGAATCGAAGCGGAAGGTCCCGCGGAGCTGCAATTCCTTGGCGACGATGGAGTTGATCGGCAGCGTCATCTCGCCGCCGAGGCCGAGCTGAACGAGCGTGGCTCCGGGCCGCAATATGTCCAGCGCGGTACGAAGTGCAGCCTGGTTGCCCGAGGCTTCGAACAGCGTGTCGAACACCCCCTTGCCCGCGCGCCAGGAATCGAGCGCAGTGGCATTGGTGACGACATTGATCGCGTGCGTGGCGCCGAGCTTCTTCGCGACCGCGAGCGGAGCGTCCGCGACATCGGTCACGACGATCTCGGCGGCGCCGCCGAAGCGCGAAACCAAGATCATCAGCGCGCCGATCGGGCCGCAGCCGGTGATCAGCACGCGTTTGCCGAGGAGAGGACCGGCCTGCTTGCCGGCATGCAGACATACGGCCAGCGGTTCGGCGACCGCAGCTTCGGCGAGCGACAGTCTGTCAGCGATCGGTACGGCCTGCGTGGCGTCGACCGTAATGAATTCACGAAAGCCGCCTTGCACATGGGGGACGCGCATCGCGCTGCCGAGGAAGCGCATGTCAAGGCACTGGTTGCGCATGCCTTCCCGGCAATGCAGGCACTGGCCGCACGGGTTGCTCGGATTGACCGCAACGCGCGTGCCCGGCCTCACCTGGGTGACGCCGTCACCGACGGAAGCGACCACGCCGGCGATCTCATGCCCTAGCGCCATCGGCTGCTGGATGCGGACCACGCCGAAGCCGCCGTGATGGTAGTAGTGCAGATCGGAGCCGCAGATGCCGCCATTGGCAATCTTGACGCGGACTTCGCCCGGTCCGGGCTCCACATCCGGATAGAGGTCGATCCGCAGGTCTTTCGGGGCGTGAATGACGACGGCGCGCATGGCTTGTTCCTTCAGCGGTTCGCGGGTCACATCGCGGCAATCATGCCGCCGTCGACATAGATGATCTGGCCGTTGACGTAAGTGGAGGCGTCGGAGGCCAGGAAGATCGCCGCGCCGACCAGCTCGTCCGGCTTGCCCCAACGTTTCGACGGGATGCGGCCCATCAGCCAGGTGTTGAAATCGCTGTTGTTGACCAGCGCCTCATTCATGTCGGTCAGCATGTAGCCGGGGCCGATTGCATTGGCCTGGATACCGTGCTGGGCCCATTCCACCGCCATCGAGCGGGTCAGATTTTTGATACCGCCCTTGGCCGCGGTGTAGGGCGCGATGGTCGGGCGCGCGAGCTCGCTCCCGAGCGAGCCGATGTTGATGATCTTGCCGCGCTTGCGTGGGATCATGCGCTTGGCCGCCTCGCGGCCGATCACGAAGGCGCTGGTGAGATTGGTCTCGATCACCTTGCGCCATTCGTCGGTAGTGAACTCGACCAGCGGCTTGCGGTGCTGGATACCGGCATTGTTGACGACGATGTCGACGGCGAGGCCTTGTCTGTCGAAGTCGTTGAAGGCAGCGACGATCGCGGGCTCGTCGGTGACGTTGAATGCGGCGCCTTCGGCCTGATGTCCGGCGCTGCGAAACTCGGCGACGGCCTGCTCGACGCGCTTGGGATCGACGCCGTTGATGATCAGCTTGGCGCCGGCCCCGGCCATGCCTTCGGCAATGGCGCGGCCGAGGCCGCGAGAGGAGCCGGTCACGAGCGCGGTACGGCCGGAAAGGTCGAAGAGGGCGGTGCTCATCTCAGGAATCCTTAGACGTTGGAGCGGCGCACGGTCAGATCGGAGCGGTCGAAGACGGCGGGCAGGAGGTCGACGCCGAGGCCGGGGCCTTCCATCGGATAGACAAAACCGTCCTTGATCATGGGCATGGTGGTGACGAGCTCATTGTACCAGCCCTTGTAGAAGGCGCGCACCGATTCCTGAATCAGCGTATTGGGCTGGCTGAACGACATGTGGATGGCGGCGATGAAGCCGATCGGGCCAATGCAGTCATGCGGTGCGAAAGGCCGGTGATAGGTTTCGGCCATCGCTGCGATCTTGCGCCCCTCGGTAAGGCCGCCGGTCCAGCACAGATCGGCCATCACCACGTGCATGGCGTCGCGGTCGAGCATGTCCTTGTAGGGGAAGCGCGAGCCCAGCGTCTCGCTGGCGCAGACCCAGACATCGGTCGAGCGCGCATATTCGGCCAGCGCCTGCGGCGAGTTCATCCGGATCGGGTCCTCGTACCACGTCGGCTTGTAGGGCTCGAGCGCGCGCGCGATCTGCTTGGCAGTCGGCAGATTCCATAGCGAGTGCAGTTCGACCATGATCTCCATCTTGTCGCCGACAGCTTTGCGGATCTTCTCGAACGGCTCGATCGCCTGCTTCATCTGAGCGGCGGTGATGTAGAGACCTTTGTTTTCCTGGGCGGCGGGATCGAACGGCCAGATCTTCATCGCGGAGATGCCGCTTTCCAGGAGATTTTCGGCGAGCGCGTCGGCGCGATGCATGAAGCCGTCGAGATCTTCGTAAGGTCCCTTGGAGGCGCCGAGATTCCAGTTCGCGACCGGGCTGATATTGGTCGAGCGGACATATTGGGTGCCGGCGCAGGTGTTGTAGATGCGCTGCTTGTCACGGCAGAGGCCGCCGAGCATCTGGTGCACCGGCTGGCCGCAGACCTTGCCGAACAGGTCCCACAGCGCGATGTCGATCGCCGAGGCCGCGCGGTATTCGACGCCGGTCGATGACTGCGCCATCGGCAGGTTCAGCATGTCGCGGTGGATGGCTTCGATGTGCAGGGGATTGCGGCCGAGCAGCCGGCCGGCAAAGGTGTCGTGAATCTGCGCCTCGACCGCGCCCGCGCCGTAGAAGGTCTCGCCGAGCCCGATCATGCCCGCATCGGTGTGGACGCGCACCCAGATGACGTTGGAGAATTCTTCGGTGCGCAGGGTCTCGATCGACGTGATCTTCACGGCAATAATCCTCCCATCGGGCCATAGCGCCGCTTTGTTTGTCATCTCTGCGCCGCCGTTTGCCGGCGGGCCGATGGGCAGTCCTACGCCTGCTTGTAATATTTCACAACATGTTTTAAGTCACAAACAAGGCGCCAGCTCGCAACGAGAGCGCAGGTTGACGGAGGACGACATGGCACGGCGCAAGCGCGCGCTCGAGGTGGTGAGAAGCGACGATGGCGGCGAGGGCAGGCCCTCCCGGCGCAACCGCCTCAACTTCTTCGAGCTGGCCTATCAGCGGATCGAGGAGCTCCTCGTCCACTGCGAGCTCAAGCCGGGCCAGTTCATGACCATGCTGGAATTGCAGCAGATCACTGGTTTCGGCCGCACGCCGGTGCATCACGCCGTCAATCGTCTCTCAGCCGACACGCTCATCATCATTCGTCCGCGGCACGGGCTGCACATCGCCCCGATCGATCTGGCGCGTGAGCGCATGCTGCTGGGCTTACGCCGCGACATGGAGCGCTTCGTGATCCGTCTTGCGGCCGATCGCGCCAGCCTGTCGCATCGCAATCAGGCGCTGCACATCGAGCGCCTGCTGCGCGAGCGCCGCGCCAGCCTGAGCCTCGACGAATTCAACAGCATCGACCGTCGGATCGACGCACTGGTGCTGGAGGCCGCGGGCGAGCCGTTCCTGGTGCACACGCTGCGGCCGCTGCACACGCTGTACCGGCGCATCGGCTACATCCACCACCGCTTCATGCCGGGGCAGACCGAGCTGTCGGGCACGATCGATTGCCATCTCGCCGTTCTCGCTGCGGTCGCCAATCGCCGCGTCGAGGATGCGGTGAAAGCGAGCGATGCCCTGATCGATTACATGGATGCGATATTCACCGGCATGGAGGCGGGGATCGATCCGCGTCTGCTCGATTGCAGCATCGAGCCGCTGCTCGGCGCGTGAGAAAGTTTGAAGAAAGGACCACACATGTCGACGATGGCGATGCCACAACCGAGCGCGAGCGAGGCCGCGGTCCGCTACCTCATCACGAACTACAGTCCCAAAGGCAACAAGGTCGGCTGGCTGATGATGGCCTCGATCCTGGTCGAAGCCTGGGATCTCTATTCGATCGCCTTCGTGCTGATCTTCATCAAGGAGCAGTACAATCCCGATCCGCTGATGCTGGGCCTCGCCGCGGCCGGCACGCAAGGTGGCGCCCTGATCGGTGCGCTGCTCGGCGGCTGGCTGTCTGACAAGATCGGCCGCCGTGTCATGTTCCTGGTCACGATGGTGATGTTCATCGTGCTGGCGCTGGCGCAGGCCTTCGTGCCCAACGTTGCCTGGCTCGTGGTGATCCGCTTCCTGCTCGGCATCCCGCTCGGCTCAGACATCTCGACCGGCTACACCTACATCATGGAATCCATGGCCAAGGGTGAGCGCGAGGTGATGGGCAACCGCTGGCAGTTCATGTTCGCGGTCGGCGAGGTCCTGACCATCGGCGTCATCGTGATCTTCCTGCTGATCGACATGAACCACGAGATGCTGTGGCGCGTCACGCTCGGCCTCGGCGCGGTGCCGGCGCTGATCATCCTGATCATGCGCCACGACGTGCCGGAGACGGCGGTGTGGCTGGTGCAGAAGGGACGCTACCGCGAGGCCAAGCAGGTCGCGCGCGAAATGTTCAACGACAATCTCGACATGCTGCCCGACCGGGACGTCGAGGTGCCGAAGGTCTCGACCCGCGCGTTCCTAGCCGATCTCAAGAAGGATCCGATCCGCTGGCGTGCCACGCTGTATGGCTGGATCGCCTGTTTCGCGCAGGCGAGCGAGTTCTCGACCTTCGCGTTCTACCTGCCGGTGCTGTTCGTCATGGTCGGCGTGTCGAGCGTGCTCGGCAACAATCTGGTGACGATGGGGCTATTCAGCTTCGCCGCTCTGTCGGGGTGGGTCGGGCCGCTGCTGACGCCGAAGATCGGCCATCGCGGCATCGCGATCGCGGGCTTCTCCATCGTGCTGGTGTCACTGCTGGTCGCTGCGTTTGCGCTCTACACGGACAACAAGATGCTGCTGCCGTTCGCCGCGGCCGGCATGCTCTGGGGCCATTATTGGGACGCGTCGAACTGCATGACCATCCCGACCATGGTCGCCCGGCCGCGATACCGCGGCACCGCCAGCGGCTTCGCCTATATGTTCGTGAAGCTGCCGTCGTTCCTGGCGATCTTCCTATTCCCATCGCTGTTCGCGGCGATCGGGCAAGCCAATGCCACCCTGTTCGTCGCAATCTTCCCGGTGATCGGATTGCTGGCTGCGATCTTCATCCTGCCGGAAGTCTACGGCTACGAGAACGACTGACGAAGCGCGACCCGGTCGCGGCGTCATCGCCGCGATCGGGCCGGACGGTCACGGGCTCAAGAAGACGGGATCGATCCCACCTTGTGGCCGAGCGGGCCGATCGTCTGCCGCAGCGTCGCCGGCGGCATTGATCTACCGCAAATAGCTCGCGCCTTATTTCGAAAGCTGCGTCTGACCTTGCTTACCAGATTGCCGCCGCCAATGCTGCGATCAGTGCGGGCGGTGTCACCAGCAGACCGAGCTTGAGGAATGGCCAGGCGCCGACCTCGATCTTCTCGCGCCGGAGCGCAACCAGCCAGAGGATGGTGGCGAGCGAGCCGGTCACCGACAGATTGGGGCCGAGGTCGACGCCGATCAGGATGGCGCTGACGACGGGCGCGGGCAGATGATCACTGGCCGCGACGGAGCCGGCGACAAGGCCGACCGGAAGATTGTTGGCGATGTTGTCGGCGAGCGCGGTGGCAACACCGACGCTCCAGGCGGCCTGCGGGACGGATTGCGCCACCGCTTGGTGCAGCAGCGCGCTGAGCTGCGCGATCACGCCGGTCTTCACCAGCGCCTCCACCATGACAAAGAGCCCGCCGACCAGCGGCAGCACGCTCCAGGAGACGCCGCGCAGCACCGGCATAGGCGATTGACGGTTGATCAACAGCACGGCGGCCGCCGTCGCCGTCCCGCAGACGAACGTCGGCAAGCCCAATTGCAGATCGAGCGCAGAAGCCCAGATCAGCACGATGCCGATGGCGCCGATGCCATAGGCGGTCAATCGGCCGCCGCGTCCGAGTTTCGGGTGAGGGACCCTGGTTTCGATCGTTTCCTCCTTCAACTCGCGGTGCAGCGCAAGGCGCAATGCGACATAGGTGAAGCCGATCGAGGCGAGTGATGGCAGCGCGAACTGATGCAGCCATGCTCCAAGATGCGGCATGTGCTTGCCGAAGACCACGAGATTGGCCGGATTGGAAATCGGCAGCACGAAGCTCGCGGCATTGGCAATGAAGGCGCAGACGAACAGATAGGGCAGCGGCTTGGCGCCGGCCGCGCGGGTGGCGGCGTAAACGGCCGGCGTCAGCACGATCGCGGTCGCGTCGTTCGAGAGCAGCACCGTCACCAGCGTGCCGACGAGATAGATCAGCAGGAACAGCCGCTGCGGAGAGCCGCGTGCATGCTCGACCGCAAAGGCGGCCAGATAGTCGAACAGGCCTTCGAGCCGTGCCAGCTCGGCGATCAGCATCATGCCGATCAGGAACAGATAGACGTCGACACCCTTCTCGATGCCGGTGAGCGCATCGCGCCACGGCAGGAAGCCGAGCAGCACGAGCGCGGCGGCACCGATCGCTGCCCAGATCGCCTCCGGCAGGCGAAAAGGGCGGATGATGACGCCAGCGATCGCAGCGACGATGATGCTCCAGGCCCAGATGGCGTCAGACGGCACGTTTCAGTCCTCAAGGTGAACCAGATCTATTCGGCAGCGATAGCCGATGCGGACGCAGCTGTCTTCCCCCGCGGGCACAGATCGCCGTCTGCGCCTTGCCGCGTCTGCGGTAGAGCGAAGAAGCAGATCACGGCGCCGATCGCCGCCACAGCGCCAAGAGAGATGAACGCTGCGTGGTACCCCGCGCCGACCACGACCAGGCCTGCCAGTGTCGTCGACAGTGCAGCTCCAATGCTCTGGGCGGTGATGACCGCGCCCTGCGCGACGTTGAAGCGGCCGGTGTTGCGCATGAGGTCGGCGACGATAACTGGAAAGATTGCGCCGAAGATGCCGGCGCCCACGCCGTCCAGAAGCTGCACGCCGAGCAGCCAGAACGGATTATCCGAGAGCGCATAGAGGACGCCGCGGATCGGCAGGATCATTAATGCGGCAAGGAAGAAGCGCTTGTGGCCCCAGCTATCAGCCTTGGCGCCCACCAGCATTGCGAACGGCACCATCACGAGTTGCGCGGCGACGATGCAGGCTGACATCAGGCTGGTGCCCATCTTCTTGTCCTGCAGTGCGAGCTTCTGCCCGACCAGAGGCAGCATGGCCGCGTTCGAGAGGTGAAACAGCGCGACGCAGAGCGCGAAGACGAGCAGGGGGCGGCAAGTCAGGAGCACGCCGAGGCCCGAGGGGTGGTCGGGCTGATCGTTCGCGTGAGCGTCGTGCAGCCCGCGAGCAAGATCGTGGTCGATGGCTCGTTCGGGGATTGCGACAATGCTGGCGAGGCTCGCAATCGCCATGGCGCCGAGCAGGTAGAACACGACGGTCGGGCCGAACCAGTAGGCGAGTACGCCTGCCAGACCCGCAGCGACAGCGTTGCCGGCATGGTTGAAGGTCTCGTTACGACCGATCCGCCGAGTAAAAGCGGCATGGCCGAAGATGCCGAGCGAGACGGCGGCGATTGCGGGCGGAAAGATGACAGCGGCGGCCTGGGCAATCCCCTGCGAGATCGCGACCGGCCCGAAGTCCGGAAACAACGGCAGCGATAGCGAGGCAAGGGTCACCATAATGGCGGCTATCACCATCGCGAGCCGCTTCTTCCGCGTTGCATCGACCAGCGCACCTGCCGGCGTCTGCGCTACGATGCCGGCCATCGTTGCAATCGACATCACGAGCCCGATGCGCGCCTCGTCCCAGCGCTGCTCGGTGAGGAGATAGATGGCGAGATAGGGCCCGAGCCCGTCGCGGACGTCGGCGAGGAAGAAATTGGCCGCATCGAGCGCGCGGCCAGCTCGCCTCGTTTGATCGGAGTTTGCGCTCGACATCGGATCTCTCGGCCGAAGCTCAAAGTGGCCCCGGCAGCAACCTTCGTGTTGTCGGCCGGGTTCCGCGGATCACGCCGGGCTCCTCAAAACTTGACCGCGAGCAGCACCGCGCCGCCGCCGATCATGGCAATGCCAAGCCAGCCCTGCGCCGTCGGGCGCTCGCCGAGAAAAGCGAAGGCGAACAGCGCGACCAAGACGACGCTGAGCTTGTCGATCGGCGCGACCAGCGTTGCGGGCCCGAGCTTCAACGCACGGAAATAGCACAGCCAGGACGCGCCGGTCGCAAGCCCGGAGAGCACCAGGAATAACCAGGTTCTCGACGAGACCGCTGAGGGCGTGGCGAACTGGCCGGTGCAGAGCAGCAGCACCGATAAAGCGAGCAGGACCACGATGGTGCGGATGAGAGTGGCGAGGTCCGGATTGATGTTCTCGACGCCGACCTTGGCAAAGATCGCGGTCAGCGCGGCAAAGCAGGCGGAGAGGATCGCCCAGGTCTGCCAGGCGGAGAGGAGCGCGGGTTTCATGAGGGTCTTTACGTGTGGCGGCTGATCATCGGTGTGCGGGCAATTGCAGCCTAACACTCAAATGTCGTCTCGGCGAAGGCCGCGACCCATAAGCACGAAAAGGTGTTTGGGCGAAGAGCGAAATTGCGTGCGCCACAAGGGAAATTGCGCGGTATGGATGCCGGCTTTCGTTGGACGACGAGAGAGACTCACCTTGCCATCGACAGCTTCTCCGTGATCGCCTTGCGCAGGATGCGCGAGAGCGATTCCACCGAATACGGCTTCTGGATCAGCTCGAAGCCGCGATGGGCGTTCTCGGCGAGTACGTTGCTGTAGCCAGAAGTGAGCACGACGGGCAGACCCGGATAGTGCTCGCGGATGATGCCGGCAAGCTCGACGCCGTTCATGCCGGGCATGATGACGTCGGAGAAGACGAGGTCCACGGCGAATTCGTTCTCGCCGAGGATGGTCAGCGCCGCATTGGCGTTGGCGATGCGGCGGACGACATAGCCGAGATCCTCCAGCAACTCGGTGGAGAAGCGGCCGACTTCGTCGTCGTCCTCGACCACGAGGACGCGATAGCCGCGCCCGGTGGCCGCCGCCTCATAGGTCAGTGCGGCTGCTTCCTTGTCCGTTACAGGGCTTTGCGCCCGCGGCAGATAGATGGTGAAGGTCGCGCCTTTGCCTTGCGCGCTCGTCACCGCGATGTCGCCCTTGGATTGTTTTGCGAAGCCGAAGGCTTGGCTGAGGCCGAGTCCCGTGCCCTTGCCGACCTCCTTGGTGGTGAAGAAGGGCTCAAAGATCGAGTCGAGATGTTCCGGCGCGATGCCGCGGCCGGTGTCGCTGACCGAGATGGCGATGTAGTCGCCGCCGCGCGGCGATTGTGCGCGCAGGCTTGGAATGCCCTCGACCTTGCGCACCGCGATGATGAGGCGGCCTTCGCCATCCATGGCGTCGCGGGCGTTGACGGCGAGATTGATCAGCGCGGTCTCGAACTGGGCGATGTCGGCCAGGGTGAAGCAGCCGGCATCCTCAATCTCGACCGCGATGTCGATGCGGCCCCCGACCAGCGGCCGGATCAGTTGCGCGATGCTCTCGACCTGGCTGCCGACATCGAAGATCTGCGGCTTGAGCGGCTGCCGCCGCGCGAATGCCAGCAGCTGCGCCGTCAGTTTGGAGGCGCGCTCGACCGTCTCGGAAATGGCGTCGACATAGCGGCGGCGGCGCTCCTCCGGCAGCTCGCGGCGTCGCAGGAAGTCGGTCGCCGAACGGATGATGGTGAGGAGATTGTTGAAGTCGTGCGCGACGCCGCCGGTAAGCTGGCCGATCGCCTCCATCTTCTGCGACTGCCTTAGCGCTTCCTCGCCGCGCCGGCGCTCGGTGATGTCGACGGCCTCTGGCACGGCACCGGTGATGTTGCCATGGCGATCGAGCACCGGACGCATGCCGAAGTCGAAATCGCGCTCGCCGATGGGAAGATGCAGGCGCATCTCTAGCCGCACGGCTTCGCCCTTGAGTACCCTGTCGAAGGCCTCTCGCACCGCAGCACTCATGCCGCTCGTGCCGGTGAACCAGGGCGTCTCCCACAACGGCTTTCCGATCACGTCCGATGAATTCGCCTTGATGCCGGCGAGCGCGGTCTTGTTGGCGTAAAGCAATTCGCCCCTGAGATTGACGAGGCCCTGATATTGGTTGCTGGTCTCCAGGATCGCACGCAGCCGCGCCTCGTTGGCTTCGAGCTCCGCGGTGCGCTGGGCGATGCGCTCTTCCAGCGTCTCGTTGAGCTGCCGGAGCTCGATCTCGGCCTGCTTGGCCGCGGTGATGTCGTGGGCGACGCCGATGAAGCCGATATGCTTGCCGGTCGGATCCCAGCGCGGCTGCGATTCCGAGCGCAGCCAGCGCCATTCGCCCTTGGCGTTCTTGTAGCGCGCTTCCAGCACGAACGGTTTTAGCGAAGCTTCGCCCTGGACGGATTGCTGCAGCACGTGCGGCAGGTCGTCCGGATGCAGCACCTTGCGCCAGTCGAAATCAATGGCCTGATCGTAGGGCAGGCCGACGAAATCGACATAGGCCTGGTTGGCGAAGGACCGCTTGCGGTCGAGCTTGGTCACCCAGATCGGCACTGGCGCGCTGTCGGCAATCAGCCGAAAGCGCTCCTCGCTCTCGCGCAGCGTCTCGCGCGCGAGTATCTGGTCGGTGATGTCGATATGGGCGCCGACGAGCCGAATGGCGCGGCCGTCCCTGTCGCGCTCGATCTTGGCGACGACCCGGATCCAGCGGGTCTCGCCGTCGCTGGGACGGATGATGCGGTATTCGGCGGTGTAGTCTTGGCTCGTTCCGGCGAGAGCCTCGAAGAAATGGCTGACGGTCGCGTCGCGGTCCTCGGGATGGATGCGGTTGACCCAGTCCTCGTGCGTTTCGTCCGTGGCTTCCGGAGGCAGCCCGTGGATCATCAGATATTCGGGCGAACGGCGGTTCTTGAACCCTTCGCGGAAGTCGACCTCGACGCCTCCGACCTTGCCGATGCGCTGGATGCGTGCGAGCTCGGCCTCGCGCTCCTGAAGCGCGCGATAGGCGTTGTCGCGCTCGCGCGCGACGTCCTCGAGGTGCTGGCGCAGCCTCTCGGCAGCGAGGGTCTCGGGCAAAGGATCGGTCAAGGCGTCGGCCGTTGTCATGCGGGTGCGCACGTGCCGGACCGATATTCACACAGACGGAGCGTGATGGCCATCGCCTAGACGGAATATGCAGGTAAGGCGGGCGCAGGATGACGGAGGATATCAACGAACGCCTCCGCCGGCTATTTGTTCCTGAGGTTGGAACGATGGGTCCTCTGCGCGCCTATCTGCGAGGCGCCACAACTCATTCACAAGCCTTTCTTTCCGAAGAGGCTAAATCTTGAAGCTCTTTGTCTGCCAGGCCTGCGGCAACGTCCTGTATTTCGAGAACCGCGCTTGCGAGCGCTGCGGCCACCGCGTCGCCTTCCTGCCGGAGAAGGAGACGATGTCGGCGATGGAGCCCGACGGGGAGGCCTGGAGGACGCTGGCCGATAAGGGCGAAAGCCGCATGCTGTGCCGTAATGCCGAATACGATTCCTGCAACTGGCTGACGGATACGGGTGACGGCACGGGCTATTGCCGCGCCTGCCGTCACAACGGCATCGTGCCGGATCTGGCGGATCCGGCACAGCTCGCCGGCTGGCGCGAGCTGGAGGTGGCGAAGCACCGGCTGTTTTATTCCCTGATCCGCTGGAAGCTGCCACTTCAGACCCGGCAGGACAATCCCGCGCATGGGCTGATCTTCAATTTCCTCGCCGACGATCCGCACAGCGGAGAGAAGATCATGACCGGCCATGACAACGGGCTGATCACGATCGCGCTCACCGAGGCCGACGACCTCGCGCGCGAGCGGCGCAGGCTCGAGATGGGCGAGCCCTACCGGACGCTGCTCGGGCATTTCCGCCACGAGGTCGGGCATTATTTCTGGGACGTGCTGGTGCGCGACGGCGGCAAGCTAGACCAATTCCGCGCCATGTTCGGCGACGATTCGGCCGATTACGGCCAGGCCCTGCAACGTCATTATGCCGAAGGCGCGCCGCCGAATTGGCAGCAGAACTACGTCTCGGCTTATGCGACGATGCATCCGTGGGAGGACTTCGCGGAGACCTGGGCGCACTATCTCCACATCGTCGACACGCTGGAGATGGCCGCCGAGTTCGGCATGGAGGTACGCCCCAAGGTCGACCGCGACGGGGAGCTGACGGCGCGCATCCGTTTCGACCCCTACGAGGCCCGGGATGTGGAAGCGCTGGTCAACGCATGGCTGCCCTTCACCTTCGCCATGAACAGCGTCAACCGCGCCATGGGCCTGCGCGACCTCTATCCCTTCATCCTGTCGCCCGCGGTGGTCGCCAAGCTTGGCTTGGTTCACAGCCTCGTGCGGGACGCGGCCAAGGCCGGGAAGCCGTAGGTGGTGCCAGGGCCAGCCGGCTCGTTGCGCAAGCCCATTGCGGTCTTGCGCTGGTACGCCAGAGGGGAGGGATTTAGACCGTTGCCTCCGGCCCATTTTGATGTACCACGGGAGCCACACGGCCCGTTTCCCATAGGCCAACGGCCAGGAAAGGGGTCCCCGCCCAAGGTCGAGACTCAAGAAAAGCATGTTCAAACGCATTCTGATCGCCAATCGCGGCGAAATCGCCTGCCGGGTCATCAAGACTGCCCGCCGGATGGGAATTCAGACGGTTGCGGTCTATTCGGAGGCCGACCGCGATGCCCTCCATGTTGAGATGGCCGACGAGGCCGTGCTGATCGGCCCACCCGCTGCGGCCGAGAGCTATTTGGTGATCGAGAAGATCGTGGACGCCTGCCGCAAGACCGGCGCGGAGGCGGTGCATCCCGGCTACGGCTTCCTGTCCGAGCGCGAGGCGTTTCCGCGCGCACTGGAGGCGGCCGGCATCGTCTTCATCGGCCCGAACCCCGGCGCGATCGCGGCGATGGGTGACAAGATCGAATCCAAGAAGGCGGCGGCCAAGGCCAAGGTATCGACCGTGCCGGGCTATCTCGGCGTCATCGAGGACGACAAGCACGCGGTCCGCATTGCCGACGAGATCGGCTATCCCGTCATGATCAAGGCCTCCGCCGGCGGCGGCGGCAAGGGCATGCGCATCGCGCACTCCAGGAGCGAGGTCGCCGAGGGCTTCAATCTCGCCAAGGCCGAGGCCAAGGCCTCGTTCGGCGACGACCGCGTCTTCGTCGAAAAATTCATCGTTGATCCCCGCCACATCGAGATCCAGGTGCTGGGCGACAAGCACGGCAACGTGATCTATCTCGGCGAGCGTGAATGCTCGATCCAGCGCCGCAACCAGAAGGTCATCGAGGAAGCACCGTCGCCGCTGCTGGACGAGGAAACCCGCCGCAAGATGGGCGAGCAGGCCGTCGCGCTGGCGAAAGCCGTGAACTACGATTCCGCCGGCACCGTCGAGTTCGTCGCAGGGCAGGACAAGAGCTTCTACTTCCTGGAGATGAACACGCGCCTCCAGGTCGAGCATCCCGTTACCGAACTCGTGACCGGAATCGATCTCGTCGAGCAGATGATCCGCGTTGCCGCCGGCGAGAAGCTCGCCATTGCGCAGAAGGACGTCACGCTGACCGGCTGGGCGGTTGAATCGCGCCTCTATGCCGAAGATCCGTTTCGCAACTTCCTGCCTTCGATCGGGCGCCTGGTGAAATATCGCCCGCCGGCGGAAGCCAGCAAAGATGGTATCACCGTGCGCAACGACACCGGCGTCCAGGAGGGCGGCGAGATATCGATCCATTACGATCCGATGATCGCCAAGCTGGTCACCCATGCGCCCTCGCGCGCGGCCGCGATCGAGGCGCAGGCGACAGCGCTGGATTCCTTCTATGTCGACGGTATCAGGCACAACATCCCGTTCCTGTCCGCGCTGATGCACCATCCGCGCTGGCGCGAAGGACGGCTCTCCACCGGCTTCATCGCCGAGGAGTTTCCCAAGGGCTTTGCGGTGCGCGTGCCCGAAGGCGAGGTCGCGCGGCGGATCGCTGCGGTCGGCGCCGCCATCGATCACGTGTTAGGGGAGCGCAAGCGGCAGATCTCGGGCCAGATGGGCGGCCGCATCGTGCAGCGCGAGCGGCGTCGCGCAGTCTGGCTCGATCGCCAGGAGATCCTGCTGGAGGTCGCGCGCGAGGGCGAAGCAATCGCGGTGCGTTTTGTCGATGCCGACGGCAAGGCCGGCAATGCGCATCTGCTGCAATCGCCGTGGAAGCCCGGCGATCCGGTCTGGCAGGGCACCATCGATGGACAGGTCGTTGCGGTGCAGGCGAGGCCGATTGCGAACGGCATCCGCCTCGCGCATCAAGGCGTCGAGGTGCCGGTCTATGTCTGGACCGAAGCGGAAGCCGCTTCCGCCCGGCTGATGCCGGTGACGACTGCTTCCGACAGCGGCAAGAAGCTGCTCTGTCCGATGCCGGGCCTCGTGGTCTCGATCGCCGTGAACGAAGGACAGGAGGTCAAGGCCGGCGAGACGCTCGCCGTCGTCGAAGCCATGAAGATGCAGAACGTGCTGCGCGCCGAGCAGGACGGCACCGTGAAGAAGATCCACGCCAGCGCCGGCGCGACACTCGCGGTGGACGCGCTGATTTTGGAGTTTGCGTGAAGCGCGCCGGAGCGCAACGCCAGACGCTCTTCAAGATGAGGAATTGAGAGTGAGGCAACCATGGCCTTTCGTTCCCGCCGCGAGAAACTGCGATCGATCCTGTCGGGCTCGGCTTGCGTCCATCCCGGCTCGGTCTACGACGCCATCTCGATCCGCATTGCCGAGGACCTCGGCTTTCCGCTCGGCATGTTCGGCGGTTCGGTGGCCTCGCTCGCCGTGCTCGGCGATCCCGACGTCACGCTGATCACGCTGACCGAGCTTGCCGAACAGACGCGGCGGATTTCGCGCGCCTCCGCGCTCCCCGTTCTCGTCGATGCCGATCACGGCTATGGCAACGCGCTGAACGTGCGCCGCACGGTGCAGGAGTTGGAGACGGCGGGGGCTGCCGGCCTCACCATCGAGGACACGCTGCTGCCGGCGGCGTTCGGCGAGGCGAAGACGCAACTGATCCCGCTCGAGGAAGGCGTCGGCAAGATGAAGGCGGCGCTCGACGGCCGCAGCGATCCCTCGCTCGTCATCATGGGTCGCACGGGAGCTGCCTCGATCACGTCCATCGAAGATGCGATCCGGCGCGCAATGGCCTATGAAGCCGCCGGCGTTGACGCGCTGTTCTTCACCGGCATCAGGTCGCGCGCGGAACTTGCGGCCATCGCATCCGCCACGCACCTGCCGCTCGTGCTCGGCGGCGCGCCGGAGGAATTGAACGCAACCCACTATCTCGAGAGCCAACGCGTGCGCATCGCGCTGCAGGGCCATGCGCCGATCGCGGCTGCAACGCAGGCAGTGTACGAGACTCAGAAGGCGTTGCGTGAGGGCACGGCACCGAAAGCGCTGAAGGGATTGCCCACATCGGAACTGACCAGCCGCGTCATGCGCGAGGCCGATGTGAAGGCACGCAGCGCCGACTTTCTTGGACTGAGAAAATGAACCGGGCGATCCTCCAGGTGGTGGTCCGTGGCCGCGTCCAGGGCGTCGGCTACCGCGCCTGGATCGAATCCCAGGCGGCTGCATGCGGTCTCGAAGGCTGGGTGCGCAACCGCCGTGACGGCAGCGTCGAAGCGCTGTTCGCGGGCACGCCCAAGCACGTCGCCGACATGGTCGCGCTGTGCCGCCACGGCCCGCCGTCCTCGCGCGTCGACAGCGTCACCAGCGAGACCGCCGGTGCCGATGAGCTGAACCTGCGCCGCGCAGGGGAGGCGTTTTCGGTGTTGCCGACGGTGTAGGTGTGCTCCGGCTCCCTGGTTGCGGCAGGCTTTCGCATTGGAGAGCGTTTCCCTGCGGCATCCTTCGAGACGCCCGCTTAGGCGGGCTCCTTCAGGATGAGGACGGAGTGCGCGGCAGCAGTTTCAACGAGTACCGAAGCCGATTAGCCTCATCCTGGGAGGAGACTGCGCAGCGGTCCTCTCGAAGGACGAGGCGCGCGCTCAGAACGCCGCCAAGCGTGAATGCGATTGCCCTGCCGCAAGCGGGAGAGGTGAGCAATCACCGCGGCAGCTTGGCGATCGCCTCGCTGAGCTCGTGGATCTCGTAGGGCTTGCGCAGGATCGGGAAATCGCCGCGCACGCCGGCGGCGACCTCGCTATAGCCGGTGGCGAGCAGGATCGGCAGGCCGGGCCGGATCTGGCGCAGGTGCTGGGCGAGGCCGAGCCCGTCCATCTTGCCGGGCATGACGATGTCCGAGAAGACGAAGTCGACGCCGTTCTTCTCGATCTCGAGCAGCGCAGCTTCGGCATCGGCGACCCTGCGCACGCTGTAGCCGAGCTGTTCCAGCAGGCCAACGCTGACGGAAGCGACGTCCGGATTGTCCTCGACCAGCAGCACCGTGCCGCTGCCGCGGAACGATGATGCTCCCGCCGGCTCGCGCGATGGCGCGTCGTCCGCGCGCGGCAGCAGGATGGTGAAAGTGGTCCCCTTGCCAAGCTCGCTGGCGACCTTGATCGTGCCGCCCGCCTGGTGGGCAAAGCCGTGCACCTGGGATAGGCCGAGCCCGGTGCCTTTTCCGATCGGCTTGGTCGTGAAGAACGGCTCGAAGATCTTGTCGAGGACGTCATCGGGAATGCCGAACCCGGTATCGCTGACGTCGATCGCAACAAAGTTGCCGGCGAGCGGGGGCTCATGGAGTACGACATTGTGCGCACCGATCGTCACCGTGCCCCCGTCCGGCATCGCGTCGCGGGCATTGATGACGAGGTTGAGCAGCGCGGTCTCGAGTTCGGAGACGTCGGTCTTGATCGGCCACACTTCGCCGCTGATGTCGAAGACCAGACGCACGGAGCTGCCGACGCCGGCATCGAGCACCTCGCGGATCGCCGCGATACGCTCGGCGAAGTCGACCGCCTGCGGATTGACGCTCTGTCGCCGTGCGAAGGTGAGAAGCTGGTTGGTCAGCGCCGCGCCGCGCTTGGTGGCGGTCTCGATGGCCGAGATCGCGCGCTGAACCTTGGCCTTGTCGTCAGTGCCCCTCTTCAACATGTGGAGGCTGCCGCTGATGATCATCAGGAGATTGTTGAAATCGTGAGCCACCCCTCCGGTGAGCTGGCCGAGCGCATCGAACTTCTGGGATTCGGCGAGCTGCTTCTGCATCACCTCGAGCTTGAGCTGCGTATTGCGGCGTTCGGTGATGTCGCGCGTGATCTTGGCGAAGCCGACCAGCTCGCCGTCCTCATAGATCGGATCGATCACGACGCTCGCCCAGAAGAACGTGCCGTCTTTGCGGACACGCCAGCCTTCCTCCTCGTAGCGGCCCTTTTCCCGCGCGATGCCCAGTGCCCGCGCCGGTTTGCCGTTGGCGCGGTCGGTCTCGGTGTAGAAGCGCGAAAAATGCTGGCCGAGGATCTCCCCGGGCGAGTAGCCCTTGATGCGCTCGCCGCCGATATTCCAGCTCGTGATGATCCCGCTGGGGTCGAGCATGTAAAGGGCGTAGTCGGCAACGCCTTCAACCAACAGCCGGAAACTGCGTTCGCTCTCGAACAAGTCTCTCTGCTGACCAGACTTTTTAACCATTCCGGACCCCGCCTCGACGGGGGCAAACGCCGCAGCCGCCGGATGGTTCCCCCAATCTGGGACATTTTTAGGCAAACATCGCGGGCCGTATGCAGATCGGCAGCCGCTTACGAGACGCGGCGCAGCGCGTTCGAGGCGATCTTGTGAGCGTTCGGCCTCAAGCCGTTGTGCCGCTCCGGAACGTCGCCGCCACTGCACGCAGCGCCGTAAGCTTGGCGGGATCGCTGACCTTCGAATGCAGCATCACCTTCGAGCTGCCGAGTTTCGGCAATTTGTGTGCCGGCCCGATGTCGACCAGCCCGGGAGGCGCAATCCGCCGCGCCAATGGCGCGACCGCAAGGCCGGCAAGGGCGGCCGCGACGGCCGCCGTGACGCCACCGCCGACGAAGCGCTCGCGCCAAGCGATGCCGGCCTTGTCGAGTGCGCGCACGGCAACGGCGCGGACGCCGCAGGGCGGGGCGAGCGTCGCAAGCGGCAACGGCTCACCCTTCGGCAGCGTGAAGCGTCTTGCGGCGAACCAGCCGAACTCGTCCTCGGTCAATTTTTCGCCGCCGCGACGGCTGCCCTCCTGGCGCACGATCACCGCATCGAGGCGCCCCGCGTCATAGGCATCCTGCATCTCGCGCGAGAAGCCGATGGTGACGGCGAGGGTGAGATTCGCAGACATCGCGTGCAGGCGTTCGAGCAGCGGGACGAGTTCGGGCCCCGCCGCATGGTCGGAGATGCCGAGCGAGAGCGTCTGTGCGACTGAAGCCTCACCTGACAGCGCCCGGTCATGCGCCTCCATCAGCGCGCGGGCACGATCGCGGAACGCGGCGCCGTCGGCGGTGAGCCGGACCGCGCGCGGCGAGCGTTCGACGAGGCGCTTTCCGAGCAGCGTCTCCAGCCGCTGCAGCTTCAGGCTGACGGCCGCCTGTGTCGTGCCGAGCGCCTCCGCGGCGCGGGTGAAGCTCTGGAGCTCGGCGACCAGCAGGAAGGCCCGGACGGTGGCGATGTCGAGGACGGTTGTCATCACAATTCATTATCATTGATATCATCACGGATAAGCTACCAACATGACGAGGGGAGGTCTAGCTTCTCCTTAACGCCGCGCGACCTGCGCGGCTCCGAAGGAGAACATCCATGCCCCTGATCACCGTGTCCTACACCACGTCCCGCCAGTCGCCCTCGCTGAAGGCCGACATTGCGAACGCCGTATCCGAGCTCACCGCAAAGATCCTGCACAAGGATCCCAAGGTGACTGCCATCATCGTGAAATCGGTCGATGCAAGCGACTGGTTCGCCGGCGGCAAGTCGCTGGCCGAGCAGAAGCTTGCGAGTTACTGGATCGACATCCACGTCAGCGAAGGCACCAACACCAAGGACGAGAAGGCGGCCTATCTCGCTGCCATGTTCAAGTGCATGGTCGAGCTTTTGGGCCCGCTGCATCCCGAGACCTATCTGCACGTCGACGAGGTGAAGGGCGATGCCTACGGCTTCGGCGGCCTCACTCAGGAGCGCCGCTACATCGCCGGCAAGCTCGAGGTCCCGCTCAAGGCGGCGTGATGCCGGAGGCCGCGGGTGACGATCTCACCCGCGGCCCGGATCGGACATGGAGGATGATCAGTTCGCGAGCCGGAGCTGAACTTCGGAATTGTTCAGAAAGCACAACTTGTCGAACAGATTCAGGTCCAGCGGATTCGGCAGCCTGACATCGCCAAGATCGGGGCATGGCTTGGCTGAGGGGTCATAGGATCGATTGATCTGCGAAATGAAGATGACGGCCAATCCCCTGTCGCGTGCGAACGATTTCAGTGCGCGCACCTGAACGGAGAGGTCCGGGTTGTCCCGCCTCTGATCGAGCAATTGCAGATAGTCTATCACCACGACCGTGCCGCAGGGAGCTGCGGCCATTTGCTTGACGACGTGGTCGGCGCTGATGGCGTCGGAGCAATCGATCTCGAACAGCCTGTCGAACTGTGCGGGGTCCACGCCGATCGCGCGGAGGCGGTCCAGAACCTCTTGCTCGGTATATTCGAGCGAGAAGAACGCAGCGCGATGGCCGGACCGCATTGCCTCCACCGCAAGCTCGAGGCTCATCAGGGTTTTGCCGTGACCAGGACGGGCGCCGACCAGCACCAGGTCGCCCGGCCGTAGTTGCGCAAATAGCCTGTTGGCTGGCGTCACCGCCGCCGCCTTCGCAGCGAGCATGCTCCAGGCCGAAAACCCCTCCGTCGCAGCGATGCGGTCAAGCGCCTCGTGAAGCGGAATGCCTCGCTCGCGGGACATGCGTTTCGCCTTGCGCTTCAGATGATAGACCGGCGCAGATAGTTTCATCGCGAGACCTCCCATTGCGAGCATGATCGCAACCCCTCCTTATGCCTAGCGCTCGAACAGTCGGTCGATGATCAATTCGCCCAGTATGAAGTCTACTTTCCCGGCGGAGGGGGGAGGCGTGGGCGACACCAAAACCAGCATAGCTGATTCCGCGAAGACCACGGAAGCGTCAGACCGCCGCTTCCGGCACCAGCGCGCGGGTCGGCCCGAACAATTGCTCGAACGCCTGGCGCAGCGCGATGTCGACGTCGGCCATCGTCACGAGCTGGCCGAGATCGACCAGCGAGGTGACGCCATAGCGGGGATCGGCGACGCCGCAGGGGACGATGCCGGCGAAATGCGACAGCTCCGGCTCGACGTTGATCGCAATGCCATGGAATGACACCCAGCGTTTCAGCCGGACGCCGATCGCCGCGATCTTGTCCTCCTGCTCCGGCCCCTTGTCTGGTCGCCTCACCCAGACCCCGACCCGGTCCCCGCGCCGCTCGCCGCGCACGTTGAAGGCGGCCAGCGTGCGCAGAATCAACTCCTCCAGGCTCGCGACATAGGCCCGGACGTCGGGCCGGCGGCGCTTGAGGTCGAGCATGACATAGGCCACCCGCTGGCCGGGGCCGTGGTAGGTGAGCTGGCCGCCGCGTCCGGTCGCAAAAGTCGGGAATCGTGGATCGAGCAGGTCGGATTCTTTGCCTGAAGTGCCGGAGGTGTAGAGCGGGGGATGTTCGAGCAGCCAGACCAACTCGGCAGCCTCGCCCGCGGCGATCGCCGCGACTCGGGCCTCCATGGCGGCTACCGCGTCCGGATAGGGCACCGGAGCGTCCGAGATAAGCCACGTGACGGGCTCGCCGCCGGCGGCGGAAAACGACGTCAAATCGAGCTCGTGACGCGGGCTTTGGCCGGGGTTTTCGGGCGAATTAACCATTGGCTAACCATAACGTGGTGATCATGACGGGAGCAAATGCCAAGTCTTTTGGTTCAAAGTCCTTGGTTCACAGTCCCAAGTTGCGGCGGTCCTGACAGTGCCCACTCTCGATAAAGTCACCGTGGATCTCATGGTCGTCCTCGGGACGACCACCATGCCGATCCATCAGGTATTACGTCTTTCCCGCGGCGCCATCATCGAACTGGACGCAACCGAGGCCGACGAGGTCAAGGTTTTGGCCAATAATTTGCCGGTCGCCTCCGGCGTCGTGCTGGTCGATCGCAACCGGATCGCGGTCGAGGTCAAGCAGATGCTGCCGCGCACGCCGGGGACGCGGTAGCGCCCCGGGGGACGCGGTAAAGGCCTGGGCACGGGCTGAAGCCAGATCCCAGGGGGGCATGAACTTTCCTGCCTTGTGGAATTCGGGGCCTTTGCAGGCTTGTATCCCCCTGATGGATTTGTTAGATCGGCGGCCGCTGATCCGGCCAGCCTAAGACCTCAGGCCGGCATCTCCTAGCGCTCGTGGCGGAACTGGTAGACGCGCTGCCTTGAGGTGGCAGTGGGTAACACCGTGGGGGTTCGAGTCCCTCCGAGCGCACCACACTCGCATATTCGGAGCGTCCGGAGCGATCGCTTCGCCTGCGGATGGCTGCTCGAATATTCCATCCCCTTTGTCCGGCCCCACTGAATTTAGGCCGGATGCCCCCACCAAAAGCGCCATTGACGCGGGTCCGCGATCGAACCCGCTCGCATCAAGTCGCCTTAGCGCAGAATTACCAGTCATTTGGTACGAAGGAACTAGTTCCGGGGGCGGGCGTTATCCAGGCAAATCCAGGCAAATCGAATTCCGCAACCCAGAGGAGCCAGGCCATGGGCCGAATGGCGAGCGATGATGCGCGCGAAAACGAACCTTGGACCGCGATTTTGTCTGCTCTCGAGAACGGCGCCATCGTGGTCGACAGGAATGGAAACGTCGTTTGGGTCGATGAGAAGACCCGGAGTCGGCTGGATGGAAGCCTCAAAAACCTTGAGCTGCCCCTTCGTAGGCCGGCAGGTCAAAGCATCGATTGCTTCGTTTCGATTCGAACCCTGATGCTGTCGGATGCGCCGACCGCCATCTGCATCATTCAGGAAACGGAAGAGGCAAACCAGGACACCATGTCGGCGATCGAGTCAGTCCTGGCAGATACAACGTCCTTTGCCCGAACCATTATCGAGAAGCTGAAAGGTGTCCGTACCGCCCAACCGAATCCTTCTGTGGCGGATATCGAACTGCTCACTGATCGCGAGCGGGAGATTCTTGGACTGATCTGTCAGGGCAAGAGCGACCTGCACATGAGCGAGCAGCTGCGCCTGTCCCAGAACACGATCCGCAACCACGTTGCATCGCTCTATCGCAAGATCGGCGTCAACAGGCGAAGCGCTGCAATCCTTTGGGCGCGCGAGCGCGGGATCACCAACGAGGCATTGGCGGAGACAAGACGGCGGCGACCGCGTGCGGATCGAGCCGAACGTTAGCCGCTACTAGTCGCCTAGTATTTCTCTCTCTCTTGCGCTCCGGGGAACCATGTTGTTCCTTCGGAGCGCAGGCTTGTTGAGCGACCGAAGACCGCCGTAGGGGCGAGCAGTGGCAGCTTTGGTTCGGCATTGGCCCGACGATCAAAAAAGTAAGGCGATGTCCGGTGGCTGCTCCGCTCGTGCTACGACTCTACATCGCGGGTAACTCGGTGAGCTCCCGCCGCGCCCAGCAGAATCTTGAGCGCCTTCGCGCCTCGGTGAGCAGCAAAGGCTGGGACATCGAGATCATCGACGTGCTCACGCGTCCTGATCTCGCCGACCGCGCCGGCATCATTGCCACGCCGACTCTTTCGTACGAGGACGGCCATCGCTCCCGTCGCATCGTCGGAGACCTCAGCGACACCAAACGCATCCTTGAATTCATGGGAATCGAAGGAGATCACGCATGACCGCCCAGGATAGCGGCCAAGACGGCGACCAGGAGACCGAGATCTCCGGCGTACTGGAGCGGGTCAGGACCGGCGTCGATGCGTTCGATGAATTGGTGATGGGTGGGCTCCCGCGCGCCCGAACGACGGTCGTCGGCGGCACGCCTGGAAGCGGCAAGACGGTGTTCGCCACCCAATTTCTCGCTCACGGCATCGAGACGTTCAACGAGAATGGCGTGCTGGTCACGTTCGAGGAGCCGCCCGCCGATATCGAGGCCAATATGAGCGGGTTCGGCTGGGAACTGGCCAAGTGGCGGAAGGCCGGTCGGCTCGCGTTCGTCGACGCGAGCCCGCCGATCACGGACGAACTGGTCATCGGCGACTTCGACCTGGAGGGTCTGCTGTCCCGAATCATGCATGCAGTCAGGAGCGTCAACGCCAAGCGCGTGGTGCTGGACTCGCTGACCCAGCTTTTCGATCATTTCATCAGCGACCCCAAGATACTCAGGCGCGAGCTGTTTCGCATCAGCACGGCCTTGAAGAAGGCAGGCCTGACCGTGCTGATGACGGCGGAGCGAAACAGCGAATATGGAGAGATCACGCGGCATCGGCTCGAGGAATTCGTCGCCGACAATGTCGTCATCCTGCGTAATCTCCTCTACCGAGAGAAGCGCCGGCGGACCATCGAGGTGCTCAAGATGCGAGGCAGCCATCACGCGGAGGGCGAGGCGCCATTCACGCTGTTGGCAGGCCGCGGGGTCGTCGCGATTCCGCTGTCGTCTCTCCGGCTCGAGCAACAGTCCAGCACCGTGCGGGTCACCAGCGGAAATTCGGCAATCGACGAGATGTGCGGCGGAGGCTTCTTCCGAGACAGCGTGACGCTCGTGAGCGGAGCCACAGGCACCGGAAAGACGCTGCTGGTCACGAATTTTCTCGCGGGCGGCGTCGAGGCCGGGGAAAGAGCGATTCTGTTCGGATACGAAGAGAGCAAGGGCCAGCTCTTCCGAAATGCCACGGGCTGGGGCGCCGATTTCGCGCGGATGGAGGCGGAAGGAAAATTGAAGATCGTTTGCCTGTACCCCGAAGCCCAGGGGCTGCCCGATCACCTGTTGACGATCCAGGCGTTGGTTGACGAATTCAAGCCCAACCGAATTGCGGTCGACAGCCTTTCGGCCCTTGAGCGAATTGCCCCCGAGACCGGCTTCCGCGAGTTCCTGATCAGTCTGACATCCTTCATCAAGAAGCGGGAGATCGCCGGTTTGTGCACGGCGACCAGCAAGTCTCTGGTGGGCGGCGAAAGCGCAAGCGAGCAGCACATTTCCACCATGACCGATTCCATCATTCTGCTGCGATACATCCAGGAGCAGGAGATCATGCATCGCGGGCTGATGGTATTGAAGATGCGCGGCAGCGAGCATGCCAAGGAAATCCGGCGTTTCACGATAGACGGCGCCGGCATGCATTTGGGTGAGCCGTTCAGTCGTGCTCCGAACGTTTTCAGGGAATGAGCTCGCCGACGCATTCCACATGGCCGCTTCAGGTGAATCATGAGCATTGCGGGTCCGTCCACAAAGCCGGCGATCGATCAGTCCGAGGTCCGGTTTCTGATCGAGAAGAATGCCGACGGCATCATTGTCGTCGACGAATCTGGCGTCGTGCTGTTTGCCAACCCGGCCTCGGAAACGATCTTCGGCCGCCCGATCGGATCGTTGATCGGATCACCCATCGGCATTCCCTTTGTCGTGGACGATATGACCGAGATCTCGGTTCATCAGCCGGGCGCTCGCGTCATCGATGCGGAAATCCGCACGGTCGAGACGACTTGGGATGGCCGGCCTGCGCGCCTTGCGAGCATTCGCGACATTTCGAGCCGCAGGGCCACCGAGGAGCGTCTGCGCCATGCCGCCAAGATGGAGGCAGTGGGTCGGCTGACCGCCGGCATCGCACATGACTTCAACAATCTGCTAACGGTCGTGCTCGGAAATCTGGAAAGCGCCATGCGCGTGACGGCAGCAACCGACAGCCGGATTGCCAATGCGCTCGAAAATGCCGCGCGGGGTGCCCGGCAGGCTGCGCAGCTGACGGCGAAGCTGCTGAGTTTTGCCCGCCAGAAGCCGCTGGAGGCCCGGATCGTCGATCTCAAGGAGCTGATCTCGAGCTTGTCCGATCTGCTGCAACGGACGCTCGGAGAGACGATCGTCGTCAGAACGACGGTCGCAGAGGATCTTTGGCCGGTCGAGGTGGATCCGACGGAGCTGGAATCGGCGATCCTGAACTTGGCCGTGAACGCGCGAGACGCGATGCCGGAGGGCGGAAGTATCGCAATTGAAGTGGCGAATATCGATCGAAAGCTCGCCGATGAAACCCGCGAGGATGAAGGACGGCCAGGCCCTCACGTCCTCATCGCCGTGACCGATTCAGGCTGTGGAATGACTCCTGACGTGCTCAGTCGCGTGTTCGAGCCTTTCTTCACGACAAAGCCGGATGGAAGAGGAACGGGGCTGGGCCTCAGTCAGGTCTACGGCTTTGTGAGGCAGAGTGGGGGCCACATCACGCTGTCGAGCAAGCCAAATGGTGGAACAAGGATCGAGATCCTGCTTCCGAAGGCGGCGGCGCAATCGGACGCTCTGCCGCCGCCGCAAGCCTCAAAGCAAGACAGTCCGTTTGTCCTCCACTCCCGAGAGGGCGAAACCATCCTTGTCGTTGAAGACAACGAGGATGTGCGGGCTTTCACGAGCAACAGCCTCCGCGAGTTCGGATATGTGGTGATCGAAGCGAGCGACGCGCATTCGGCGCTGAAGATACTCGAGCGCGGCGCAAGGGTCGACCTTCTGTTCACGGATCTTGGCCTTCCCGGCCAGCTCACCGGCAAGGACCTCGCCGAGTGTGCTCGTGCGCATCGCCCCGGGTTGAAGGTTCTCATCACCACCGGCTACGCCGGTGACGTCCTCATTCGCGAAGGCCGCCTCGAGGCCGGCACCAGACTGCTCAGCAAGCCGTTCTCCTCAGCGGAGCTTGGTGGCAGGGTGCGCGACCTCTTGAACCAGGGAAACGCCCCCACGCGGCGCGTCCTCGTCGTCGAAGACGAATTCCTCCTGAGCCTGCTGCTCACGGACATGCTCTCGGAGAGGGGCTTCGTCACCGAGGCCGCGACAAGCTTCGAGGAGGCAGTCCTGAAAGCGAGAAGCACGCACCACGAGCTGGCGGCCGCCGTGGTGGATCTCGGGCTTCCCGACCGACCCGGAGATGGACTGGTTGAGGAGCTTCGGGCCCTGCGGTCAGACCTGCCCATCGTCCTGACAACGGGCTACGCCGATGATGAGATGCGGCAACGCTTCGCGCCTGCCGCGCGACTCGAAATTCTCACCAAGCCCTTCGATGTGGATCAGCTGATCGCCGCGCTTGAGGGAATGGGGGTTCACTCGTAGATGCAGAAGGTGCAGCGACTCCGTGAGCAAATCCCTGTATTTCATGCCGGCTTATCGGATTTCGTAATTGGAACCAGGCTTCCCTCGGGCCGTTAACGCGCCGACTTGCCGGACGCTCCTGCACTTCGGCCGGCAATATTCGCAACGAGGAGAGTGGCGATGGCAAGTGCGGCAGATCGTGATCCCCGACACCATACGCAGAAGATGCAGAAGGCTCTCCACGATATCCGGAGCCATCTGCGCGAGGACATCGAGAAAGTCGACGAACCGCAGTTGAAGGCGATGTTCGAAACGTCCGCCGAGGTTTTGGGCGGCCTCGAGAAGGCTTTCAAGGACTACCAACAAAAGAACGAGAAGGCATGGCGTTGATCGGGACCGCGAGCGCAGCGCCCCGGCCGCGCTTCGTCAGCACCCGCTTGGACGGCGGCATGGTTGCGGAACCAAAGCCTTTGCGTTCGTATTGCCCTCGCTGAACTCGCCGCCGGGATGCCAGCTGACGGCGTGCGGCCGAGCGCCTGACGGTGGAGAACGATGAGGGATAGTAGCTCGGAGATTGCCGAGATCAGGGAAGCCGTTCACCTCTGCATCGACATGCAGAACATCTTTGCGCCGAGCGGGCTCTGGGCGACGCCCTGGATGGAGCGGGTGCTGCCGAGGATCGCCTCAATCGTTTCCCGCCATCCGGCCAGAACGATCTTCACGCGCTTCATCACGCCGCAGGATCCGGAAGACCGTCCCGGCCAATGGCAGAGCTATTTCCATCGCTGGCGCCAGGCGACCCGCAGGTATCTTCCGCCATCCGGTCTCGAACTGGTGCCGGCCCTCAGCGAGTTCGTTCCTCCGGCGGTCGTCATCGATAAGCCGGCCTATTCCGCGTTCAGCAATCCCGGACTCGCGAGGCTGCTGATCGAAAAGAATGTCGGTGCGGTCGTGGTCACCGGCGCAGAGACCGATGTCTGCGTGCTGTCGACGGTCTTGAGCGCCGTCGACCTCGGCTTCAGGGTCGTCATCGTCGAGGACGCGCTGTGCAGTTCGTCCGATGTCGGGCATGATGCGCTCATGACGATGTACCGCACCCGTTTTCATGGCCAGGTCGACCTCGTGACCGCGGAGGAACTGGAGGAGTTCTGGCGGGAGTAGATGCGTCGGGCCGATGAAGCGCGGCGCCCGATTCACATAGCCTAATGCGCGGCGCCCCGAAGGTGGTCACATTGTGCGGGCTGGAAAAGGGGGCTGCGATGGCGATGGACCGCATCGAACAGGCTTTTATCGCCACCGCAATCACGGGGTTTCTCGTGATGATGGCGGCAATCGTTTGGATGATGATGGAGTGACTGCGGGAGGCTTCCTGTCTTGCGCGTCGCGCTGCCCTATGTCGCGGTTCTGCTTTGCCTAGCGGTCACCGTCTGGCTCCCTTTCGCACATCTGTTCTGATCGCCCGCCCGTCATCAACTGCGCGGATCGGTGATGAGTGCGGCCAGCTTCCGCGCCATCGCGGCGAGATCGATTGGCTTTTCCAGAAGCGGCACGTCCTCGAATTCCGGACCGATGGTGATCTTGTCATACCCTGTGGTGAACACGAACGGGATGTTGCGCGCCTTCAGTTCGCGCGCGATCGGAAAAATCATCTGGCTGCGGATGTTCACGTCCAGCACCGCGCCATGCAGGATGCTGCCGTCGTGCAGGATTTTGACGGCATCCTCGAAATGACCGGCCGGACCCGCAATCTCCGCGCCCAGCGCGCGAAACATCTTGCCGATATCGTCAGCAAGAAAATACTCGTCCTCAACAATGAAGATGCGACGCCCGGTGAGAGGCCCGCGCTGATGCGACGGGTTGGGCGATGTTGCCATGGTGCCTCCAGCCTCCGCTTCCAGCCCCTTGGAACATACAGGGGGGACCCGCCTTGGTAAAAACGAAGCAAGCCGAGGCGAGTTCCATGGCTAACCGCGACATCATCGTCATCGGGGGCTCGGCGGGAGCGACCCAGCCCCTGAAGCAGATCCTCGGCCGCTTGCCGCCCGATCTGCCGGCAGCCGTCTTCATCGTCCTGCACATCCCGGCGCAAGGGATCGGAATTCTCTCGACCGTCGCCAGCAGCGTGGCCGACATGCCAGTCCGGCAGGCGGAAAACGGCATGAAGATCGAGCCCGGCCGGATCTATCTGGCTGCACCTGACCACCATCTGCTGCTGGCGGAAGATCACGTGTTCCTCGGGTGCGGCCCGCGGGAGAACATGGTCCGGCCGGCGATCGATGCCTTGTTCCGCTCCGCAGCCCTCTATCACGGGCCGCGCGTGATCGGAGTGCTCTTGAGCGGCCTGTTGTCGGACGGGGCAGCTGGCCTCAATGCCATCAAGCGCTGCGGCGGGATGACCGTGGTCCAGGACCCCTCGGATGCCATTGCCGACGAGATGCCGCTACGCGCGATGGAGGCGACCACTGTCGATCTCTGTGTTCCGAGCGCGGGTATGGGCGACGTTCTCTCTGAACTCGTAAGAGAGCAGGCCGGAGCCATTCTGCCGATCCCGCCCGAGATCAGGCTTGAGGTGGAGATCGCAGCCGGCGACCGGATCGGCAGTGACAATCTCGTCTCGATGGCCGATCCTGTCGCGTTGACCTGTCCGGCCTGCGGCGGCGTGCTGTCCGAGGTCAAGGAATCGCGCCCGATGCGTTTCCGCTGTCAGGTCGGCCATGCTTTCGGTGCCGATATCCTTGCCAAGGAGCAGGAAGGGCGGGTCGACGAAGCCCTGCGGGTTGCCTTGCGCATCATCGAGGAACGCGCGGAACTGGTGCAGCGCATGGCCGCGGACGGGCGTCGGAGCGGCCGGTCCGCCGTTGCCGAGATGTATGAGGCGAGGGCGGCCGAATATCGCGAATATGCCGACATGATCCGCCGCGTGGTGCTAAGGTCGCTGGATCCTCCGTTGCGCAAGCGGGAAGGTTGAGGGCGCCGTCATGGCCATCTCCGTTATCGAACGGTCCGAGCAGCTCGATTCCGAGCGCCGCCATCTAACCAGGGCCAATCAGGACATCGAAGAGGGCTCGAAACGTATCCGTGACCAGGAGGATCGGGTTCGAGAGCTCATGGCTGGTGGCCATGACACGGGTGAGGCCGAGCGGCTCGTCGCCCTTCTCAAACGGACGCTGATCGAGTGGGAGCGCCACCGCGTCCTGATCGAGCAGCGTGTCGCTTATCTCCAGCACGGAGATTGATCCTGCGCTGCGAGATAAGGCTGACGATGTACGCTCAATTCCACACGATCGCGGCCCGACCGTCGCGCTGCCGGTGCGAGTTGCGGCGCAGCCTCTGTTTTTCGGCGGGTTCAAAATGGGGACAAGGTCGGCATCCGGGCCGACCCGCCGTCGGTGCCAGTATTGGTTCTAACCATTTCTGCCCTTCATCTATTGGGATAACATCCATTTCTGCTATGTGCTTGGCGGGGAGCGGTTCGCCCCGCCAGCCAATGAAAGCTAGCAAGAACATGCACGAAGTCGGCGACCAGCCGGTCGAAAGAGAGCGCCAGATCAAGTCCCCGCTGATCGTCGGTGTGGGTGCCTCGCCGACCGCCCTGGACAGTATCGAGCGCTTCTTTGCCAAGCTCACCGTTGAGCCTGATCAGGCTGTCGTGCTGGCGCTTCAGCATCATGAGGCGTTGGACGAGCCGCGACTGCGCGAAATCCTGCAAAATGCGAGCGCTGCCGTGGTCTCCGGCATTGGCGACGGCCAAACCATCGAGGGCGGCACGATCTATCTTTGTCCACCGGCGATGATCACCACGATCCATGGCGGCCGTTTTGCGATGCGCGAGGCCGAGCAGGCGCCCGGTGAGCGGGCGACGATCGACAGCTTCCTGGTGTCGCTGGCGGAAGAACGCGCCGAACAATCGATCGGTGTGATATTGGCCGGCACCGGCGGCAACGGCACGCTCGGCGCAGCGACGCTGAAGGATCATGGCGGTCTTGCCATCGCCGAAAAGGTCGCGAGCGAGGAGCCGGATCATCTCGAGGACGCCAACACGCCGGCGGCCATCGCGGACTACGTGCTGCCGCCGCAAGACATTCCGGAGCACATCCGGGTTTATGCCCGCCATCTGCGACGGTTGGACGAGAAGCAGGGGTTTGATGAGGTGCTGGCCGCGGCCGCGACCTCGCTGTCGCGCATCGCCGACATTCTGCGCAACAAGACCGGAAACGATTTCCACGGTTACAAGCAGAATACCTTCTTGCGCCGTGTGCAGCGGCGCATGCAGGTGGTCCAGATCGACGAGATCGCCGCCTATGTCGATTTCCTGCGCAACGACAAGGACGAAGTCCAGCACCTCTTCAACGACCTTCTGATCGGCGTCACCGAATTTTTCCGGGACAAGCGCGAATTCGAGGTCCTGGAGACCCAAATCATCCCGAAAATATTCGAAGGCAAGGGCGCGGGCCAGCAGGTGCGCGTCTGGGTGCTGGGTTGCGCAACTGGCGAAGAAGCTTATTCCATCGGCATCCTCCTCCGCGAGCAGATGGCGCGGATGGAGTCCCCGCCGCAGGTGCAGATCTTCGCCACCGACATCGATGGCCGGGCGCTCGCAACGGCGCGCGTCGGCCGCTATCGCACCAATATCGAGGCCGATATGACCAGCGAGCGCCTGGCGCGCTGGTTCGTCCGGGAAGGCGACACTTATTGCGTGGTGAAGGAACTGCGCGAGATGTGCATCTTCTCCCAGCATAACGTCATCAAGGATGCGCCGTTCTCCAAGCTCGACCTCGTCTCCTGCCGCAACCTGCTCATCTATCTCAATGCCGAGTTGCAGAGCCGGGTGATCCCGCTGTTCCACTTCGCGCTGCTCCCCGATCGCTTCCTTTTTCTTGGCAATTCCGAGAACGTGACACGGCATCCAAAATTGTTCGCGCCGGTGGACCGCCGCGCCCGCATCTTCAAGAGGCTCGAGACAGGAACGCGGCTGCCGCCGGAGTTTCCGATCACGACCGCGGCGGGAAGGGTCCCCGTCGAGCTGCCGCCGGTGCGTTCGTTCGGCCCCGACGTCGGCCTCGAGCGCCGCGCACAGCGCATCGCGGAGCGCTATGCGCCCGCTTACGTTATCACCGACGACAATTTTCAGGTCCTGCACTTCTCTGGGCGCACCGGCCGCTACATCGAGCCGACGGCGGGCGCCGCCACGCTCGACCTGCTCCAGCTCGTACACCGCGATCTCCGCCTGGAAGTACGCACAGCGCTGGGCCGCGCGGCAGAGACTAACGAGCCGGCCCATGCCGAGCAAGTGCAACTCGGGGTGCATGGCCATCGTATCCTCGTTGACGTCACGGTCGAGCCGATCCACGACGGCGCCGGCGGCCATCGCAGCTTCGTCGTCCTGTTCAAGGATGGTCCACTCCGCACGATCGAGGCCGGCCAGGCCAATCCAAATGCGCTGGTCAGGACCGAGCACGTCGAGCGGCTCGAAAACGAGCTGCGTGCCACGCGGGAGCGCCTCCAGGCTACCATCGAGGAGCTCGAAAGTACGAACGAGGAGCTGAAGTCCTCCAATGAGGAGTACCAGTCGCTCAACGAAGAGCTGCAATCGGCCAACGAGGAGCTCGAAACCTCGCGTGAGGAATTGCAGTCGGTCAACGAGGAGCTGACCACCGTCAACGGCGAGCTGGCTCATCGCGTTCAGGAATTGACCCGCGCCACTAGCGACCTCAAGAATTTCCTCGAAAGCACGCAGATCGCAACCGTATTTCTCGACAATGACTTGCGGGTGATGACCTTCACGCCCGCGATTACGCAGGTTCTGCATCTGGTCGAAACCGACACGGGTCGTCCCATCAGTCATATCAAGGCGCGCGTCCCGATCGAGGAGCTCTATGACGACGTCCGCCGCGTGCTGCGCACGCTGGCCAGCGCGGAGCGCGAGCTGAGCGCGCCCGACAACGGTACGCGCTACATTGCGCGCGTCCTGCCCTACCGCAGCATCGACAATTTCATCGCCGGTGTCGTCATCACCTTCATCGACGTCACCGCCATCACCCGCGCGGAGGAGCGGCAGCGGCTGCTGCTGGCCGAGCTCCAGCACCGCGTCCGCAACACGCTGGGCGTCGTGCGCTCGATCGCTCGCCGCACGGCCGACACAAGCCAGAGCGTCGAGGATTTTGCTTCCCATCTCGATGGCCGGCTGAGCGCATTCGCCCGCACCCAGGCAATGGTGACCCGCGATCCCGAAAGCGGCGTCGATCTCGAATACCTCGCCGTCGAGGAGCTGCTGGCCTATAATGCCAGGGAAGGCGAGCAGGTGCGTTTGACCGGTCCGAAGGTGCGTTTTCAGTCGAAGGCCGCGGAAACCTTTGCGCTGGCTCTTCACGAACTCGCGACTAACGCGCTGAAATACGGCGCCCTGAGCCAGCCGACCGGGCGCATCGAGATCTCATGGCGAATCGAGGAGAGCACCGAGCCGGCGGTGCTGATGTTCCAATGGCGGGAACGGGGCGGGCCGCGGGTCGCACCGCCGCCGCGCAAAGGTTTTGGCACCGAGCTCCTGGAGCGCACACTTGCGTTTGACTTCAAGGGGCAGACTACGATGGCATTCGATCCTGCCGGCCTGCAATGCACGATCACGATCCCCCTGAGCAAACGCACTTTCCATACGCCGGCGGTGGCTGACTGATGCCGCTTTCAACATCCGACCGCAGCCTCGCTGAACCGGTCATTCGCCGATTGAACGTGCTGAGGCCGATATCGGCTGAGGCGCGACAATCACTCGAATACGCTCTGCTAGAGGCATTGCAGCGCACCGGATCGGGCGAGGACCTGATCTCCGAGGGCGATGTCGTCGATAGCGTCCGTCTCGTGCTGTCGGGCTGGCTCTGCCGCTACAAGACCCTCGAGGATGGCCGGCGCCAGATCGTCAACTTCATTTTTCCGGGCGAGAGCTGCGACGCGCACGCATTCCTGATGCCGGTCATCGACCATTCCATCGCGACGATGACGCCCGTCGTTTACGCCGAGATCAAGCGCACACGCTTCGAGAGCCTGGTGGCCAACGACCGCTCGCTCGCCGAAGCGTTCCTGTGCGAGACCCTCGTCAACGCCGCGATTCAGCGCGAATGGGCCATCAATCTCGGCCGTCGCGTCGCCCTCGAGCGCGTCGCGCATCTGTTCTGCGAGATCATCGAGCGGCTTCGCCCCGTCGGGATGGTCGAGGGCAATTCTTGTGTCATGCCGATCACGCAGACGGACCTTGCGGACGCCACCGGGCTCTCGGTGGTGCATCTCAATCGTACGCTCCAGGAGCTGCGCGCCTCCGGCCTCATCGTGCTGCGCGAGCGCACGCTGACCATCAACGATCTCGGGGCGCTCAAGAACGCAGCGCTATTCTCGCCGAGCTATCTGCAGCTCTATCGGCGCGGCTGAAATTCGGACGAGGCCGGCGAGCCGCTGAGCCAGTTCCAGAGTCGTTTCTCTGCCGAGGGTCAGCTTGGTCCGTGTGGTACCGCTGGATTCGCTGCGATCTATCTCACTATGAAGTGGGAGTAATCTGGAGTATTGTCCCTGCATCACCGGCCGAGGCTCTGCCCGTAGGCGCCGGTGGCTGAGAGATCGCGTGCTCCCGCCTGCATAGATCGGGAGCATGCTATGGACGACGATCCTCTCGGCTTTGAAACGCAAGACCTGCTGGAGCGCGCTGATCGAGTAATTGAGGAGAGTGTCCGACTGCGGGCTCTGAACGCTGAGATCAGGAAGCAGCTACATCTATCCCGTGATCAATTGGAATGGCAGCTCGCCGGGGCGGTCCTCAAGAAGTAGGGCGCCGTCCGCCTCTCTGCGACTGGTGAGCGCGCGGGCTTTCGCAAACTTCCACGAACCAAGCGGCCGATCGTCCCGCTTCCGAGCGGCTCATTTCGACAGGCACGGCAACGCCGTTAAGATCTTAATCCAAGTTAGTGCCTGCATGAATTTTGAGCCGGCGGCTCATTTTGAGTAACTTGCGTAAAAGGCACTTTCACGCTGGCGATGGACCGATGCGGGATGCCCTCCTTTGCCGCGCAGCCGGCACGATAGACATCAGCCGCGCTCTGCGGGAGCAGCATCGACTGCTTGCGACCCAGCACCGCCAGGCCGCGGTTGAATTGCGCCTTGCAGTCATGGAGAGCGCCATGGTCCTCATCGAAGTGAAGGCTCATCGTGACAATCGCGAAGATGAGTTCACATCGAGTGCCGGTTAGGCGATCTGCTGCCAGTTTTTTGCGGAACCCGGCAACCGCTCCGCTCCTGGAGCGTTGATGGTTCGCCCACGCCGTTTGGGTGTGGCCAACGCTTGACCCTGGGGAACGCAACGGCGCGCTCTGCCCGATCATCAGGGAGAACGCTTCATGTTAATGCGGCATCGATCGAAGCAAGCGGATCCGCTGGAGATACGCCTCGCCGCTGAAGCGCAGCGGCTGCGCGAAGAAGCCAACGCGCTGCCGCCGGGAGCGGCACGGGATGAGATGTTGCGCAAGGCGAGGCAGGCGGAGACCGGCTCTCAGATGAGCGAATGGCTTCGATCACCAGGCTTGCAGCCGCCCGACTAGAACCACGCAGAGGCATGCGCAGACTGGCGCGCAAGGCCGCGGCGCAAATGATGCGACGCGCGTCCGGGCTGCACGCGCCAGGAACGGGTTAGATGTCGGCGCGTACCGATGCGCTCGTGTCGTGGGCAGAAACCGGAAAAATGAGCACCACGTCCATCGTCCCCGTTGTGTCCGGTTGTCACCCGGCGGTGCCTTCCGTCAACGCCGCTTCGCGGCTTTGGTTCGCCTGTTGTACGGCGAGCGATTCGTTGGCCTCAGCGAAATCCCTTCACGTTGCGCCTTGCTGCGGATGGCCGCGACCGGACGCTGAAGCTTAATGCTCATGACGCCGGTCGGCGTGTTGCCTTTCGCGAGCTGCTTCAGCTTGCTCACGTCCGCAGGCGTCCACGGCTCGCGCGCGCGGCGCTTGTAGGCGGGATTCGCCTTGCGTGGTCCTTTGCGGCCGATCGGTGAGCCCGGCCGCTTCCATGCTGCTTTCGCCATGATGATCCTCCTTCAAGTCCCCCCATGAACATGCGAATCAGCATTTCGGTTCCGGCGCAATCAACTCTGCCGGCACGCAGACCTGCCGGCATCCGGCGGCGCGCAAAATCACGCAGTGTTAACTTATTGAAATGCCGGAACCGGCTGATGCGGCGGAAGCTACAAACACTGCCGGGCTGGGCCGCCCCAGCCGGCACGAAACCTCGGCCCCGGTGCCCGACCTCCCGCCGGGGCCAATTTCCTTCCAACCAAATGATTTGTGAAACGACAATGACCGCCAAACGCAATCGCAGGAAACAGACCCAATCGCTCCAGGAGAGGCTGGCTGCATTCGCCGAAAACGCCCGCGCGCGTGCGCGCAGCCTGCCGCCCGGCAGGGAGCGCGAGATGCTGCTGCAACGCGCCAAGCAGAACGAGGTGACCTCGAACCTGACGGACTGGCTGAGCGCGCCCGCCCATCCCAGGCGAGATCGATGACGGTGCCGGGCATGAAGCACTATCGCGCTTTCCAGATCGATCGCGACGGTCATGTGTTCGGATGTATCAATCTCGTCTGCGGCGATGACGAGCAGGCCAAACGCGAGGCCGCCGCGCTCGTGCTGGTCCACCGCATCGAGCTATGGCGGCTGGACCAGCGGATCGCGCAATTCGATTTGCCTGAGGAAGTCGTTCGGCAATAGGCATTCGGGAACCACCCGCTGCGCCCTGGGTTGGTCGAACGCGTCCGACTTTGCCAGGAGCCAGCATGACGGAAGCCGACATTCGCAAGGGGATGCCGCCCGTCAGGCTGTCGCGCGAAGAATTCGAGAGCCGTTACAGGAGCCGGTTCGTCGATCCTGCCTTTGCCCCCCTGCAACGCGAGCTTGATGCCATCGTCGGCGCCGCCTGGGACGCTTACAGTCATTCGCGCAAGGCGCCGCTGACGCGCAAGGCGGGAGCAGGCTTCGCCGATCCCGATTACGACATCGCCGTCGATTGGCTGGAGGCGCGTGCCGCCGTGCTTGCGGCGCAGCGCCGGCATGACGATGCCAGTGAGACGCCGCGGATCCTGATCATCAACGGCTCGGCCCGCAGCGAGCACACCTGTCCCGGCGAGATGTCCAAGACCTGGCGCCTGGTCAAGTTGGCCGAGCCGGTCTTCATCGAGATGGGATTTGCCGGCGATATCCTCGATCTCTCGCGCCTCGCTTCGGAATTTGGCAAGAATATCCATCCTTGCAAATCCTGCGTCGCAACCGCGATGCCGCTCTGCCACTGGCCATGCAGCTGCTATCCGAATTATTCGCTGGGGCAGGTGGGCGACTGGATGAACGAGATCTATCCGCTCTGGGTCGCCGCCCACGGCATCCTGATCGTGGCGCCGGTGAACTGGTATCACGTGCCCGCCGGACTGAAAGCGATGATGGATCGGATGGTCTGCGCTGACGGCGGCAATCCCGATCCGAGCTCGACCCATGGCAAGAAGGCCGCTGAAGCCAAGGCGATCGAGCTGAAGGGCTGGCCGTATCCGCGTCACCTCGCCGGCCGTCATTTCGGCATCGTCGTTCACGGCGATGCGGTCGGCGCCGAGGGCGTGCGCCGCGCCTTGTCGGACTGGCTGACCGACATGCAGCTGATCTCGGCGGGCCGTTACGCCGAGCTCGATGGTTATGTCGGCTATATGGAGCCATACGCCAATTCGCATCGCGAGCTCGACGAAGACGACGAATTCCAGCAGCAGGTGCGGAATGCGGCGCGCGCGCTTGGCAACGCCGTTCGGCTGGCGCGGAGCGGCCGGCTCCAGGACCCCGGTACTGGTGTTCAGGACCCAAACCCCAAATGACCAGCGCGCCACTCGATTGCCTGATCGTCGGCGGCGGCCCGGCCGGACTGATGGCCGCGATCTATCTGGCGCGATTTCGCCGCAGCGTCTGCGTCGTGGACGCCGGCGCAAGCCGGGCGGCGCTGATCCCGCGCAGTCACAACGTCCCCGGCTTCGTCCACGGTCTGTCCGGCAGCGAATTGATCGCGCGCATGTCGGCGCAACTGGACGAGCTCGCCGTGACGCGGGTCGACGCCGAGGTCACCGCATTGCAGCGGCACGCGCATGGCTTTGAGGCGAGCTGGAACGGTCGCGCACATCAGGCCGGCACCGTCGTTCTCGCCTGCGGCATCGTCGACACCCATCCGCCGTTCGTGGAATGGCGCGCGGCGGTCGCGGACGGGCTGTTGCGCTATTGTCCCGTCTGCGACGCCTTCGAGGCCGCCGGCCGCCGCACCGGCGTCGTCGGCCCGCTTCACCGCGCTGCCGGCAAGGCGTTGTTCCTGCGCGGCTACTCGCGCGACGTGACGCTGCTCGCAACCGGGCCGAACGACGGCAAGGCAGCAACGTCAGAGCTGTGTGAAGCGGGTGTGAAGTTCGTGTTCGCGCCCGACCTGCACTTGCGGCGACGCGACAATGGCGTCGAAGCCGCCTTCGCGGACGGCCGGACGGCGCAATTCGACATCGTCTATCCCGCGATGGGCGCGGAGGTCCGCTCGCAGCTCGCGATGGTGCTGGGCGCCGAACATACCGCCGAAGGCTATTTGAAGGTCGACGACCATCAGCGCACGTCGATCGATGGGCTCTACGGCATCGGCGACATCGTCACCGACCTGCACCAGATCTCGGTCGCCTTCGGCCACGCCGCAATTGCCGCTTGCACGATCCATAACAGCCTGCCGCGGCTCCTGGCTTGAGGCGGCCGCGCGTGGCTGAGCCACACAATCGAGCGGAACCTGGAACGAAGCGCGTTGCCCCGCTTTGGTCGAGCGGAGTGAGGGGCGCGATGGGAGAGAACGGATGGCCCAATCCGAAGACATGACCCGCTGCATCGGGCTCTGCATGAGCTGCTATCAGACATGCCTCGGCACGGCGATGAACCACTGCCTCGAGACCGGCGGCAAGCACGTGGAGCCAAAGCACTTCCGCCTGATGATGGCTTGTGCCGAGATGTGCCGGACGGCGGCGCATTTCATGCTGATCAACACGCCGCATCACAGGCACACCTGCAGCGAATGCGCTGAAATCTGCGCCGAATGCGCCGAGGATTGCGAGCGGATCGGCGGCATGGACGAATGCGTCGCGATGTGCCGCTCCTGCGCCCAATCCTGCCGCGCGATGGCGGCCTGAAGGACGAAGCCCCATGCTGGAAGAGAAACTCAAGGAAGCCATCATCGGCGAGCTGCAAAGACAGGCCGCCGACCGGCCGCAAGCGCTTAGGGTTCAAGGCCCGGACGATGCCGAACGCTCAGAGGAGCTGAGCGTCAACGGCAAGGTCGACCTTGGCGCGCTGGTCATGGTGATCGCGGGATCGGTTGCCGGCGGCCCTTAGCTCGATCGTCGACCGCCCCCTTAGCCGTATTCCTCCCCGATGCCGTATTCCCGGTAGATCTCCAGCGGATCGAGGTCGGGGAATAGGCGGCACTTGGCTTGGGCGAGGTGCAGGCTCACCGCCGCCGGCTCCTTGCCATTCGAGAGCATCTTGCGGATGTCGTCCATATGTGCGTTCGGCCGGTGCTTGGGCTCGAGCTGCTCCAGTGCGACCAGCGCGGTCGCGAGGGCCTCGGTCAGAACCCAGTCGTCGTGGCCCGTGATTCCCTTCTTCGACATCGGCAGACCCCACATCTGGTGGCGGTCGATAGTCTATCGCGACTTCCGCCAAATCGCCATTGAACCGTTGCGGGCTACCGTCGTGCAATGGGCCGACGGCATGCTCCGGCTTGCATTATAGGCGCGTGTGGCTAAATGGCGGCGAGTTGCGAGGCGATAGTATCTTTGTTGAAACAAATTTGGCGTAGACGGGACTGCACGGCATCCAGGCCGGCTGCTCCATCTGGCCCCTGATTCCGTATGCGCGACGATCCGGTTGCGCATCCCTCAAGGCTTGAGCCAGCATGGTCTTTCTTAGCTTCGTCTACCGCTTCATCACCAATTTCGCTTTCCTGGCGGTGGTCTATTTCAGCCTGAACTTCATGGAGAAGTATCCGAACCGGGCCATCCTGGCGATCCTGGTGCTGGTCTATGCCGCCATGCGCGCGGCCTCGACGCTGCGCGCGTTCTACTTCTTCCAGAAGATCGAGAAGCTGGAAGCCGAGACGCGGCGCCTTCAGGCTCCCATCAATGATGGCTCGGGCGGAAGCTCGGCACGCAAGCAGGTCGTCGCCGACGTTGCGCGGCTGCGACGCGACGGCGAGCTCAAGTCCTATATGGACCTGTTCTTCCTGGCGCTGATCGTGCTGCTCTGCGTCGCCGCGATCATGCGGCAGTAGAACCTTAAGCGCGCTTCTTCAGGCTGGCGACGCGGGTCGGGTGCGGGGCAGCGCTCTTGGTCTGCGCGGCGGGCTTCGGCGCGGCTGGCGCTGCCTGCGCGCTGCGCCGTCCTTGCGATCTCGCTGCCTTGCCCCTGGCTGCCTTGTCCTTGGCCGCATGCGGCGTCTGGGCTGCCATGGCCAGCCGCGTCGCGCGTCGCGACAGGGTCGTCGACAGCAGCACCTCGACCGAGCCCTCGGGGATCGCAAACAGGTCGCGGCCCGGCACGGGCAGGGTGGCCTCGACATTCGCCTGCGCCATGGTCCGGCGCGGCAGCAGCGGCTGATGCTCGGTCTGCGCATTGAGATCGGCAAGGGCGGGCGCCGGCAGCATCCGGGTCTGCGCGAACACGAAATTCGGCACGCGCGGCCAGCGCGCGATCGGCGTCGTCTCGGTCGGCGAATGCAGCAGCCATTCCACCGGCGTGGTCGGCGTCGCCGGCCGATCGGCGGTCGCGGGCACCACATGGACGATGCGATAGCCGCGCGCCTTGAGGTCGCGGATGATCTTCGGCAGCGCCGCCACCGTGCGGGCCTGGATGTCGTGCAGCAGCAGGATGCCCTTGCCCTTGGCCTCGAGGCGCTGGATCGCGAGCTGATAGACGCGATCCGAGGACACATGGCGCCAATCGTCGGCCGGAAAATCGGCGCTCCAGACCTGGATGCCGCGCGAGATCAGATGGTTCTCGACGCCTTCGGCGCGCATCAGGCCGGGAATGCGGAAGAACGGCGCAAGCTTGGTCGGATCGGTCATCGCAGCCGCGGTCCATTCGATGCCGCCGTTGATCTCGGCCTCGGCCTTCTCGATCGGCATGCGATCGAACGTCAGCGGATGGTCCATGCTGTGCGTGCCGACGGTGTGGCCCGCCGCCACCAGCTTGCGCACCCCTTCCGGATTGGCTTTGGCCTGGTTGCCGATGATGAAGAAGGTCGCCTTGATGCACTCGTCGGCTAAGATCTGGAGCACCTGGTTGGAATATTTCGGCAGCGGACCGTCGTCGAAGGTCAGGACCACTTCATGGTCCTTCAGCGGCAGCGTCTCGCGATATTGCATGGTGCCGATCAGCGGATGCTCGCGCGGATCGACCACGAGGGTACGGGACGTCCCGAGCGCGTCGGGATGGCCGGGACAGTCGGCCGCGAGCGCCGCCGGCGAAGCGGTCGTCAGCAATCCCAGCAACAGGCCAAGGGCCGTCCACGATCGCGTCCGCAAACCAACGCTACTTCCGATCATGAACCTCGTCTGCCCCCATGAGATTGCCGCCTTAATAGGTCGGAGATGCCCCAAAACGGTTCAGCCGGAGCCGCGCTGAACTTTGCATGGGGTAGCATGAACAGAATATTAATTGGCCCCAAATCACCCCATTTTGCGCCGGCGTGACATTCCGGCATCAATGCGCATCGGCATTCTTCTGCGCTGGGCCTGCCGGAACGATGTGAACAACCCGATACCCGTTCTCCCTCAGATACCGCAGGAAGGCCGGCATGATCGCGGCCGTGCGCGCCTTGGGGTCGTGGAACAGGATGATGCCCTTGCCGCTCGCGGCGAGGCGCTCGGTGACGAGCTTCAATTCCTGCTCCGGCGTGATCTCGTTCCAGTCGCTGGCCCAGAGGTCAGCCCCGAACACCACGATGCCGCGCGCCTGGAGCAGGTCGAGCTGTGCGGGCGTGGACTCGAAATAGGGGAAGCGGAAGAACGGCGTCGAGGGCGTCGTGGTCGAAACCCCGTGCAGCGCCATCTCGTCGGCCGCGATGCCGCGGTCGATCTCGCTCTTGGCCTTGTCGAACGGGATCCGCGCCATGAACGGGTGCGAGAAAGTGTGGTGGCCGATGGTGTGGCCCTCGCTGGCGATGCGCTTGACCATGTCCGGATGTTCGGAGGCGTGCAGGCCGATCAGGAAAAAGGTCGCACGTACGCATTCCTGCGCCAGCGCCGCCAGCACCTTCGACGTGGTCGGTGGATGTGGGCCGTCATCGAAGGTCAGCACGACCTCGCGATCGGCGAGTGGCAGCGTCTGCGGAAAGCTCTTCAGGCCCACGCGCGGGGTGGCCTTGACGTCGACACTCAGAACGCGCGCAGTGCCGAGCGCGTCCTTGCGCGGGCACTCGGCGGCTTCAAGCGAGGTCGCGCCGACGAGGCCGGCCAGCACCGCGCCCAGCGCCATCGGCGTCCATTCCGGGCATTGCATCTTTGTCATTGCGCTCGCTGTTCGCTTGTGGGTATTGCCTGAACCGTCAGCCCAGACCATCTGATCCAACCTGTCAAACGGCGAGGCGCGCCATGGATGAACATCTGGACGTTGCCGCTCCCGCCGCGGATTCGGTACTCGACCACGTACCGATGCGCAATGAAGACGGCGAAATTCGTCACGAATTCGTCGAGGAGATCGCGCATGCGATCGAGGCCGCAGACTCGGCACAGCTGCGCGCGATCGTCGCCGAGCTGCACGAGGCCGACCTGGGCGACCTGATCGGCGCGTTGGAGCCCGACGACCGCGTCCGCCTGGTCGAGCTGACCGGGCGCGACTTCGACTTCTCCGCGCTGAACGAGGTCGACGAGGCCGTGCGCGAGGAGATCCTCGAGGAACTGCCGCCGGAGACCGTCGCTGAAGGTGTCCGCGAGCTCGAATCCGACGACGCGGTCGAGCTCCTGGAAACGCTCGATGCCGAGGAACAGGAGGAGATCCTCGAGAAGCTGCCGCTGAAGGAGCGCGTGGCGCTCGAGCGCAGCCTGCTCTATCCGGAGAATTCCGCCGGCCGCCGGATGCAGACCGAATTCATCGCGGTGCCCCAGGACTTCACCGTGGGCCAGGCGATCGACTACATGCGCGAGACGCCGGACCTGCCCGACCGCTTTTATGAGATCTACGTCGTCGACAAGGACCAGCACTGGCAGGGTGCGGTGCCGCTCGACGTGCTGCTGCGGGCGCGCCGTCCGGTGCCGCTCACCGAGCTGACCGACGAGGATCGCCGCCGCGTCTCCGTCCTGGAGGACCAGGAGGAGGTGGCGCGCATGTTCGGCAAGTACAATCTCGTCGCAGCGCCCGTGCTCGATACCCAGGACCGCTTGGTTGGCGTCATCACCGTCGACGACGTCGTCGACGTCATCGAGGAGGAGGCGGACGAGGACCTCAAGGCGCTCGGCGGCGTCACCAGCGACGAGGAGCTGTCGGACACTTTTCTCACCATTGCGCGCGGCCGCTTCAACTGGCTGCTGGTCAATCTCGCGACCGCCTTTCTGGCGTCCTCCGTGCTCGGCCTGTTCGAAGGCCAGCTCGAGAAGATGGTGGCGCTCGCCGTGCTGGCGCCGATCGTGGCGAGCCAGGGCGGCAATGCCGCGACCCAGACCATGACGGTCGCGGTGCGGGCGCTGGCGACGCGCGAGCTCGGCTCCTCCAACGCCTGGCGCGTGGTGATGCGCGAGAGCCTGGTCGGCCTCGTCAACGGTCTCGCCTTCGCCGTGATCACCGGCATCGCGGCCGTGGCCTGGTTCAAGATCCCCGGCCTCGGCATCGTCATCGGGCTGGCGATGATCTGCAACCTCATTGCCGGCGCGCTCGGCGGCATCCTGATCCCGATGGCGCTCGACCGTGTCAGGGCCGATCCTGCGGTGGCGTCCGGCACCTTCGTCACCACCGTGACCGACGTCGTCGGCTTCTTCTCCTTCCTCGGCATCGCGACGCTCTGGTTCGGGTTGAAGTAGGACGGACGTGCGGCAATCTCACTCTCGTGTCCCGGGCGCGCAGCAACGGCCTTAGCGTTGCTGCGCAGAACCGGGACCCAAAAAGCGATAGGGACGAGACCCACGAGATGGGCCCCGACTCTGCAGCGCAACGCTGAAGAAGCGCTGCGCTGCGTCCGGGGCACGAGACCGCTCTCTTAATCCGAACTTAAGCGACCTGCCGCATCATCGCCCCGCTTGGGGGAATGAGCATGCGGTTGCGGCTGAAGGCGGACGGACGGATCGTCGAATTGCGGGACGGACAGGAATTTCCGGTCCAGCCGGCGGCCAATGCCGCGTCGGGCGACGCCGGCCCGCTCGCGGTGCGCGATTTGCGCCGCCGCGCCTGCCTCACGCAGATGGAGTTCGCCGCAAAACTCGGCGTCCCAGTCGAGACCATTCGCAACTGGGAGCAGGGCAAGCGCGCCCCGCGCGGACCGGCCCGCGCGCTGCTCGCCGTGATCGCGCATGCGCCGGATACGGTGTTCCAGGCGCTCGCCAAAGTCTGACGCTAAGGACGGAACGCCAAGAGCTCGCGCGAACCCTCCGGTAGTATTGCGCTGAATATCCGGCCGAACTGTCGCGGCGTCCGTTGGCAGCGTCATGGGCCGGGTCCATAATGACGGCCGGATGATTTGGGGCTGCCGCAACAGAGAGGATTCCTCATGCTGTTCGTCGAGGCCAATGGTGCAAGGATCCCGGCGATCGGGCTCGGGACCTGGGAATTGGGCGGCCGGCCATGCGCTCGCATTGTCGAGCAGGCGCTGCGGCTCGGCTATCGCCACATCGATACCGCGCAGGCCTATGACAACGAGCGCGAGGTCGGCGACGGCTTGCGGTCCTCGGGCGTGCGCCGCGACGACATCTTCCTCACGACGAAAGTCTGGACCAACCATTTCGCGCCCCACGATCTCGAACGCTCGGTCAAGGAGAGCCTCGCCCGCCTGCGGCTTCCCTCCGTCGATCTGTTGCTGCTGCACTGGCCGAATTCGCATGTGCCGCTCGCGGAGACGCTTGGAGCGCTATCGCATGCGAAGCGCATGGGCCTGACCCGCCACATCGGCGTCTCCAACTTCACAGTGGCGCTGATCGAGCAGGCGGTGGCGTTATCGCCCGAGCCGCTTGTCTGCAATCAAGTCGAATATCACCCTTATCTGGATCAGGCGAAGGTGAGGGCGGCCTGCGACCAGCATGGTCTTGCTCTCGTCGCCTACAGTCCCATCGCCAAGGGCCGCATCAAGTCCGACCAGACGCTCGCGGAGATCGGCCGCGCCCATCGCAAGAGCCCGGCGCAGGTGTGCCTGCGCTGGCTGATGCAGCAGAATGTCGCCGCGATCCCGCGCACCTCGCGCGTCGAGCGTCTGTCGGAAAACATCGAGATCTTCGATTTCGAGCTGTCGGACGACGAGATGGGCCGGATCGCCGCGCTCGCCAATCCCAGGGGACGCCTGACCGACTTCGGCTTCGCGCCGAAATGGGATTGAGGGGGGCTTCCATTATGCTAGGACCAGCGCGGCAACCCGAAGTCAGTCGATGGAACTGCGGAAGATCATACGGACGGACGTTGCGGCGTCGGCGATCGCGCATCTGACGCTGGTGGCGCTGATCATCCTGATCAGCGAAGTCCATCCGTTCCACGCCGCGCCACCCGAGGCTGTTACGGTCGACATCGTCACGCCGGAGCAGGTGAAGGAGGAGGAGGCCAAAGCCGAGGAGAAGGCCCAGGAAGAGGCGAGGGAGAAGCCGCCGGAGCCGAAACCCGACCTGAAGCTGCCGAAGCTGGAATTGGCCGACAAGTCGGATGCGACGGCCAAGCAGCAGCCCGCGCCATCGCCGTCACCGCAGGCTTCGCCCGAGCTGCAACGTTCTGCGCAGCAGCAACAATTGCAGAAACAGCCTTCGCCGCCGGACCCGCGCGAGGCCAATGCACAGCCGCAACAGCCTCCGCAGCAAGCCCAGCCGCCGCAGCCGCCGACGCCGCCATCACAGGCGATGCAGCAGCCCCAGGCCGCACCGTCGCCGGCCTATCAGGCTCCGGAGCCCGACGTCACCGTCAAATACGGCGTCATGCTGGGCCTGCCGCCTGAATTGCCGACGGAGCTGCCGAAAGACGCCCCCAAGAACGACGGCGGCGACACCAAGGATTCGATCGCCGCCAAGCTGCCGCCCGAGGTCATCGTCGAACTGCGCCGTCACTTGAAAAAGTGCGCCAAGCTGCCGTCCGGGGTCGCGCCAACCGACAACGTCCATGTCAAGCTGCGCACGGTGTTCGCCACCGACGGCACGCTGGCACGCGAGCCGATCCTGATGGAAGCCCCGCCGTCCGCGAAGGGCGTCGCCATCGTCAAGTCCGCAATGAGCGCGCTCCAGAACTGCCAGCCCTACAAGATGCTGCCGGCCGACAAATACGGGGAATGGAAGGTGTTGGATTTGCCGTTCAGCCCGCGGGATTTTGGCGGGGGCTAGGACGTAGTCGTGTAGCCCGAATGGAGCGCAGCGTAATCCGGGTGATTGCTCGCCATTGACACTTTCCCCGATCGCGCCGCGCTCGATCCGTCGCCGCGCCTGTGTCGCGGCTCTGTCAATCCTCTCTTGCGAAAATATTCCGCTTTACCGAAATTCGGAAATGACGTATGTGTCGCCCATCCCGGCTCATCCGAGAGGGGCGATCATGTGTCGTGATGATCGCGGAGCCG